>NZ_JBWKUZ010000007.1:0-241396 GCF_059421435.1 Janthinobacterium sp. GW821-FHT03A03 | reverse complement strand
CTCGGGCGGCGCCGTCCTGCGCGGCGCGCCGGCGCTCGCCACGGCAGGCGCCGGCGGCGCGGCGGGCGCCGTCTCATTGACGATGGTGGCGGCCTGTGCAGCGCGCGGCACTGCCTGTGGCGCCGGCGGCCCGATGGCGGGCACGGCCACGGCCACGCTTGCCGGGACTGGCGCCTTTGCCGCTGGCGGCGCGGGCGGGCCGGCCGTTTCATAGGCGAGCGTGGCAATGGTGAGCGTCGCCAGCAGGACGGCGCCGGCCGTCCAGTGCCGCCGGCCGGGGCGCCAGCGCATGGCCGGGACCGTGGCGGGCGGGGCGCCGCCATGTTCGAGCCGGGACAGGATGCGGTTGCCGCCCGCCTGCGTGGCGGCCGTATCGGCCCCGGCCAGCAGGGTCGGGCCGCGCGGATGGCCGTCGCCGCTTTTCAGTAAAGTCAAAATATCACCTCCGAACTTGGATGGAACTTGATGTAAACCGCGCACATGCGGGCCGCGGGCGCATACGATCTAGCGATACCGCCGGGAAATTGCTGTCCGGCCCACGCCTGTCCCTGTCATGGAGCGCCCCATGTTCGTCGCCCTGGTCCTGATGTATTTCCTGCTGGCCTGTTTCGCCGGCTGGCTGCTGCTGTTTCCCGGCGGCCGCGCCATGCTGCTGCATACGCTCGTCAACCTGGGCTGGCGCGTGCAGCGGCGCGCGCGGCACCTGAAGGGGGGCGGCGGCGCGCAATGGCAGCGCTGGCAGCGGCACACGGGCTTTGGCATCGCGCGCGGCTGGCGCCTGCTGCTGCGCCACCGCTGGCTGTCGCTGGCGGGCGGCGTGCTGATCGTCGTGCCGCCGCTGCTGGCCTGGCTGTCCAGCGACCGCATTGCCCTGCGTGGCTATGCCGACCGGCACTATGTCGTCAATGACCAGGTCAGCGACTTGCTCAAGGGCGAGCAACTGGTGCCGCCGCCCACCCTGCCTCCGCTGCTGTTTTCCACGGCCGAGGTGACGCAGCTGCGTCCGCTGTTGGGCGGCGCCAGCCGCAACTGGCAATTGCTCGACCACGATTTCGCGCAGCGTTTGCTGCTGGTCTTCAAGATCATGAAGGACGTGCATGGCTATGACATGGTCTTGCTGGAAGGCTACCGCAGTCCGGCGCGCCAGGACCAGCTGGCGGCAGCCGGCCCCAACGTGACGAACGCCAGGGCGTTTCAAAGCTATCACCAGTACGGCCTGGCCGCCGATTGCGCGTTCATGCATGAAGGAAAGCTCATCATTTCTGAAAAAAATGCCTGGGCCATGCGCGGCTACCGTTTATATGGCGTGACGGCGGAATCGGTGGGCCTGCGCTGGGGCGGACGCTGGACCATGATGGATTTCGGCCACACGGAATTGCCCCAGCCCCGCGTCCTGGGAAAATAGGCCGCGCCGCCATTCTAGCGCCGTGCGTGCGCAAATTTTTCACAGGCGCAAGCATGCTTGCGTAGCGTCAATGACGAGCGGCCAGGTGCGGGCGATGGCCATGCAACACTTGTCATATGTCAACAAAGCCTGGCGCGATTGCTGTCAGGATGGGCTGCGTCCGCCTTGCTGAGCGGCGGCGCCATTCCTGCCGTGCGACCTCACTCTGGGCCCATCATGCTGCGACGAATCTGGCATTTCCTGACCGACAGCCGCAATCTGACCATCCTCGGTTTCGCGGCGCTGGCCGTCTTCCTCTACCTGGGCGCCGAGGCGCTGGAAGTGGCCCTCGTGTGGGCGCTGGCCTTGCTGCTGCTGGCCTTCCTGATCTGGCTGGGCCTGTGGCTGTGGCGCCGCCGCCGCGCCCGGCGCGATGCGCAGGCGCTGGGGCAAGCCATCCTCAACGAGGCCGAAATCGCCGCCGCACAGGCGGCCTCGGCAACGACGGCAGGCCAGGCGCAGCAGGGCGAGCTCGACGCCATGCGCAAGGGCATGCTGGAAGCCATCGAGACCATCAAGACGTCCAAGCTGGGCATCAAGGCGGGCGCCGCCGCCCTGTACGAACTGCCGTGGTACATGATCATCGGCAATCCGGCCGCCGGCAAGAGCAGCGCCATCCTGCATTCGGGCCTGCAATTTCCTTTCGCCGACGGCAAGATCGTGCAAGGCGTGGGCGGCACCCGCAACTGCGACTGGTTTTTCACCACGGACGGCATCGTGCTCGACACGGCGGGACGCTATTCCGTCGTCGACGAGCACCGCGGCGAGTGGTTCGGCTTTCTCGACCTGCTGAAAAAATACCGGCGCAAGGCGCCCGTCAACGGCATCCTCATCGCCGTCAGCATCGCCGAATTGAAGGGCGATCCCGATGTCGGCATGCAGCTGGCGCGCAGCCTGCGCAAGCGCGTGCAGGACGTCATCGAGCGCCTGGAAGTGTTCGCGCCCCTGTACATCGTGTTTACCAAGGCCGACCTGATCGCCGGCTTCACGGAGTTTTTCGCCGAGGCCGAACGCAGCGAGCGCGAGCGCGTATGGGGCGCCACCATGCCCTACCGGCGCAAGCTGCCCACGGCCGACCTGCTGAATTTTTTCGACCAGAGCTTCGATGAATTGCACGATGGCTTGACGGAGCTGAGCCTGGCCAACATGGCGCACCGTCAACGCAAGACGATGGCGCCCGGGGTGTTTACGTTCCCGCTGGAATTTGCCGCCATCAAACCGGCCCTGCGCGCCTTCATCGCCACCCTGTTCGAGGAAAATCCGTTCCAGTTCCAGCCCGTGTTCCGCGGTTTTTACTTCACCAGCGCGCTGCAGGAGGGCGAGCCCGTCAGTGCCTCCTCGCAGCAGGTGGCGCGCCGCTTCGACCTGGCCTTCGCGCCCGTCCCGGCCGTGGCGCCGTCCGGCGCGCGCCAGCACGGCTATTTCCTGCTCGACCTGTTCCGCAAGGTGATCTTTGCCGACCAGCACCTGGTGGCCAATTATGCGAGCCGCGCCAAGGTGCGCTTCAAATATGCCGTCTTCTTCACGGCCACCCTGACCCTGGGCGCCTGCCTGGGCGGCTGGAGCTGGTCTTACCTGGGCAACCGGCAACTGGTGGCCAATGTCGAGGCCGATCTAAACAAAGTGGTGCGGCTGCAGGAGCAGCGGCTGGATTTGCAGTCGCGGCTGGAAGCGCTGGAAATATTGCAGGACCGCATAGAGCAGCTGGAAGCGTACCGCACGCAGCGCCCGTGGTCCTTGCGCATGGGCCTGTATCAGGGTGAGTTGCTGGAGCGCAAGCTGCGCGAAGAGTATTTTGCCGGCGCGCGCCACGTCATGCTCGAACCGGTGACGGGCGCGCTGGAAGCCTTGCTGTTTGACATGAACGCCAGCGCCGACCAGCTGCAGCCGGCGGCGCGCACGCCGCAGACGCCGGCCGCCGCTTCGGCCGGCGCGCGCGCGTACCAGTACCAGGCCGCCTCGCCGACGAATGTGGAAGACGCCTACAACGCGCTGAAGACCTATCTGATGCTGGCCGACAAGACGCATGCGGAAAGCAGCCACCTGAACGACCAGATGACGCGCTTCTGGCGCGGCTGGCTGGAAGGCAACCGGGGCGCCATGCCGCGCGAGCAGATGATACGCAGCGCCGAACGGCTGCTGACGTTTTACCTGGCGCAGGTGAGCGACCCGTCGTGGCCGCGCATCGAGCAGAAGCTGGCGCTGGTCGACCAGGCGCGCGAAAACCTGCGCCGCGTGGTGCGCGGCATGCCGGCGCGCGAGCGCGTGTATGCCGACATCAAGGCGCGCGCCTCGACGCGTTTTCCCGGCATGACGGTGGCGCGCATCGTCGGCGAACAGGACCAGGCGCTGCTGGCGGGCAGCTACGCCGTCTCCGGCGCCTTTACGCGCCAGGCCTGGGAAAAATTCGTCGAGGGCGCGTTCCGCGACGCCGCCAACCGCGAACTGCAAAGCGCCGACTGGGTGCTGAAGAGCGCGTCCAGCGACGACCTGACCCTGGAAGGCAGCCCGGAGCAGATCGAGAAAAACCTGGTGGCCATGTACAAGGCCGACTATGCGCGCGAATGGCAAAAATTCGTGCAGGGCGTCGCCGTCGCCGACCTGAAAGGTTTTGAAGGCGCCGTGCAGGCCATGAACCGCCTGGGCGACCCGCAGTCGTCGCCGATCGCCAGGCTGCTGACGAGCATCTACGATGAAACGTCGTGGGACAACCCGGCCCTGCAGAATGCGCAGTTGCGCAAGGCCGAGCGGGGCATCGTCGCCTGGTTCAAGGAAACGGTGCTGCGCCGCGCGCCGTCGCAGCTGACGGCCAATCCCGGCCTCAACGCGCAGCTCGACCCGGCCCGTCTGGACAAACCCATGGGACCCGTGGGACGCGAATTTGCCGGCGTGGGCAAGCTGGTGGCGTCCAGGGACAACAACGCCTCGCTGATGCGCGCCTACCTGGAAGCGCTGTCGAAACTGCGCAGCCGTTTGAACCTGCTGAAGAACCAGGGCGACGCGGGACCCGGTGCGCGCCAGTTCATGCAGCAGACGCTGGAGGGCAGCGGTTCCGAACTGGCCGACGCCCTGAAACTGGTCGACGAGCAGATGCTCACGGGGATGAGCGACGCGCAAAAGCAGGCGATACGCCCCATCCTCGTGCGCCCGCTGATGCAGACCTTTGCCGTCATCGTCGCGCCGGCCGAACTGGACCTCAACAAGACCTGGGCGGCGCAGGTATATGAACCGTTCCAGAAGTCGCTGGCCAACAAATATCCGTTTTCCCCCAGCGCGCGCATCGAGGCGAGCAACCTCGAGATCGGCCAGTTCTTCGGCCCGGAAGGCCTGGTGGCGAAATTCGTCACCACCTCCATGGGACCGCTGGTGGTGCGGCGCGGCGACGTGCTGGCGCCGCGCACCTGGGCCGACATGGGCATCAGCCTGTCGCCGCAGGTGGCGGCGCGCTTTCCCGGCTGGATCGCGCCGCTGGGCGCGGGCGGGGTGGCGGCCGCCTCCGGCGCGGCGCAGACCGTGTTCCAGATCCAGCCGTCGCCGGCGCCGGGCACCCTGGAATATACGCTGGAGATCGACGGCCAGCAGCTGCGCTACCGCAATACGCCGGCGCAGTGGACGAACATGGTCCATCCCGGTCCGCAGGGCGCGTCGGGCATGCAGGGGGCGCGCATCACCGCCGTCACTTTCGACGGGCGCACGGTGGAACTGTTCAACGAGCCGGGACAATTCGGCCTGAAGCGCATGATCGATGCGGCGGCCAAGAAGCGCAAGGACGGCGGCGTGTTCGAGCTGCGCTGGACGCGCGGCGAGGTGGCCGTGGCGGTCGACCTGAAGATCACCAGCAGCCCCGAGACGACGGGCGCGGGAGGGACTGCGGCCGTGCAGGAGCAGGGTTTTCGCGGCATGCAGCTGCCCGAGACCATCGTCGGCGCCGCCGTCCCTGCGCCGCCCGCCGTCGCGGTGGCGGCTGCGATGGCCGGGGCGCGGCCATGAAGCGCGCGGCGCAACAGGTGCGCCTCGGCTACTTCGGCAAGATCCCCGCGCGCGGCGACTTCATCAAGGCCTGCGACAGCCACGCGCTGGTGCAGCTGCTCGACGACTGGCTGGCGCAGGTGATGACGGCGCTGACGGCCGCGCCGCGCTGGAAGCTCAATTACGACGCCTTGCCGCCGCTGTGCTTTGCCTTCGTCGGCACGCGCAGCCGGCGCGCCATCGCCGGGCGCCTGGAGGCGAGCAGCGACCAGTCGCACCGCCGCTTTCCCTTCATGGCCATGGGCGCGCTGGAAGTCGAGGATGCCGACGCCTTCCTCGCCTGCAGTCCGCTGGTGCTGGCGCCGCTGTGGCAGCGCGCGGAGCAGCTGGCGCAAGGCATCGTGGCCAGCGCCGATCCGGGGCCGTCGCTGCTGGCGCTGGCCGGCAACGTGCTGGAAATCGACACGGCCGCCGGCTGCCATGCGGCGCAGCTGTCGGCCTTTCTGCAGGCGCACACGGTGCGCAGCCTGCAAGCCATGCTGGCCTCGCCGGCGTTTCCCGTGACGGTGCGCGAACTGCTGCTGGGCCTGGGCCTGCTGCTGCGGCCGGTGCGCCAGAGCGGCCTGGCGCGCCTGGAAAAGAGCCTGGTGCTGCCGCTGCCGCAGGATGCGCAGGCGCGCCCGCTGGCGGCCAGCTTCTGGCTGCACCTGGTCACGCCTTTCCTGCGCCACGCCGATGTCGAACTGGCGCTGTTCCTTACCCGTCTCGACGAGGCGCCGGCGCTGGTGATCGGCTTTTGCGGCGCCGACCCGCATGGCTTGCACGCCCTGATCGACCCGCAGGCGGCTGGCGAAAGGCTGATCGTCTTCGACCAGCTGGACTGGGTCGACGAGCAGCTGGAGCAGGAACCGGCCTTGCGCCGCCTGTCCGCCTGCCTGCAGCAGGAGCAGTTGTCGCTGCGCTCGGCCTGCGCCATGTTCACGGATACCTTTGCCTGAAGGATTGCGATGAAATCACCCGTCCTGCTGTTGCTGCTTGCCGCCGTAACCTGCCGCGCCCAGGTGCAGGCGCAGGCGCCCGCCACGCCCATGCCGGGCCAGATCCTCGTCACCGGCACGCTGGCCGATGAAGCGGCCAAGGCGGCCGTGCTGGCCCGTCTGCGCGAGCAGTATGGCGCCGAGCGCGTGGTCGACCAGATCGCCATCGGCAACGTGGCCGTGCCGGCCAACTGGAACGCGTATGTGCAAAAGCTCATCGCGCCGAACCTGAAGCTCATTTCGCGCGGCCAGATCAGCATCGATGGCAACAACGTCAGCGTGCGCGGCGAGGTGGCCAACGAGGCGCAGCGCCAGCAGATCGCCAGCGACATCGCTACCAGCCTCAATCCCACCTACACTGTCAACAACGGCTTGCGCATCAAGGCGGCCGAGGCCGAGCAGGACATGCTCGACGCCGCGCTCGATAAGCGCATCATCGAATTCGACAGCGGCAAGGCGAGCATCACGCCGGCGGGCCTGGCCATCCTCGACGAAATGGCGGCCGTCATGCAAAAGCTCAAGGGACGCAAGGTGGAAGTGATCGGCCACACGGACAACACGGGCCTGCGCGCCAGCAACGTGGCCCTGAGCGAGGCGCGCGCCGAAGCCGTGCGCGCCTACCTGGCCACGCAGGGCGTCAAGCCGGACATGGTGCTGGCCTCGGGCCAGGGGCCGGACCGCCCCGTGTCCAGCAATGCCACGGCCGACGGCCGGGCGCGTAACCGGCGCATCGAGTTCCGCATCGCGCAGTAGCTCGCTTGACATCTCACAAACCGTAGCGAGCGGATGAGAGGCTAGGCGCCCCCTTTTGCCCGAGAAGCGCAGGCGTGCGAATGCACGGGGACGCCGCGTCATTGAGCATCGCAGGCCGCGAATCGCGACGCGCGGCAGGCGTCGTGAGCTGTTCAGGGCAAGGTGATGGTCAGGTGCGCCGGACGCGGCGCCAGCTTCACCAGGTCAGCGTACGCGGCCAGGGTTGTCTGCGTGCCGTGCGTCAGCTGCGTTTTCAGGGCCAGGTAGGCGCAGATGGCCAGCAGGGCGAAGACGCTCGACAGGGCCCACAGCGGCACGTCGCTGCGGCGCTTGTTGACCACCTGGTCGGGGCGCTCGGCGCGCGGCGCGAAGCCGCGGCTCTTGCCCTTGATGTGGGCGATCTCGTCGCCCAGGCGCCCCGTCAGGTAGCTGAGCTTCTCGCCGCCGTCGATCGCATACTTGCCCTGGAAGCCCAACAGCAGGCACATGTGGAAGACCTGCAGCGCCTGCACGCGCATGGCGCCCTTGCCGCGCAAGGCGTCGAGGCGGTCGAAAAAATGCTCGCCGGCCAGCTGGTCGCCGAAGATCAGCAGCTGCAGCGGGCGCCGTTCCCACTGCTTGCGCAGGGTGAACGGCGAAGCGAGGATGATTTCGTCGACGGCCGCGCAGAACGCGTATTTGGCCGCTTCGATATCGTCGCCGTCGGCGCGGATCTTTTTCGCTTCGCGTTCGAAGTCGTCGAGGAAGGAGGTGATGCGGTCCATGAAGCTTTGCTCGTCGCCCGGGGCCGAGCCGTTCTTCAGCATGAACAGCATGTAAAACCCTTCGTGCATCAGGTCCAGCAGGGCGCCGCCGGCCTGGCGCGCGCCGGCGGGAGCGGGGCCGCGCGGTCCGCCCGGCGATGGCGCCGCGCGCCGTTCGATGAGCTGGCTCATGCCGTCACCGCGATCAGTTCGAGCTGCAGGTCGCGTATGCCGGCCGGCACGTACACGGCGATCGATTGCGCCTTGAGCATCTGCTCATGCAGCGCGCCGCGGTTGTCGATCGCAAAATAATAGGTGTCGGGCCGCACGGGGATGGCGGCCGGCACCTGCGGCGCGTGCGACAGTTTTACGCCCGGCATGGCCGACAGCACGCATTTCTCCACGTCGTCGGGCGCGCCCACCTTCACGCGCAGCGGCACCACTTCCACCAGTTCGATGGCGGGCATGGCGGCGCGGATGGCCAGGTACAAGGTGGTGTGCTGGTCGATCTTGCCCGAATCGAGCTTGCCCAGGTGGTAGGAGGGCTTGTCCTCCGACAGGGCGATGGAAAAATACTTCGACGAGATGACCGTGTCGAGCAGTTCGCGGATGATGCCGTCGAGGGCGTCGAAGCAGGCGCCCGGCTGCGCGTGGTCGTAGGCGGGCAGGCTAACCAGCGTGTAGTGCCTGGAGTAGCTGAGCAGGCCGCCGGCCAGCGCCAGCAGCGCTTCGTACAGGCGCTCGGGATGCAGGGCCGGATGGCGCACGTAGTGCATCAGCGCGGCGGCGGCCGTGCTCACCGTGTGCAGCAGCCAGAACGAGGACACGTCGCCCGAGCGGAACTCGATCACGTTGCGGCTCGGTTCGCGGTGGTGGCCGTGCAGCGCGCCCACCTTGGCCTGCAGCGCGTCGAGCAGGTGTTCCAGCAGGCCCTGCAGGCGCGGCGCGCCGGCGATCGCCAGGCTGGGCGCCATGAACGAGGGCACGGGCTCGAAGCCGCCCGACGCCGTGCGCCGCAGGGCGATCAGCGGCAGGCAATCGTAGGAACCGCGCGCCTCGCTGTCGGGAATCAGGCGCAGGGCTTTGCGCAGGTATGCCACGTCGGCCACGCTGGACTCCGTAAACAGGTCGGGCGTGGCGCGCATGGCGTGCACGAAGCGGGTGTTCGGCGGCGCGCCGGCGGCCGGGGTGTCCGGCTTGCCGGGCGCCGTGTAGTTCAGGCCTTCGCGGTTGAGCACGGGCAGGGCCGCGTAATAAGTCACTTCCTGCAGGGCCGGCGGCAGCGCTTCCAGGTCGACGGGCGGGGGCAGGGCGTCGCTGCCCGGCGCGCCGTCGCCGGGCGCGTCATACACTTCGCCGTCGCGGAAGATGGCCGACAGCGCCTGCAGGCGCAGGGTGCCCGTCTTCAGCGCCGCCAGGTCCCATTCCATGTGCGCCACGCCCCACAGGTACGGGTGCAGCGCGCTGGCCGTGCGGTGCAGGCGCATTTCGTGATACTGGTCCTGGCGCTGGAAATGCTGCGGCCGCAGGAACAGGCCTTCGCCCCACAAGACTTTCGCTGCCATGCCCATGTCGCTTCTCCTTTTCGGTATGCGGTAGTGGTGGAATGCCTTACTGGCAGCGCGGTGCCGGCGGCGGCGCCATGGCGCCAGCCGCGCCGCCGCCCATGCTCAGGGCGCAGGCATGCAGGCCGACGGTGATGCCGCCGCGTTCCGCGTCGGCGGCGGCAAAGGTGGCGCGCCAGCGCTGCGCGGTCGGCGCGCGGAACAGCGCCACGACGCCGATGAAATACGCTTCCTTGCTGACCTTTTCCTGCACTTCGTAGCGCTGGCCGGGCACCAGCAGCACCTCTTTGACTTCCATCAGGTCGGCGCCGAGGGCGGCCTGTTCGCGCTGCGCGTCGAGGAAGCTGGCGTACGGCGCCTGCTCGAAGGCGGCGCTCTGGCGCAGCTTGTAGATGCGCGCCACCAGCGCCAGCGGCCGGCCGTCGGCGTCCGTGTTGAGGCGCTGCGCCGCGTGCAGGCGGATGCTGATATTGCGCGGCGGCTGTTGCGCGTCGGGCAGTGCGGGCGGCGGCTTGGCCACGCCGGCCATCTGCAGCGCCGCATTGGCGAGGGTGCCGATGGCGCCGCCCGCGCAGCCGGCTTGCAGCCAGGCTAGCAGCAGTAGCGGGGCGGCGCGCGCCAGGCGGCGGAGCGGGGCGTCAGATGGCATGGGCGATCTTTGCAAAAATGGTGGGTGGAAATAAAAGAGTTGCAGCCATTTAAACGCATGCACGGGCGGCCTGCTTGCGTTGGCGCAAAGTCCGTCCGCGATCGAGAGAATTACTGCGCCAGATCAGGATGAATGCGATTGCACGCCGCCGTTGTAGGGAACTTCTTCTTTGCTGATTAATCTCAATTTGATAAAAATTCTGGCGATCAATAATGGCCTCCACCAGGGCGCCGCCCATCGTTCCCAGCGGTGGCGTCCACCATGTGAAGGAATGCCCAGATGAAGCCTGCCATCACCCTGTCCCGTTTTACCTGTTTCGCCGGCGCCTTGCTGCTGGCCGCCTGCGCCACGACGGAAACGCCGGCGCCGAAACCGCCCGGCGCGCCGACCCTGGCGCAAGTCATGAGCGAGGCCGATGCGGCCGCGCGGGCCGGCCAGTATGAGCGCGCCGTGACCTTGCTGCAGCGTGGCGGCACCAGCTACCCGGCCGACAAGGCGCCGTGGCTGCAGATGGCGCAGATGAAGTTCGACCGCGGCCAGTACGGCGACGCCATCGGCCACGCGCTCGAAGCGCTGGAGCGCGACCCCGACGACAAGGTCGCCAACAGTATCGTCGCCGTCAGCGGCTTGCGCCTGTCGGGCAAGGCGCTGGCCGACCTGTCGCGGCAAAACAATCTGAATGGCTCGCTGCGTTCGGAAGCGCAGGAGCTGGCCAAGCTGCTGCGCGCGAGCATCGGCGAGGACGTGCTGGTGCCGCCGTCCAGGCGTCCTGCGGCGGCGGCCAAGCGCGGCGCCGGTTCCGGCACGCCGGCGGCGAAGGGCGCGGCCTCGCCAGGCGGCACGGCCGACCCGTTCAGCGGCCTGAAATAAGCGAGCATTCCCACCATCCCCTTGCAAAGGAAGCGACATGCCCAAGTCCGACAGCGTGCAGAAACGCCTGAAGCAGGTACGCGCGCCGCGCGTGCAGATGACCTACGACGTCGAAATCGGCGACGCGATTGAAAACAAGGAGCTGCCCTTCGTGGTGGGCGTGCTGGGCGACTTTGGCGGCAATCCCGACAGCGAGAAAAAACGCCTGAAGGACCGCAAGTTCGTCGCCGTCGACCGCGACAATTTCGACGAAGTGCTGGCCGGCGTGGAACCCGTGGCCCGCTTCGCCGTGCCGAACCGCATCAGCGGGGAAGACGGCAGCTTCGCAGTCGACCTGCATTTCCGCTCGATGGACGACTTCCGCCCGGAATCGGTGGTGCGCCAGGTCGAGCCGCTGCGCAAGCTGCTAGAGGCGCGCACCAAGCTGGCCGACCTGCGCAACAAGCTGGCCGGCAACGACAAGCTGGAAGACCTGCTGACGGAAGTGCTGAACAACACCGACAGCCTGGCCACCCTGAAACCGCAGTTCCCCGCGCAGGAGGATTGAGATGAGCGCCCAGGCAGAAGCCCTTGCAGTATCGGCCGCCGGCGCGCCGGCCGCCGCCGACCTGCTCGACCAGATCGTCGAGCAAAGCCGCGTCGCCAAGTCCGGCGCCGAGCATGCGCGCGCGCGCGACCTGATCTCGGAACTGGTGGCGCAGGTGCTCGACGGCACGGTGCTGATGTCCAGCAGCCTGTCGGCCACGCTGGACGCCCGCGTGGCGGAAATCGACCGCCTGATCTCCGCCCAGCTCAGCGAGATCATGCACGCGGCGCCGTTCCAGCAGCTCGAACAAAGCTGGACGGGGCTGCGCTACCTGGTCGGCAATTCCGACACGGGCACGCGCCTGCAGATCCGCATGTTCAACGCCACCAAGCGCGAACTGGTGAAGGATTTCCAGGCCGCGCTGGAATTCGACCAGAGCAGCATGTTCAAGAAGGTCTACGAAGAGGAGTTCGGCACCTTCGGCGGTGCGCCGTTCGCCGCGCTGCTGGGCGACTTCGCCATCTCGCGCCAGCCGGAAGACATGTACTTCGTCGAACAGATGTCGCACATCGCCGCCGCGGCGCACGCGCCCTTCATCGCCTCGGCGGCGCCGGAACTGTTTGGCCTGGAAAGCTACGGCGACCTGGGCAAGCCGCGCGACCTGGCCAAGGTGTTCGACACCATCGAGTACGCGAAATGGAAGGCCTTCCGCGAATCGGAAGATGCGCGCTACGTGGGCCTGACCTTGCCCCGTTTCCTGGGCCGGCTGCCGTTCAATCCCGCCGACGGCACCAGCGTCGAGGGTTTCAACTTTGTCGAGGAAGTCGACGGCAGCGACCATCACAAATACCTGTGGTGTAACGCCGCGTATGCGTTCGGCAGCAAGCTCACGCGCGCCTTTGCCGACTACGGCTGGTGCGCCGCCATCCGCGGCGTGGAAGGCGGCGGCCTGGTGGACGACCTGCCCACGCATACCTTCAAGACGGACGAGGGCGACGTGGCCCTGAAATGCCCGGCCGAAGTGGCGATCACGGACCGCCGCGAAAAGGAGCTGTCGGACCTGGGCTTCATCTCGCTGGTGCACTGCAAGAACACGGCCTATGCGGCGTTCTTCGGCGCGCAGTCGGCGCAGAAAAGCCGCAAGTACAACAGCGACGCGGCCAACGCGAACGCGGTGCTGTCGTCGCAGCTGCAGTACATCTTTGCCGTCTCGCGCATCGCCCACTACATGAAGGCCATGATGCGCGACAAGATCGGCAGCTTCACGGCCGCCTCCAACGTGGAAGACTTTTTGAACCGCTGGCTGATGCAGTACGTGCTGCTCGACGATAACGCCAGCCAGGAACAGAAGGCGCAGTTTCCGCTGCGCGAAGCATCGGTGCAGGTGCATGAAGTGCCGGGCCGGCCTGGCGTGTACCGCGCCGTGTCCTTCCTGCGGCCGCACTTCCAGCTCGACGAGCTGTCCGTTTCGCTCCGACTGGTCGCGGAGTTGCCGAAGTCGACCAATTCATGATCCACCCATCTTTCAACCAGAGGAGCACACCATGGCAATCGATGTATATCTGCAGATAGACGGCATCAAGGGCGAGTCCACCGATGACAAGCACAAGGACTGGATCGAGTGCAAATCGGTCAGCTGGAGCGTCGAGCAGCCGAAGTCCGCCACCGCCTCGACGGGCGGCGGGCACACGGCCGAACGCTGCGAGCACAAGGACATCGTCATCTCCAAGCTGGCCGACCTGGCCTCGCCGGTGCTGCTGCAGACCTGCTCGGCCGGCAAGACCATCCCCAAGGCGCGCTTTGAATTCATGCGCGCCGACGGCCAGGGCGAACGCGTCAAGTACTTTGAAATCGAAATCGAGAATGTGCTGATCGGCGCCGTCACGCCGAACGTGGAAGAGGGCGACATCCTCGGTGAACATGTCGGCTTCAAGTTCTCGAAAGTGAAGTGGAAATACACGCAGCAAAAAGTCACGGGCGGCGCCGGCGGCAATACCTCGGGCGGCTGGGACCTGGCCGCCAACCGCGTGGCTTGATCCATCGCGCGCGGCGCGCGGCGGACATCGCCCGTTGCGCGCCGCGCCGATTTTCCAGGAGTGTGCATGGACAGTTATGTACCCGGCTTGTTTGACCGCCTGATGGGGGCGGCGGGCGGCGCGGCAGCGCGCCTGTCGCTCGAACAACTGAAGGATGCGGTGGCGCGCGACCTGGAGGCGCTGCTCAACACGCGCGTGGCCCTGCCGCCCGGCGCGCTCGACGCGTATCCGGAATGCGCGGCGTCCATCGTCAACTATGGCCTGATCGATTTTGCCGGCATGTGCTTCTCCAGCAGCGACGACCGCGCCCGCATCTGCGCCGCGCTGAAGGCGGCCATCGAGCGCCACGAGCCGCGCCTGCGCAATGTGCGCGCGCGCCTGGAGCGCGAGGCGGGCGCCATCAACCGCGTCGGCTTCGTCATCAGCGGCACCCTGGCCGTGCAGGCCGGCGGCGAGACGGTCAATTTCGACGCCGTCCTGCAGCCGTCGTCGCTGCGCTATTCGATCAACCGCAAGGGAGCCGCCGCATGAGCCATAACCTGAAAACCCTGATCGCCAAGCTTAATGACACGGCGCGCACGGCCGCCAGCCGCGCCGCGACTATCTGCATGGGGCTGGGCCAGTACGAAGTCGATATCGAACACCTGTTCCTGGCCCTGCTGGAGCAGGAGCGCAGCGATTTCGTCACCGTCGCGCGGCGCAGTGAAATCAGCCTGACGGCGCTGGAGGCGGACCTGCGGCGCGAGATCGGCGGCTTCAGGACGGGCAGCGCGCGCACGCCCGTGTTTTCGCCCCATCTGCCGCTGCTGTTCGAACACGCCTGGCTGATCGCCTCGCTCGATACGGCGCAGCCGGGACCCATCCGCAGCCGCCATCTGCTGCTGGCGCTGCTGACGGAACCTGAGCTGGCGCAGCTGGCCTACCGCGGCTCGAAGCTGTTCGCCCGCTTCAGCGTGGAGCAGTTGAAGCATCATCCGGATAAACTCACGGCCGGCTCCGGCGAGGAGGAAAGCGCGGCAGCGCCGCAGCTTGCCGGCACGCCAGCCGACCCGGTCGCTACCCTGGCGACGAAGACGCCGGCGCTGGACCAGTTCACCACCGACCTGACGCAGCTGGCGCACGACGGCAAGCTCGATCCCGTGATCGGCCGCGAGGCGGAAATCCGCCAGGCCGTCGACATCCTGCTGCGCCGCCGGCAGAACAACCCCATCCTCACGGGCGAGGCGGGCGTGGGCAAGACGGCCGTGGTGGAAGGCCTGGCGCTGCGCATCGCCGCCGGCGACGTGCCGGCCGTGCTGCAGGGCGCGCGCATCCACGCGCTCGACATGGGCTTGCTGCAGGCCGGCGCCAGCGTGAAGGGCGAATTCGAAAGCCGCCTGAAGAATGTCATCGACGAGGTGACGAAAAGCCCGCACCCGGTGATCCTCTTCATCGACGAGGCGCACACGATGATCGGCGCCGGCGGGCAGGCGGGGCAGAACGACGCGGCCAACCTGCTGAAACCGGCGCTGGCGCGCGGCGCCCTGCGCACCATCGCCGCCACCACCTGGAGCGAGTACAAAAAATATTTCGAGAAGGATGCGGCGCTGGCGCGGCGCTTCCAGGTCGTCACGGTGGAAGAACCCAGCGAGGACATCGCCTGCGCCATGCTGCGCGCCATGGCACCGCCGATGGAGCGCCATTTCGGCATCCGCGTGCGCGACGCCGCCATCGTCGAGGCGGTGCGCCTGTCGCACCGCTACATCAGCGGACGGCAGCTGCCCGACAAGGCCGTCAGCGTGCTCGATACGGCCTGCGCCAAGGTGGCGCTGGGCCAGAGCGCCACGCCGGCGCAGCTGGAAAACGCGCAGCGGCGGCAGGAGCGCCTCGGCGCCGAAATCGCCGCATTGGAGCGCGAGGCGGGCGATGGCGAGGCGTCCGGCAAGGCTGGCGCCGCGCACCTGGCGCAGCTGCGGCGCGAGCATGACGGCGGCCAGGCGCAGATCGCGGCGCTGGCGCAGCGCTGGGAGCGCGAAAAAACGCTGGTGGCGCAGATCGGCGACTTGCGCGCGCAGCTGCGCGGCGAACGCCCGGGCGAGAGCGGCGCGGCGACCCTGCTGGCGCTGAAGGACGAACTGGCGGCGCTGCAGGGAGAAGCGCCGCTGGCGCCGCTGGAAGTCGACGCGCAGGTGGTGGCCGGCATCGTCGCCGGCTGGACCGGCATCCCGCTGGGGAAGATGCTCAGGGACGAGATCCGCACGGTGCTGGCCCTGGACGGGGCGCTGCGCGAACGGGTGCTGGGACAGGATCACGTCATCGAGGCCGTGGCGCAGCGCGTGCGCACGGCGCGCGCCGGCCTGGACGACCCGGACAAGCCGCAAGCCGTGTTCCTGTTCACGGGGCCGTCCGGCACGGGCAAGACGGAAACGGCGCTGGCGCTGGCCGAGCTGCTGTATGGCGGCGAGCGCAAGCTCATCACCATCAACATGAGCGAATACCAGGAGGCGCACAGCGTGGCCGGCCTGAAAGGCTCGCCGCCCGGCTATGTCGGCTATGGCGAGGGCGGCGTGCTGACGGAAGCCGTGCGGCGCCAGCCCTACAGCGTGGTGCTGCTCGACGAGGCGGAAAAAGCCCATCCCGACGTGCTGGAACTGTTCTTCCAGGTCTTCGACAAGGGCGTGCTCGATGACGCGGAAGGGCGCGAAGTCGATTTTCGCAACACCGTCATCATCGCCACCTCGAACCTGGGTTCCGGCGCCATGATGGCCGCCTGCCTGAACCGGACGGCGCAGGACTTGCCCACGCCGGCCGCACTGGAAGAGCTGGTGCGCCCGCAACTGGCGGCGCACTTCAAGCCGGCCCTGCTGGGACGCCTGCAGGTGCTGCCCTTTTACGCCCTGAGCGACGCCGTGCTGGCCGAGATCATCGCATTGAAACTGGCGCGCATCGGCCAGCGCATCGCGCGCAACCACCAGGCGCAGTTCAGCCATGACGCCGCGCTGGTCGAGGCGGTGCTGGCGCGCTGCACCGAGGTCGATTCGGGCGCGCGCAACGTCGACCAGATCCTCAACGGCAGCGTGCTGCCGGCGATCGCCGAAGCGGTGCTGGCGCGCATGGCCGAGGGCGAGCCGGTGACGTCGATCCGCGTCGGCGCCGGCAAGCAGGGACAGTTCAAGTACACGATCCGATAATCCACCTTCCGGAGAGCGCCATGTTCAACCTGGAGCAGTTGCTGCATCCCGTCAGCGCCGTCAGCCCATGCGGCGCCGACATCACTTTCAGCCAGGAGCTCGACGCCGTCGCGCGCGCGCGCCAGCACGACGACCCGAGCCTGGACCAGGGCGACTGGGTGACGGCGCTGAAGGAGGCCGACTGGCCGTTCGTGGCGACGCGCTGCGAACAGCTGATCGCCACGCACAGCAAGGATATGCGCGTGGCCGTGTGGCTGGCCGAGGCGCACGCCAGGACGCGCCATTTCCGCGGACTGGGCGACGGCTACGCGCTGCTCGCGGGCCTGTGCGAGCGCTACTGGGACGGCCTGTACCCGCTGGCCGAGGAGGGCGACCATGAACAGCGCATCGGCAACCTGTACTGGCTGCTGTCGCGCACGCCGCAGCTGGTGCGCGAGATACCGCTGACGGCCGGCGCCGACGGCCAGTTTGCCCTGCAGGATTTCGACGCGGCGCGCCAGCGCGCGGCCGCCAGCCAGGGCCAGGGCGCGGCGGAACAGGGCTGGAGCGATGCGCGCCACGACGAGGCGCCGACCCTGGCGCAAATGGAGACGGCGCGGCAGAAAAACTCGCGCGAGTTTGCCGACGGCCTGCTGGCCGACGCGCAGTACTGCATGCAGTCGCTGCTGGCGCTCGAGCGCAGCGTCGATGCGCGGCTCGGCACGGACGGTCCCAGCTTTCGCGCCGCCCGCGACGCGCTGGAGGGCGCCATCCATTTCATCGCGCCGCTGGCGCCCGGCGCCGATCTGGCCGGCGCGCCGCCCGCCGCCGGCCTGGCCGCCGGCAGCGGCGGCGCCATCGTGCAGCGCCAGCAGGCGCTGGCCCAGCTGCGCCAGGTGGCCGATTTCTTCCGCCGCACGGAGCCGCACAGCCCCGTCGCCTACCTGGCCGACAAGGCCGCCACCTGGGCGGAGCTGCCGCTGCACCTGTGGCTGCGCGCCGTCGTCAAGGATCAGGGCACCCTGGCGCAGCTCGACGAGATGCTGGGCATGGACGGCACGAACGGATGATCGTCCTTGCCGCTTCCGTGCTACTCTGCCAGCATGTTCAAGATGGCCTGTTTATCCGCCGCGTTCTGCCTGTCCGCCGCCGCCAGCGCCGCGGCGTGGGCTGGCGCGCCGCAGCCGGTGGTGCTGTATGGCGACGACGATTATCCGCCGTACTCGTATGTCGAGCACGGCCAGCTGAAAGGCATCTACACGGAGATCGTGCGCGTGGCCGCGCAGGCCATGCCGCAGTACCAGGTGCAGCTGCGTCCCGTGCCCTGGAAGCGGGGCTTGCTGATGCTGCAGACGGGCCAGGCGTTCGGCCTGTACCCGCCGTATTCCTGGCGCAGCGAGCGGCCGTACGTGCGCTACTCGGTGCCCCTGCTGATGGAGCAGCTGGTGGTGCTCTGCAACGCGGAAGTGCTGGCGAAACGCGCGCTGCAGCAGTGGCCCGCCGATTACGGCGGCCTGCACATCGGCGTGAACGCGGGTTTTTTGCCGGGCGACGCGGCAATGATGGCGGCCCTGCGCGCCGGGAAGGTCGTGCTCGACCCGGCCAAGGGCACGCGCACGAATCTGCTCAAGCTGATGCGCGGGCGCATCGACTGCTATGTCAGCGACCGCCTGTCGGCGCAATGGGAGCTGCAGCGCATCCGGCGCGACGGCCAGGCGGGCGCGCCGATGCAGGCCGTCCACGAAACGGCGCAGCTGGCCAGCCAGCAGGGCCACCTGGGATTTACGGCACGCCAGCCGGACGCCTACCCCTACCGCGATGATTTCATCGAACAATTCAATGCCGCCATCGCGCGCATGCAAAGCAGCGGCGAGATCGGCCGCATCGTCGAGCACGCATTGCTGCCCTGATTTCACTCACTGGAAAAGACCATGAAAAAACTGCTGTTCCTGTGTGTGCTCGTGCTGGCCGGCTGTGTCGGCCGGCCCGATAATATCGTCCCTGTCGGCAACTTCGACACCACGCGCTATCTGGGCAAATGGTATGAAATCGCGCGCCTCGACCACTCGTTCGAGCGGGGCCTGAGCCATGTGACGGCCGATTACAGCCTGCGCCAGGATGGCGGCCTGAAAGTGCTCAACCGCGGCTACAAGGATGCGGACGCGCGGTGGAAAGAGGCGGAAGGCAAGGCGTATTTCGTCGACAGGAAAGACGTGGGCTATCTGAAAGTGTCGTTTTTCGGCCCTTTCTATGGCTCCTATATCGTTTTTGATCTGGACCAGCAAAATTACAGCTATTCCATGATCAGCGGCCCCGATAAATCGTACTTGTGGTTGCTGTCGCGCACGCCGACCATGGACCCCGCTGTGCAGCAGCGCCTGATCGAGAAGGCCAGGGGGCTGGGTTTCGATACGTCCCAATTGATCTATGTGAAGCAAAACTGAGCTTGTTTGCCTGCCGCCCGCTCGTGGCGGCGTCGCGTCTTCTGGTTGTTGCTTTTCTGCATGTTATTTCTTGCAATACCATCCTGATTCACTCACAATCAGCACCAAAGTAGTGCGTGCGTGGCGCCTTGGCGCCGGGCACAGCTGCGTCCCCTCCCCACTCGCGTTTGTCTGGTGGCAAATGCTTGCTATAGTGATTTGTAGCGGCGGCAAGCTGGCGGCATCCGTGCATAGTGCTTTCAAATAGGAATCTCGCAATGAAAAACCTCAAGATTGGCGTGCGTCTCGGTGGCGGTTTTGCCGCTGTATTGCTCTTGCTGACTTCTTTGACCGTGGTGGGCATCGTGCAGATGCAAAGCGCCAGCCAGGAAACTGATCAGCTCGTCAACGTGAAGGTGCGCAATGAGCGCCTGATCGGCGAATGGACCAAGGTCATCGAGGTTAATGCGGCCCGCACGGCGGCCGCCTGGAAAGTCAGCGACCCGGAACACCAGAAACAATTTGAGAAGGAAATGGCGGTTTCATCCGCTCGCGCCACGGAAATCCAGAACGAGATCGGCAAGAGCGAACTGAGCGCGGAAGAGCAAGCGCTGTACCAGGAAGTGTTGAGCACGCGCAAGGCTTACACGGAGGTGCGCAAGGACGTGTTCAAGGCCAAGACCGCGGGCGACCTGGAACTGGGCAAACGCCTGTATGACGGCGACATGGCCGTCAAGCGCGACATTTACCTGGCGGCGCTGAAAAAACTGGCCGTGCTGGAAGCCAGATTGCTCGATGAAACGGCCGGGCAAATCCGTGCGCGCTATGAAAACGGCCGTTTGTTGCTGATTTCGCTGGGCATGGCCGCCATGCTGCTGGGCATAGCCTGCGCCTACTGGATCACGCGCTCGATCACGCGCCCCATCACGCGGGCCGTGCAGGTGGCGGAAGCCGTCTCGGCAGGCGATCTGACCAGCCATATCGTGGTGGAAAGCGGCGACGAGACGGGACAGCTGATGCATGCGCTGAAAAACATGAACGACAAGCTGGTGAGCATCGTCGGCCAGGTGCGTTCCGGCACCGATTCCATCAGCACGGCGTCGAGCGAAATTGCCGCCGGCAACATGGACCTGTCGTCGCGCACGGAACAGCAGGCCAGTTCGCTGGAAGAGACGGCGTCGTCCATGGAGGAGCTGACGTCCACCGTGAAACTCAATGCGGACAACGCGCGCAGCGCCAACCAGCTGGCCATCGACGCTTCGCAGATCGCCAGCAAGGGCGGCGCGGTAGTGTCGGAAGTGGTCAGCACCATGGGCTCGATCAATGACTCCTCGCGCAAGATCGTCGACATTATCAGCGTCATCGACGCCATCGCCTTCCAGACGAATATCCTGGCCCTGAACGCGGCCGTCGAGGCGGCACGCGCGGGCGAGCAGGGCCGTGGCTTCGCCGTGGTGGCGTCCGAAGTGCGCAACCTGGCGCAGAGGTCCAGCCAAGCCGCCAAGGAAATCAAGGGCTTGATCGACGATTCCGTGCAAAAAGTCGAGGCCGGTTCGCAACTGGTGGACAAGGCGGGCCGCACCATGGATGAAATCGTGGAAAGCATCGGCCATGTGACGCAGATCATGAACCAGATCACGGACGCCAGCGACGAGCAGCGCACCGGCATCGAACAGGTCAACCAGGCCATCGGCCAGATGGACCAGGTGACGCAGCAAAATGCGGCCCTGGTGGAGCAGGCGGCTGCGGCAGCCGAATCCATGCAGGAACAGGCGGCCAAGCTGGCCGACGTGGTGGGCGTGTTCAAGCTCGATGCTTCGCAGCAATATGTTGCCGCCAGTGCCGCTCCCGCTATGGCCCCGACCATGACCGCGTCCGCGCCGGCGCGGGCGCCGGTAAAATCGGCCGCGCGGCCCGCCATCCGGCGCACAGCGGCCCCGGCCCCGGCCCCGGTCGTGGCCGCGCCCGCGCCCGCGACGGGCAAGGCGGCGCCAGCGGAAGCTGTGCGCGCCCGCACGCCAAAGGCGCCGGTGGCCTCCGGCGCCGACGAATGGGAAGAGTTTTAAGCGCGGTTGCAAGCGCAGATTTCCCCCTGACATGGCGTGGGCGCTACAATCGCGGCTTGCAGACAGCCGCGATCACGCTCCGCCATGACCACCCGCCATACTTCCCGTCCTGCCGTCACCAGTTCTACGGTCGCTTCGTCTTCCCAGGGCGCATCCGTCAAACGCGCGCGCTGTCCAGCTTGCCTGCGCGCCGAAGCCAGCTGCATTTGCCGCTGGATCGCTCCCGTTGGCCACGCCGTGCAAGTGCTGATCCTCCAGCATCCGCTGGAAGTGCAGAATGCCAAGGGCAGCGCCCGCTTGCTGCACCTGAGCCTGCCCAACAGCCGCCTGCTGACAGGCGAACAATTTGCCCCCGCCACGCTTGCCGAGTTGCTGGCCGGCAAGTACAACGTGTTGCTGTATCCCGATACGCCCGGCGACCGCTCGCTGGGCATCGCGCCGCCGCCCGCGCTCGACCCCGCCATCTTGCTGGACCCGGCGCAATTGCAACTGGTGGTACTCGACGGCACCTGGCGCAAGAGCCGCAAGATGCTGTATGTAAATCCCCTGCTGCAGCAGCTGCCGCGCTTGCCGCTGCGCGACATGCCGGCTTCGCATTACCTGATCCGCAAGGCGCATGCACCCGACCAGCTGTCGACCCTGGAAGCGACGTCTTATGCCCTGATGCAGTTGGAGCAGGACGCGCCGCGTTTCGTTCCCCTGATCGCCGCCTTTGACGGTTTTGTCGCACAGCAGTTGAGTTATGTCACACCGCACGGTGAAAAAGCTTGAAATAGCACCACGGCGGCCCTTGATCTTGCCCCGGGAGCGGCATAGTATACTGTACGTATATACAGTTGATGGGGCCGTTCATGAAAGCAATCATTCCAGAGCACGATGACAGCTTTGCCGGGCAAGCGATGCTGCCGCCGCCGTCCTTGAAAGCCCGCAAGGGGCGTGGCGCCGTGTCCAACCTGCAAGGGCGCTACGAATTGCAGGCGCGGGCAGGCTTCGATGATGGCTGGGGCCTGGCCGACGAGGCCGGGCCGGCGGCCGGGGAGGAGGGCGCGGCCGCGTGGCAGACGCGGGTCAGCGACGAACAGGCGCGCACCATTCTCACGCGCAACGCCTCGCCCGATCTGCCCTTCAACGTCTCCCTGAACCCCTACCGCGGCTGCGAACATGGCTGCATCTATTGCTTTGCCCGCCCCACGCACAGCTACCTGGGCCTGTCGCCGGGGCTGGACTTCGAGAGCCGCATCTATGCCAAGGTCAACGCCCCCGAGCTGTTGCGGCGCGAACTGGCCAGGGCCTCGTACCTGCCCGAACCCATCGCCCTGGGCGTGAATACGGACGCCTATCAGCCGTGCGAGCGCGAGCGGCAGCTGACGCGGCGCGTGCTGGAAGTGCTGCACGAATGCGACCATCCGGTGGCGCTGATTACCAAATCGTCGCTGATCGAGCGCGATATCGACTTGCTGGCGCCCATGGCGGAAAAACGCCTGGCGGCCGTGGCGGTGACCGTCACCACGCTCGATCCCGCCATCGCGCGCACGCTGGAGCCGCGCGCGGCCGCGCCGGCGCGGCGCCTGCGCACCATACGCACCCTGACGGAGGCGGGCATTCCCGTGGGCGTGAGCATCGCGCCCATCATCCCGTTCGTGACGGAGCCGGAAATCGAGCAGCTGCTCGAAGCCGTGCGCGACGCGGGCGCCATCCATGCCCACTACGTGGTGCTGCGCCTGCCGTGGGAAGTGAGCCCCTTGTTCCAGCAATGGCTGGAAGCGCATTTCCCGGAACGGGCCCAGCGCGTGATGAACCGGGTGCGCGAAATGCGCGGCGGTAAGGATTACGACAGCGCGTTCGGCGCGCGCATGCAGGGCGAGGGCGTGTGGGCCGACCTGATCCGCCAGCGCTTTGAAAAGGCCATGCACCGGCTGGGGCTGCACGGCAAGGGCGGCCGCTTCAAGCAGCTCGACTGTACGCAATTCCGGCGGCCCCTGGTGGTGCCGCCGCTGGGAAGCAAGGCAAAAGGGGGCAATGCGGGGCAGCTGGATTTGTTTTAAATTAAACCGTCGTCACGGCTGGTGCTGCACGGGCGCTCAGGTGCTGAAGGCCGGTGGCGCTGGCCTGCTGCTTGCGGGAAAGCCGCCGCTCGCCGGAGGTGGCGGCGCGCCAGCGTCCTGGAACGCGCAGGCATGGCCAGGATGCTGGCTATCTCAGGTGCCGCCGGACGTTGCGGCGTCGTTCTGGGCATGGGTCTGGAGTCGCGCCAGATGTTGCTCGATGGCAAAGACATGCGGATCGCTCTTGCCCAGTTCGCGCAGGGCGCTGGCCAGGTGCAGCACATACTCGCTGTTGGGGCCGCTGGGGCCGTTTGAGCGGGCGATCTGGCGCGCGATGTCCAGTTCCGACGCGGCGCCGAGGAAGGCGGCGTTTTCTTCGTTGGCGACGTACACCAGGCCTTGCGTGCTGCTGCCGTCGTCGAAGCTGATGTCGGTGGCCAGGCGCAGATAGCCGTTCTTTTCGCGGTGGTCGAGGTGGGCGAAGACTTCGGGCGTGATCAGGTAGGCCATGCCGTCGCACGAGGCGCCCGCCTGCGGCACGATGGTGGCGACCCGGCCCGGCGCCATCGGCGTGCCCCGGTGGTCGTGCGAACCTTGCCAGAAGCGCCGCGTCCAGCCGGCGATGCTGGCGGGACGGCGCTCGAGGTACGGAAAATCGGCTTTGTAGATCAGCGAGCCGTAGCCGAACAGCCACACCTGCGCATGGCCGTCGAAGGCGTTCATGCGCTGGTTGATGGCGATGGTGGCGGCGTCGATGGGCGACAGCTCGTTCGGGGCAGGCTTGGTCATGGCGTAGGCGGCAAGGGATGGTGGCCCATTATAAGGCGGCGCCCGCTCCCACGTTCCACTCGTGCGTCTCGACATACTTGAACAAAAAGGCGATGAAGCTTTCGGCGGCCGGCGACAGCGAACGGCCCGTCTTCGTGTAGACGAAAAAGCGCCGCGTCAGTTCCGGCTCGTGCAGCGTGCGCATCTGCAGCTTATATAACTTCACCATCGGCTCCGCGTACGGCAGGCAGGCCGTGATGCCCAGGTTGGCGCTGACCATGGCCAGCGCCGTCGTCATGAACGTCACTTCATTGTAGGGATGGAGCGACAGGTCGCGCAAGCTGCCGTGCATGTCGCGCAGCAGGCGTTCCGTGAACTGGCCCTGCAGCGAGATGAACGGATAATCGGCCACGTCGGCCCAGGTCACGCGCGCTTTCCGCTGCAGCGGGTGCTGCTCGGGGAAGACCAGCACGAAGGGCATCTCGAACAGCACCTGCGCGGCGATTTCCGCCGTCGGGTCGCGCTCGGGGCCGATGCCGAAATCGACTTCGCCGCTGAAGACGCGGCTCGATACATTCTCCACGGGGCAGTCGACCAGGCGCAGCTGCACCTGCGGGTGCGCCTGGCGGTAGGCGGCGATGACTTCCGGCAGCAGCGTACACGCCATCATCTGCGGCGCCGCGATGCGCACCATGCCTGTTTTCAGGGCCTTGCGCTGGGCGATGCCGGCCATGGCGCCGTCGAGGTCCTCGATCATCTTCTCAAACAGCGGATACAATTCGCGGCCGATTTCGGACAGCTGTGTCTTGCGCGTGCTGCGCTCGACCACGCGCACGCCCAGCACGCTTTCCAGTTCCTTGATCAAGCCGCTCAAGGCCGATTGCGTCACGTGCAGGTACTCGGCGGCCAGGGTAAAGCTGCCGGTCTTGGCAAGGGCGACGAAGGCGCGCATCTGGCGCAGGCTGGGACTCATAAGATAATCCGATAAATCAATGGTTAAATATTGTTTGTATGATAGCTGGATCTCGATTCTAATGGTGAAAAGCTGAAAAACAGGCCAGCCATCGCGCCCAGGGCGCATCCATTGGAGACAAATACCATGAAAATCAAGCAAATCCACCATGTCGCCTACCGCTGCATCGACGCGAAGCAGACCGTCGAGTGGTACGTCAAGCATTTGAACATGAATTTCGTCCTCGCCATCGCCGAAGACCTGGTGCCGTCGACCAAGGCGCCGGACCCGTACATGCACGTCTTCCTCGACGCGGGCCAGGGCAATGTGCTGGCCTTTTTTGAATTGCCGACGCAGCCGCCGATGGACCGCGACCGCAATACCCCGGCCTGGGTGCAGCATCTGGCGCTGGAAGTGGGCAGCATGGAGGAACTGCTGGCCGCCAAGGAGCGCCTGGTGGCCGCCGGCATCGACGTGCTGGGCCCCGTCAACCACGCCATCTTCCAGTCGATCTACTTCTTCGACCCGAACGGCCACCGCCTGGAGCTGGCGGCCAACGTGGGCACGCCCGAGATGATGGCCAAACTGGACGCCGTCAAATGGGAAATGCTGGAAGAATGGTCGCAGACGCGCCGCGCACCGAAGCACGCCGCCTGGATGCACGCGCCAGCCGACGCCTGAGACTCAGCCTGACCTGGCGCAAACCGCAGCCCCGATACGTTCATCCACACAAGGAACACCATGAAATTCGCAACCCTGAAGAACGGCAGCCGCGACGGCGCCCTGATCCTCGTCAGCCGCGACCTGCGCCAGTACCAGCGCGTGGCCGCCATCGCCCCCACCCTGCAGGCGGCGCTCGACAACTGGGACGCCGTGGCGCCCAAGCTGGAACAGGCCTACGCCAACCTGAACGCGGGCCAGGCGCCGGACGCACAGCCGTTTGACGCCAATCTGTGCCACTCGCCGCTGCCGCGCGCCTACCAGTGGGCCGACGGTTCGGCCTACATCAACCACGTGGAACTGGTGCGCAAGGCGCGCAACGCGGAAGTGCCGGCCTCGTTCTACACGGACCCGCTGATGTACCAGGGCGGCTCCGACAGTTTTATCGGACCGCGCGACCCCATCTTCGCCCTGTCGGAAGAGTGGGGCATCGATCTGGAAGCGGAGGTGGCGGTGATTACGGGCGACGTGGCCATGGGCGCCAGCGCGGACGACGCGGCGAAAGCGATCCGCCTGGTGATGCTGGTCAACGACGTCTCGCTGCGCAACCTGATCCCGGGCGAACTGGCGAAGGGCTTCGGTTTCTTCCAGTCGAAGGCGGCCAGCGCGTTTTCGCCCGTCGCCGTCACGCCCGATGAACTGGGGGCCGACTGGGCGGACAGCAAGCTGCACCTGCCGCTGCTGGTGGACCTGAATGAGCAGCCCTTCGGTAAACCCAATGCGGGCGAAGACATGACCTTCAATTTTGCGCAGCTCGTCGCCCATGCGGCCAAAACGCGCGAACTGGGCGCCGGCAGCATCGTCGGCTCGGGCACCGTGTCGAACAAGCAGGGCAACCTGTTCGGCTCCAGCATCGAAAATGGCGGCGTGGGCTATTGCTGCCTGGCCGAAGTGCGCATGTACGAAACCATCGAACACGGCGCGCCGAAAACGGCGTACCTGAAGTTCGGCGACAAGGTGCGCATCGAGATGCGCGACGCGGCCGGCGCCAGCATCTTCGGCAGCATCGAGCAGACGGTCGCGCTGTATGTCGGCAACAGCGCCGGCCGCGCCTGAGGGGAGGGCGCCCGATGAAGCTGTACACCTATTTCCGCAGTTCGGCCGCCTACCGCGTGCGCATCGCCCTCAATTTGAAGGGCATCGCCTATGACAGCATCGCCGTGCACCTGCTGCAGGATGGCGGACAGCAGTTGCTGCCGGCCTACCGCGCCGTCAACCCGTCGGCCCTGGTGCCGGCGCTCGATGACGATGGCGCCATCCTGACGCAGTCGCTGGCCATCCTCGAATACCTCGACGAGACGCATGCGGCCGCGCCGCTGCTGCCGGCCGACGCGCTGGGACGCGCCAGGGTGCGCGCGCTGGCGCTGGCGATCGCCTGCGACGCCCATCCGCTGACGAATCTGCGCGTCCTGAAGTATCTGAAAGGGACGCTGGGCCTGTCCGAGGAAACCAAGCAGGAATGGTACCGCCACTGGATGGCCGAGGGACTGGCGGCCGTCGAAGCGCTGCTGGCCCAGGGCGACCCGGCCGGCGCGGGCCTGTTCTGCCACGGCGACAGTCCCACGATGGCCGATTGCTGCCTGGTGCCGCAAGTGTTCAATGCGCAGCGCTTCGGCATCGACCTGGCGCCTTACCCGCGCGTGGCGCGCATCCACGCGCACTGCGCCGCCTTGCCGGCCTTTGCCGCCGCCCATCCGGCGCAGCAGCCTGACGCCGAATAGATTTTATAGCGCACGATGCAGAAAGCCCCGCCTGGCAACAGGCGGGGTTTTTTTATGCGTGCTTGATTTTTGGAGGGCAATTCTTGCTTGCCGGTGCGCTACAATTTGCGTTTGCCCAAATATTTTACTGACGCGTCATGACCGCTACCACCATTCCTGCCAGCATAGCCGATGCCCTGTCCCTGGCGCATGCTTCCTGGCGGCCCATCCTGCTGCGCGGCCTGCAGGCCGTGATGGCGGCCGATCCCGCCTACCTGCCGGCGCTGGCCGCCGACGATTATCTGCCGACGCAGGGCCGGCTGTTCGCCGCCTTTGCCCTGCCGCTGGCGCAGGTGCGCTATGTGCTGGTGGGCGAGGGACCGTATCCGCGCGCCGACAGCGCCACGGGCGTGTGCTTCATGGATGGCGCCGTCGGCAGCCTGTGGTCGGCGACGGGCCTGTCGAAGCCCGTCAACCGCGCCACCTCCCTGCGCAACTTCATGAAGATGCTGCTGGTGGCCGATGGCCAGCTGCAGGGCGGCGACACCTCCGGCGCGGCCATGGCGCCCGTGGCGGCCGCCGCGCTGCAAGCCGGCAGCGGCGTGGTCCAGAGCCTGCCCGACTTGCAGCGCAAGATGACGGAGCAGGGTTTCTTGCTGCTCAACGCGGCGCTGGTGTTCCGTTCCCACGTGCCGCCCGTGCAGGATGCGCGCGGCTGGCTGCCCTTCCTGCAGGTGGTGCTGGAAGCGCTGGCGCGGCAGGGCGGGGCGGCCTTGCCGCAACTGGTGCTGTGGGGCAAGATTGCCGAGCTCATCAAGCGCTTGCCGGTGGCCGCATTGTTGCCGCAGGTCACGGCGGAACATCCGTATAATCTGTCCTTTATCGGCAACAGCGACATGCAGGCCTTGTTTGGCCCGATGCGGCTGTTGCGTGCTTGAGATTGAATTGGCGCCTGTCTGGCGGAAGTGCGGGGAATATGCAAATCAGTAACGTGGAAGAATTGAAGGCGTGGATCGCGGCCGGCGGCATGCCCGACTATCTGTATTTCTGGGGCCACACGCCGGCGCAGCCGCAGGTGCCCGACAAAAGCTGCTTCAGCCAGTGGTTTCCGTCGCCGTTCAGCCTGGCCGGCGTGACGTATGCGACGGCCGAACATTACATGATGGCGCAAAAGGCGGCCCTGTTTGGCGATACCTCGGTGCAGGCGCGCATCGTGGCGGCCGAACGGCCGTCGGAAGTGAAGAAGCTGGGGCGCGAAGTGGCCAATTTCGACGCCAAAGTGTGGGAAGCGGCGCGCGCCGGCATCGTCTTCGATGGCAATTTTGCCAAGTTCTCGCAAAAAGCCGCGCTGCGCAAGTTCTTGCTGGGCACGGGCGAGCGCGTCATCGTCGAAGCCAGTCCCGTCGACCGCATCTGGGGCGTGGGCCTGGCGTCGGACAATCCGCGCATCGGCGATCCATCGCGCTGGGACGGCTTGAACCTGCTGGGGTTTGAACTGATGAAAGTAAGAAGCGCTTTACGGGGCTGAGAATTGACGCTGCGCATGCCCGCGCTTTCCCGACTGTTGTTTTCCTGATGCCGCCGCGCCTGGCGCGGCCGGCCATGCCCCTGCCAGCCCTGTGGTCATCGAGGGGCGCTCTGACAAACCCCGCCGAATTTGTTATACTTGACTAAATCATTCAACTACTCGGGCTTTGAGAAGTTGAAAAACCGCAATATTTTAAACCAGTTGACCAGAGGATGTATGCGTCTGACTACAAAAGGCCGTTTTGCCGTGACAGCGATGATCGATCTTGCCCTGCGCCAGGGCAAGGGGCCGGTCACCTTGTCCGGCATCAGCCAGCGCCAGTCGATTTCCCTGTCCTACCTGGAACAGCTGTTCGGCAAGTTGCGCCGGCATGAGATCGTCGAATCGATCCGCGGTCCGGGCGGCGGCTACAGCCTGGCGCGCCGTGCCGACAAGGTGACGGTGGCCGACATCATCATCGCCGTCGACGAGCCGCTGGACGCCACGCAGTGCGGCGGCAAGGAGC
Organism: Janthinobacterium sp. GW821-FHT03A03; assembly: GCF_059421435.1. Lineage (NCBI taxonomy): Bacteria > Pseudomonadati > Pseudomonadota > Betaproteobacteria > Burkholderiales > Oxalobacteraceae > Janthinobacterium > Janthinobacterium sp. GW821-FHT03A03. Next base: position 211,948 of record NZ_JBWKUZ010000007.1, on the reverse strand, counting down.
ATTGCCACGGCGCCGACGCGGCCACGGGCGCGCGCTGCATGACGCATGAATTGTGGTCCACGCTCAACGAAAAAATGGTCGATTATCTGGATTCTGTGTCCCTGCAGGACCTGGTCGACCAGCAGAGACAAAAGATTGCCGAACAAAGCGTGATGGTGATGCACCGTAACCACGCCGCCCTCGGTTGAACATAACAAAATACCAAGTTGCTGATTGCAGGAGTTATTGATGAACGCCCCAGAAAAAAACGTAGGCCAAGTGCACTTTGAAACCGCACCGCATTTCCCGATCTACATGGATTACTCGGCCACCACGCCGATCGATCCCCGCGTCGCCGACAAGATGATTCCCTACCTGCGCGAGCAGTTCGGCAATCCGGCCTCGCGCAGCCACATGTACGGCTGGACGGCGGAAAAAGCCGTGGAAGAGGCACGCGGCCACGTGGCGGCCCTGGTGAACGCCGATCCGCGCGAAATCATCTGGACTTCCGGCGCGACGGAAAGCAACAACCTGGCCATCAAGGGCGCGGCGCAGTTCTACAAGACCAAGGGCAAGCACATCATCACCGTCAAGACCGAGCATAAATCGGTGCTCGACACGGTGCGCGAACTGGAACGCATCGGCTTTGAAGCGACCTACCTGGAACCGCAGGACAACGGCCTGATCACCGTCGAGCAGCTGGCCGCGGCCGTGCGCCCGGACACCATCCTCGTGTCGGTGATGCTGGTGAACAACGAAATCGGCGTGATCCAGCCGATCGACGAGATCGGCGCGTTCTGCCGCTCGAAAGGCATCATCTTCCATTGCGACGCCGCGCAGGCGACGGGCAAGGTCGTCATCGACCTGCAAAAGACCAAGGTCGACCTGATGACCTTCACGGCGCACAAAACCTACGGTCCGAAGGGCGTGGGCGCCCTGTATGTGTGCCGCAAGCCGCGCGTGCGCCTGGAAGCGCAGATGCACGGCGGCGGCCATGAGCGCGGCCTGCGCTCGGGCACCCTGCCGACGCACCAGATCGTCGGCATGGGCGAAAGCTTCCGCATCGCCAAGGAAGAGATGGACAGCGAAATCGGCCGCATCCAGGCCTTGCGCGACCGCCTGGCCAAGGGCTTGCAGGAGATCGAAGAAGTCTATATCAACGGCGACATGGACCACCGCGTGCCGCACAACCTGAACGTCAGCTTCAACTACGTCGAAGGCGAGTCGCTGATCATGGCGATCAAGGATATCGCCGTGTCGTCCGGTTCGGCCTGCACCTCGGCCAGCCTGGAGCCATCGTACGTGCTGCGCGCCCTGGGCCGCAGCGACGAACTGGCGCACAGCTCGATCCGCTTCACCATCGGTCGCTTCTCGACCGAGGAAGACATCGACTTCGCCGTGAACCTGCTGAAATCGAAAGTACACAAATTGCGTGAGCTGTCGCCGCTGTGGGACATGTTCAAGGAAGGTATTGACATTAATTCGATCCAATGGGCAGCCCACTAAAAGCACCTGTTAAACCTACTGCGCGTCGCGATTTGCGGCCTGCGATGCTCACTGTGCTACAGCACAGTTCCGCTTCTCGGCCACAACTCACTGCCGCTCGCTACGGTTTTCCAGGCACTTGAAGATAAATTTGCCTCGTGAACGGGGCCGGCAAGAATATTTAAGGAGCATCAAAATGGCTTACTCGGACAAAGTACTCGATCACTACGAAAACCCGCGCAACGTGGGCGCTTTCGACAAGGGTGATGAAACCATCGGCACCGGCATGGTGGGCGCGCCCGCCTGCGGCGACGTGATGAAACTGCAGATCAAGGTCGGCGCCGATGGCCTGATCGAAGACGCGAAATTCAAGACCTACGGCTGCGGTTCGGCCATCGCGTCGAGTTCGCTGGTGACGGAATGGGTCAAGGGCAAGACCCTGGACCAGGCGCTGGCCATCAAGAACACGCAGATCGCCGAAGAACTGGCGCTGCCGCCAGTGAAGATCCACTGCTCCATCCTGGCGGAAGACGCCATCAAGGCAGCCGTTCTGGATTACCAGACCCGCCATCCAGTAGCAGCTTAAACGTTGGCAGCCCGCCCCAGCCGCAAGGCTGGGGCAGTTGCGGAGAAATACATGATCACACTGACCGAAAAAGCGGCGAAGCACATCAACCGTTATATCGAACGGCGCGGCAAGGGCGTGGGCCTGCGCTTCGGCGTGCGCACCACGGGCTGCTCGGGCCTGGCCTACAAGCTCGAATACGTCGATGAAGCGGCGGCCGAAGACAGCGTCTTCGAGTCGCACGGCGTGAAAGTCTTCGTCGATCCGAAAAGCCTGCCCTACATCGACGGCACGGAACTCGATTTTGCGCGCGAAGGCTTGAATGAAGGCTTCAAGTTCCACAATCCGAACGAAAAAGACGCCTGCGGCTGCGGCGAGAGCTTTAGAATTTAAAAGCTGGCAAGACCCCGGTCGGTGCGCTGTACTCATCGATTGAGGCACAGCGACCACCGACACTATGCAAAACCACTTCGAACTCTTCCAGTTGCCTGCCCAGTTCTCGCTCGACATGAACGCGCTCGACGCGGCTTACCGCGACGTGCAGGGCAAGGTCCATCCCGACCGCTTCATCAACGCCAGCAGCGCTGAAAAGCGCGTGGCGATGCAATGGGCCACGCGCGCCAATGAAGCCTACCAAACCCTGAAAAGCCCGCAAAAGCGCGCGCAATACTTGTGCGAGATCAATGGCGTCGACCTGCAGACGGAGTCGAACACGGCCATGCCCGTCAGCTTCCTGATGCAGCAGATGGAATGGCGCGAGGAGCTGGGCGACGCGCGCGCGGGCAAGGACGCCGACGCGCTCGACGCCCTGGACCGCCAGCTGCGCGGCGAACGCAAGGCCTTGCTGGCCCAGGTGGCGGCCCAGCTCGATGGTGGCGACTATGTGAACGCCGCGCAAAGCGTGCGCGCCCTGATGTTCCTCGACAAATTCGGCGAGGAAGTGCGTTTTGCCTATGAGGCCATGGAAGCCTGACTGGCCTATCGCTTGACCGGCGTGCCAAGCGCCAGTCTGGCGCGCGTCTTATAATGCGCACCAGGCATCAGCTGCATCATGCAATAAATTAATCGAGGCACGAATACAATGGCACTTCTGCAAATTTCCGAACCAGGCATGTCGACCGCGCCGCACCAGCACCGCCTGGCCGTCGGCATCGACCTTGGCACCACCAATTCCCTGGTCGCGACGGTCCGCAACAGCATTCCCGAGGTGCTCAACGACGAAGAAGGGCACTCCCTGCTGCCGTCCGTCGTGCGCTACCTGCCGAATGGCCATGCGAACATCGGCTACAAGGCCCTGGCCGCACAGACCACCGACCCGAAGAACACCATCGTGTCCGTCAAGCGCTTCATGGGCCGCGGCCTGGCCGACATCGCCTACGCGGAAAACCTGCCCTACGACTTCCAGGATACGCCTGGCATGGTGCAGCTGAAAACCGTGGCCGGCGTGAAAAGCCCCGTTGAGGTGTCGGCACAGATCCTCGCCACCCTGCGCCAGCGCGCCGAGGATTCGCTGGGCGACGACCTGGTGGGCGCCGTCATTACTGTACCAGCGTATTTCGACGATGCCCAGCGCCAGGCGACGAAAGATGCGGCGCAATTGGCCGGCATCAATGTCTTGCGCCTGCTGAGCGAGCCGACGGCCGCCGCCATCGCCTACGGCCTCGATAACGCTTCCGAAGGCGTGTACGCCGTGTACGACCTTGGCGGCGGCACGTTCGACATCTCGATCCTGAAGCTGAGCAAGGGCGTCTTTGAAGTGCTGTCCACGGGCGGCGATTCGGCCCTGGGCGGCGACGATTTCGACCGCCGCCTGTTCTGCTGGATCAGCGAGCAGGCCAAGCTGGCGCCGCTGTCGGACGAAGACACGGCCATCCTGATGGTGAAGGCGCGCGAAATCAAGGAATTGCTGTCGACCAAGCCGGAAACGACGATAGACGCCAAGCTGAACTCGGGCGAGGAAATCCACCTGCGCATCACGGCAGCGGACTTTGCCGCCATGACGCAGCACCTGGTGGGCAAGACCATGAACGCCATCAAGAAGGCGCTGCGCGACGCGAACGTGGATGCGGACGACGTCGACGGCGTGGTGATGGTGGGCGGCGCCACGCGCATGCCGCACGTGCAGCGCGCCGTGAGCGAATTCTTCCACACGACGCCGCACGCGAATATCGACCCCGATAAAGTGGTGGCGCTGGGCGCGGCCATCCAGGCGAACTTGCTCGCTGGCAACCGCGCCGCCGGCGACGACTGGCTGTTGCTGGACGTCATTCCGCTGTCGCTCGGTATCGAAACCATGGGCGGTCTGGTGGAAAAGATCATCCCGCGCAATTCGACCATACCATGCGCGCGCGCCCAGGAATTCACGACATTTAAAGATGGCCAGACGGCCCTGGCCGTGCACGTGCTGCAGGGCGAGCGCGAACTGGTCAGCGATTGCCGCTCGCTGGCGCGCTTTGAATTGCGCGGCATTCCGCCGATGGTGGCGGGCGCCGCGCGCATCCGCATCACCTACCAGGTCGATGCGGACGGCTTGCTGTCCGTCTCGGCGCGCGAACTGCGCTCGGGCGTGGAAGCGTCGATCAGCGTCAAGCCCGCCTATGGCCTGGGCGACGACGACATCGCCCGCATGCTGCAGGATTCGTACACCTCGGCCGACGTCGACATGGTGGCGCGCGCGCTGCGCGAAGAGCAGGTGGAAGCGGAACGCATCCTGCTGGCCACGCAGTCGGCGCTGGACGAAGACGGCGGCTTGCTGGACGCGGCCGAGCGCGCGGCAGTCGATGGCCTGATGAACAAGGTGCGCGACGCCATTATCCAATCGCAAAGCGGCGCCATCGACCACCAGGCATTAAAACTGGCGATCGAGGCACTGGCCGACGGCACCGAGGATTTCGCCTCGCGCCGCATGGACCGCAGCGTGCGCACGGCATTGACGGGCAAAACGCTTGATCAGGTCGTATAAAACTAATAGAACAGCGCGCCGCAGGCACTCGCCGCGGCCGCGCTCCGAATGACAGACTGAAAGAAGAAACCATGCCACAAATCGTTATCCTGCCGCACGCCAAGCTTTGCCCGGACGGCGCCGTCATCGAAGCCCCGGCCGGCAAGTCCATCTGCGACATCCTGCTGGAAAACGACATCGACATCGAGCACGCCTGCGAAAAATCGTGCGCCTGCACCACCTGCCACGTGCTGGTGCGCGAGGGCATCGAATCCCTGAACGAAGCGACGGAACTGGAAGAAGACATGCTGGACAAGGCCTGGGGCCTGGAAGCCGTGTCGCGCCTGTCGTGCCAGTCCATCGTGGCCGAGGCCGACCTCGTCGTCGAAATCCCGAAATACACGATCAACCAGGTCAGCGAAGGCAGTCACTAACATGAAATGGTCCGACATACACGCGATCGCCGAGGCGCTGTACGACGCGCATCCGGACATCGATCCGCTGACCGTGCGTTTCACCGACCTGCATAACTGGGTGGTGGAGCTGGACGGCTTCGACGATGACCACACGCGCGGCGGCGAAAAAGTGCTCGAAGCGATACAGATGGCGTGGATCGATGAAGCGCGCTAAGGGCGCGGCAGCCGCCGCCACCGCAGCCGTTGCGCCGAAAGACATCATCACGGCCGCCAGCAACATGCCCGAGATCAAGGATGGCCAGTCGGTCGCCCTGCTGCAGGAATTGCATATCCTGACGCGCGACGGCAAGATGAACCAGGACAGCCGCCGCAAGCTCAAGCAGGTGTACCACCTGACGCAGTTCATCGAGCCGCTGCTGCGCGAAGTGCAGCTCGACCACCCCGGCGTGTCGCTGGTCGACCACGGCGCCGGCAAGTCGTATCTCGGTTTCATCCTGTACGACCTGTTCTTCAAGAACGGCAACGACGGTTCGCACATCTACGGCATCGAGACGCGCGAAGAGCTGGTGCAGCGCTCGCAAGAGCTGGCGAAGAAATTCAAGTTCCCCGGCATGTCGTTTTTGCCGCTGTCCGTGGCCGAATCGACGGAATCGAACCTGCTGCCGCAGCAGATCGACATCGTCACGGCCTTGCACGCGTGCAACACGGCCACCGATGACGCCATCCACTTCGCCCTGAAGAAAAAGGCGAAGTTCATGGTGCTGGTGCCATGTTGCCAGGCCGAAGTCGCTACCGTATTGAGGAAGAACAAGGGCAAGAGCCTGGGCAAGAATGTTTTGACGGAATTGTGGCGCCACCCGCTGCACACGCGCGAGTTCGGCAGCCAGATCACCAACGTGCTGCGCTGTTTGCAGCTGGAAGCGCATGGCTACCAGGTCAGCGTGACGGAACTGGTGGGCTGGGAGCATTCGATGAAGAATGAACTGATCATCGCCAGCTACAAGAACCTGCCGCGCCAGCGCCCGACGGAGCGCCTGCAGGAAGTGCTGCAGACCCTGGGCCTGGAAGAGATGGGCCACCGTTTCTTTGCCGAGGAACTGGCCAAGGCCACGGCTTGATTGTCGGATGACGACCGGGGTCTGACCCCGGCCTTTTGCTGCGTAGGCCGGATTAGCGCAGCCTGATCCGACAGCCGGCAGCGCAAGTCGCAAAAGAGGTGGGGCGGGTCGGTTACAATACCGGCTTTCTCCTCCTCTTGCTTTTTGCGCCTTCCCCATGACCACACCACACGAAATGCCCACCGTCCGCCTGGCCAAGCGCCTGTCCGAAGACGTGCCCTGCTCGCGCCGCGAGGCCGAGCTGTATATCGAGGGCGGCTGGGTCACGGTCGACGGCGTGCTGGTGGAGGAATCGGGCGCGCGCGTGGCGGATAATCAGGAAGTGGTGCTGTTGCCGAACGCCACCCTCGATGAAATGCCGCCCGTGACGATTCTGCTGCACAAGCCGGCCGGCATCCATGGCGGTATCGGCAGCGAGGGCAAGCCTGCATTGAGCTGTCTGCGTCCCGAAGAGATATTCACCCCGGAGAACGTGGCGCCGAGCTCCGTCACGCGCTTCCTCAAGCGCCACCTGATCGGCCTGACCATCACCAACCCGCTGGAAACCATGGCCTCTGGCCTGCTCGTGTTCACGCAGGATTTCCGCGTGGCCCGCAAGCTGGTCGACGAAGCGAAGACGGTGGAGCAGGAATTCATCGTGGAAGTGGCGGGCGACATCATGGAAAACGGCCTGGCGCTGCTCAATCACGGCTTGCCCTTCAATGGCAAGCCCTTGCCGCCGATCAAGGTCAGCTGGCAGAACGAGACGCGCTTGCGTTTCGCCCTGAAAAACGTGCAGCCGGGCCAGATCGCCCATATGTGCAAGATGGTGGGACTGGACGTCGTCGCCATGAAGCGCCTGCGCATCGGCCGCATCCCGATGGGCGCCATGCCCGTGGGGCAATGGCGCTACCTGCAAGGCTACGAGAGGTTCTAAAGCTGCGGCGCCACGATGGAATGGTTTTCCGCAAAGCTTTTCCATAGCCGTTCGGCAATATTCAAGGCGATGGCATCGGCCTTCTCCTGCAGGGCCAGGTTGCCCATGCTTTCCGTGGTGGCAAAGAACAGGGTCAGCCAGCGTCGGAACATGCACGGCGTCAGGTTTTCCATCTGCGCGTGCTGGGCCAGCGGCTTGCCGTGGTAGCGCATGGTGCCGCGCAGCAAGCCTGACCAGAAATCAACGAGGGTCGCCAGGTGGGCGTCCCAATCCTTGACCTCGGCGGCAAAGATGGGGCCCAGCATGGCGTCGTCGCGCGCGGCCGCATAAAAGGTGTGGACAAGATGCTTGACGTCGTCTTCGCTGCAGACTTCCGCGCGGTATTTGGCGAAGCGGGTATGGGGGAGGGGGGCGGTATTATTCATGGCATGCCATGATCGCAGAGCCCCCGTGGCGCTTCAATGACGCAGGTCAAGACCTGCCGAGACAGCTCAAGCGGCGACCTTCTTCGCTTTCCTGGCGGGGGCCGGCAATTGCACGATCTGCGTGCCCAGCAATTTATCGTGCAGGAACTGGCCATTGCCCGTGAACAGGGCCGTGGCCGACCAGGCGAGGATGCCGATGCCGATGGCGCCCAATGCCGTCCAGTGCTGCAAGTCAAACGCGTACGCCACCAGCAGGGCTGGCAACAGCCACATCCAGGCCAGGATGTAGCGGCAGGCGGCCAGGCGCAGCGGCACGTGGGCGTGGCCCGGCAACACCACTTTCAGGCGCCACGTCTTCATGGCCAGGGTCTGGCCTTCGCGGCTCCACTGGTGGATGAAATACGCACCCATGACGAGGAAGGCCAGGCACTGGCGCAGGTGTTCCGTCAGCGGCGTGTGCGCGCCCTGCACGGCCAGTTCAAACAGCAGGAAGGGCAAGAACAGCACGGCCAGGGCCAGCAGCGACTCGTAAACCATGGAAATCAGGCGGCGCTTGATTGTCGGGCGGGAAGTGTTGCTGGCGGCAGGCGTACTATTTGACATTGGTGGGCAGTGGGGCAGGCGTGGTGGGTGGCGTGACGGGCACGGCGGCGGGCGGCGTGGCCGCGGCGGGATCGGCTGCCGGCGCGGGGGCAGCTGCGGCAGCGGCAGCGGGCGGCAGGGCGGGTGCGGCAGCCGCAGGTGCCGGCGGCGTGGCGGGCAGCAGGATGGGGGCCGGCTTGCTCGTGTTCGAATTGATGGCAGGAACTTTTTCCAGCGGCTTCTTCGGCATCGGCACGAGTTCCGTGGCCAGTTTTTTCCTTTGATCTTCCGGCAACTGCTGGTACTGCTCCCATTGGGCAGACTTTTGACCTGGATCAATCTTCTTCGTGCGCGCATAGTTTTCGCGCACCAGGCGGCGCTGTTCCGGCGTCAGTTTGACCCATTCGCGCATGCGTTCATGCACGCGGGTTTGCTCGTCGGGCGTCATCGAGGCGAAACGGTTGGCGATATCGAGCCATTTCTGCTTGCGCAAGGGTTCGAGCTTGTTCCATTCGCCGGCCAGCGGCTGCAAGGCTTCCTGCTGCGCGCGCGACAGCTTGTTCCAGGATGGGTTGTCGCTGGCCTTGGGCGGCGTGCCGCCCTTGCCGGCCGTGCGCGGCGAGCCGGGTTTGACGGGCGGCGCCGAGGCGACGGGGGCGGGTGCTGCCGCTGCCGGCGCGGGGACGGCGGCGGGCGCGGGATGTTGCTGCGCGCCTACCCAGGCGGCGCCGGCCAGGGCGCAGGCACCCAGGCCGATACCGGCGGCGAGCCAGCCATTGCGTACGCTTGAGCGTGCCATGCTTATTGCTCGCGTTTCGTCAGGTAGGCGTTGAAGCCATGGTCCATGTACGCAGACAGCGGCAATTCGTCCGACAGGACGGCGGCGTCGATTTCTGCCAGTTCGGCAATATGTTGTTCCTGCTCAAACTGATAGATGCCCACCATGCCGCCGACCAGCAGCAGCAGCGGGATGACCACGCTCATGCGGCCCAGCCATGACAGCGGCTCGGCGAAGAACTGGCTGGCCACGCCGGCGAACACGTTTTCGCGCGCGGCCACGGCGGCGGGCGCGTCCGCCTTCTTGCGCGACAGGGCCAGCTTGCGTGCCGCTGCCAGGCGATCGGTGGCCGATGCGGGCAGGTCGTCGAGTTTTTCGTTCAGTGCATGGCGCACTTTGTAAGCGAAATTGAGATCGTCGGTGTTCATAATTTTATTCCCTTGGCTTTCAGCGATTCGGCGAGCGTGTGGGTAGCTCTAGAGCAATGTGTTTTCACGCTGCCTTCGGAGCAACCCATCGCTTCCGCTGTTTCAGCCACATCCATGTCCTGCCAATAACGCATGAGGAAGGCTTCGCGTTGACGTGACGGCAGTTTTTGTACTTCTTCATCAATCAAATCAAGGATTTGCGCGCGTTCGACCTGGTCGGCCGAGGATTCGGCGGCGCTGGAGCCCTGTTCCGATTCATAAGTGTCAAGTATATCAAAATCTTCATGCTCGTCGCCCGAGGGCTTCATGCCGGAAAACAGGCTGACCCAGGTGTTGCGAACTTTTTCGCGGCGGAAATAATCGAGTATGGTGTTCTGCAAGATGCGCTGGAACAGCATCGGCAGTTCGGCGGCCGGCTTGTCGCCGTATTTCTCGGCCAGCTTGATCATCGCGTCCTGCACGATGTCGAGTGCCGATTCATCCTTGCGGACCGCGTAGGCGGCCTGCTTGAAAGCGCGCCGCTCGACATTTTCTAGAAAGTCGGATAATTCTTTGTCTGTTGCCATGCGGTATGGGGGCGAGCTAACGGCTGCGTGTGCTGTGGGCGAAAGGGAGGCGGGTATGCTTTTTGCAACCATGAGCATGCTAGCAAAAAATGTGCGTTTCCGCAGGGTTTTTGCATGTGGTGCGAGCAAAAAGGGCTTTCGGCTGACATTTTCCTTGACCATAATGGTGCAACGCGATAACGTAGGGGACGCTTTGAACACCCCAAAGCCCTATGGTCAGGTCGCGACCGGCACACAAGGCCAGCAGCGGCAAGACGCGCTTTCATTTGTAGGCAGTTTGTTCTAACCCGCGCCACAAGCGCGAGCGGTTCGTACAGGCGCCACAGAAACTCCGGCCAAACGAGTTGCGTTAAGCGTTGTTTTGTAAGGTATCTATGGGTGCCCAAAGAAATTGCGTGACCGCATGAAAAGGGAAGCAGGAGCACTGTTGCGTTAGGCGTACCTCGTCAGGAAAGAACATCCGATCAATCTCCAATGGACCTTGAAAGGAATGTTTCATGAATACCGAAGCAAAGGGACCTGCAACAGGTTCCGCAACAGGACCGATCACGGGCGCAGAAATTGTCGTGCGCTGTCTGGCTGAAGAGGGCGTCGAGCACGTCTTTGGATATCCGGGCGGGGCCGTACTCTACATCTACGACGCCATCTTCCAGCAAAACAAATTCCAGCATATCCTGGTACGCCACGAGCAGGCCGCGATCCACGCCGCCGATGCCTATTCGCGCAGCTCGAACAAGGTCGGTGTCGCCATCGTCACGTCGGGTCCCGGCGTCACGAATGCCGTCACGGGCCTGTCGACCGCCTATATGGACTCGATTCCCATGGTGGTGATCTCCGGCCAGGTGCCGAGCCACGCCATCGGCCAGGATGCGTTCCAGGAATGCGACACGGTCGGCATTACCCGCCCCGTCGTCAAGCACAACTTCCTCGTCAAGGACGTCAAGGATTTGGCGGCAACGATCAAGAAGGCGTTCTTCATCGCCCGTACCGGCCGTCCGGGACCCGTGCTGGTCGATATCCCCAAGGATATCAGCATGCACAAATGCCATTTCGACTACCCGAAGGAAGTCGAGATGCGTTCCTACCGTCCCGTCGACAAGGGCCACTCGGGCCAGATCCGCAAGGCCGTGCAGCTGCTGCTGCAGGCCGAACGCCCGATGATCTACACGGGCGGCGGCGTGATCCTGGCAAATGCCTCGGCCGAGCTGAACAAGCTGGTCGATCGCCTGGGTTTCCCGTGCACCAACACCTTGATGGGCCTGGGCGCCTACCGCGCCTCGAGCGAGCAGTTTGTCGGCATGCCCGGCATGCACGGCACCTACGAAGCGAACATGGCGATGCAGAACTGCGACGTGCTGATCGCCATCGGCGCCCGTTTCGATGACCGCGTGATCGGCAACCCCAAGCATTTCGCTTCGCATCCGCGCAAGATCATCCACGTGGACATCGATCCGTCGTCGATTTCCAAGCGCGTGAAGGTCGATATCCCCATCGTCGGCAACGTCAAGGACGTGCTGATCGAGTTCCTCGCGCAGCTTGACGCGGCCGAAGCCAAGCCGAACGTCAATGCCCTGAGCAACTGGTGGAAGCAGATCGCCGAATGGCGCGGCCGCGAATGCCTGAAATATCCGACCTCGGACCTGGTCATCAAGCCGCAATCGGTGGTCGAGAAAGTATACGAGATCACCAAGGGCGACGCCTTCATTACCTCCGACGTGGGGCAGCACCAGATGTGGGCGGCGCAATATTATCGCTTCGACAAGCCGCGTCGCTGGATCAATTCCGGCGGCCTGGGCACCATGGGTGTCGGCTTGCCGTACGCCATGGGCGTGCAGATGGCCAATCCGGACGCCACCGTTGCCTGCATCACGGGCGAAGGCTCGATCCAGATGTGCATCCAGGAGCTCGCCACGTGCAAGCAGTATCACCTGACGCCGAAGATCATCATGCTCAACAACCGTTTCCTCGGCATGGTGCGCCAGTGGCAGGAAATCGATTACGGTTCGCGCTATTCCGAGTCGTACATGGATTCGCTGCCCGACTTCGAGAAGCTGGCCGAAGCGTATGGCCACGTGGGCATGAAAATTGAAAAACCGGGCGACGTCGACGGCGCCCTGAAAGAGGCGTTTGGCATGAAAGACAGGCTGGTGTTCATGAACTTCATTACCGACCAGTCTGAAAACGTGTGGCCAATGGTGAAAGCCGGCAAGGGCCTGTCCGAAATGATGCTCGGCTCGGAGGATCTCTAATCATGCGCCATATTATTTCTGTTTTGCTGGAAAACGAAGCGGGCGCCCTGTCGCGCGTGGTGGGCCTGTTCTCGGCACGCGGCTACAACATTGAAACGTTGACCGTGGCGCCGACGGAAGACTCGACCCTGTCGCGCATGACCATCGTCACCAGCGGCTCGGACGACATCATCGAGCAGATCACCAAGCACCTGAACCGCCTCATCGAGGTTGTCAAGGTGGTGGACCTGACCGAAGGCCAGCATATCGAACGCGAGTTGATGCTGATCAAGGTCCGTGCCGTGGGCAAGGAGCGCGAGGAAATGAAGCGCACCGCTGATATCTTCCGTGGCCGCATCATCGATGTCACCGAAAAGACGTACACGATCGAATTGACCGGCAACAAGGTCAAGCTCGACGCGTTCATCGATTCGATCGACCGCGCCGCCATCCTGGAAACCGTCCGCACGGGCGGGTCCGGCATCGGCCGCGGCGAACGCATCCTCAAAGTATAAAAGTATAAAAACAGCAGTACGCGGCCACGGCCGCCCCCCCCATACAACGCATCATCAAATATATAGGAAATACCATGAAAGTTTTTTACGACAAAGACGCTGACCTCTCCTTGATCAAAGGCAAAAACGTCGCCATCATCGGCTACGGTTCGCAAGGCCATGCGCACGCGCAAAACCTGAACGATTCGGGCGTCAACGTCACCGTCGGCCTGCGCAAGGGCGGCGCTTCGTGGACCAAGGTCGAGCAAGCGGGCCTGAAGGTGGCGGAAGTCAACGACGCCGTGAAAGCGGCCGACGTCATCATGATCTTGCTGCCGGATGAAAACATCGCCCAGGTCTACAACGAAAACATCGCGCCGTTCGCCAAGCAGGGCGCCGTGCTGGCCTTCGCCCACGGCTTCAACGTGCATTACGGCCAGGTCGTGCCACGCGCCGACCTCGACGTGATCATGGTCGCGCCGAAAGCCCCGGGCCACACCGTGCGCGCCACCTACACCCAGGGCGGCGGCGTGCCCCACCTGATCGCCGTGTACCAGGACAAATCGGGCATCGCCCGCGACGTCGCCCTGTCGTACGCCTCGGCCAACGGCGGCGGCCGTGCCGGCATCATCGAAACGAATTTCCGTGAAGAAACCGAAACGGACTTGTTCGGCGAACAGGCCGTGCTGTGCGGCGGCGCCGTGGAACTGATCAAGGCCGGCTTCGAAACCCTGACGGAAGCGGGCTACGCGCCTGAAATGGCGTATTTCGAGTGCTTGCACGAACTGAAGCTGATCGTCGACCTGATCTATGAAGGCGGCATCGCCAACATGAACTACTCGATCTCGAACAATGCCGAATACGGCGAATACGTGACCGGTCCTAAAGTCGTCACCTCGGCCACGAAGGATGCGATGCGTCAATGCCTGAAAGACATTCAAACGGGTGAATACGCGAAGAGCTTCATCCTGGAAAACAAGGCGGGCGCACCGACCCTGATCTCGCGCCGCCGCCTGACGTCCGAGCACCAGATCGAAGAAGTGGGCGCGAAACTGCGCGCCATGATGCCTTGGATCGCCAAGAACAAGATGGTTGACCAGTCGAAGAACTAAATAATTATCGTTCTTCACAGGAAGCCGGCGCAAGCCGGCTTTTTTTGTGCGCGGGCGCCTGGCCGCCAACATCCGTTACAATCAGGTCCATTCAACCATAGCGTCAGCCTCATGCTTGTTTTTTCTAAAGTTTTTGTCGGCAATCTTCATGTGCTCAAGCGTCCCGCCTCGGTTGCCATCAGCTGCTGGTTTCTGGTCATCGGCTCGCTGTCGGCGCTGGTGTCAGCCTACCTCGGCCGCAACGATCCCGCCATGCAGGCGTGGATGGCGGACGGCGCGATTCCCGCCGAGGTGCAATACGCGATCTTGATCTTCAGTCAGGGCATTACCGTGGTGGCGGCGCTGGCCATGCTGCAAAGGCAGCGTGGCGCGCGCACCGTGTATCTGGTGTGGGGCGTGATCGACATTGCATTCTGCCTGGCGACCGTGCCGCTGAAGATGAGCGTCTTGCCTGGCGCGCTCCTGTTCGCCGTCATCTGCGCCTTGCTGTACAGTCCGAAATCGAATGCCTGGTTTTCGCCGCGCAAGGCGGCCAATGACGCCTGCATGACGCCAGCCTGAGCGCGGCCGGCTTGAGCACGGCTGTCTTGGCGCGCACGCTTTTCGCCCGCCTCCTATATAATCCCGCCCTTCCTTTGCAGTTTCCTGTGGACTGCATCTGTTTCGGTATCTGCCGACCGCAACGCGCATCACCGCTTTTGTAGCACGCCAGGCGCTGGTTTTTTAGCCGCTTGCGCAACCAGAAAGACCCCCATGACTGACCGTATCACCGCCACGGCGCCCTCGCAGGCTGCTGCTGACTCTTCCATTCCCGTTCTGGCCTTGCTGGCCCTGGCCATGACGGCCTTCCTCGCCCTCCTGTCGGAAACCTTGCCCGCCGGCTTGCTGCCGCAGATTGCCAAGGACCTCGGCATTTCCGAAGTCATGACGGGCCAGCTGGTCACCGTGTACGCCATCGGTTCCATATTGACGGCGATTCCCCTGACGGCGCTCACCAGCAGCTGGCGCCGGCGCAACGTGCTGCTGCTGGCCATCATCGGCTTTTTGATCTTCAATACGGCGACGGCCCTGGCGCCCAACTACGTCGTCGCCCTGGTGGCGCGCTTCGTCACCGGCATGGCCGCCGGCCTGGCCTGGGGCTTGATGGCCGGCTACGCGCGCCGCATGGTGTCCGTGGAACAGCAGGGCAGGGCGATGGCCATTGCCATGATCGGCACGCCGCTGGCCCTGTCGCTGGGCGTGCCGTTGGGCACCCTGATGGGCGGCGTGCTGGGCTGGCGCAGCATCTTCGGCGTCATGTCCGCCATGGCCGTGGTGCTGGTCGCGTGGGTGCTGCTGGCCGTGCCCGATTATCCGGGGCAAAAGCAGGGCGAGCGCCTGTCGATCCGCCAGGTGTTCATGACGCCGGGCGTGCGGCCGATTCTGGCGGTGATCGTCGCCTGGATGCTGGCGCATAACATTTTATATACGTATATCGCGCCGTTCCTGGCGCCGTCCGGCTTGCGCCCCCGCGTCGACCTGGTGTTGCTCGTGTATGGCGTGGGTTCGCTGGCCGGCATCTGGCTGGTCAGCCAGCTGATCGACCGCTGGCTGCGCCCGCTCGTGCTGGGCTGCATCGCCGCCTTTGCCCTCGTGATGGTGGCGCTGGGGCTGGCGATGGACTCGCCCGCCGTGATCTATGTCAGCATGGCCATCTGGGGCATCACCTTTGGCGGCGCCGGCACCCTGCTGCAGACGGCGTCGGCGGACGCGGCCGGCGACGGCATGGATGTGGCGCAGGCGATGGTGGCGACCATCTGGAACGTGGCCATCGCGGGCGGCGGCCTGACGGGCGGCATGCTGCTCGACGGCTATGGCGCGGCGTCGTTCCCGTGGGCCATGCTGGCCCTGCTGCTGGTGGCGCTGGGCATCGCCTGGCGCGCGCGCCGTTACAGTTTCAAGCCGGGCCGCCGCACGGGTGGCGTGGTGGCGGGACATAGATGTCATTGCCATTTAAAATAACGTTGTTATTAAAATGTGAGTAAATGTGACCGCCAGACGCATTTTGTGACGATTTGTTAATTTGCGCCACGGGAATGAACGAGGCGTTAGAATCTACACAGTTTGACAAGTTTCTCAAGCGAAAGGGACGGCAAAAGCGTTCCTTTCGCGGGCTGTCAGCCATATTAACCACCTAGGAGTACCCCCATGACCGTGATGAAATCCGTCCTTGTTGCCGCCGCAGCCACCGTTGCCCTGAGTGCGCAAGCGCAATCCCTGCCGACTTCCGGCACCCTGGTGGTCGTCCCCGCATTTGGCGAAGTCAAGCATGTCAACGACCAGGTCGTCGCCACCCTGGCCATCGAAGAGCAGGACAAGGACAAGGCCGCCGCCGCGTCGCGCGTGAACCAGAAGATGAACAAGGGCATCGCCATCGTCAAGCAGGCCGATCCTTCCGCTGCGCTGAAATCGTATGGCTATTACACTTACCCCGTGTATCCGGAAGAGCGTCCGCTGCCGGCCGGCGCCGTGGCCAAGCCGCGCCTGCCGACGGCGTGGCGCGTGGGCCAGTACCTGGAAGTGACGACGGCCAACCTGGCGTCCCTGCCGAAAACCGTGTCGGCGGCGCAAGGCGTGCTGACCCTGAATGGCTTGAATTTCGGCCTGAAGCCGGAAACCATCCGCCTGCTGGACGACCAGCGCATCGCCGCCACGTATAAAAACCTCAACGAGCGCGTGGCCGCCATCGCCAGGGCCATGGGCCGCAACGTGTCCGACGCCGTGCTCGATACGGTGGACTTCGAAGGTTCGGGCAATTACGCCACCGAAAGCCGTCCGGCCGCCGCGCCGATGATGATGCGCAGCGCCAAGATGGCCGAAGACAGCGTCGTCGCCGAGCCGAGCTTCGAGCCGGGCGAAACGACGCTCGACATGCGCGTCGTCGGCAAGGTGAAGTTCAAGTAAGCAAGCGTGTTTGCGCCGCGTGCCCCGCCCGCGGTACAGTAGTCGTCAAGTAAAAGCCGGGGAGCACCCAAGCTCCCCGCGCGTCTGAGTATCAAATTCCCAAGGAGAAATATATGACCGTCATGAAAGCTGTGCTGGCCGCCGCCGTTACCGCCGCCGCTACCGTTGCCCTGTCCGCCCATGCGCAAAGCCTGCCCACCGCCGGCACCCTCGTGGTCGTGCCCGCCAACGGTGAAGTGGTGCAGGCGAACGACCAGGTGACCGTCACCCTGGCCATCGAAGAGCAGGACAAGGACAAGGCCGCCGCCGCCTCGCGCGTGAACCAGAAGATGAACCAGGGCGTGGCCATCGTCAAGAAGGCCGACCCGCAAGCCGTGCTGAAGACGCAGGGCTACTACACGTATGCCGTGTACCCGGAAACGGCGCCCTTGCCGCCAGGCAGCGTGGCCAAGGCCCGCGTGCCGACGGGCTGGCGCGTAGGCCAGTACCTGCAGGTAACGACGACCAATCTGGCCGCCTTGCCGAAAACCGTTTCCGCGGCGCAAGGCGTGCTGACCCTGAACCGCCTGAACTTCGGCCTGGCGCCCGCCACCATCCGCAAGCTCGACGACCAGCGCATCGCCGCCGCCTACAAGAATCTCAATGAGCGCGTGGCCGCCATCGCCGGCGCCATGGGCCGCAACGTCAATGACGCCGTGATCGACACCATCGATTTCGAAGGTTCGGGCAACTATGCGCAGCGCGCCAACATGGCCGGCGCGCGCGCCATGAGCGCCGATGCGGCCAGCTACGGCGGCAGCCAGGTGGCCGAACCGAGCTTCGAACCGGGCGAAACCACCCTGAACATGGGCCTTGTTGCCAAAATCAAGTTCAAGTAATTTGTTCGGCGTTCAAGGCTGGATGCGGCGCTATCTTGCCAAGCTTGCTCCATCGCACTTTTCTTTGGCGGCGGCTCCTCTATAATGGCAGGATCGGCGCGCGCATGGTGTAATGGCCATGTGCGCGCCGCCTGGCACCGATACCCCGCAGTACACAAAATATGGAACAACATGGCAAACTTCCCCCGTCGTAGAGGCAAGAACGGCACTCCCGCAGCATCCAAAGCTTCCCGCTTCAGCAAATTCGTGCGCCAGCCGGTGGCAGATGGCACGGGCAAGAAAACCTTGCGCCGCCGCGGTATTTATCTGTTGCCGAACGCCTTCACGACGGCGGCCCTGTTTTGCGGCTTTTATGCCATCGTCATGGCCATGAACCAGAAATTCGAGCACGCGGCCTGGGCCATCTTCATCGCCATGATCCTCGACGGCCTCGATGGGCGCATCGCGCGCCTGACGAACACGCAAAGCGAATTCGGCGCCCAGTACGACAGCCTGTCCGACATGGTGTCGTTCGGCGCCGCGCCGGCGCTGGTCATCTATGAATGGTCGCTGCGCGGCATGGGCAAGCTGGGCTGGCTGGCCGCCTTCGTCTACTGCGCCGGCGCCGCCCTGCGCCTGGCCCGCTTCAACACGAATATCGCCGTGGTCGACAAGCGCTTCTTCCAGGGCTTGCCCAGCCCGGCTGCCGCCGCCATGGTGGCCGGCTTCATCCTGCTGATGAACGACCTCGAATTTGCCGGCAACCAACTGGCCTGGGTCTCGTGGACGATCGCCGTGTTCGCCGGCCTGACCATGGTCACCAACGTGCCGTTCTACAGCTTCAAGGATGTCAATTTCCGCAAGTCCGTGCCCTTCATCGTCGTGTTCCTGCTGGCACTGTTCTTTGCGCTCATTTCCATCGATCCGCCGAAAGTGTTGTTCCCCATCTTCGTTGCCTACGGCTTGTCCGGCTACGCCGTGTTTTTCTGGCGCATGGCCAAGGGAAAGCCTGTTAGCATAGTCCAGACGGACCCGGAGCACTGACAGCGGCCTGGGTCGGTAGCCACTTCTTTCCATCAGCGAGGAGCAGCCATGAGCACCAGCAACCGACTCATCATCTTTGACACCACCCTGCGCGACGGCGAGCAATCGCCGGGCGCCTCCATGACGCGCGAGGAAAAGCTGCGCATCGCCAGGCAGCTCGAGCGCATGAAGGTCGACGTGATCGAAGCCGGCTTCGCCGCCGCCTCGCAGGGCGATTTCGAGTCGATACGGGCGATTGCCGGCGCCGTGCGCGAATCGACGATCTGCTCGCTGTCGCGCGCCAACGACCGCGACATCGCCCGCGCCGCCGAAGCGCTGGCGCCTGCCGAGCGCAAGCGCATCCACACGTTCATCGCCACCTCGCCCCTGCACATGCAGATGAAGCTGCGCATGACGCCCGAGCAAGTCTTGCTGCAGGCGCAAAACGCCGTGCGCTACGCGCGCCAGTTCACGGACGATATCGAATTCAGCCCCGAAGACGGCAGCCGCTCCGACGAGGATTTTCTGTGCCAGGTGCTCGAAGCCGTGATTGCCGAGGGCGCCACCACGATCAATTTCCCCGATACGGTGGGCTACGCCGTGCCTGAAATCTTCGGCAACACCATCCGCCGCTTGCGCGAACGCATACCGAATTCCGATAAGGCCATCTGGTCTGTGCATTGTCATAACGACCTGGGCCTGGCCGTGGCCAATTCGCTGGCCGGCGTCATGATAGGCGGCGCGCGGCAGATCGAGTGTACCGTCAATGGCCTGGGCGAACGGGCCGGCAATACGGCGCTGGAAGAAGTGGTGATGGCGCTGCGCACGCGCGCCGCCTATTACAATCTGACCGTGGGCATTGATACGACGCAAATCGTCGCCGCCTCGAAAATGGTGTCGCAGATCACGGGCTTCGCCGTGCAGCCGAACAAGGCCGTCGTGGGCGCGAACGCCTTTGCGCACGCGTCCGGCATCCACCAGGACGGCATATTAAAGGCGCGCGAGACGTATGAAATCATGCGCGCCGAAGACGTGGGCTGGACGGCCAACAAGATCGTGCTGGGCAAACTGTCGGGGCGCAACGCCTTCAAGCAGCGCCTGCAGGAGCTGGGCATCGCGCTGGAATCGGAGGCGGAAGTCAACGCGGCCTTCATCCGCTTCAAGGAGCTGGCCGACCGCAAATCCGAGATTTTCGACGAAGACATCATGGCCCTCGTCAGCGAGGAGCAGCAGGCGCAGGAGAGCGAGCACTACCGTTTCATTTCCCTGGCGCAGCAGTCGACGACGGGCGCCGTGCCCCATGCGCGCGTGGAGTTTCTTGTCGGCGGCGAGCAGCGCAGCTGCGAGGGGCGTGGCGACGGGCCCGTCGACGCGACCGTCAACGCCATCGAAAGCGCGGTTGCCAGCGGCGCGGAACTGGTCTTGTTCTCCGTCAATGCCATCAGCACGGGCACGCAGTCGCAGGGCGAGGTGACGATGCGCCTGTCGCGCGACGGGCGCATCGTCAACGGCGTGGGCGCCGACCCGGACATCATCGTCGCCTCGGCCAAGGCGTATTTGTCGGCCTTGAACAAACTGCATGCCAAGGATGAGCGCATCGATCCGCAGCCGTAGGAAGGACGCCTGATGAAACCTGCTGCGCGTCGCGCTTTGCGGCCGGCGATGCTCGCCGCCTCGGCGGCCCCGTGTCTAGCACGGCTGCGCTTCCTGGCCCAAAGGGGGCGCCGAGCCTCACTGCCGCTCGCCACGGTTTTATCAGGCGTCGTTCCGCCGGTAATGGTTTACCAGAAGAAGCGGCGCTCCTCCTTGGCCGGATCGGGGCCGTTCATCATCATGCGCACGATGCCGTCATGGTCGAAGTGCACATGCATCATGGAATCCCACACGCCCGATTCCTTGTAGCGGTAGGACCAGACGTAGAGCCTGGGCAGCGGCAAATAGGATTTTTCCGTCGGGCGGCCCAGCGTCTGCAGCACGTCCTGCTGCGTCGACACGCCCACCTTGATGCGGGCAAAGCCCGGCGTGTCGAGCACTTGCTCATAGGAAATCAATCTGTCGTCGGGGCCGAAGCGGGCCATGTACGTATATTGGCCATACGGACCCGTCGCGTATTCGAGTTCCGGGCCCGTGGGCAGCTGGTAGACGGCCGTGGGCCGGCCCAGGCGCGCTTCCACGGCGGCGCGCGCTTCGCCCGGCTGCGGCGGCGGCGCGTTCCAGCTGGCGCAGCCGGCCAGCGCGGCCAGCAGCACGGCTGTTGCTAATTTGAGCAGTTTTTTCATGTTTGTCCTCCTGAAATGCGGGAAAATCCTATCATGCGCCGAGAAAAGCCCGCACGGCAGGATACAGGCGGGCATTTTTCCGATATACTTGCGCGTCTGGTTGGAAGCATAGGCCAGTATTTTAATAATCGTAGTTCACGGTGGATAGGGTTCAGACTCTGTGCACCGCATGTGAAAGGTTTATCATGACAGTAGAAAACATCAACAAAGCCGCTATCATCGCGGACAACGCACGTGGTCAAAACGACACCGGCTCCCCTGAAGTGCAAGTTGCACTGCTGACAGCTCGCATCAACGAACTGAACGGCCACTTCAAAGCCCACTCGAAAGATCACCACTCCCGCCGCGGCCTGATCATGATGGTCAACCGTCGTAAGAGCCTGTTGTCCTACCTGAAGGCTAAAGACGCTACCCGTTATCGCGACCTGATCGCTAAACTTGGTCTGCGCAAGTAATTTTTGCCGTACAAGGTTTATACAGAAATGCCTGCGCCAGTTCGCTGACGCGGGCATTTTGTCATTTGAATTCCGGATTTATGTCGAGAAGTACAGTATTCTCTACCGACATCATGTTTTAAAAGTAAAGTAGCAAAGGTGGCAACAAGTAAAGGCAGCATTTTTACGCCGCCTGTGGTGAGGTGAACGACAGCCCCTGAAAATCTGTCGGCAATTAGAAAAGGGATACCCCATGTTTAACAAAGTTACGAAAACCTTCCAGTACGGTCAACATCAGGTGACCCTGGAAACCGGCGAAATCGCACGTCAGGCATCCGGCGCAGTGCTGGTGTCGATCGAAGATACCGTCGTTCTGGCAACGGTGGTGGCACGCAAAGATGCCAAGCCAGGCCAGGATTTCTTCCCTTTGACGGTTGATTATGTCGAGAAAACTTATGCTGCCGGTAAAATCCCGGGCGGTTTTTTCAAGCGCGAAGGCCGTCCTTCCGAAAAAGAAACACTGACATCGCGTCTGATCGACCGTCCTATCCGTCCGCTGTTCCCGGAAGGCTACCTGAATGAAGTGCAAGTCATCATTCACGTGCTGTCGGTCAACCCGGAAATCGATCCGGACATCGCCGCCATGATCGGCGCATCGGCCGCCCTGTGCGTCTCGGGCGTGCCTTTCAACGGTCCTATCGGCGCCGCGCGCGTCGGTTACGCGAACGGCCAGTACATCCTGAACCCGACCGTCCAGCAACTGAAAACGTCGCAGATGGACCTGGTTGTCGCCGGTACCGAAACGGCCGTGCTGATGGTCGAATCGGAAGCGCAGCAGCTGTCCGAAGAAATCATGCTGGGCGCCGTGGTCTTCGGCCACGACCAGATGAAAGTCGTCATCGACGCGATTCACGACCTGGTGCGTGACGGCGGCAAGCCGGAAGTGGAATGGGCGCCTGCGCCGAAGAACGAAGCACTGATCTCCCGCGTCGCGCATTTCGCCAACGCCAAGATCAATGATGCATATCAAACCAAGGACAAGCAGGAACGCACGGCCAAGCTGAAGGCGGCAACGTCGGAAGTGCTGGCCGACCTGTCGGCCGAAGCGGCTGCCAACGGCGGCGCGGCGATCGACAGCGCGGAAGTGAACAACATCCTGTTCGACATCGAAGCCAAGATCGTGCGCACGCAGATCCTGGACGGCGAGCCGCGCATCGACGGCCGCGACACGCGCACCGTGCGTCCGATCTCGATCCGCACCAGCGTGCTGCCACGCACCCACGGTTCGGCCCTGTTCACGCGCGGCGAAACGCAGGCGCTGGTCGTCGCTACCCTGGGCACCGCCCGCGACAGCCAGAAGATCGATGCGCTGATGGGCGAGTTCACCGATTCGTTCATGCTGCATTACAACATGCCTCCGTTCGCCACCGGCGAAACGGGCCGCGTCGGTACGCCGAAGCGCCGCGAAATCGGCCACGGCCGCCTGGCCAAGCGCGCGCTGATCGCCGCCCTGCCGGCAGCTGAAGAGTTCAGCTACTCGGTGCGCCTGGTATCGGAAATCACGGAATCGAACGGTTCCTCATCGATGGCCTCCGTCTGCGGCGGCTGCCTGGCGCTGATGGACGCCGGCGTGCCGATGAAAGAGCACGTGGCCGGCATCGCCATGGGCCTGATCAAGGAAGGCGGCAAGTTTGCCGTGCTGTCCGACATCCTGGGCGACGAAGACCACCTGGGCGACATGGACTTCAAGGTAGCCGGTACCCGCAACGGTATCACGGCGCTGCAGATGGACATCAAGATCATGGGCATCACCAAGGAAATCATGCAAGTGGCGCTGGCGCAAGCCAAGGAAGGCCGCGAGCACATCCTGGGCGAAATGCAAAAAGCCATGCCGCACGTCAAAACCGAACTGTCCGATTTCGCACCGCGTCTGATCACCATCAAGATCAACCCGGAAAAAATCCGTGACGTGATCGGCAAGGGCGGCGCCGTGATCCGCGCGCTGACCGAAGAGACGGGCACCCAGATCGACATCAGCGACGAAGGCGTGGTCACCATCGCGTCCGTCGACGCTGCCGCCGGCCAGGAAGCCAAGCGCCGCATCGAAGAACTGACGGCCTCCGTCGAAGTGGGCAAGACCTACGAAGGCACCGTGCTGAAACTGCTGGACTTCGGCGCCATCGTGCAAGTCATGCCAGGCAAGGACGGCTTGCTGCACATCTCGCAGATCGCCAACGAGCGCGTCAACGCCGTGGCCGACTACCTGAAAGAAGGCCAGCTGGTGCGCGTCAAAGTGCTGGAAACGGACGACCGCGGCCGCCTGAAGCTGTCGATGAAAGCTGCTGAAGGCAACGAAGCGCCAGCCGCTTAAGCTCGCCTGACGGCGGCCTGGTCCGCCACCCCAAAAACCGCCGGCGCGCAAGCCCTGGCGGTTTTTTTATGCGTATCGTTTGCGCTGCATCGAAGGCACGCGCTTGGCGGCGCGCCTGTTTGCCTGCGCCTTGATGCAGGTCGCGTCAGCGTATTGCGCTCCTTGTAGATTCGTACGGGTTCCTTTCCCGTTCGCCACTTCCAAGGAGATGCAGCATGCTGAAACCCTACTGCCTGGCCGCCGCCTTCCTGATCGCGCTTGCCCCCGGCGCCTGGGCGCAGGCCGACGACAATCCCACGCCGGTGCCGCTGCCGATACCGATCGCCGCCGCCTCCACGGCCATGCCGGCGCAGGATATCGACGCCTTGCGCGCCGTGCATGCGCGTGAAATCAATGACCTCAGCACTTTCAGGACGGCGGGCTTGCCGCGCGAAGCTATCGACTCCTATCTCGATAGCGGGGCAGGGCAGCAATTTCTGCGCGAACTGCGCGCGGCCGATCCTGCCGCGCCGGCCGACACCATCTATGCGCGCGCGGTCGAGCAGCTGGCCTCGGGCAGCACCTTGCCGGCCCTGCAGCCGATGGCTGCCGCGCTGGTAAAAATCGTGCCGCACGGCCAGAACGTATCGCCATACTCGCCGTATTTCACCACCAGCACGCAGTTGCAGCTAGCGTCGGGCCAGTGCGCCAGCCTGGCCGACTGTTTCGGCCTGCCCCTGAAGAGCGAGGCGCCGCTGTATGATGTGTATCAGATCATGCCGAAGGGAACTGTCAACGTGTTCGTCAGCCAGGTGGCTCCCACGGAAGAGCTGGGCGGCCTCGTGCGGCGCCGGGGCGGGGCGCAACAGTACTTGTTGCCAAATCGTAACTTGTGGTCGGTGCCCGTGCTGATCGGCACGATCAAGAACTGAGGAGGCATGATGGATCAGCAGCGCTTGCGAATGCGTGCCGCGGAACTGGAACAGTTGCTGGCGCGCCTGGCGCCCGCCGATGGTGAGGTGGCCGAGCTGCGCGGCGCGCTCGAGCCGCTGCTGGCGCTGGCGGGCAGCGGCGCCTTGAGCGTGCCGCTGCCGTGGGGCGATATCCCCGGCGGACGCTATTTTACGGAAGGCGGCTTGCGCCAGTACCCTGAGCTGGAGCAGGCATTTGCGCGCTTTCGCCTCGAGGCGACGGGTGGCGAATCGCCGGCCCTGGGCAAGCTGCGCGGCGAGATGTAGTTAATGGGTTTAGTTAATATATGGTATCAATTGTTGTTTATGGGTAATCGACTGTTAGTATTGCTTGACGACAAAATCTTATTCCCTGACCATGGCGCATCCCTTCCCCTTTCCTCTTTTTTATCGGGTGCACCATGTTGTCCTCTCTTAAGGCGCGGCTGATCGCCATCGCTGTCTCTACCGTCGTGCTGGCCATGCTGGCCGTCGCCATCGCCAATTTCTATACCACGCGCTCAAGCACCCTGGCCGCGCTCGACACGCAGATGCTGCAGCTGTCGCACAGCCATGCGCAGGCGATCGCCGAATGGCTGCGTTCCAAGCAAGCCGTCGTGGGTTCGCTCAAGCAGGGCGCGCAGGCGGCCGATCCGCTGCCGGCCCTGAAGGCGGCCGAGCAGGCCGGCACGTTTGACATGGCTTACATCGGTTTTGCCGACAAGCACGCTGTGTTTTCGCAGGAGCGCAAGCGTGCCGCCGACTACGATCCCACGGCGCGCCCGTGGTACAAGCTGGCGTCCGAAACGGGCGGCCCCATCATCACGGCGCCGTATATCGGCGCCAGCACGGGCAAGCTGGTGGTGACGTTTGCCGAGCCGCTGGGCGGCAAGGGCAGCGTGACGGGCGTGATGGCGGCCGACGTGATGATGGATGCGGTCGTGCAAAACGTCGCCTCGATCAAGCCGACGCCAGCGAGCTACGGCTTTCTCGTCGATGGCGGCGGCAAGATCATCGCCCACCCGGACACCAAACTGACCTTGAAGCCGCTGTCCGAACTCGATGCTGGCCTGAGCGCACAGGCGCTGGGCAATATTGAAAAGAGCGGCGAAGGCGCGGCCATCCGCCTGGACGGGCGCGCAGGCATCTTGCACGTGAGTAAAGTGCCAGGCAGCGACTGGCTGCTGGCTACCGTGCTGGACCGGGCTGAATCGACGCAGGCCCTCAGTTCCATGCTGCGCGCCTCGGCCCTGACGGCCCTGCTGGTGCTGGCCCTGGCCGCCGCGGTGCTGAGCGCCCTGGTGGCGCGTGCCCTGCGCCGCCTGGGCCTGGTGCGCGATGCCATGGAAGCCATCGCCACGGGCGACGGCGACCTGACCAGCCGTCTCGACGCGGAAGGCACGGACGAGCTGGCCCAGATCGCCAAGGCCTTCAATCTGTTCGTCGAAAAGATCGCCACCGTGCTGGTGCAGATCCGCAGCATCAGCACCCTGGTGCGCAGCGAGTCGGCCGATATTGCGGCCGGCAATGCCGACCTGTCCTCGCGCACGGAAGCGCAGGCGGGCGCCCTGGAAGAGACGGCCAGCTCGATGGATGAGCTGACGTCGACCGTCAAGCAGAATGCGGAAAACGCGCATGCGGCCAACGAGCTGGCCGTGTCCGCCTCGGAAGTGGCGGCCAAGGGCGGGCGCGTGGTGCAGCAGGTGGTGGGCACCATGGCCGGCATCCAGGAAAGCTCGCGCAAGATCGTCGACATCATCGGCGTGATCGACGGCATCGCCTTCCAGACGAATATCCTGGCCCTGAACGCGGCCGTCGAGGCGGCGCGCGCGGGCGAGCAGGGCAGGGGCTTTGCCGTGGTGGCGTCGGAAGTGCGCAACCTGGCGCAAAGGTCGGCCGGCGCGGCCAAGGAAATCAAGGAATTGATCGGCGACTCGGTGGAAAAAGTCGATGCCGGCGGCCGCCTTGTCGACGAGGCGGGCCAGACCATGGATCAGGTGGTGGCCTCGGTGCAGCAGCTGACCACCATCATGAGCGAGATCACGGTGGCCAGCCGCGAACAGAGCGCCGGCATCGGCGAGATCAATACGGCCGTCACGCACATGGATACCATGACGCAGCAGAATGCCGCCCTCGTCGAGCAGGCGGCCGCCGCGGCGGAAAGCCTGCAGGAGCAGGCCGTTGACCTGGCGCAAGCGGTCGGCATGTTCCGCCTCGGCGATGCCGGCCCTGCCGCGGCCCCCGCGCCCGTGGCGCGCCTGAAGGCGAAGCCGCCCGCATCGGTTCCACGCGCGCCGGCCCGCGTGCTGGCGCCGGCCAAGCCCGTCAAGGTGGCCAAGTCCGGCGCCGACGAGTGGGAAGAGTTTTAAGCTGCTAGCGTAGCGATCTGTGCGTTCGTCCGCGTTTTTGTCAGGCCAGCCTGCCAAAAATGCAGTTCGTCGCAATCGGCGTGCCTGGCGGGGGCGGTATGGCTATAGTGACACCATACCGCAAGCCCACTGCCAGACACCCGAGGAGAACAACATGAACGTCGCTAAAAACATGGAAATCATTGCCGTTGCCGCCGCCATCGTGCTCGGCGCCGGCTGCTACGCCATCGCCCCGGCCGCCCCGGCCCTGCAAGTGGCCAGTTCCACGGCCACCCTCGCCACGCCAGCCGGCAAGGCGGCCATGCAAGTGGTGGTGGTCAAGGCCAGGCGCCTGAGTGCCGCCGAAAAAGCCCGTTTTGCATAAGACACCCGTCAAGACCTACTGCGCGTCGCGATTTGCGGCTTCCGATGCTCACTGTGCATTCGCACAGTTCCGCTTCTCGGGCCAACGGGGGCGCCGAGCCTCACTGCCGCTCGCTACGGTTTTGTCGGGCGTCAAAGTCATTGTCAGCAATTTTCGGCGCTGCTACAGTGGCAGCCAGTGGCAATGCGCGCGCGTCCCATGAGGGCGCCGCGACACATAAAAACAAGATACCGAGGATGCAATACATGAAAAAGATACTGCAACTGGCGTTGCTGTTCCTGGCGACACTGGGCCTGGTGCGCGGCGTGGCCGCCGAGACCCGTTTGCTGGAAATGCGCAACGTCGACGCCCGCGTGGTACGCGTCAAGCTCGACGGCGTGATGGAAGTGCGCATCCGCCAGGGCAGCGTGCCGTCGCTGAGCATCACGGCCGACAAGCGCTACATCGCCGACGTCAGCACGGCGCAAAGCGGCGATACCCTGCACATCGAAACGGAAGTGCGCGGCTTCAAGATCAACCCCGCATCGATCCGCGCCGACCTCGTCCTGCCGAACTTGCGCGAACTCAGCTCCGAAGGTTTCGGCAGCACGGATATCACGGGCTTTACGGGCGAGGAGCTGACCCTGTCGCTGGAAGGGGCGGGCAGCATCAAGCTGGTGGGCGATTACCGCAGGCTCAACGCCACGCTGGGCGGCGTGGGCAGCATGCAGCTCTGGATCGGCAACAATGAGCGGGCCGAGCTGGACTTGCAGGGTGCCGGTTCCGTGGTGCTGGGCGGGCGCGGGCGCTTGCTGAAGGCCAGCCTCGGCGGCCTGGGCAGCCTGAACGCGCAGCAGTTCGAAGTCGATGCCGTCAACCTGGAATTGAGTGGCCTGGGCAATGCCACGGTGAATGCCCATACGAATGCCAGGCTGAACCTGAGCGGACTCGGTTCGGTGGTGGTGTACGGCAAGCCGGCCAACCGCGACGTCAGCGTCGAGGGCCTGGGCAAGGTGAGCTGGAAGTAAGCAAGCGCAGCCAGGCCTAGCTGTCCTTGGGCTGGATAAGAAAAAGCAGTGAGACTACATCCCATTCCGATGAAAAAACTGATCATTACACTACTCATGCTGTTGGCGATACAGCTGCCCGCGCGGGCCGGCTTCGTCGAAGGCGCCAGCGCCTACAACAACAAGAATTATGCGCTGGCCTACAAGGAAATATTGCCCCTTGCCAAGACCGGCAACGCCGATGCCCAGCATTTGCTGGGCTTGATGTATTACATGGGGCGCGGCTTGCCGCAGGATTACAAGCAAGCCATGTTCTGGCACCGCAAGGCGGCCGAGCAGGGCAAGGCCGACGCCCAGTACGTGGTGGGCGCCATGTATTACACAGGCAACGCGGTGCTGCAGGACCACAAGCAGGCCGTGGGCTGGTTCCGCAAGGCGGCCGAGCAGAATCATGCCGAGGCGCAACAGGTGCTGGGCCTGATGTACCGCTATCACATGGGCGGCGTGCAGCAGGATAACGTCATCGCCTACATGCTGTGGAACCTGGCGGCCGCGAATGGCAACGCGAACGCGGCCGACCAGCGCGCCGCCGTGGTGCGCAAGATGACGCATGAGCAGGTCGAGGAAGGGCAGGCCCTGTCGGCGAAATGGAAGCCGGGCACGCCCTTGCCGCGCCAGTCGAAAACGGGCGGTGTCTGAGCGATCAAGTAGCGGCCTGCAAGGGGCGGCGGCTTGGCGTACAATCGCCGTTTTCCCTTGAAAGTGTCCCGCCATGCGTGCAGTTGCCATCAGCCAGCCAGGTCCCGCCGACGTATTGCAGATCGCCGAGCGTCCCGTTCCCGCTTTCAAGACGGGCGAACTGCTGATCAAGGTGCATGCGGCCGGCATCAACCGTCCCGATGTGCTGCAGCGCCTGGGCAAGTATGCGCCGCCGGCCGGCGCCTCGGACCTGCCTGGCCTGGAGGTGGCGGGTGAAATCGTCGATGGCGATTTCACCGGCACGGCGTTCAGGAAGGGCGACCTGGTCTGCGCGCTGGTGCAGGGCGGCGGCTATGCCGAATATTGCGCCGCGCCTGCCGGCCAGTGCCTGCCCTTGCCCAAGGGCTTGACGGCGCTGGAAGGCGCGTCCCTGCCCGAGAACTTCTTTACCGTGTGGAGCAATGTCTTCGACCGCTGCGCGCTGGCCGATGGTGAAACCCTGCTGGTGCAGGGCGGCACGTCCGGCATCGGCGTGGCGGCCATCCAGCTGGCGGCCGCTCTGGGCCACCGCGTGTTCGCCACGGCGGGCAGCGACGAGAAGGCGCGCGCCTGCGAGGCGCTGGGCGCCGAGCGCGGCATCAATTACCGCACGGAAGATTTCGTTGCCGTCGTCAAGGAATTGACCGATGGCAAGGGCGTCGACGTCATCCTCGACATGGTGGGCGGCGACTACCTGCCGCGCGAAATCGATTGCCTGGCCGACGATGGCCGCATCGGCCTCATCGCCGTGCAGGGCGGCAGCAAGGCCACTCTTGACCTGGGGCAAGTGCTGCGCCGCCGCCTGAGCGTCAGCGGCTCGACCCTGCGCCCCCGTCCCGTCGCCTTCAAGGCCGCCATCGCCAGCCACCTGCGCACGACCGTCTGGCCGCTGATCGAGGCGGGCAAGATCAAGCCCGTGATCTATCAAACTTTCCCGCTGGAAAAAGCTAGCGAGGCCCATGCCTTGATGGAAGCGAGTACGCACGTGGGCAAGATCATGTTGCAAGTTGCCTGAAACGGGGCACTGCCTGTTTGACCGGCATCGGTGCCGGAGTTAGAATGACGGGTTATTAAGAATTTAGGCTACTATGCGTCGCAAACTCGTCGTCGGAAATTGGAAAATGAACGGCAGTCGCACCACGAACGCGGTGTTATTGTCTGAAATAGTGGCTGGCTTGAGCGCCTCTGGCGCCGCCGGCGCCGTCTGCGTGCCCGCGCCCTATCTGGCGCAGTGCCAGGCGCAATTGGCAGGCTCGGCCCTTGGCTGGGGCGCGCAGGATGTTTCCGCGCACGCCAGCGGCGCCTATACGGGAGAGATTTCGGCCGCCATGCTGCAGGATTTCGCCTGCGGCTACGTGGTGATCGGGCATTCCGAGCGCCGCGCCTACCATGGCGAGAGCGATGCCCTGGTGGCGGCCAAGACGGTTGCCGCGCTGGCGGCAGGCATCACGCCTATCGTTTGCGTCGGTGAAACCCTGGCGCAGCGCGAGGCGGGTCAGACCGACGCCGTCGTGACGCAGCAGCTGGGCGCTGTGCTGGCGGCCATTTCCGCCGACGACGTGGCGAAACTGGTGTTGGCCTATGAGCCGGTCTGGGCCATCGGCACGGGCAAGACGGCCACGCCGCAAATGGCGCAGGACGTGCATCAGGTATTGCGCGCCCAGCTGGCGGCAAAGAATGCGGCAGCGGCCGCCGGCGTGCAGATCCTGTACGGCGGCAGCATGAAGCCGGAGAACGCAAAAGAATTGATGGCGATGCCGGATATCGATGGCGGTCTGATCGGTGGGGCGGCATTGAAGGCGGCGGATTTCCTGGCAATTATTCACGCCGCCGATTGAATTACTTTAAACTAAGAATGGAATTGCAATGAACATGATGTTCAATCTGGTAGTGGTGGTACAGGTTATTTCGGCATTGTCGATTATCGCGCTGGTGTTGCTGCAGCACGGCAAGGGCGCCGACATGGGCGCCGCGTTTGGTTCGGGCGCCTCGGGCAGTCTGTTCGGTGCGACGGGTTCGTCGAACTTCATGTCGAAGTCGACGGGCGTCGCCGCCGCGATCTTCTTCGGCGCCACGCTGGCCCTGTCGCTGATGGCCAACCAGCGCGCTACCACGGTAGGCGGCGGCGTGATGGATAAAGTCGTCAAGCCAGTGCCAGTCACCGGCGCGGGCGCAATCCCGACGACGGTGCCGGCGCCGGCAGCGCCGGCAGCAAGCACGCCGGCCGCTGCGGCGCCGGTTGCCAGCACCCCGGCTGGCGCGATTCCCAAGTAAGTGGCGGGATATCGAGAGTAATTCTCATTACGGGCAGATTATTGCTCAATGTTTCAGCAGCGCGGCAGGAAAAAATCGTGACGCGCTGGAAGATGTAAAAATTTATCGTTTTTATCTGTGTTTTGATGCATTTGTGCATTAACTTTAGCGCCAAAGCAGAGTAGAATACGGGCCTTACCGCCGACGTGGTGAAATTGGTAGACACGCTATCTTGAGGGGGTAGTGGCGAAAGCTGTACGAGTTCGAGTCTCGTCGTCGGCACCAGAAATCAGAAGCCAGCAACGGCGCACGAGCCATGGCTCGTACAAAGTTGCTGGCTTTTTTTACGAGGATGTGTCGTTCGATCCTGGTCTTAGCTTTGATTGGGGTCGTGCGTTAGATACGCTGCAAATGATCGCAGCGTCCTCATTTAACCGATCGTTCAATATAAGCTTATCAATCGTGAACCTCGAAAATTACTTCCCCGTCCTGCTGTTCATTATTATCGGCCTCGGTGTCGGTATCGCTCCCCAGCTCCTGGGGCGCCTGTTGGGTCCTAACAAGCCTGACGCAGCAAAACTCTCCCCGTACGAATGTGGCTTTGAAGCATTCGAAGACGCGCGCATGAAATTCGATGTGCGCTACTATCTGGTCGCAATCCTGTTTATTTTGTTCGATCTGGAAACGGCATTCTTTTTCCCATGGGGCGTTGCAATGCGCGACCTGGGCTGGGCCGGTTTCGTCACGATGATGGTGTTCATCGCTGAATTCGTGGTCGGATTTTGGTACATTTGGAAGAAAGGTGCCCTTGACTGGGAATAAACCATGGCTATTGAAGGCGTATTAAGCGAAGGTTTCATCACCACCTCGGCCGACAAGCTGATCAACTGGGCGCGCACCGGGTCTATGTTCCCGATGACGTTCGGTCTGGCCTGCTGTGCGGTCGAAATGATGCATGTGGGCGCAGCCCGCTACGATATGGACCGTTTCGGCGTCGTGTTCCGTCCGTCGCCGCGTCAGTCCGACGTCATGATCGTTGCCGGCACCCTGTGCAACAAGATGGCGCCGGCCCTGCGCAAGGTCTACGACCAGATGGCAGAGCCACGCTGGGTCATCTCGATGGGTTCCTGCGCCAATGGCGGCGGGTACTACCATTATTCCTACTCCGTGGTGCGCGGCTGCGACCGCATCGTGCCCGTCGACGTGTATGTGCCTGGCTGTCCTCCGACCGCTGAAGCCTTGCTGTACGGCATCATGCAGTTGCAGAACAAGATCAAGCGTACCAGCACGATCGCACGCTAACCGGGCCGCTTCAGATTATGACAACACATTTAGAAGTTTTGCAAAACGCCCTCGGCACTGCCCTGGGCGATCGCGTTAGCACGACCGTTGCGCTGGGCGAAGTCACCTTGCAGGTCAAGGCCGGGGACTACCTGGCCGTGATGCAGACCCTGCGCGACGATCCGACCCTGCATTTCGAGCAACTGATCGATCTGTGCGGCGTCGATTACTCGACCTATGGCGATGGCAGCTGGGATGGCCTGCGTTATGCGGCCGTTTCGCATTTGCTGTCGGTCAAGCACAACTGGCGCGTGCGCGTGCGCGTGTTCGCGCCCGACGACGACATGCCGCTGCTGCCTTCCGTGGTGGGCATCTGGCGCGCCGTCAACTGGTACGAGCGCGAGGCGTTCGACCTGCTGGGCATCCTCTTCGAAGGCCACAACGACTTGCGCCGCCTGCTGACCGACTACGGTTTCATCGGCCATCCGTTCCGCAAGGACTTCCCCGTCTCCGGCTATGTCGAGATGCGCTACGACCCGGAACAGAAGCGCGTGATTTACCAGCCCGTGACGATCGAGCCGCGGGAAAACGTGCCGCGCGTGATCCGCGAAGAACATTACGGGATGAAATAATGGCTGAGATTAAGAACTACACCCTGAACTTTGGGCCGCAGCATCCGGCCGCGCACGGTGTGCTGCGCCTGGTGCTGGAGATGGATGGCGAAGTCATCCAGCGCGCCGACCCGCATATCGGCCTGCTGCACCGCGCCACCGAGAAGCTGGCCGAGCAGAAGACCTACCTGCAATCCGTGCCGTACATGGACCGTCTCGACTATGTGTCGATGATGTGCAATGAACACGCGTACGTGATGGCCATCGAAAAGATGCTGGGCCTGGAAGTGCCGCTGCGCGCGCAATACATCCGCGTCATGTTCGACGAGATGACGCGCATCCTGAACCACCTGATGTGGCTCGGCACGCACGCGCTGGACGTCGGCGCCATGGGCCCGTTCCTGTATTGCTTCCGCGACCGCGAAGACTTGTTCGATGCCTACGAGGCAGTGTCGGGCGCGCGCATGCACGCGGCCTACTACCGCCCGGGCGGCGTGTACCGCGACCTGCCGGACGCGATGCCGCAGCACAAGGCGTCGATCATCCGCAACGCCAAGGCGATTTCCAAGCTGAATGAAAACCGCCAGGGCTCCCTGCTGGACTTCATCGAAGACTTCGCGCGCCGCTTCCCGAACTCGGTGGACGAGTACGAAACCCTGCTGACCGACAACCGTATCTGGAAACAGCGTACCGTCGGCATCGGCGTGGTCTCGCCGGAAGATGCGCTGGCCATGGGCTTTACGGGCGCCATGCTGCGCGGCTCGGGCGTGCAGTGGGACTTGCGCAAGAAACAGCCGTACGAAGTGTACGACCTGATGGATTTCGACATTCCTATCGGCACCAACGGCGATTGCTACGACCGCTACCTGGTCCGCGTGGAAGAGCTGCGCCAGTCGAACCGCATCATCAAGCAATGCGTGGAGTGGCTGCGCAACAATGAAGGTCCTGTCATGACCAGCAACCGCAAGGTGGCGCCTCCGGGCCGCGTCGACATGAAGACCAACATGGAATCGCTGATTCACCACTTCAAGCTGTTCACGGAAGGTTTCCACGTGCCGCCAGGCGAGGCCTACAGCGCCGTGGAACATCCGAAGGGCGAGTTCGGCGTGTACCTGGTGTCCGATGGCGCCAACAAGCCGTACCGCATGAAACTGCGCGCGCCAGACTACGCCCACTTGCAGTCGCTCGACGAAATGGCGCGTGGGCACATGCTTGCCGACGCCGTGACCATCATCGGGACGCAAGATATCGTGTTCGGCAGTATTGACCGCTAAGAGGCAAAAAGTATGTTGTTATCAGAGCAATGCTATAAGAAAATTGACCGCGAGCTGGCCAAGTACCCGGCCGACCAGCGTCAGTCGGCCGTCATGGCCGCGCTGGCCCATGCCCAGGATGAACTGGGCTGGCTGGCGCCGGAAACCATGAAGGAACTGGCCGACTACATCGGCATGCCGGCCATTGCCGTGCAGGAAGTGGCCACGTTCTACAATATGTACAACGTGAAACCCGTGGGCAAGCACAAGATCACCGTGTGCACCAACCTGCCATGCGCCCTGTCGGGCGGCGTGCGCGCTGCTGAGTACCTGAAGCAGAAACTGGGCATCGATTTCCGCGAAACCACCGCTGACGGCCAGTTCACCCTGGTCGAGGGCGAGTGCATGGGTGCTTGCGGCGATGCGCCGGTCTTGCTGGTCAGTAATAAAACCATGTGCAGCTGGATGTCGAACGAGAAAATCGACGCCATGCTGGAGGAACTCAAGAAATGACGTCACTCCACAACCGCCATATCGATCCATTGATCCTGAAGGATCTGGATGGCAAGAACTGGCATTTGCAAGATTATGTGAACCGCGGCGGCTATTCGGCCCTGCGGCGTATCCTGGAAGAGAAAATCACGCCGGAACAGATCATCGCCGACCTCAAGGCTTCGTCCTTGCGCGGCCGTGGCGGCGCGGGTTTCCCTACCGGCTTGAAGTGGAGCTTCATGCCGCGCCAGTTCCCGGGCCAGAAATACCTCGTCTGCAATACAGATGAAGGCGAACCGGGCACTTTCAAGGACCGCGACATCATTCGTTACAATCCCCATGCCCTGATCGAAGGCATGGCCATTGGCGCTTATGCGATGGGCATCACCGTCGGTTATAACTATATCCACGGTGAAATCTTCCAGGAATACCTGCGTTTCGAGGAAGCGCTGGAAGAGGCGCGCGCCGCCGGCTTCCTGGGCGACAAGATCATGGGCAGCGAGTTCTCGTTCCAGTTGCATGCGCACCATGGTTATGGCGCCTACATCTGCGGCGAAGAAACGGCCCTGCTCGAATCGCTGGAAGGCAAGAAAGGCCAGCCGCGCTTCAAGCCGCCTTTCCCGGCCTCGTTCGGCCTGTACGGCAAGCCGACGACGATCAACAACACGGAAACCTTCGCGGCCGTGCCTTTCGTGCTGAATATTGGCCCAGAGAAATATCTGGCCATGGGCAAGCCGAACAACGGCGGTTCGAAGATCTTCTCGATCTCGGGCGACGTGGAAAAACCGGGCAACTACGAAGTGCCGCTCGGCACCCCGTTTGCGACCCTGCTGGAACTGGCAGGCGGCATGCGCGGTGGCAAAAAGATCAAGGCCGTGATCCCTGGCGGTTCGTCCGCTCCGGTGATCCGCGGCGACATCATGATGCAGACCGACCTGGACTACGACTCGATCGCGAAAGCCGGTTCGATGTTGGGTTCGGGCGCCGTCATCGTGATGGACGAAACACGCTGCATGGTAAAGGCGCTGGAACGCCTGTCCTACTTCTACTTTGAAGAATCGTGCGGCCAGTGTACGCCTTGCCGTGAAGGCACAGGCTGGATGTACCGCATGGTGCACCGCATCGAGCAGGGGCAGGGTCGTCCAGACGACCTGGACATGCTCAACTCGATCGCCGACAACATCCAGGGCCGCACCATTTGCGCGCTGGGCGATGCGGCTGCCATGCCGGTACGGGCCTTCATTAAGAATTTCCGTGAAGAATTTGAATATCATATCGAGCACAAGCATTGCTTAGTGCCCGCATATATCTAAGCTGCGTCAGGTAACGATCACCATGGTTGAAATCGAAATAGACGGCAAAAAAGTCGAAGTCCCTGCTGGTAGCATGGTGATGGACGCCGCCAACAAATTGGGAACCTACATTCCGCACTTCTGCTATCACAAGAAATTGTCGATCGCAGCGAACTGCCGCATGTGCCTGGTCGAAGTGGAAAAGGCGCCCAAGCCTTTGCCCGCTTGCGCGACCCCGGTCAGTGCCGGCATGATCGTGCGCTCCGCCAGCGATAAAGCTGTGCAGGCGCAAAAGTCGGTCATGGAATTCTTGCTGATTAACCACCCGCTCGATTGCCCTATCTGCGATCAGGGCGGCGAATGCCAGTTGCAAGACTTGGCCGTCGGTTACGGCAAGGGCGAATCGCGCTACAAGGAAGACAAGCGCGTCGTCACGCCGAAGGAAGCCGGTCCGCTGGTTTCCATGCAAGAGATGTCGCGCTGCATCCAGTGCACCCGCTGCGTGCGCTTTGGCCAGGAAGTGGCCGGCGTGATGGAGCTGGGCATGATCGGCCGCGGCGAACACTCGGAAATCGTGTCGTTTGTCGGCCAGTCGGTCGACTCGGAACTGTCGGGCAACATGATCGACCTGTGCCCGGTCGGCGCACTGACCTCGAAGCCGTTCCGCTACAGCGCCCGTACGTGGGAATTGTCGCGCCGCAAATCGGTCAGCCCGCATGACGGCCTCGGTTCGAACCTGATCGTGCAAGTGAAAGCTGGCAAGGTCAAGCGCGTATTGCCGCTGGAAAACGAAGCCGTCAACGAGTGCTGGATCTCGGACAAGGACCGTTTCTCGTACGAAGCGCTGGACAGCGCCGAACGCCTGACGTCCCCGATGCTGAAACAAGGCAACGAGTGGAAAGAAGTCGATTGGCAGACCGCGCTGGAATACGTGGCGCACGGTTTGAAAAATATCAAGCACGAGCATGGCGCTGACGCCATCGCCGCGCTGGCCACCCCGCATTCGACCGTCGAAGAGCTGGTCCTGCTGCAAAAAGTCGCCCACGGTCTCGGTAGCGAACACGTCGACTTCCGCCTGCGCCAGACCGACTTCGCGCTCGACGCGAACGTCAAGCCATGGCTGGGCATGACGATCAGCGAATTTGGCCAGATCAAGCGCGCCTTCGTCATCGGCTCCTTCCTGCGCAAGGATCACCCATTGCTGGCCACGCGTCTGCGCGCGTCCGTCAAGGGCGGCGCCAAGCTGTCGATCCTGCACGCCTCCGACGATGATCAACTGATCACCATCGCCAACAAGATGATCG
The DNA here is from genome assembly GCF_059421435.1 of Janthinobacterium sp. GW821-FHT03A03. NCBI lineage: Bacteria > Pseudomonadati > Pseudomonadota > Betaproteobacteria > Burkholderiales > Oxalobacteraceae > Janthinobacterium > Janthinobacterium sp. GW821-FHT03A03. The sequence goes on along the minus strand of NZ_JBWKUZ010000007.1, from coordinate 174,136 downwards.
CCGCACCTGGCGATTGGCTGGCGGCCTTGTCGGAAGTGGTCGTCGCTGTTGCTAAAGCGAAAGAAATCGCCGCGCCAGCCGGTTACGAAGCGGTCACCGCTTCGGACGTGGCCGTCGCCATCGCCGCCAGCCTGATGGCCGGCGACCATGGCGCCGTGCTGCTGGGTAATGCCGCAACGCAACACCCGCAAGCGTCGCAACTGCATGCTGCCGCGCAATGGATCGCCGAACAGACGGGCGCCAAGCTCGGTTACCTGACGGAAGCGGCCAACACGGTAGGCGCGCACCTGGTCGCCAAGCCGCGCGCCAACGTGCAAGCGGCGTTCGCCGCGCCGAAGAAAGCCTACGTGCTGCTGCACGCCGAGCCGGAACTCGACGCCGCCAATCCGCAAGCGGCCCGCGCCGCCCTCGATGGCGCCGACATGGTCGTGGCGATGTCCGCCTTCAAGCACGGCATGGATTACGCCGATGTCTTGCTGCCGATTTCGTCATTTGCTGAAACTTCAGGTACTTTCGTCAACTGCGAAGGCCGCGCGCAAAGCTTCAACGGCACCGTGAAACCGCTGGCGGAAACCCGTCCAGCCTGGAAAGTGCTGCGCGTCCTGGGCAACATCCTGGGCCTGGCCGGTTTCGACTACGACACCTCGGAAGCGATCCGCGACGAAGCGTTCGGCGCCGGCGTGACCGATCTGTCGGCACAGCTGAACAACATCGCCAAGAACGCACCGGAAGCGGCAAGCTACGCACCGGCTTCACCAAAGCTGCAACGCATCGCCGACGTGCCGATCTACTTCGCCGACGCGCTGGTACGCCGCTCCGAACCGTTGCAACGCACGGTCGACGGCGCCGCGCCGCAAGCCCATCTGTCGCCAGCATTGGCGGAAAAGCTGGGCATCAAGGCGGGCGACAAGGTCAAAGTGGCGCAAGGCTCCGGCAGCGCCATCCTGGTGGCGGCACTCCATGCCGGCCTGCCAGCCAATGTGGTCAAAGTGTCGGCGGCGCATGCCTCGACGGCCAGCCTGGGCGGCATGTTCGGTGACATCACAGTTGAAACAGCAGAGGGGAAAATCTGATGGCTCTGCCTGAATTTGTAAACGTCATCAACAGCAGCGGCCAGGATTTGCTGGGCGGCACATGGCCGTTCTTCTGGACCCTGATCAAGATCCTGTGCGTGCTGTTGCCGCTGATGGGTCTGGTTGCCTACCTGACCTTGTGGGAACGCAAGCTGATCGGCTGGATCCAGATCCGCGTCGGCCCGAACCGCGTCGGCCCCTTGGGCTTGCTGCAGCCGATCGCCGATGCGCTGAAACTCTTGTTCAAAGAGATCATCATCCCGTCCAAGGCCGCCAAGGGCCTGTTCGTGATCGGCCCGATCATGACCATCATGCCGGCCCTGGCCGCCTGGTCGGTCGTGCCCTTCGGTCCGCAAGCCGTGCTGGCCAACGTCAACGCGGGCTTGCTGATGCTGCTGGCGATTACCTCGATGGAAGTCTACGGCATCATCATCGCCGGCTGGGCCTCGAACTCGAAGTACTCGTTCATGGGCGCCATGCGCGCGTCGGCACAGATGATTTCGTATGAAATCCCGATGGGCTTCGTGATGGTCATCGTGCTGATGGTCTCGGGCAGCCTGAACTTCATCGACATCGTCGGCGGCCAGCAGATCGGCTACTTCGCCGACAAGGGCGTCAATTTCATGTCGTGGAACTGGCTGCCGCTGCTGCCGATGTTCGTCATCTACCTGGTGTCGGGCCTGGCTGAAGCCAACCGTCACCCGTTCGACGTCGTCGAAGGCGAGTCGGAAATCGTTGCCGGCCACATGGTCGAGTACTCGGGCATGGCCTACGCCATGTTCATGCTGGCCGAATACGCCAACATGATCCTGATCGGCGCCCTGGCTTCGATCATGTTCCTCGGTGGCTGGTCCGCACCATTTGCTTTCCTTGAGTTCTGGGGTGGTTTCGGCGGCTTCTTCTGGCTGTTCGCCAAGACCTTCTTCATCGTGTCGGTGTTCATCTGGGTGCGCGGTACGTTCCCACGCTACCGTTATGACCAGATCATGCGCCTCGGCTGGAAAGTGTTTATCCCGTTGACGCTGGTCTACCTGGTCTTCGTCGCTGCCTGGATGCAGACATCCTGGAATATTTGGAAGTAAGAGAGTGCATACGAATGGATAAGGTAAAAGATTTCTTCAGCAGCCTCTTGTTAGGCGAGCTGATCAAGGGCATGGCGCTGACAGGCAAGTACATGTTTTCGCGCAAGATCACGGTGCAATTCCCGGAAGAGAAGACACCGATCTCGCCGCGTTTCCGTGGCTTGCACGCGCTGCGCCGCTACCCGAACGGCGAGGAACGTTGCATCGCCTGCAAACTGTGCGAAGCGGTTTGCCCGGCGATGGCCATCACGATCGAATCGGAACAGCGTGACGACGGCTCGCGCCGCACCACGCGCTACGATATCGACTTGACCAAGTGCATCTTCTGCGGTTTCTGCGAAGAGTCCTGCCCGGTCGATTCGATCGTCGAGACGCAAATCCTGGAATACCACGGCGAGAAACGCGGGGATTTGTATTACACGAAAGAGATGTTGCTGGCCGTGGGCGATTGTTATGAAAATGACATCGCCGCTGCGCGCGCCGCCGACGCACCTTATCGCTGATGGATGCGCCGCAGCTGAGAAGCTGCGGCGCGCCCCTCGTTCATCTGTACGTCTATTGGGTTTTTTATGGACTTTAAAACAATTTTGTTTTACGCCTTCGCGCTGATTCTGATCATAGCGGCGACACGCGTCATCACGGCCCGTAATCCGGTCCACGCAGTACTGTTCCTGGTGCTGTCCTTCTTTTCCGCAGCGGGCATCTGGATGCTGCTGCAAGCTGAATTCCTGGCCATCGTGCTGGTATTGGTGTATGTCGGCGCCGTGATGGTGCTGTTCCTCTTCGTGGTGATGATGCTCGATATCAATATCGACCGCATGCGCGAAGGCTTCTGGGGCTATCTGCCATTGTCCGTGACGGTGGGCGTGATCATCGTGCTGGAAATGGCCGCCGTCCTGTGGCACGGTTTCCGCAACTTTGCGCCTAGCATCGCGCCGGTGAACGTCAACCTGGGCGGCACCAAGGAACTGGGCCTGCTGATCTACACCAAATATGTGTTCGCCTTTGAAATCGCCGCCGTCGTGCTGCTGGTGGCCATCGTTGCCGCGGTCGCACTGACTTTGCGCAAACGCAAGGACACCAAGCATTTTGCTCCGGGCGATGCCGTGCGCGTCAAGCGCAACGACCGCCTGAAGATCATCAAGATGGACGCGGTCGTCGAGCGTCCTGCGGCTGAGCCGGAAGTTAAGGAGGCACCATGACACTATCGCTCACACATTTTCTGGTCCTGGGCGCGATCCTGTTCGCAATCTCGATCGTCGGTATTTTCCTGAACCGCAAGAACATCATCGTATTGCTGATGGCAATCGAATTGATGCTGCTGGCGGTGAATATGAATTTCATCGCGTTCTCCCATTTCATGGGCGACGCGGCCGGTCAGATCTTCGTTTTCTTCATCCTGACGGTTGCCGCCGCTGAGTCGGCTATCGGTCTGGCTATTCTGGTGGTGATGTTCCGTAATCTGGATACCATCAACGTCGAAGACCTGGACAGCCTCAAAGGCTGATGTTTTTCAGACTCGATCTCTCGAATAATAACGATTAAGGTTCATCATGGCGGGGCAACTCCTCAACCCTAACCTCCTTCTTGCCGTACCGCTGGCGCCGCTGGCCGGTGCCGCGATTGCAGGCTTGCTTGGCACCCAGTTCCTGGGTAATTTGGTCGGACGCAAGACGTCGCATACCGCGACGATCCTGGGCGTACTGATTGCGTTCATCCTGTCCGTGCAGACATTGCTGGCAGTGATGGATGGCGCGACATTCAATGGCACGATCTATAACTGGATGACGATCGGCACCCTGAAGATGGAAGTGGGCTTCCAGATCGATTCGCTGTCGGCGATGATGATGTGCGTGGTCACCTTCGTTTCGCTGATGGTGCATATCTATACGATCGGCTACATGAAGGATGACGAAGGCTACAACCGCTTCTTCGCCTACATCTCGCTGTTCACGTTCTCGATGTTGATGCTGGTCATGGCCAACAACTTCCTGCAGCTGTTCTTCGGCTGGGAAGCCGTGGGCCTGGTTTCTTACCTGCTGATCGGTTTCTGGTACCAGCGTCCGACGGCCATCGTGGCCAACATGAAGGCCTTCCTCGTCAACCGCGTGGGCGACTTCGGCTTCATCCTGGGCATCGGCCTGCTGCTGGCCTACGCCGGCACCATGAACTACCAGGAAGTGTTCGCCAAGAAAGACGAACTGGCGCTGTTGACGATGCCGGGCACCGACTGGGCCCTGCTGACGGTAGCCTGCATCTGCCTGTTCATCGGCGCGATGGGCAAATCGGCGCAGTTCCCGCTGCATGTGTGGCTGCCTGACTCGATGGAAGGTCCTACCCCGATTTCGGCACTGATCCACGCCGCGACGATGGTGACGGCCGGTATCTTCATGGTCTCGCGCATGTCGCCGCTGTTCGAACTGTCCGACACGGCACTGTCCTTCATCCTGGTGATCGGCTCCATCACGGCGCTGTTCATGGGCTTTTTGGGCATCATCCAGAACGACATCAAGCGCGTTGTTGCTTATTCGACACTGTCGCAACTGGGCTACATGACCGTGGCGCTGGGTTCGTCCGCGTATTCCGTGGCCGTATTCCACCTGATGACGCACGCATTCTTCAAGGCTCTGCTGTTCCTGGGCGCCGGTTCCGTCATCATCGGCATGCACCACGACCAGGACATCCGCAACATGGGCGGCCTGCGCAAATACATGCCGATCACCTGGATCACGTCGCTGATCGGTTCGCTGGCCCTGATCGGCACGCCGCTGTTCTCCGGTTTCTACTCGAAAGACAGCATCATCGAAGCCGTCGAAGCGACGCACATCTGGGGCGCTGGCTTTGCCCAGTTCGCCGTGCTGGCTGGCGTGTTCGTCACCGCTTTCTACTCGTTCCGCATGTATTTCCTCGTCTTCCACGGCAAGGAACGCTTCGGCCAGGCGCATGCGCACGGTCATGACGACCATCACGCGGCCAAGCATGATTCGGACGCGCACGATGAAGAAGACGACCACGGCCACCACGGCCTGGAACCTGGCCAGAAGCCGCATGAATCCCCGTTCGTCGTGTGGTTCCCGCTGGTGATGCTGGCGATTCCGTCGCTCATCATCGGTTACCTGACGATCGGCCCGATGCTGCATGGCGATTTCTTCAAGGGCGTGATTTTTGTGGGCGAAAACCATCCGGCGATGGAAGAGTTGTCGCATGAATTCCACGGCGCGATGGCGATGGCGCTGCACGGCCTGTCGACGGCACCGTTCTGGCTGGCATTGTCCGGCGTGGTGGCAGCCTACTACTGCTACATGGTCAACCCGCGCGTGCCGGCCTGGTTCTTTGCCAAGTTCCACGCGATCCACACCCTGCTGGACAACAAGTACTACATGGACAAGTTCAATGAAGTCGTGTTCGCCGGCGGTGCCCGCTTGCTGGGTAATGGCCTGTGGAACTTCGGTGACAAGAAGCTGATCGACGGTTTCGTCGTCAATGGCAGCGCCAAGGTCGTCGCCTGGCTGTCCTCGCTGTCGCGAGTGTTGCAGACCGGCTACATCTATCACTATGCATTCGTGATGATCCTGGGCGTGCTGGGCTTCCTGATCTATTTCCTGCCATTCTGGCCCGCTAAGTAAGCTGACCTGATAAAAGAATACTGAGAACCATGATGCAGTCTACGATTTCTACACTACCTCCTTACCTGAGTCTGTCGATCTGGGTGCCGATCATTTGCGGCGTCCTGGTCCTGGCTCTCGGCCGTGACAGCAAAGCGGGCTTTACCCGCTGGCTGTCGCTGGCCGGCGCCGTGCTCAGCATGCTGTGCACCTTGCCGCTGATCCAGCATTTCGACAACGCCGCCCACGGCATGCAGTTCGTCGAAAAAGCACCGTGGATAGCAACCTTCAATATCTGGTATTCGCTGGGTATCGACGGCCTGTCGCTGTGGTTCATTCCACTGACGGCCTTCATCACGGTCATCGTCGTCATTTCCGCTTGGCAAGTGATCGAGAAGCGCATCGCCCAGTACATGGGCTCGTTTTTGATCCTGTCGGGCCTGATGATCGGCGTGTTCTGCGCGCTGGACGGCTTGCTGTTCTACTTCTTCTTTGAAGCAACCCTGATCCCGATGTTCATCATCATCGGTATCTGGGGCGGTTCGAACCGCGTGTACGCGTCGTTCAAGTTCTTCCTGTACACCTTCTTCGGTTCGCTGCTGACCCTCGTTGCCATCATCTACCTGCGCAATGTGTCGGGCACCTTCGACATCCTGGCCTGGCATGCGTTCAAGCTGACGATGAACGAGCAGATCTTCATCTTCCTGGCCTTCCTGATGGCGTTTGCCGTGAAAGTGCCGATGTTCCCCGTCCACACATGGCTGCCGGACGTCCACGTGGAAGCGCCGACGGGCGGTTCCGCCGTGCTGGCCGCCATCATGCTGAAACTGGGCGCCTACGGCTTCCTGCGTTTCTCGCTGCCGATCACGCCGGACGCCAGCCACTATCTGTCGGGCTTCATGATCGCCCTGTCGCTGATCGCCGTCATCTACATCGGTCTGGTTGCCCTGGTGCAAACCGACATGAAAAAACTGGTCGCCTATTCATCGATCGCGCACATGGGTTTCGTCACCCTGGGCTTCTTCATGTTCAACGACATTTCGGTGCAGGGCGGTATCGTGCAGATGGTCTCGCACGGCTTCATCTCCGGCGCGATGTTCCTGTGCATCGGCGTGCTGTATGACCGCATGCATACCCGCAACATCGCCGACTACGGCGGCGTCGTGAACCGCATGCCGAAATTTGCCGCCTTCTTCGTGCTGTTCTCGATGGCCAACTGCGGTCTGCCAGCGACGTCCGGCTTCGTCGGCGAGTTCATGGTGATCCTGGGCGCGGTGAAATACAACTTCTGGATCGGCTTGCTGGCTGCAACGGCACTGATCTGGGGCGCGGCGTACTCGCTGTGGATGGCCAAGCGCGTGGTGTTCGGCAAGATCAAGAACAAACACGTGGCCGAATTGACCGACATCAACAAACGTGAATTCTTCATGCTTGCTGTGCTGGCCATCGCCGTGCTCGTGATGGGTCTGTACCCAGCCCCGTTCACCGACACGATGCAAACTTCGGTTGCCGACCTGCTGCAGCATGTCGCCATCAGCAAGTTGCCTTAAATAGAAGACCGATAACATGACTAATGCACCTAATCTGGTACCGCTGTACGCGGAAATCTTTCTGCTGATCGCCACGTCGGCGCTCTTGCTGATCGATATGTTCTTGCCTGCGGCGAAGCGTTCGATCACTTACGTGCTGGCCTTGCTGACCCTGGCCGGCTGCGCCTTGCTGACCGTGGGCGACTTCAACGCGGGCACCACCGTCTACACGTTCCACAATATGTTCGTGTCGGACCCGATGTCGCAGTTGCTGAAACTGTTCTCGTACGGCGCCGTGGCGCTGACGCTGATCTACTCGCGTGCCTATGCCACCGACCGCAGCATGCTGTCGGGTAACCTGGGCGGCGAGTTCTACGTGCTGGCCCTGTTTGCACTGCTGGGCCAGATGATCATGATCTCGGCCAACAACTTCCTGATCATCTACCTGGGTCTGGAACTGATGTCGCTGTCGCTGTACGCGCTGATCGCGCTGCGCCGTGACAATGCCAAGGCCACGGAAGCGGCCATGAAATACTTCATCCTGGGCGCGCTGGCTTCCGGTTTCATGTTGTACGGTATCTCGATGCTGTACGGCGCCTCCGGCACGCTGGACCTGGGCGAACTGCGGGTGGCGCTGGAAAACGGCAAGACCAACGGCACCATCATGGTCTTCGGCCTGGTGTTCCTGGTAGCCGGCCTGGCCTTCAAACTGGGCGTCGTGCCATTCCACATGTGGGTGCCTGACGTGTATCAAGGTTCGCCGACGGCCGTGACCCTGCTGCTGGGCGCGGCGCCGAAACTGGCCGCCTTCGCCATCACGCTGCGCTTGCTGGCCGAAGGCTTGCTGCCGATGGCGCATGACTGGCAGCAAATGCTGCTGGTGCTGGCCGTGATGTCGCTGGCCATCGGTAACTTCACCGCCATTGCGCAAACCAATTTGAAGCGCATGTTGGCGTACTCGACCATCGCGCAAATGGGCTTCGTGCTGCTGGGCTTGCTGTCGGGCACCGTCGACGCGCCGAACAACACGCTCAACGCGGCCGGCGCAGCCACCGCCTACGGCGCCTCGATGTACTACGTCATCACCTACGTGTTTACCACCCTGGGTACCTTTGGCGTGATCATGTTGCTGGCACGCAATGGTTTCGAAGCAGACGAACTGGCCGACTTCAAGGGCCTGGGCAAACGCAGCCCGATCTTTGCCCTGGTGATGACCCTGTTCATGTTCTCGCTGGCTGGCGTGCCGCCACTGATGGGCTTCATGGCCAAGTACTCGGTGCTCGCTTCCGTGCTGGCCACGGGCCAGCTGTGGCTGACCATCGCCGCCGTGCTGTTCTCGCTGATCGGCGCCTTCTACTACCTGCGCGTCGTCAAGATGATGTGGTTCGACGAGCCGAGCGACAGCAATGCGCTGGTCGTGCATGGCGACATGCGCGTCGTGCTGGCCCTGAACGGCGTGTTCGTCCTGGCCCTCGGTGTGATGCCTAACAGCATCCTGGCTGCCTGCGCGACGGCCATCACCAAGACCCTGGCGTCCTGACCGATGGATGTCACCGTCTCGAGCTGGCTGGTGATCGCCCTGGGCATCCTGGGCGCCAACCTGCCTTTCCTGAACGAGAAACTGTTTGCCGCCGTGCCGCTGAAAAAGGCGGCGCAGGCAGACGGGGGCAAAGGCTGGCGCAAGCCGCTGGCGCTGCGCCTGCTGGAGATGGTGATTCTGTACTTCATCGTCGGCGCCGTGGCGTTCGCGCTTGAAGCGCGCATCGGCAACGCTTTCCCGCAGACATGGGAGTTCTACGCCATCACCGGCTGCCTGTTCCTGGTGCTGGCTTTCCCAGGCTTTGTCACCCGCTACCTGCGCAAACGACATTAGCCCCATCGACCGAAAGCGGCGCCTCTGGCGCCGTTTTTTTTTATTGAGCATAATCAACGTATGGATACTGAACGCATGGATATGAATTTAACTGAGACCAAGGTGGACGGCGAACTCGTCTACCAGGGCGGCTTCCTGCGCGTGCAGCGCGACCGCGTTGCGCTGCCCGACGGCAAGATCACGGCGCGCGAATTCGTCCTGCATCCGGGCGCCGTCGTCATCCTGCCCCTGCTCGATGACGGCACCGTGCTGATGGAGCGCCAGTACCGCTATCCGCTGGACCGGGTGTTTATTGAATTCCCGGCCGGCAAGATCGATGCGGGCGAGGCCCACCTGGCCTGCGCCCAGCGCGAGTTGCTGGAAGAAACGGGCTACACGGCCAGCGACTGGCAATTCGTTGCCACCATCCATAACGCCATCGCGTATTCCGACGAACACCTGGAACTGTTTTTGGCGCGCGGACTCGTGGCCGGCGAACGCCAGCTCGACGAGGGCGAATTCCTCGAAACGTTTACGGCCACCGTGCCGCAGTTGCTCGACTGGGTCAGGGATGGCACGATCACGGACGTGAAGACCGTCATCGGCATCTTCTGGCTCGACAAGATTACCAGCGGCGCCTGGCAACCGGCTTGATCCTGCGCATGCGCACGGCGATCTTCCTGCTGCTGGCGTCGGCCAGCCTGGGCGCACACGGGGCGCAGCGCACGCCGTTCCAGGTGCGCTGCGAAGACACGATCAGCAAGACGGTGTCCGTGCTGACGGCGCAGCAGAACGGCTATACCATCGACACGCACCTGCCATACAAGGCGCTGACGGTGATGAAGGGCACGGCGCGCGCCGATGCCTGGGTGCTGGGCCTGACGAAGACCGATTCGCGCGTGGCCATCGCCCTGGCCGGCCCCATGCTGCAAGACCCGGCCAGCGGCTATGAATGCGTGGCGCCGCAGATTACCGTGACCCTCACGTATGCGCCCGTGGTGATCTACATCGGCCGCGAGTTTGCTCCCGGCACGTGCGCGTATGATGAAATACTCGCGCACGAGCTGCGGCACATGAAAACCTATATGGAACACCTGCCGCGCGTGGAAAAGACCGTGCGCGCGGCGCTGGCCCGGCGCTTCGAGGCGCGCCCCCTGTATGCGCCCAGCGGCACGGCCAAGGCGGCGCTGGCGCGCGAGATCGACACGGGCTGGTTGCCCTACATCAAGGCGGAAATGCGCAAGGTGGAAATCTTGCAGGCCGCCATTGATTCTCCGCAAGAATATGCGCGCCTGGGCAAGGCGTGCAAAGGTGAAATCCAGAACATCCTGGCCGGCAAGGCCGCGCCGACCAACTAGATAAGGAATGGCATGACCGCAGCACCGAACACCGTCCGTTATTTTGCCCTGATCCCCGCCGCCGGCGTGGGCGCGCGCATGGAGGCGGGCAGTCCCAAGCAATATTTAGCCATCGCCGGCAAGCCCATGCTGCGCCACGCGCTCGACGCTTTTCTCGCCAGTCCCCTGATCGCGCACACCTATGTCGTCGTCAGCGCCGACGATGGCGTCATCGACACGGTCGTGCCGGAGCAGGGCGTCACTGTGCTGCGCTGCGGCGGCGCCACGCGCATGGAAAGCATCCTGAACGGGCTGCAGGCCTTGCAGGGCAGCATGGATGGCCATGACCAGGTGCTGGTGCACGACGCGGCCCGTCCCGGCCTGACGCCGGCGCTGATCGCCAAGCTCATCACCGAAGTCGGCGACCATGCGGCCGGCGGCTTGCTGGCCTTGCCCGTGGTCGACACCGTCAAGCGGGCCGGGCCGGCCAATGTGTCGGCGCAGACGGTGCCGCGCGACGGCCTGTGGCTGGCGCAGACGCCGCAGATGTTCAGCTATGCCTTGCTGCACCGGGCCTTGTCGCAGGCGCCCGACCCGCAAGCGATCACGGACGACGCCAGCGCCGTCGAGGCGCTGGGCCTGGCGCCGAAACTGGTCGAGGGCCACCCGCGCAACCTGAAGGTGACCCTGCCGCGCGACATCCACACGGCCGAGCTGTACCTGGCCAACCCCCGCATTTGAAAGAGAACAATATGAATACAACGACTCCCGACCTCCCATTTCGTATCGGCCAGGGCTATGACTGCCACGCGCTGGTCGAAAACCGCGACCTGATCATCGGCGGCGTGAAGATTCCCCATCACCTGGGCCTGCTCGGCCACTCCGACGCGGACGTGCTGCTGCACGCGATTACGGACGCCATCTTCGGCGCCGCCGCCCTGGGCGACATCGGCCGCCATTTCCCCGACACGGACGCGCAATTCAAGGGCGCCGATTCGCGCACCCTGCTGCGCGAAGCCGTGCGCCGCGTGCAGGCGACCGGTTATATCATCGGCAATATCGACGCCACCATCATCGCCCAGCGCCCGAAAATGGCGCCGCACATCGCCGCCATGTGCGCCAACGTGGCCGAAGACCTGGGCGTGACCGTGGGTCAGGTCAACATCAAGGCCAAGACGAATGAAAAGCTGGGCTACCTGGGCCGCGAAGAGGGCATCGCGGCCGAAGCCGTGGCCTTGCTGCTGCGCGCCTGAGAGGCCCGCCATTGATCGATCACCGACAGGAGTCGCCATGTTCCAGTTACGCCGTACCAGCATCTTGCTTGCATGGGCATTGACTGCCGCGCCAGCGGCCCACGCCGAACTGCAGGCCACGGGAGAGCCACCCGCCGCCAGACAGGGCTGGAAGGCCGAGACCGTCGCGCAGGGTGTGCGCCAGCCGTGGGGCATCGCCTGGCTGGGCGAGGGGCGCGCGCTGGTCACCAGCAAGCAGGGCAGCTTGCATCTGCTCAATGGCAAGAAATTCGAGGATGTCGCGCTGGAAGGCATGCCCAAGGTGTTTACGGGCGGGCAGGGCGGCCTGCTCGATATCGTCATTCATCCGCAGGACGCGGGCAAGCCGAACCCGCGCGTGTACATGACGGTGTCGACGGGCACGAATGACGCCAACCGCACGACCCTCGTGCGCGGCGTGTTCGACGGCAAGAAGGTGACGGGCATCGAGACCCTGTTCAAGGTGGCGACCGACAAGAGCGGCGGCCAGCATTTCGGCTCGCGCCTGCTGTGGCTGCCGGACAGCAGCTTGCTGATGAGCGTGGCCGACGGCGGCAATCCGCCGCTGCGCATCGGCGACCGCCTGGCCCGCGAACAGGCGCAGAACCTGGCCACGCACCAGGGTTCCATCCTGCGCCTGACGCAAGACGGCAAACCGGCGCCCGGCAATCCGCTGGCCGCCAGGGGGGCCTTGCCGGAAATCTGGTCGTATGGCCACCGCAACGTGCAGGGCCTGGCGCTCGACCCTGTTTCCGGCCGCGTGTGGGCGACGGAACACGGCCCGTACGGCGGTGATGAACTGAACCTGATAGTGGCGGGCGGCAACTACGGCTGGCCGCTGCAAAGCTATGGCGCCGACTACAAGACGCACGAACCCGTCGGCAAGCATGAGGTGCCCGGCATGCTCAATCCGAGCGTGGCCTGGGTGCCGTCGCCGGCGCCGTCGGGGCTGGCCGTCTACACGGGCGACAAGATCGCCGCCTGGCGCGGCAGCATCTTCAGCGGCGGCCTGGCGGCCGGGGATATCCGCCGCATCGCCGTCGATGCGAACGGCAAGGTGACGGGGCAGGACCGCCTGGCCATCGGCGCGCGCGTGCGCGACGTGCGCCAGGGACCGGACGGCTACCTGTATGCGCTGACAGACGAAGACAATGGCCGTTTGCTGCGCATCGTGCCGCAGTAGCACGGCAGGCGCCCACTTCGCTTAAGATGGCGCCTTTATTTCATTCAAGGTGGCGGCATGGCCCGTGATACTTATGCATACCGGCATGTTGCCGTCGAATCGCGCGCCGTCCATGGCCGCGTGGAAATCCGTCCCGTGCCGGGCCAGGCTTTTTCGCCGGAACTGGCCGTGCAGTGCTCGCGCCGCCTGACGGACCTGCAGCGCTATCCGCTGGGCAGCCGTTTCTTGCTCTTTGCCAAGCTGACGGACCGCCTGGGCGGCACGCCCTTCCTGTACGCGTATCACGGCGATGCCGACGTGCCCATGACGCCGGCCGAAGTGGCGAAATTCCTCGGCGAATTCCGGCGCGGCCGCATCTGATACCTATGACGCGGCGCACGCCGCGCCGGCCTTGGCGGCGACCTGCGGCTTGCCGAACAGCGCGATCGTCAAGGCGCAGCCGAGGGCGAACGCGCCACCCACCACCATCGCGCTCGATACGCCCAGCCGGTCGACGGCCATGCCCCCCAGTAATGCGCCCGACGCCAGCGATACTTGCACAATCGCAACGAAGAGTGCGCTGCTGCCTTCCATCAGCTCCGGCGCCGCCTTGAACATCCACGTCTGCACGGCGATCGGCATGGCGCCGAAACCGAAGCCCCAGACGGCCACCAGCAGCATGGCCGTCAGCGCATGGCTGCCCAGCGCGGCCAGCGCCAGGGTCGATACGCCCAGCACGGCGCCCGTCACCATCAGCGCGGCCCGCTCATGGCGCCCGGCAGCCCAGCCGCCGACGAGGTTGCCGATGAAGCCGGCGGCGCCGTACACGAGCAGCATGGCGCTGACCGTGCCGGCCGCCAGGTGCGAGATTTGCGTGAGGAAGGGCGCGATATACGTGTAGGCGGCGAACTGCCCCGTGAACAGCATGGCCGTGGCGATCAGGCCCAGCCTGGCCTTGCGGATGCCGAAGATCATCGGCAGCTGGCGCAGGCGGACGGCTTGCGTGGGCGGCAGCCGGGGCAGCAGCAACAGCTGGCCGATGAAGACCAGCACGGCGATGGCGCTGGCCGCGCCGAAGGCCACCCTCCAGCCCACCAGCTCGCCCACCAGCGCGCCGGCCGGCACGCCCGCCACCGTGCCCAGCGACACGCCGGCAAAGATGATGGACATGGCGCGCGACGCGTGCCGCGGCGCGACCAGGCGCGGCCCGATGGCGCTGCCGATGGCCCAGAAGCCGCCCACGCCCACGCCCAGCAGGGCGCGTCCCAGCAAGATCCAGCCATACGACGGCGCCAGCGCCACCAGCAGGTTCGAGGCGACCAGCAGGGCCGTCAGGGCCAGCAGCACGATGCGGCGGTCCAGGCGGCCCGAGCCGACGGTGACCAGAATGGCGGCAAACGCGGCGACGATGCCGGGCGTGGTGATCATCAGCCCCGCCTGGCCCTTGCTGATGGCCAGTTCGGCCGCCATGGCCGGCAGCAGGCCGACGGGCAGGAATTCGGAGGTGACGAGGGCAAAGGCGCCGATGCCGACGGATAATACCGCCAGCCAGGGCGCCACGGTGGTATCGTCGCTGGTGGCCGCGGACGGCGCGGAAGAGGGAGTGGATGTCTGCATGTCGAGTTCCTGAAAAGCCGGGGGGTTTTTAACCGGTCGGTATATAATCAGGGCAGGCAGACAGTGTTGTCAATAAATTTTTTACCGAACGGTATGAAACAAGATAAAACAGAGGAAGCGGGCAAGGCGAAAACGGGCCGGCCACGCACGTTCGATGCGGACGAGGCGCTCGATTGCGCCATGAAAGTGTTCTGGGAAAAGGGCTATGAAGGCAGCTCGCTGCCGGAATTGACGAAAGCCATGGGCATGAACCGGCCCAGCCTGTATGCCGTCTTCGGTAACAAGGAGCAGCTGTTCCACAAGGCGCTCGAGCGCTACAGCGATACGCGCATGCAGTTTTTCGATGCGGCGCTGGAGCAGCCGACGGCGCGCCTGGTGATCGAAGCGTTGCTGACGCAGTATGTCGATGCGCAAACAATGCCCGACGGCCCGCACGGCTGCATGGGCGTCAATGCGGCGCTGGCCTGCAGCGACGATGCCTTGCCGATCCGCGATGAATTGTTTGCGCGCCGCCTGCGCGGCGAGATCAAGCTGCGCGACCGCTTGCGGCGCGCCAGGGAAGAAGGGGATTTGCCGGCCGATTCCTGTCCCGAGCAGCAGGCGCGCTTTGTCGTGACCCTGTCGCAGGGCATGGCGATCCAGGCGGCGGCCGGCGTGTCGCGCGAGCAATTACACCAGATGGTGGCCCTGCTGCTGCGTAACTGGCCGCTGTAGCGGGCGCTTCCTCCCCGTTCAGTCGATGGTCCCGGCCAGGTCGCGCGGCGCCTTGCGCCGCCAGGCGGCCGTCAGGGCGGCGGCCAGCATGTCCAGTTCGGCGTCCGCCAGGCACACGGTGATGCCGGCCAGGCGTTCGCCCCACCACAGTTTTTCACAGCCGGCGGGCGTGATCACGGTGGCGATATGCGCCGCTTCCGCATCGAGCAGCACGTTGATGTGCTCGTCGTCGGGCAGGGTGGCAAAGATCTTCCCGCCCACGCGGAAGGCCGGACGGTCGTGGTGTTCTTCCTCGGTGGTGTCGGGAAACGACAGTGCCAGATAGCGTAGTTCTTCCAGGTCGACCATTTCCTCTTTCCCCCTCATCGGACAGATAGCTGCATGTGTGCATTTTGCCATGCTGTTTCGCCCCGTGGTGCAGCGGCATGCGAAAAGAAGTGCGGGCGATGCGACAGTGACAGACCCGTCTGTGGCGCCGCCGCGACACGCCGCAGGCCGCCGGCACGGGCGCGCCGCCCCTGCATCAGGGGGATGCGGGGCGCTTTTTGCCAGCCAGGAAAGTGCTTGTTAGAAAAATATCTTTCATGGTTAAAAGAAAAATACTTTTCTTATGGGGAATTTAAGATAGAATGGCTTCAACGTCTTACCTGACCCGTCAACCGTCTGACTTTGTCCCGGGAACCCGACCCCTTTCCAGGATGCTTGCAGTGCCGCCACGGCACGCCGCAAGTCCGCGATCTTGCGCGGAAGTTACGCTCCCGACCGCTCATCCTTGCAATGCTTGCGCTATGCCGACACGCCTCAATGCAGCGTGTATTCAGCTCCAGCGCCCGTTTGCCGCGCCCACTGAATACTTACTTACTGGATACCATCATGAAAAACTTGCCTAAAATCGCCCTGTCCCTGATCGCCGTCGGTGTGTTTGCCCACGCGAACGCCAGCACCATCACCCTGTCCACCGGTTTCTCGAATGCCGGCGCGCAAGCTTCCGCCGCCGCTTACCAGTCCGTGGTGAACGCCGCCGTGGCCACGCCCGGCGCCGGCTACGGCTCGACGACCATCGCCAGCTATGACAACGTCAACAACAGCGGCCTGTTTGGCAGCGGCTCGAACATTGCCTTCAAATCCGTCATCAACTTTGGCGTCAGCGCGGCCGATGCAGGCGCCTGGAGTTTCCGCAGCGGCGTCGATTTCGGCAAGGGCGGCGCCCTGTTCCTCGACGGCGTGGCGCTGGACTTCAAGAGCAACGACATGTGGTGGGCAGGCAACTACAACAATGGCAGCCAGTTCCTCAGCGGTTCGAGCTCCTTGTCGGCCGGCAACCACACCCTGAGCATCTACGGCCTGGAAGGCTGCTGCGATGGCGGCCAGCAAGCGCAATTCAAGGCCGGCAATAATAATTTCGTCAGCTTCGGCGCCAAGGACGGCTTGATCTCGGCCGTGCCGGAACCGACCACCTACGCCATGCTGCTGGTCGGCCTGGGCTTGCTGGGCTTTACGGCGCGCCGCAAGCAGGAAAGCAATTTCTAAGCTTTTATCGCCGACATGCGCGCCTGAGGGCGCGCGCTAAAAAGCCCGCCCGTCTGCAAGGACGCGGCGGGCTTTGTGCATGCGCGGTCGGCGTCGCTTATTCGTCGCCGTCGTCGTCCGCCTCGCCCCTGGAGGACTTGCCGCGCTCCGCATCGGCGCCGCGCTGCAGGGCGGCCGCATCGCGGAAGAAGGCGTCCGTCGCGTGATCGGGGCTCAGGCGCAGCGCCGGCGGGTAGATCGCGGACATGTACAGTTCATCCGCGAGGCGGCCGCTGATCTGCAAGTTGCTCAGCAGTATCAAGGTCGAGCCGATGATGGCCAGCACCACGCTGACGAGCCCGAAGCGGCGCGGATGCTGGGGTTTGATCGTGCACAAATGGTAGTAGATCATGGCGCATACAATGACGATGAACATATGCCGTCCGTAGCGCGTCAGCAGTTCCAGCGAGAGCGCATACGCAGCCATGTTGCTGCCCAGTTCCCACGCTTCCATGGCCAGCAAGCCGCAGCCGATGATGAACAGGTGGCGGCCGAAGCGGGCCGTGTGGCCGAACAGGCGGTTCGCCACGGCCCAGATGGCGGCCCACACGAGGCCAGCGCCCAGCGCGGAGGCGATGACCATCAGGTAAGAAATCGGATCGAACGCTTCCGCGTCGCCCAGCCAGTTGCTGAAGGCGGCCGAAGCGCCGATCATGACGAGGCCGGCCATGGCGGGGCGCAAGCCTTCCCAGTTGTGCATGGTCGTGTCGCTCAGTTCGGGCGCCACCGGATGGTCGCTGGCGCGCACACGCAGTCGCGTGTGGCCCAGGCGCACGACGCTGTTGCCATCCAGGGCCACCTGCGTCTGGCGCTGGCCGAGGTGGATCACGCCATTCTGGCTGCCCAGGTCGCGCAGCAGGAGGCCGCCTGCGCCATCATCCTCGACGATGGCGTGGGCGGGCGCCGTGTGCGCATCGTCGAGGATGAAGTCATTGTCGTAGCCGCGGCCGATGCGGATCGGCAGGCTGGCGATGCGCTGGCGCCGTTCCACGTCGCCATTTGCGGCGAGGATTTCGATGTGATAGGGCGCTTTCATGGCTTGCGCGCGCCGCTGGCGGAAGGGGCGCGCGACAGCGCTTCGAGGAAGGTGCGGGTGACGCGCACGCCGTTGGCGTAGGACACGCCGCGCGCGTCGATGCGGCTTTGCAAGCTCATCAGTGGCTCATCGGTGCTGGCGGCCAGCAGGGCAAAATCGTACAGGCCGGTAAATTTGCGGTAGGCGCGCACGCACAGGACGGCGCGCAGGGGCAGGGTGGCATTCTTGACGAACTGCTCGGTGCAATGGGGGCCCGTCAGGTTCGCGCTCTTGTAGTTGCCGAAATTTTCGTTCTTGAACGAGGCGCTGGCCAGCTGGGAAAAGCGCAGGGCGCCCAGCTCGCTGCTGCGCAAAAACTCGTGGCGCATCGACACCTGCCCCGTTTGCAGGGCGCCGGAAATGAAGAGGGCCGATTCCATGGCGCAGCTCGTGTTGTCTATCGTGTAGGGCTTGTCGGCTTTCACGTTGGAGCGGCCCCAGCAGCGCATCTGGTCCGATTCGCGCACGGGCACGCGGTACGGGCCCATGGCTTTCAGGCTCAGGGGCGTGTCGAGCAGGCGCGCCAGCATCACGTCCTGGTGCGCCAGCAGCTGGGCCGTCACCAGCGGCTTGAAGTCCTTCGGCGGCTTGCCTTGCTGCGCCGCCTTGGCCAGCAATTGCTGTGCATAGCGGGCCGGCACGAGAAAACTGACGAGTTCGCCGTCGAGGCGTTTCGAGACATTGATGCCGGCGACATCGCCATTCGCCGTGACGCTGGGGCCGCCGCTCATGCCGGAATTGATCGGCCCCGTAAACATCAGCTGGTCGTAGAAGCTGCGCGTGACGACGCCGTTGTACGCGCCTTCCGAAATGGCAAAGCCCAGGTCCAGCGGATTGCCCATCGAATACAGGTACTGGCCCTGGGTCAGCGGCGCCAGCTGCTCGGGCATCTTGAAAAACCCCGTGCCGTGTCGGTTCACGCGCAGCACGGCCAGGTCGTGCAGCACGTCGACGGCCAGCAATTCCACGTTGCCCCGCTGGCCGCTGGTGTCGACCCATTCGCCCACATAGGTATCGGGGTCGAGCGCGAACTGCGACACCACGTGATAGTTGCTCACCACCAGGTCGCCCGTGCCGATCAAAAAGCCCGAGCCCACCGACGACTGCGTGCGGCCGTTTTTCAGCAGCACGCGCACTTGCAGGATGTCGGCGCGCGCGGCCGTGTACAGTTTTTGCGCGGCCGACGAGGGCGGCGGCAGGGCCGCGTGTTCGTTGGCGGCGGGGGCGGCGGTGGCCGGCGGCGGCTTGACGGGAGGAACCGATGCGGCGGAGGCGGCCGGTGCTGCGGCCGGCGCCGCCTGCGCGCCGGCGGTGGCGCACAGGCCGGCCAGCAGGAGGGCGAAGTTAGATAATTTCATGCATCCTTTGTGCGTGAGCGGGAGCACCTGCCCCGGTGGCGCCGCCTGCGCGCCAGTGCGGCAATTACAGGGCGCCGTCTTCCAGCGCCGGCGCCGTCACCGGCGTCATCATGTGGCCCAGCTTGCTTTGCTTGGTATTCAGGTAATGCTGGTTGAAGGCGTTGCGGTTGACCAGCAGGGGCACGCGCTCGGCCACCGTGATGCCCAGCGCTTCCATGGCCGCGATCTTGCGCGGGTTGTTCGTCATCAAACGCAGGCTGTCGATGCCGAATTGCGCAAACATGGGCTTGCACAAGGCGTAATTGCGGGCGTCGGCCTTGAAGCCCAGCTGCTCGTTCGCCTGCACCGTGTCGGCGCCCGCTTCCTGCAGGCGGTAGGCGCGGATCTTGTTGATCAGGCCGATGCCGCGTCCTTCCTGGCGCAAATACAGCAACACGCCGCGGCCTTCCTCGGCGATGCGTTTCAGCGCCCCTTCGAGCTGGGCGCCGCAGTCGCAGCGCTGCGAAAACAGCACGTCGCCCGTCAGGCACTCGGAATGCACGCGCGCCAGGACCGGTTCGCCGTTGCCGACGTCGCCCAGCACCATGGCCAGGTGTTCCTTGCCCGTGGCGTGCTCGACAAAGGCGTGCAGGGTGAACTGGGCCCACGGCGTCGGCAAGGCGCAGGAAGTCGTGTAATCCAATTCGCCTGTCGCCAGGAGGTCTGCGCCGCTTTGCATGGTTGTGCTCATATAAGTAATTGTCAAAAATAAAAGGCGCGCGACACCACTCCGGTGCCGGCGCGCCTTGCCATCATACCAAAAAGCAGGGAAACGTTTTCCCCGGCTGCCATTCGGTCGTTGCAATGTCTGGTGATGAGCCTTACTTAGGGGCACTTCCTCCTTTTACAAGGTCGATGGCTGGCTGTGCCTGGCGGATGCCTCCGCCAGGCACAGTCCATCAGCTGCCGATGCGGCCGCCGTCGTTCTTGGTGATCACGATGGTGGCCGAGCGGGGACGCTTGCCGACGCCGTAACCGGCGTTGGCCGGCCACTGGCTCGTGTACTTGGACGGGTCGCCGATATTCGCCAGCGCGGTGTTTTCGCCCGGATGCTGGATGTTGATGAACATGGTCTTGCCGTCGGGCGTTTCGCTGATGCCCGTGATTTCCGAGCCGACCGGCCCCACCAGGAAGCGCTTGAGCGTGTCGGCCGTGGGCTTCTTGCCGATGAAGGTGTCGACCGCCAGGTTGCCGCCGGCCGCCGTGGCGTAGTTCAGGGTGGACTTGGCGCCGTCGCCCACCTTGCCGGGAATGGCCGCCAGCATCATGCAGTTGGTCACATCCGTGTACGCGCCATCGTCCGTCTGGATCCAGCAGATGCCCGTGTAGGGGCTGAAGGCCAGGCCGTCCGGGCTCGAAAAGTCCTGGTCGGCCGTCAGGTTCGACAGGTTGATCTTGCTGGCGTCGGCGCCGCTCTCGGCGCCAAACAGGTAGACATCCCACGTAAAGCTGGTGGCCGCGGCTGCGCCCGTGCCTTCCTTGAAGCGGATGATATGGCCGTTCGGATTGCCGTTCTGCGCGCTGCTGCCCTTCATGTCCGTGTAGGCGCGCGGGTTGGCGCTGTCGGGCGCCAGCTGCGACGAGCCGCCCGGATTGACGGTGCGGTTCGAGTTGTTGGTCAGCGTGTAATAGATCTCGCCATTGGCCGGGTTGACCGAGCACCATTCCGGACGGTCCATCTTTGTCGCGCCCACGGCGTCGGCCGCCAGGCGGGCATTGACCAGCACGTCGGCCAGGTCGGCGAACTTGTAGGCGCCGTAGGCCTGGATCAGCGCGTTCGACAGGGACAGCTCGATCCACTGGCCGGTGCCGTCGGCGGCCAGCTTGGCCACGTACAGCTTGCCCGAATCGAGGTATTTGTCGCCGGTGGCGATGCGGTCTGCCGGGTTGGCGTCCGCCGCGGCCCAGACGGCCGCCGTGACGAATTTGTAGATGTACTCGTTGCGCGAATCGTCGCCCATGTAGACGGCCAGCTGCTGGCCCACGGTCGGCACGCTGAAGGCGGCGCTTTCGTGCGCGTAGCGGCCCAGCGCCGTGCGCTTGCGGATGGCGCGGGTCTTGTCATACGGGTCCATCTCGACGATGTAGCCCATGCCGTTCAATTCATTGCGGTAGTCGTCGCTGCCGTCGGCTGATGCGCCGATCTTGCTCAGGTTCCAGCGCGCGTACTTGTCGTCGCTGCCGCCCGTTTCCCAGCCGTGGCGCGAAGCGCCGCCCTGGCTGCGGCCATAGCGGTTCAGCGACACCACGGACTTGTCGCCGCGCGCCGCGTTGTCGGTGGCCGAGCGCGTGAAGTAGCCGGCCCAGTTTTCCTCGCCGGACAGGTAGCTGCCCCATGGCGACTTGCCCGTGCCGCAGTTGTTGATGGTGCCGCGCGTCTTGGTGCCGGTCGGCGAGTACTTGGTCACCACGAGGGCATTGCCGCGCACGGGGCCGGCAAGCTCGATGTCCGTCAGCGGCGTGACGCGGCGGTTGAAGGCGGAATCGTTGACGGTGGCCCAGGCGCTGCCCGTCTTCTTGACTTCCACCACGCTCAGGCCGTGGACGGCCACTTCCTTGTCGACTTCGGCGGCGGGGCGCGGCAGCGTGGTGGTGCCGCCATTGACGTGCAGGAAGTGCGAGGACAGCTTTTCGTCCGTGGTCGCTTCGTGGTTCATCGCCAGCAAGCCCCGTTCGGCGCCGGACGCCAGCGGCGCGCCGGCGGCGGACAGGCCGTAGTATTCCATGCCGTCGTGGTGGTCGCCGGCGCGGTTGTCGAAATCGGTATCGCTGCCGTCGTTCTTGTAGGCTGGCGTGGCCGCGCGCAGCGAGTCGCCCAGCGCATACAGGGCCGTGGCCGTGTAGCCGGCCGGCACCGACACGACGTCGGCCAGGCTTTTCGGCACGGCCGTGAAGGCCAGCAGTTTTTCGGGCGTCGGCGTCGGCGTCGGGGTGACGGCGACCGCATCGCTGCCGCCGCCACAGGCGGACAGGCCCATCGACCCCATGACGGCGGTGGCGGCCGTGACGGCGCTGCCGCGCAGCCAGTTGCGGCGGCTCAGGCGGGCGTTCAGGATGCTGTTGAAATGGTTATCGTGGGACGCGTTGCTGTCGATGTCGTTCAGATCGGTGGCGCGGATGGCCAGATCGTTGGGCTTGTTCATGGGCTGCGATGTCCTGTGGTTGCGTGATTTAAAGGCAAGCGCATGATAGTGAGCGTATGTGACGGCCGCATGTCAGTTCGATGACCAAACGGTGACAGGCGGCCGGCCGGACGGGCCCCGTGCGTGACGGGTCCGTCCGGTCAGGCCGCCTTGGCCTTAACTGGCCTGGCGAAAACCGCGCCGAAGAGGGGCAGCTGCCATCAACGAGGCAGATCGAACAGCAGGAATTCCGCGTCTTCCGGCTGGGTAATGATCACGGCCGCCTCCTGCGTCAGTTTCAGCGCATCGCCCGCTTTCAAGGGCGTGCCGTTGACGACCAGGCTGCCGCGGATCAGGTGCACATAGGCGAGGCGGCCTTCATCGAGCGCATGTTCGGCTTGCTCGCCTTCGCGCAGAATGCTGGCGTAGATGGCCGCGTCCTGGTGGATCAGCACGGAACCGTGGCGGCCGTCGCCCGAGGCGATCAGGCGCAGCTTGCCCTGTTTGCTTTCCGGCGAGAAATGCTTCTCTTCATAGCTGGGGGGAATGCCCGTCACGTTCGGCTGTATCCAGATCTGCAGGAAGTGCAAGCCATCCGTGTTCGAGTGGTTGAACTCGCTGTGGCGCACGCCGCTGCCGGCGCTCATGCGCTGCACGTCGCCGTAGTGCAGCACGGAGCCGGTGCCCATGCTGTCCTTGTGCTCGAGCGCGCCGTCGAGCACATAGGAAATGATTTCCATGTCGCGGTGGCCGTGCGTGCCGAAACCCTGGCCGGGCGTGACCCGGTCTTCATTAATCACCAGCAATGGGCCGAAACCCATGTGATTGGCATCGTGGTAGCTGCCGAAGGAAAAGCTGTGGTGGGAATTGAGCCAGCCGTGGTTGGCGGCACCGCGTTCTGCGCTGTGACGAATCTGTAACATGGTGTGCTCCGTTTCTGTAAAGTTAATGTGCGATAATTTCGAAGGACCGTTGCCCGGCATTTGCCGTGACGCCTTTCTGCCCCTCGCTGTACGATGGAGAAAGTATAGGCCGCCACGCGGGGAAAGAAAAACGGAAAATCTACCGTACTATCATCGAAAAAATCGAATGTTAAGACTGAGCCTGGAAGCCCTGCAAATCGTCGACGCCATCGACCGCCGCGGATCGTTCTCGTCGGCCGGCAAGGAGTTGCATAAAGTGCCGTCCACCATTTCCTATACGGTGGCCAAGCTGGAAGACGACCTGGGCGTGCAGGTCTTCCAGCGCAACGGGCCGAAAGTCGTGCTGACGGCGGCGGGGCAGGAGTTGCTGAAGGAAGGGCGCTACCTGCTGAAGGCGGCGCAGGATCTGGAACACCGCGTGCGCAGGGTGGCGTCGGGCTGGGAAACGGAACTGGCCATCGGCATCGACTCCATGTTTTCCGCCGTGGCCCTGGCCGACGACGTGCGCGCCTTTTATGAGGTGGCGCAGCAGACGCGGCTGCGCCTGGGGCAGGACACCCTGTCGGGCACATGGGAAGCGCTGCTGGACCGCAGGGTCGACCTGCTGGTCGGCGCGCCCGGCGACGGGCCGGCCGGCGGCGGCTATATTGCACAGCCGATCGGCATGCTGGACTTTGTCTTCACCGTGGCGCCCACGCACCCGCTGGCGCTGCTGCCCGGCCCGCTGTCGCGCGGCGACCTGCAGCAATACCGCGCCGTGGTGGTGGCTGACTCTGCGCGCCAGCTGGCGCCGCGCACGGTGGGACTGCTGCTGGGGCAGGATGCGCTGACGGTGCCGAACATGCAGGTCAAGTTCGACTGCCAGGTGCTGGGGCTGGGCTTCGGCTTCCTGCCGGGGCCTTGCGCGCGCGCCGCCATCGCCCGCGGCCTGCTGGTGGAAAAGGCCGTGGAAGAGCCGAAACCGTCGGAAACGTTCTACCTGGCCTGGCGCGTGGGCGAGGATGGCGCCGCGCTGCGCTGGTGGCTGGCGCGCATGCGCGATCCCGAAGTGTTCGCGCGGCTGGCGCTGCACCTGCCGGGACGTGCCTGACGCAGCGCCCCGCCATTCGGCGTAGGCCTTAAAATGTTGACATAGGCCAACATTTTCAGGTTACCATATTCACAGTATTTCCATCGTATTTCTGGCCCGACCTCCATGCCCCCTGGTGGGATTTTGATGATTACACAGACCGCAGCGCTCCCGACATTCTTCCTGGCCCCGTTTCCTGCGCGGGGTTGCCGTGCTTGAGGCGAAAGTGGCGCTGTGCCTGCGCCTGGCCCAGGAGGCCCGCGAACAGGCGGGGCCGCAGCAGCTTGCCACCCTGGCGCGCCTGCAGGACGAGCTGGAGCGGCTGCGCGGCGCCAGCCGGCCCGTGGTGCGCGTGGCGCCGGCCGACGCCCTGCTGGAAATCGATCCCGACGGCTTCCTGATCGGCTGGAACCATGGCGCCGAACAGATGTTCGGCTATTCCGAAATCGAGGCGCTGGGCCAGCACATCCTGTTCCTGTACCCGGAAGACGATGCGGAAGCGAGCGTGCTGGAGCTGCATTTCGTGCAGGGCGACGTGGCCACCGATGTGCGCCGGCGCAAGAAGTCGGGCATGGTGACGTGGCTGCGCATGCACCGCCACGTGATCCACGACCAGGCCGGCAAGGCTTGCGGCATGGCCGTGCGCCTGTCCGCGCTGAGCGAACCGCTGTCCGACGTGGACAAGGTGAAGTTGCACGCGCGCATCATCGAAGACAGCGAGCAGGGCGTGCTGATCACGGATGCGGAAGAGCGCATCGTGTCGATCAACAGTTCGTTTTCCCGCATCACCGGCTATTCGCCGGCCGAAGCCATCGGCCGCACGCCGGACTTGCTGCGCTCGGGCGTGCATGACCCCGATTTCCGCGCCAAGGTGCGCGCCGCCATGCGCGGCCACGGCTCCTGGCGCGGCGAGATCATCGGCAAGCGCAAGAACGGCGAACTGTTTCCGCAAGACGTCACCATCAGCGTCGTGCGCGACGAGTACGGCGAAATCAGCCATGTGTTTTCCCTGTTTTCCGATATTTCCGTGCACAAGGACGCCGAGGCGCGCATGCAGCGCATGGCCAACTACGACAGCCTGACGGGCCTGCCGAACCGCTGCCTGCTGAACCAGCTGGTCGACCAGGGCCTGGCCGAAGCGAAGCGGCAAGGCACGCATGGCGCGCTGATGGTCATCGACATCAGCCGCATCGGTTCCATCAGCGACACCCTGGGCCATGAAGTGGGCGACCAGCTGGTGATCGCCATCGGCCAGCTGTTCCGCGGCGCCCTGCGCGACGCCGACATCCTGGCGCGCGTCGACAACAACAAGTTCGTCGTGGCCCTGCTGCACATCGAAAAGCGCGAACACGCGGCCAACGTGGCGCAAAAACTGCTCAACCTGCTCGAAGCACCGATCAATATCGATGCGCACGCGCTGCACGTGGGCGCCAGCATCGGCATCACCGTGTATCCGGAAGACGGCCTGGAAGCGCCGGCCCTGTTCCGCTTTGCCGACGTGGCCGTGGCCAAGGCGGGCCAGACCATCGAATCGACCTTCCTGTTCTACCGCGAGGACATGAACCGGCGGGCCAAGGAACATTTGCGCCTGGAAAGCGAAATGCGACTGGCCCTGGGCGACAAGGAGCTGGAATTGCATTACCAGCCGAAAGTGAGCCTGGCCAGCGGACGCATCGTGGGCGCGGAAGCCTTGCTGCGCTGGAAGCATCCGATGCGCGGCATGGTCTCGCCCGGCGTCTTCATCCCCGTTGCCGAGGAAACCAGTTTAATTTTAGAACTGGGCACCTGGGTGCTGGACGAGGCGTGCCGCCAGATCCGCAGCTGGGAAGACCGGGGCCTGCACATGCCGGCCATCGCCGTCAACCTGTCGGCGCGCCAGTTCGACGAGCAGTTGCCGGCGCGCATAGCGGCCGTGCTCGAGCGCTACGGCGTGCGGCCTGAGCAGATCATGCTGGAAATCACGGAAAGCCTGCTGATGCGGGGCGCCGACAAGGTCATCGACATCATGAACCAGCTGGTGGCCATGGGCCTGGCGCTGGCGCTGGACGACTTCGGCACCGGCTATTCCAGCCTCGCATATTTGAAAAAGTTTCCCATCAGCACACTGAAAATCGACCGCTCGTTTGTCGTCGGCTTGCCCTTCGAGGAAAATGACTGCGCCATCGCCCGCGCCATCGTCACCATGGCGCAGCAGCTGCGCCAGGAAATCGTCGCCGAAGGCGTGGAAACGGCCGAGCAGATGCGTTTCTTGCGCGAACTGGGCTGCGACCAGCTGCAAGGCTATCTGTTCAGCCCGGCCGTGCCGGCGGCCGAGTTCGAACTGATGCTGGGCGAAGGCCGCCAGCTGCGCCTGGGCGAGGCCGTCGCTTAAGGCAGGCCCAGCTTGACCTTTTCCAGCAGGTAATCGAGCATTACGCGCACGCGGGCCGGCACCTGCAGGCCCGGTCCCACGAAGACGGCGTGCACGACCTCCTTGTCGCCCGGATTGTAGTCCTGCAGCACCTCCACCAATTGACCTTGCGCAATGTCGCGCCGCACGTGCTGGCGCGAAAAACGTCCCAGTCCCATGCCCGCCAGCGCCAGCTGGCGCATGCTTTCGCCATCGCTGACGCAGGTATTGCCCTGCGGCGTCACCTGCAACGTTCCTCCGCTCCCGTCGAGGAAGGGCCAGGTTTCGTTCTGGCAGCGGAAGTTGAACGCCAATAAATTGTGTTCGGATAATTCCTGCGGCGTGCGCGGCAGGCCGTGGCGCGCCACGTAGGCGGGCGCGGCGACGACGACCATCGCGTCTTCGCCCAGCTTGCGCGCCACCAGGTTCGATGCCTTCAGCTGGCCTGTGCGGATGGCGATGTCGGTGCGGTCTTCCAGCAGGTCGACGACGGCGTCGCTGACGACGACGTCGAGCACGATGTCGGGATAGCGGCGGGCGAACTCGGGCAGGATGGGCAGCAGCTGGTGCACGCCGAAGGGCACGAAACAGTTGATGCGCAGGCGCCCGCGCGGCGCCGCGCCCTGCGACGCTTCGCCCTGCGACGCTTCGCGCTCGGCGCCGTCGATATCGTCGAGGATGCGCTTGCACTGCACGAAGAAGGCGTCGCCCTCGGGCGTGGTGTGCAATTGCCGCGTGCTGCGCTGCAGCAAACGGGCGCCGAGCCGCGCTTCCAGCCGATTGACGAGCTTGCTGACGGCCGACGGCGTCAGGGCCAGGCGGCGCGCGGCGGCGGAAAAAGCCCCCGTTTCCACCACGGCCACGAAGACGCTCATCTCGAAGGCGCGGTTGATGTCTTGCCTGGCCATTATTGAATCCATTTCACAGGTGTTTCCATTATAGGAGTCTATATCAAAAGTGTTTCTCCCGATACACTGGCCGGCTTGAATCATTGCTGGAGCCATCATGACCACCGCACACCCTGTTTCCCCTCAAGCCAGCAAGATGCCGCCCGGCGTGCTGGCGCTGGCCGTCGGCGCCTTCGCCATCGGCGTGACCGAATTCATCGTCGTCGGCATCCTGCCCGCCATCGCGAGAGATTTGCAGATTTCCATCGAATCGGCCGGCTCGCTGGTGAGCCTGTACGCGCTGGCGCTGGCCGTCGGCACGCCGCTGCTGGTGCTGCTGATGTCGCGCCTGCCGCGCAAGGCGGCCTTGCTGGGACTGATGAGCGTTTTTCTCGCTGGCAACCTGCTGGCCGCCTTGTCCCACACGTTTGAATTGTTGCTGGCGGGGCGGGTCATCACGGCCGTGGCGCACGGCACCTTCTTTGCCATCGGCGCCACCGTGGCCGCCAGCCTGGTGGACAAGGCGCAGGCGGGCAGGGCGATTTCCGTGATGTTTGCGGGACTGACGCTGGCCATGGTGATCGGCGTGCCGCTGGGCAGCTTCCTCGGCAACCTGATGGGCTGGCGCCTGCCCTTCTTTGCCGTGGTGGTGCTGGCCGCGCTGGGCCTGGCGGCCATGGCGCGCTGGCTGCCGGCCGGTTTATCGCAAGGCCAGGGCGGCAAGGCCATGACGCAGCTGGCGGCCCTGGGCAGCGGCCCCATCCTGACGATGATGGCCGTGACCACGTTCGGCTTCGGCAGCAGCTTTGCCGCGTTCACGTTCATTACCCCCATCCTCACGGACGTGACGGGTTTTTCCGCCGCCATGGCCAGCGCCCTGCTGATCGTGTTCGGCGCGGCCACCTTTGCCGGCAACCTGGCGGGCGGCTACCTGACCAGCCACCTGGGCTGGCAAAAGGCCTTGCGATCGATGCTGCTGTTGCTGGCCGTGACGCAAGTGGGCGTGGCGCTGGCCGTCACGTCCCAGTGGCTGATGACGGTGATGCTGTTCGTCTGGGGCGTGTTCGCCTTCGGCCTGTCGCCGGCCCTGCAGGCGGGCATGCTGGCCACGGCCGAGCGCTACACGCCGCAAGCCGTCGATTTCGCCTCGGGCCTGAACATTTCCGCGTTCAACCTCGGCATTTCCTTCGGCTCCATGCTCGGTGCGCTGATGGTGTCGCGCCAGCTGATGGCATCGTCGCCCTGGGCCGGCGTGGCCGCTGCGCTGCTGGCCCTGCTGCCGCTCGCGTGGCTGGCGCGCAGGAACCTGGCCGCCCACGTGGCGGGAGCTGCCGCGCACTGAACGCAGGCCGCCTTATTCCAGCAGGGCGCCATCGTGATGGACGTGGGCGGCAAGGGCTTTTACCGCCGCGTCGACGCCACGGGGGCGCGCTATGCCGGCAGCGACGACGATGTGCTCCACGCGCAGAATCTGCCCATCGACGTGGGCCAGGCGCTGCGCATGGAGGCGATCCGCTTCGCCGTCATCGCCCTGTGCCTGCTGCTGCCGCTGGGGTGGTGGACGCGCGCGCACGGGCGCAGCCTGGCGGCGCGGGCGCGGGTCAGCGCCGCATCGAGCATCGCGCCGCTGGCGGGCCGCATCAACGACATGGCCGGGCGCATCGGTTCGCTGCTGGAGGCGCGCAAGCATTTGCTGCTGCACGGCGGCGCCATCGCCGTCGACGATTCGCCGCTGGGCGGCGCCCGCTTCACTATCTGCATTCGGCCATGAGCGCCGGCGCATCGCGCTTCTGGCGCTGCGCCATGTAGGAACTGCCCATGGACGCGGCCATGATCATGGCAATCGCCAGCCACTGTCCCGCTCCCAGGCGCTCGTCGAGCAGGATGTAGGCCAGCATGGCGGCCACGGCCGGCTCCATGCTGCTCATGATGCCGAAGGCTTGCGGCGTCAGCCGTTTCAGGGCCACCATTTCCAGCGAGATCGGGATGGCGCTGGAAATGAGCGCGACCCCCAGGCCCACGCCCAGCACGACGGGCGAGAGCAGGGCGGCGCCGCTGTGCGCCACGCCCACGGGCACCACCACCAGCGCGGCCATGGCCAGGCCCAGGGCGACGGAATGGCCCGCGTGCAAATGGCTGGCGCGCTTGCCGAAGACGATGTACGAGGCCCAGCAGACGGCCGCGCCCAGGGCGAACAGCACGCCCGTGGGGTCGAGATTGCTGACGTCGTGGCCCAGCGGCAGCAGCAGCGCCAGTCCCGCCACGGCCAGCGCCACCCAGACGAAGTCGAGCGGGCGGCGCGAGGCCAGCAGGGCCACGGCCAGCGGGCCGGAAAACTCGATAGCCACGGCGATGCCGAACGGTATCGTGCGCAGGGCCATGTAGAAACACAGGTTGGTCAGGCCCAGCGCCGCGCCGTACAGGGCCACCGTGCGGGC
Organism: Janthinobacterium sp. GW821-FHT03A03; assembly: GCF_059421435.1. NCBI lineage: Bacteria > Pseudomonadati > Pseudomonadota > Betaproteobacteria > Burkholderiales > Oxalobacteraceae > Janthinobacterium > Janthinobacterium sp. GW821-FHT03A03. Next base: position 144,025 of record NZ_JBWKUZ010000007.1, on the reverse strand, counting down.
GTCCGCGCGGCTCAGCTGCCAGCGCCACGGGCGCCAGAACAGCAACAGCAGCAGGGCGGAAAAGCCCACGCGCACGGCCGTCGTGCCTTGCGCGCCGACCAGCGGGAACAGGCTGTGCTTGGCCCATGAAGTGCCCAGTCCCAGCGCGGTGACGGAGCCGAGGATGGCGAGCAAGGGAATAAAAGAAGAGTAGCGGTGCTGAGGCATGGTAATAAATGGCTTGATATCGGAGTAATGAAAGTTTATTGTGTCTACTCCGATATTTGCACTGCATTTTGACCATCATGACGCAACTTTCGCTCGCGCCTTCCCCCGCCCTCGACGCCTTCGACCTGGCCATCCTCGATATCTTGCAGCGCGATAACACGACCTCGCAGCGCGCAATCGCCCAGGCCGTGCATTTGTCGGCGCCCGCCGTGCAGCGGCGCATCCGCCGCCTGCGCGAGAGCGGCGTCATCCGCAACGAGGTGGCCGTACTCGACGCGAGCCGCCTGGGCCGCCCCCTGACATTGGCGGTGGAAGTGCATCTGCACGACGAGCACCCGCTGCGCACGGCCGGCATGCGCGCGCGCATCATGGCCGAACCCGCCATCCAGCAATGCTATGGGATTACCGGCGAGGCCGATTACCTGCTGCTCATCACGGCCAGCAGCATGGCCGAATACGAGGCGCTGACGGAGCGGCTGTTCGGCGGCGACGACAATATCCGGCGCTACCGCACGTCCGTGGCATTGACCTGCCTCAAGATGGGCTTGCACGTGCCGCTGGCATAGGAGCGGGCAGATGACGATCTCCAAAAGGACGCAAGGGGCAGTGACGGCAGCCATGCCCGCCGGCCTGGCTGCCGCCATTACCGGTTATCAATGGACGCGCGACAGCGCCGGCGAGTCGGACGCCGCCGTCTACCGCCTGCAGGGCGGGGATGGCGCGCCGGACCTGTACCTGAAGCACGGCAGGGGGCCTGCCGCCGCCGACCTTGCCGATGAAGCGGCGCGCCTGCACTGGCTGGCGCCGCACCTGCCCGTGCCGGCGGTGGTGCAGTTCGCGCGCGTGGCAGCGCCGGACCAGGCCTGGCTGCTGACGGCTGCGCTGCCGGGCAAGACGGCCTCCCAGGTGCTGGATGCGGACCCCGCGCTGGGACCCGCCGTGGCCCACGCGCTGGCGGCCTTCCTGCGCCGCCTGCACGCGCTGCCCGTGGGCGCGTGTCCCTTCGACGCCGGCCTTGCCGTGCGGCTGGCCCAGGCGCGCCGGCGCATCGATGCGGGCCTCGTCGACGCCGATGATTTCGATGCCGAGCGACAAGGCTGGACGGCGCAGCAGGTGTGGACGGCGCTGCAGGATTGCCAGCCGCTCACGCCCGACCCCGTCGTCACGCATGGCGACTTCTCGCTGGACAATATCCTGCTGCAGGACGGCGCCGTCGTCGGCTGCCTCGACGTGGGACGGGCCGGCGTTGCCGACCGTTACCAGGACCTGGCCATCGTTTGCCACGGCCTCGCCGAGTTGGACGCCGCGCTGGTGCAAAGCTTGTTGCGGCACTACGGGATCCTTGATGCCGATCAAGGCAAGCTGCAATTCCATCTGCTGCTTGACGAGCTGTTCTGAGCGCCGCCTGCACTCTGGCATAATCAGCAGGGGCGAATGAGGGAGCATGGGATGGCGGAGCTGGAAAATGCGCATCAGGCTGAATCCGGCCTGCTTGCCGCCTGGCTGGCGGCACGTTCGATTGCGCGTGGCTTGCCGCCGCCCGTGCCCGAGCACGGCGGCTGGCGTGTCGACGCGGGCTTGCCGGGCGAAATCCGGCGCCACGTTTTTGGGGGACCGGTTCCAGGCATCAGCGCCTTGGCTGCGTCGATACACGGACCGCATATCTTCATCAAGATGTGTGGTTCCGGGGAGCAATTGCTCGGGTTATTGCCGCCCCGATGGCAACTGTTGCCTGGCGGCTTTTTCATGCGCCATGAAGGCAGCCTGCATGCGTCCGTGCTGCCTGCCGGCTACCGGCTGGAAGTGACAACGGCACAGGCCATCACGACGGCGCGCATTCTGAGCGGCGATGGCGGTATTGCCGCCAGCGGCCATGCCGTGGAACATGCGGGCGTCTTTGTCTTTGACAGGATCGTCACGCAAGCGGCGCATCGGCGCCGGGGACTGGGGCGGGTCCTGATCGCCGCGCTGGCGGCCAGGCAGAGGTCGGGCCGCGCGCGCCGGGTGCTGGTGGCCACCGGCGACGGCTTGAACTTGTATCTGAGCCTGGGCTGGCATGTTCAATCACTGTATTCGACGGCAACGATCATGTGAGGCCGCGATAAAGGCCGCGATATGCACTTCCGCATCGCGGATGCCGGGCGGTCATGCCACGGCTCACGGCTCATCGCGCTCGGCGTCGCGCTCGCGGCAGCTCAGGGACGCGTAATGGCCTTTGGGCAGCCTGTTCTTGATGGCAACATCTTTCAGGGCCTGCCCGATATCGACGGGGTCGTTCAAGGTGCAGCGCTGGGCGCGGGCGAACGCCTGCAGCTTCTGCGTGCTGCCCTGCACCCTGACCGTGACGCCCGCCCCGGGGCTGACGCAGCAGCCGATGTATTGCGTGATGTATTCTTCCTCGATCAGCACCAGTGCATGCCCCATGAAGCTGGCCGGCTTTTTCAGCAGGTAGTAATCGGTGTAGTCGAAGCGCTGGTCGGGGCGCCTGCCGATGTAGCCTTCGCGCACGTAGGCGGCGATGGCCTTGCCCGAGGTGCCCACTCGCTCCGTCGTGCCCTTTTTCAGGTGCAGCGCATGGATCAGATCGCTTTCAAGCGCGGGATCGGCGGCGCTGGCGCAGCTGGCGGCGAGCAGAAGAGCGCCGAGCAGGCGGCGGGCGCGGCATGCGGACATGGACGTGATTGCTTGCATATATTTCATGTGAAGGGGAGAAGAGGCGCAGTGTAGCGCACGCCAGCCACGGCGCGTGACACAAGTGCGTGGCACAATGCGTGATCCGCACGCCATGTGCCACTCACCCCAGGACTTTCATGACCCGCGCCATCCTCGACGAAGCCCAGATCCATCCCGCCGCCCGCCCTTTGATCGGCAGCAAGCACCAGGACATCGTGCGCGAGGTGCAGCGAGCCATCGCCGCCCACCAGGTGGTGGTGGTCGGCATGGCGCTCAATCCGTTTCCGCGCAAGGCGCGCAAGATGCTCGACGTGCTGGGCACGCCCTATCAGTACCTGCAGTACGGCAGCTATTTCAGTCAGTGGCACCGCCGCAATGCGCTGAAAATGTGGACGGGCTGGCCCACGTTTCCCATGATTTTCGTCAATGGCGTGCTCATCGGCGGCGCCAGCGAGCTGCAAAAGCTCGTGGAAAATGGCGAGTTCAGCGCCATGCTGGCGAAGAAGCTGCGCGCGATTTAAGCCCCGTCTTATTCTCCCGGCCGCCATGGCGACTTGCGCGTGCGCAAGGGGTCGAGCAGGCTGCGTAAATCGTTGTGGTCGAGCTCGTACATCAGCGCAATTAAACTGCCCAGTTCGCCCGAGGGGAAGCCCTCGCGCGCGAACCAGCCCAGGTAATGGCCCGGCAAGTCGGCCAGCAGCCGTCCCTGATATTTACCGTATGGCATTTCGCGCGTGACCAGCAGCGCCAGTTTTTCTGAATTCATGGTGGAAATCTCGTGTTGACCTGCCCAGTGTAGCAGACCTCTGCATTGTTGATTTTGGCGCAACTATCTTCTGCCCGCTGACGTATTTTTCGGAACAAAGAAAACCCCGATACTGCATGCCAACATCATTTATCGGAGTTTGTCATGCCCATTGCCTTGCTCGCGCTGACCCTCAGCGCGTTTGCCATCGGAACCACCGAGTTTGTCATCGTGGGGCTGTTGCCCACCATCGCCGCGGACCTGGGCGTCAACCTGCCGTCGGCCGGCCTGCTGGTCAGCCTGTATGCGCTGGGGGTCGCCGTCGGCGCACCCGTGCTCACTGCCCTGACGGGCAAGCTACCGCGCAAAACCTTGTTATTGTCGCTGATGGTCTTGTTCACCCTGGGTAACTTGCTGGCGTGGAAATCTCCCGGCTATGCAACCCTCGTCGTCGCCCGCATCGTGACGGGGCTGGCGCATGGCGTGTTCTTTTCCATCGGCTCGACCATCGCCACCTCGCTGGTGCCCAAGGACAAGGCGGCCAGCGCGATCGCCATCATGTTTACGGGCTTGACCGTGGCCCTGGTGACGGGCGTGCCGCTGGGCACCTTCATCGGCCAGCATGTCGGCTGGCGCGAAACCTTCCTGGCCGTCTCGGCCCTGGGCCTGGTGGCGTTCATCGGCAGCCTGCTGTACGTGCCGTCGACCATCAAGCACGGCAAACCGGCGTCGCTGCTGCAGCAAGTGCAGGTACTGGGCCAGCCCCGGCTGCTGCTGGTGTACGCCATGACGGCCGTCGGCTATGGCGGCTCCTTCATCGCCTTTACCTATCTGGCGCCAATCCTGCAGCAGGTGTCGGGTTTCAGCGCCGGCGCCGTGGGCGCGGTGATGCTCGTGTATGGCGTGTCCGTGGCCTTCGGCAATATCTGGGGCGGCAAGCTGGCCGACACGATGGGGCCAGTGCGCGCCCTGAAACGGATCTTCCTGCTGCTGGCAGCCGTTTTGCTGCTGCTGACCTTCACGGCGCCGCATCCGGTGCTCGTCGTCATCACCGTGCTGCTGTGGGGCGCCGTTGCCTTCGGTAACGTTGCTGGTTTGCAAGTGTATGTCGTTCAGCAAGCCGAACACTTCACGCCCCGCGCCGTCGACGTGGCATCGGGCCTGAATATCGCCGCGTTCAATCTTGGCATCGCCGGCGGCGCCTGGGGCGGCGGCCTGATCGTGGAACACCTGGGCCTCGTGCATACGGGCTGGATCGGCGCGCTCGTCGTGCTGGGTGCCTTCGGCTTGACGGCCCTGAGCGGCCGGATGGACCGCTTGCATCCCATCGCCGTGCGCAGCGGCGGCGAAAAGTCGATGCATGCGGTGGGGCATTAACTGCTTGATCTGCAAGCAAGTCGCTGGCATGGACGAGACCAGGGTTTACAATGGTGTTTCCTTTTCTCCCGCCCATACCCCCATGTCCGATACCGCAATGTCACCGCTGCGCCTGCGCGCCGCCATCAATCCGAAACCGCTGGGCGTGGCCCTGTTGCTCATCGTGCTAGGCGCCTGGTATCTGGCGCAGAGCGTCGGCATCAAGCAGGCCGCGCTGTACGTGGTGGGCGCCTTGCTCGGCATTACCCTGTATCACGCGGCCTTCGGCTTTACATCGGCCTGGCGCGTCTTCATCGCCGATGGCCGCGGCGACGGCTTGCGCGCGCAAATGCTGATGCTGGCCGTGGGCGTGGCCCTGTTTTTCCCGGCATTGTCGGCCGGCACCCTGTTCGGCACGCCCGTCGCGGGCCTGGTGTCTCCCGCCGGCACCTCGGTGATCTTCGGCGCCTTCATCTTCGGCATCGGCATGCAGCTGGGCGGCGGCTGCGCCTCCGGCACGCTGTACACGGTGGGCGGGGGCAGCACGCGCATGCTCATCACCCTGGCCGCCTTCATCGTCGGCTCCGTGATCGGCACGGCGCACATGCCGTTCTGGACGGCGTTGCCGCAACTAAAACCCATTTCCCTCGTCACGACGCTGGGCCTGGCGCCCGCGCTGGCGCTGAACTGGTTCGTCTTCGCGCTGATCGCCGGCCTCACGGTATTCGTGGAAAAGCGCCGCCACGGCAAGCTCGTGGCCACGCCCCTGCGCCCGTCGCAGGCGTCGCCCTGGCTGCACGGCCCGTGGCCGCTGGTGGCGGGCGCCATCGCGCTCGTCGTGCTCAATTTCATCACCCTGGCGCTGTCGGGCAAGCCGTGGGGCGTGACGTCGGCGTTCGCCCTGTGGGGCGCCAAGGCCGCGTCCGCGGTCGGCATCGACATGGCCAGCTGGGCCTACTGGTCGACCAAGGCCAACGCGGCCGCCCTGGCCGCGCCTTTGACGCAGGACAAGACTTCCGTGATGGATATCGGCATCGTGCTGGGCGCCATGCTGGCGGCGGCGCTGGCCGGCCGCTACGCGCCCGTGTGGCGCATCCCGCGCCGCTCGGTCATCGCCGCCGTCGCCGGCGGCCTGCTGCTCGGCTATGGCGCGCGCCTGGCCTACGGCTGCAACATCGGCGCCTATTTCAGCGGTATCATCTCGGGCAGTTTGCATGGCTGGCTGTGGCTGGTCTGCGCTTTCCTGGGCAATGTCATCGGCACGCGTTTGCGTCCATGGTTCGGCCTGGAAGTGGAGAAAGTCAAGCCGAGCGGCTGCTGAGGCCGGCGCAGACTGGGGCTTTGCTGTATATTTCTGCCCCTGTTCCCCTTGCCGCCAGAGCAATACCCATGTCCCCAGCCATCCTGTTTGCCGTCGTCCTCGCGTATTTTTTGATCCTGCTGGGCGTGGCATGGCGCACCTCGCGCCATGCCACCAACGACAGTTTTTTCATCGGCAACAAGGACAGCAACTGGATGCTGGTGGCCTTCGGCATGGTCGGCACGACGCTCACGGGCGTGACCTTCATCAGCGTGCCCGGCGCCGTGGGCAGCAACGGTTTCGGCTACATCCAGCTGATGCTCGGCTATGTGCTCGGCTATCTCGCCATCACCTTCATCCTGCTGCCGCTGTACTACCGGCTGCAGCTGACTTCCATTTACCGCTACCTGGAAGTGCGCCTGGGCCGGCGCTCCTACCAGAGCGGGGCGGCGTTTTTCATCGTCTCGCGGCTGCTGGGCGCCACGGCGCGGCTGTATCTGGTGGTCAATATCCTGCAGGCCACGATACTCGACAGCCTGGGCGTGCCGTTCTGGCTGACGTCGTGCATCGTGCTGCTGCTGATCCTGCTCTACACCTATGAAGGCGGCGTGAAAACCATCGTCTGGACCGACACCCTGCAAACGGCGTGCATGCTGGCCGGCCTCGTCATCTGCAGCGTGTTCTTGCTGCGCGCGATGGACCTGTCCGTGATCGACAGCCTCGAGCGCATGCGCGCGCAGGGCCTCACGCGCATCTTCACCGTCGACCCGGACAGCCCCGCCTACGTGTGGAAGCATATTCTTGCCGGCATGTTCATCACGATTGCCATGACGGGCATGGACCAGGAAATGATGCAAAAGAACATTTCCGTGCGCACCTTGCGCGATTCGCAAAAGAATATGCTGAGTCTCACCGTGGTGCTGACCGGCGTGCTGCTGCTATTCCTGTTTCTGGGCGGACTGCTGCACCTGTACGCGCCGCTGGCCGGCGTGACGGCCACGGGCGATAAACTGTTCCCCGCCGTCGTGCTCGGGCATTTTCCCGCCGCGGTGCAGCTGATTTTCTTCATCGCCCTCGTTTCCGCCCTGTTTCCCAGCGTGGACGGGGCATTGACGGCGCTCACGTCCACCTTCTGCATCGACATCCTGGGCCTGCAGCGGCGGGCGGATTTGAGCCAGGCGGCGCAGATGCGCTGGCGCCGCCGTGTCCACCTGGGCTTTACCGCACTGTTCTTGATCTTGATCATGGTCTTCAGGTGGCTCGACGATCCCAGCATGATAGGCGTGATCCTGAAGCTGGCCAGCTATACCTATGGTCCGCTGCTGGGCCTGTTTGCCTTCGGCCTGCTGAGCCGGCGCGGCGTGCGCGACCGCTGGGTGCCGCTGGTGGCCATCGCCGGGCCGCTGCTGTGCGCGCTGGTCGAGCAGGAACAGGCGCGGCTGTTTGAACATTACCGCATCGGCCTGGAACTGCTGATCCTCAACGGCGCCCTCGTGCTGGCGGGCCTGTTCCTCATTTCCACGCCGCCAGGGCAGGGCGGCCAGGGCGCGGCACAGTTGTCAAAATAAGACGATTCGCACCGTTTTCAGTTATATTGGTTTCCTTTAGGTATATAACCTCACGGAGCATCAATGTCACTGAACCCCTTTCCGCCGCTGCGCCGCGGTTTTGGCGCATTCTGGCGCGCGCTGGACGCCACCCGCCGCGCCGTCTTCAACCTGATTTTCCTGCTGATCGTCATCGCCATCCTGATCGCCATCTTCGGCGGCGGCGCCAAGCCGCTGGGCGAAAAGACCACCCTGGTGCTGGACCTGCAAGGCCCGCTGGTGGAGGAAACCCCGGGCGGCGTGCGCGAAGCCGTGCTGGCCAATGTCAGCGGCGAAGTCAAGAAAAGCGTGCAGCTGCGCGACGTGCTGGCGGTGCTCGACACGGCGGCCAAGGACAAGAACATCGGTTCCATGGTGATCCTGCTCGACGAACTGCAGGGCGGCGGCCTGGCTTCGCTGCGCGAAGTGGCGGCCGGCGTCGAGCGTTTCCGCGCCTCGGGCAAGAAAGTGACGGCCTGGGGTTCGAGCTACAACCAGCGCCAGTACCTGGTGGCGGCCAGGGCCGACGAAGTGTTCGTGCACCCGATGGGCGGCGTCATGCTCGAAGGCTTCGGCCGCTACCGCAATTACTACCGCGACGCGCTCGACAAGGTGGGCGTGACGGTCAACCTGCTGAAAGTGGGTACGTATAAAAGCGCGGCCGAGCCTTTCATCGCCAACGGCCCGTCCGAAGCGGCGGCCGAAGCGGACCGCTACCTGAACAACGGCCTGTGGACCACCTATACGACGGACGTGGAAAAGGCGCGCAAGCTGCCGGCCGGCGCCATCATGCAAACGATCGACAACCTGCCCGCGCTGATGACGGCGGCCGGCGGCGACATTGCCAAGCTGTCGCTCAATGGGAAACTGGTCGACGGCCTGAAAACGCGCGATGAACTGCGCCAGTTCATGATGGCGCGCGGCGCGAAGAACACGGAAGGGACGAATTTCCGCCAGGTGAACTACACCGACTACCTGGCGCGCCTGCGCCCCGTGCATATCGGCGACGCCGTCGGCGTGGTCATCGCCTCCGGTGAAATCGGCGACGGCATCGCGGCGCCAGGCGCCATCGGCGGCCTGTCCACCTCGCGTTTGATCCGCCAGGCGCGCGAAGACAAGTCGATCAAGGCCGTCGTGCTGCGCGTCGATTCGCCGGGCGGCAGCGCCTTCGGCTCGGAACTGATACGCCGCGAACTGGAACTGACGCGCGCCGCCGGCAAGCCCGTGGTCGTCTCGATGGGCAACGTGGCCGCGTCGGGCGGCTACTGGATCAGCACCTCGTCCGATGAAGTGATCGCCGACGCGGCCACCATCACCGGTTCCATCGGCGTGTTCGCGATTCTGCCGACGGCCGACAAGGTGGTGGAAAAGCTGGGCATCCACACGGCCGGTTCGCCGACCACCTGGCTGGCCGACGCGGGCAACCCCTTGCGCCCGCTCGACCCCCGCTTCGCGCAAGTGATCCAGGGCTCGATCAACCACGTGTATGGCGACTTCCTGAGCCTGGCCGCCAAGGCGCGCAAGACGACGCCCGAGAAAATCAATGAAGTGGCGCAGGGCCGCGTCTGGACGGGCTTGCAGGCGAAAGAGCGCAACCTGGTCGACCGCATCGGCAGCTATGGCGATGCGCTGGCCTCGGCCGCCAAGCGCGCCAAGCTGGGCGCCGACTACCGCGTGACCTACCTGGAGCAGGAAACGTCGAACGTCGATCGTTTGCTGGGCTTGTTCGGCTCCAAGGCCATGGCCTCGCTGGGCCTGGGCGAGCACGTGAAGCTGGGCCTGGCCACGACGGGCTTGCCGGCCGACGCGGCGCTGGGCATGGCGCAGGACCTCTCCTGGCTGTCGGGCATCACGCGCGAGCACAAACCGTTCATGGCCCTCACGCACTGCCTGTGCGAGGTGCCTCTGGGCGGCAAGTAATACCCACATCAACAGCATACGCAAGCCGGCTTCGCCCGGCTTGTTTCATATCAGGAGCAAGGCATGGCAAGCGACATCAGCGCACCCACGGGTATCGCCATCCGCCCCTGCGTCAAGGGCGATGAACAGGCGCTGGCGCTGGTGGGGCAATCGACTTTTCTTGAAGCGTTCGCCGGCATCCTCGACGGCGCCGATATCCTCGCCCATTGCCAGCGCCAGCACGACGCGCAGCTGTACCGCGACTGGCTGGCGCTGCCGGCCATGCGCTTGTGGCTGGCCGAGGCCGCGCCCGGCGGCGCCCCCGTGGGCTACCTGGTGCTCAGTCCCGCCGGCCTGCCGGTGGCGGACCCGCGCCCGGACGACCTGGAAATCAAGCGCATCTACCTGCTGCACCGCTTCCAGGGCCGGCGCGTGGGCCAGCGCCTGATGCAGGCGGCGCTGAGCCAAGCGCGCGCCGGCGGGGCAGGGCGCGTGCTGCTGGGCGTGTACGCGGAAAACCACGATGCGCTGGCCTTTTATGCGCGTTGCGGCTTTGCGCAGGTGGGCCGGCGTACCTTCCGCGTCGGCAGCACCGACTATCAGGATGTCATCCTCGGCATGACCTTGTAAATCCAGGTAAAGACTCGCTGCCCTCTGCCGGCGCCTGAGCATCCGCATGGCGCCAGGTCAAGGCGGCTGGCGGGAGATTTGTAGCGAGTTTGTATCCGCATGCGAGTCGCCCGCGTCTGGCGCACGCCGGGCGGTGACGCCCCGCAAGCCTGATTTTTCCACCGCTCCCCCATACAGGCGGCCTGCCTGCCGGCCCGCCTGATCCTCCCGTGCCTGTCTGGCTGTGTGTAATTGTTTCAAGTAGAAATGAAACAGTTACATGACTATGCTAGAGTCGTTTCAGCCTAGGGAGCGATGTTTTTTCAGCTGACTTTCAGCTCTTGATTCCCCGGCTTTGTACCGATACAACCCCGAAAAACGGCCGTTCTGCCTGAGTGTCTTCCACCTCGGCCGGCGCCACAGACTCGCCGTGCCAGCGGCCACTACAAGGATAAGCGATGGATTCGCAGACAGCACCCAATACCCCGCGGCGCAGCCGCCGTTCGAAAATCGTCGGCAGCGTCATCGCGCTGGCAGTGATGGCCGCGCTGGGCGGCGGCGCCTGGTATCTGACTCACTCGGGCGCCAGCGCGCAGGGCGGCGCTGGCGCGGGCGGCCCCGGTGGCCCGGGCGGGCCAGGCGGGCGCCGCGGCGCGCCGTCGACCACCGTCGGCGTGGCCACGGCCGTCAAGTCCGACCTGCCCGTGGTGCTCGATGCGCTGGGCACGGTGACGGCCGCGTCCACCGTGACGGTGCGCCCGCAAGTGTCGGGCATCCTGAAAGAATTGAAATTCAAGGAAGGCGGCATGGTCAAGGCGGGTCAGGTGGTGGCGCAGATTGATCCCGCGCAATTCGAGATGGCGCTGATGCAGGCCACGGGCCAGCGCCAGCGCGACGAGGCGCAGCTGGAAAACGCGCGGTTGACCCTGAAACGCTATCAAACCCTGCTGGGCCAGGATTCCATTGCGCGCCAGGACGTCGATACGCAGGCGGCCCTCGTGAAGCAGCTCGAAGGCACCGTCATGACGGACCGCGCGGCCGAAGGCACGGCGCGCCTGAACCTCGGCTACACCAAGGTGGTGTCGCCGATCAGCGGCCGGGCGGGCCTGAAGGTGGTCGATATCGGCAACCTGGTGAGCACCAGCGACGCGGGCGGCGTGGTGGTGGTGACGCAGCTCTCGCCCATCGACGTGCAGTTTTCCGTGCCGCAGGATAAGGTGCAGACCATCCAGGAGCGCCTCAATGGCGGCTCGGCCCTGGCCGCGCTGGCGCTGGACCGCACGCGCACGCATACGCTGGATAAAGGCAGCCTGAGCGCGCTCGATAACCAGGTCGACGTGCAGACGGGCACCGTGCGCGCCAAGGCCCGCTACGCGAATGACAAGATGGCCCTGTTCCCCAGCCAGTTCGTCAATGTGCGCCTGGAACTGGGCAATATCACGGGCGCCGTGCTGGTGCCCGTGACGGCCTTGCGCCACAGCAATAACGGCGACTTCGTCTACGTGCTCAAGGCGGACAAGACCGTCACCGTGCGCATGGTCACGCGGGGCCAGGCCACCACCGACATGGTGGAAATCCGCGCCGGTCTCGAAGCGGGCGAGCAGGTCATCACGGAAGGCGCCGACCGTCTGAAAGAGGGCGCGAAAGTCATGCTGGCCGGCGACAAGCCGGCCGGCGCGCGCGGTGCCGGCGCTGCCGGGGCGAACGGCGAACGCCGCCACCGCCGCCAGCAGGCCGACGGCGCGCCCGGCGCATCGGCTTCTGCATCGGCATCCGCGCCGGCCAGTGCGCCTGCTACCACCCCGGCCAAGGGCGCGGCGCAATGAGTCCATCGACGCCGTTCATCCAGCGCCCCGTCGCCACGGCGCTGCTGATGCTGGCCATCGTGCTGGCGGGACTGGTCGGCTTCAAGTTCCTGCCGCTGGCCGCCTTGCCGCAGGTGGACTTCCCCACCATCCAGGTGCAGACCCTGTACCCGGGCGCCAGCCCCGAAGTCATGGGGCAGACCGTGACGGCGCCGCTGGAGCGCCAGTTCGGGCAGATGTCTGGCCTGCAGCGCATGAGTTCCACCAGCGCGGCCGGCGTCTCCATCATCACCCTGCAATTTACGCTGGGGCAGACCCTGGACGTGGCCGAGCAGGAAGTGCAGGCGGCCATCAACGCGGGCGGCTCCCTGCTGCCGACTGACTTGCCGGCGCCGCCCGTGTACGCGAAGATCAACCCGGCCGACGCGCCCGTGCTGACCCTGGCGATCACCTCCGACACGATGCCGCTGACGCAGGTGCAGAACATCGTCAACACGCGCCTGGCGCTGAAGATCAGCCAGGTCAACGGCGTGGGCCTGGTGTCGCTGTCGGGCGGCCAGCGCCCGGCCGTGCGCATCCAGGGCGACACCAAATTGCTGGCGTCCTACGGCCTGGGCCTCGACAGCCTGCGCACGGCCATCGCGGCGGCCAACGTGAACAGCGCCAAGGGCAGTTTCGACGGCCCCACGCGCTCGTTTACCATCAACGCCAACGACCAGCTGGTGACGGCGGAAGACTACAAGCGCCTGATCATCACGTATAAAAACGGCGCCCCCGTGCGCCTGGCCGACGTGGCCAGGGTCGTCGACAGCGCGGAAAACACGCGCCTGGGCGCCTGGTCCGGCAAGCAGCCGGCCATCATCCTGAACGTGCAGCGCCAGCCCGGCGCCAACGTCATCAAGACGGTGGACGCCATCAAGGCCCTGCTGCCCGACCTGCAGGCCAGCCTGCCGGCGGCCATGAGGCTCGACGTGCTGAGCGACCGCACGACGGGCATCCGCGCCTCGGTCGAGCACGTGGAAATGGAACTATTATTGTCCGTGCTGCTGGTGGTGCTGGTGATCTTCGCCTTCCTGCACAGCCTGCGCGCCACCGTGATCGCCAGCCTGTCCGTGCCGATTTCGCTGATCGGCGCCTGCGGCGTCATGTATTTGCTCGGCTACAGCCTGAACAACCTCTCCTTGATGGCCTTGACGATTGCCACGGGCTTTGTCGTCGACGACGCCATCGTCATGATCGAAAACATCGCCCGCTACATCGAGGAGGGCGAAACGCCGATGGCCGCCGCCCTGAAAGGCGCCTCGCAGATCGGCTTTACCATCATCTCGCTGACGGTCTCGCTGATCGCCGTGCTCATTCCCCTGCTGTTCATGGGCGACGTCGTGGGCCGCTTGTTCCGCGAATTTGCCATGACCCTGGCCATCACCATCCTCATTTCCGCCGTCGTGTCGCTGACCCTGGTGCCGATGATGTCGGCGCGCTGGCTGAAAAGCCACGCCGATGAAAAAATCAGCGCCACGGGCCGGCGCATCCAGGCTTTCCTCGACAAGGTCATCCATCAGTACGACCTTGCGCTGGTGTGGGTCTTGAAACGCCAGGGACTGACCCTGCTGGTGGCCCTGGCCACCTTGCTGCTGACCGTGATTTTGTACATCACGATTCCGAAAGGCCTGTTTCCCACGCAGGATACGGGCCAGCTGCAGGCGCGCATCGAAACCTCGCAAGCCGTCTCGTACGAACGCATGGCCACCCTGCAGCAGGCCGCCGCCAGCGCGCTGCTGGAAGACCCCGCTGTCGACACGCTCAGTTCCCTCGTCGGCGTCGATGCGGCCAACAATACCATGCTGCACACGGGTAGCATGCTGATCAATCTCAAGCGTCCGCGCAGCGGCAGCCAGGACGAGATCATGGAACGCCTGCGCAACCGCGTGGCCCAGGTGGCCGGCGTGACCCTGTACCTGCAGCCGACGCAGGATCTGACCATCGACGCAGAATCGGGCCCGACGCAGTACCGCGTCTCGCTGGAAGGGGCCGATACGGCCACCGTCACGCAATGGGCCGGCAAGCTGGCGGCCCGCATGCGCGAGCAATCGCAGCTGCGCAACGTCGTCACGGATGCGGGCGCCACGGGCGCCGCCGTCGTGGTGGCCATCGACCGCGACAGCGCCGCGCGCATGTCGGTGACCACGGCCACCGTCGACGACGCGCTGTACAACGCCTTCGGGCAGCGCATCATTTCGACGATTTTCACGGAAACCAACCAGTACCGGGTCATCCTCGAAGCACAGCCGGGCATCGTCACCACGCCGTCCGACCTGTCGGAGCTGCAGGTGCGCACGGGTTCCGGCAAGTCGACGCCGCTGTCCGCCTTTGCCAGCGTCAGCGAGAAGCAGGCGCCGCTGCAGATCACGCACGTGGCGCAATACCCGGCCACGACGCTCGGCTTTGATACGACGCAAGGCGTGGCCCTGGGCAGCGCCGTCGACGCCATCCGCCAGGCGGCGAAGGATATCGCCCTGCCGCCATCGGTGACATTGACCTTCCTCGGCGCGGCCGGCGCGTATGAAAACTCGCTGTCGAACCAGCTGTGGCTCATTTTGGCCGCCGTCGTCTGCGTGTACATCGTGCTCGGCGTGCTGTACGAGAGCTACATCCATCCGCTGACGATCCTGTCGACCCTGCCGTCGGCCGGCGTGGGCGCCTTGCTGGCGCTGATGATGTCCGGGCAGGACCTGGGCGTGATCGGCATCATCGGCATCATCCTCTTGATCGGCATCGTCAAGAAAAACGCCATCATGATGATCGACTTCGCCATCGAGGCCGAGCGCGATGAAGGCAAGAGTCCGCAGGAAGCCATCCACCAGGCGGCGCTGCTGCGCTTCCGCCCGATCCTGATGACGACCCTGGCGGCCCTGTTCGCGGCCGTGCCGCTGATGCTGGGCTGGGGCGAGGGCGCCGAGCTGCGCCGTCCGCTGGGCCTGGCCATCTTCGGCGGTCTGATCGTCAGCCAGGTGCTGACCTTGTTTACCACGCCTGTCATCTACCTGGGCTTCGACCGCCTGGGCCGGCGTTTCGGCAGCAAGACGGGCGGTGCGGTGAGCCTGGACAAGCCAGCCGATCATGCGGGGGGCGCCGCGTGAACCTGTCCGAACCGTTCGTCAAGCGTCCCATCGCCACCGTGCTGCTGACCATCGGCATCGCGCTGGCCGGTGTCGGCGCCTTCTTCGTGCTGCCCGTCTCGCCGCTGCCGCAGGTCGACTATCCGACCATTTCCGTCAGCGCCAGCCTGCCCGGCGCCAGCCCCGCGACCATGGCCACTTCCGTGGCCACGCCGCTGGAGCGGCGCCTGGGCGTGATCTCGGGCGTGAACGAGATGACCTCGTCGTCGGGCACGGGCTCGGCGCGCATCAACCTGCAGTTCGACCTGAACCGCAAGATCGATTCGGCCGCGCGCGAAGTGCAGGCGGCCATCGCCGCCGCGCGCGTGGACCTGCCGGCCACCCTGCGTAGCAATCCCACCTACCGCAAGGCCAATCCGTCCGACGCGCCCGTGATCATCCTGGCGCTGACGTCGAAAACGCGCTCGCCGGGCCAGATCTACGACGCCGTGTCCAACCTGGTGCAGCAAAAGGTGGCGCAGGTGAAGGGCGTGGGCGACGTGGAACTGGGCGGCGGCTCGCTGCCGGCCGTGCGCGTGGAGCTGCTGCCGTATCAGCTCAATCACTATGCCGTGTCGATGGAAGACGTGCGCGCGGCCATCCAGGCCACCAATGCCAACCGCCCCAAGGGGGCCATTTCCGGCGACGCGCGCAGCCTGCAGATCTACTCGGGCGCAGCGACGGCCTCGGGCGGGCGCAGCGCGGCCGACTACCGCAGCCTGGTGGTGGCCTGGCGCGACGGCGCCGCCATCCGCCTCGACGACGTGGCCGACGTGGTCGACGGCGTGGAGAACAACAATACCCTGGGCCTGTTCAATGGCGACCCGGCCGTCATCGTGCTGATCACGCGCCAGCCCGGCGCCAACGTCATCGCCACGGTGGACGGCGTGCGCGCGCTGCTGCCGGAGCTGCAGGCGCAGCTGCCGGGCGACATCAAGCTGCAGGTGGCGTCCGACAGCACCAATTCCATCCGTTCCTCGCTGCACGAGATCGAATTCACCTTGATCCTGTCCATCGTGCTCGTCGTGCTGGTGGTCAGCGCTTTCCTGCGCAGCGTGCGCGCCACCATCATCCCGGCCGTGGCCACCATCGTTTCCCTGCTGGGCACCTTCGGCGTGATGTACATGCTGGGTTTCAGCCTGAATAACCTTTCCTTGATGGCGCTCACGGTGGCCACGGGCTTTGTCGTCGATGATGCCATCGTGGTGCTGGAAAACACGCAGCGCCACATCGAGGCCGGCATGGACCGCTTCAAGGCGGCCCTGCTGGGCGCGCGCGAAGTGGGTTTTACGGTGCTGTCGATCAGCCTGTCGCTGGTGGCCGTCTTCATCCCGCTGCTGTTCATGGGCGGGCAGGTGGGGCGGCTGTTCCGCGAATTTGCCGTGACCCTGTCGGCCGCCGTGCTCATTTCGCTCGTCATTTCGCTGACGACCACGCCGATGATGTGCGCCTGGCTGCTGAAAAGCGGCCAGCAGCATAAAAAGCCGGGCGCCGTGGCGCGCTGGTTCGAGCGGGGCTTCGGGCGCATGCTCAAGGTCTATGAGCACTGCCTGGACTGGGCCTTGTCCAGCGCCGCTCTCGTGATGACCATCCTCGTCTTCGTCGTCGGCCTGAACGTGTACCTGTTTGCCGCCGCGCCCAAGGGCTTCTTCCCGCAGCAGGATACGGGCCAGATCAACGGCGGCATGCGCGCCGACCAGAGCATCTCCTTCCAGGCCATGCAGGGCAAGCTGCGCCAGCTGGTCAACATCATCAAGGACGATCCGGCCGTCGCCACTGTCGTCGGATTCACGGGCGGCGGCAGGGCAGGGGGCGGCTTCATGTTCATCGACCTGAAACCGGCCTCGCAGCGCACGGACAAGGGCCAGGCCGTAATCGCCCGCCTGCGTCCGCAGCTGGCCAAGGTGACGGGCATTTCCCTGTTCCTCAATCCCGTGCAGGACTTGCGCATGGGCGGGCGTTCCAGCAATTCCACCTACCAGTACACTTTGATCAGCGACAACCAGGCCGACCTGAAGAAATGGGCGGCGAAGCTGGCCGACCAGATGAAGCTGCAGCCGGCCCTGATCGACGTGGACACGGACCAGGCGGAAAACGGCGTGGAAACCTTTGTCTCCATCGACAAGGACCGCGCCACGCAGCTGGGCGTGCAGGTGCGCGACATCGACAATGCGCTGTACAACAGCTTCGGCCAGCGCCAGGTGGCGACTATCTACGATGAGCTGAACCAGTATCACGTGATCATGGAAGTGGCGCCGCGCTATGCGCAAAGCCCGGAAGCGCTGCGTTCCGTGTACGTGCCGGCCTCGAACGCGGCGGCCATCGCCGCCAGCGGCAAGGCCGCCACCGCCACCGCCGCCACGGCCAGCACCGCTGCCGCGGCGAGCGCGGCGACGTCGAACACGACGGCGGCGCGCGACCCGTCCAGCGGCTCGGCCTTGAGCACCACCCTGGCGACGATGGTGCCGCTGTCGTCGTTCAGCCGCTTTGCGGAAAGCGCGACGGCCACGTCGATCAACCACCAGGGCGGCGAACTGGCCACCACCGTGTCGTTCAACCTGGCCGACGGCTATCCGCTCAGCGACGGCCAGGCGGCCGTGGCCCAGGCGGAGTCGGAAATCGGCATGCCGGTCAATGTGCGCGGCAGCTTCCAGGGCTCGGCGAAGAGCGCGCAGGACAGCAACAAGGAGCAGCCGCTGCTGATCCTGGCGGCCATCGTGGTGATCTACATCGTGCTGGGCATCCTGTACGAAAGCCTGGTGCACCCCGTCACCGTGCTGTCGACCCTGCCCTCGGCGGGCGTGGGCGCCGTGCTGGCCTTGCTCATGTTCCGCATGGAGTTTTCCATCATCGCCCTGATCGGCGTGTTCCTGTTGATCGGTATCGTCAAGAAAAATGCTATATTGATCATCGACTTCGCGCTGGAGGCCGAGCGTTCGCGCGGCCTGACAGCGGTGGAAGCGGTGCGCGAGGCATGTTTGCTGCGTTTCCGCCCCATCCTGATGACCACCCTGGCTGCGGCGCTTGGCGCCTTGCCGCTGGCGATCGGTTTCGGCGAGGGGTCAGAGCTACGCCAGCCCTTGGGGGTCGCCATCATCGGCGGCCTGATTGCCAGCCAGTTACTCACATTGCTGACCACTCCGGTGGTCTACATCCTGCTTGACAAGCTGCGCACGCGCAGCGCCGACGAGCAGCAATTGAGCCGCATTCCTGGGCCAGATAACCCGAGCACACAATCATGAAGCAAGTAAAAGCTATTTCTCCCGCCATTCCCGCCCGCCGCCTGCTGGCCGTGGCTGCTGCCGTCCTGCTGGCCGGCTGCGCCGTCAGCCCCGTATATGAAGTACCGACGGCCGCCGCGCCGCAAGCGTTCAAGGAGGCGGCCGGCTGGCAGCCCGCCGCGCCGGCCGATACCCTGGAGCGGGGGCCGTGGTGGACCCTGTTCGGCGACGCGCAGCTGAACCAGCTGGCCGAAGGCATCGACATATCGAACCAGAACGTGGCGGCCGCCATCGCCTCCTACGAGCAGGCGCGCGCGCTGGTGCGCGAACAGCGTGCCTCGCTGTTTCCTACAGTCAACCTGACGGGCAGCGGCGCCCGCTCCGGCGGCGGGGGCGAGCAGCAGACGAGCAACAACTTCAAGGCCGCCATCGGCGCCGCGTGGGAACCGGACGTGTGGGGCAAGCTGCGCGCCGGCGTGACGGGCGCCGACGCCAGCGCGTCCGCCAGCGCGGCGGACCTGGCCGCGGCGCGCCTGTCGGCGCAGGGCGAGCTGGCCACCAATTATTTTTCGCTGCGCCAGAGTGATGCGCAGATCGCGCTGCTGAACGCCACCATAGCCGGCTACAAGCGCGTGCTCGACATCACCGGCAACCGTTTCAACTCCGGCATTGCCGCCAGGTCCGACCTGCTGCAGGCGCAGACGCAGCTGGCGAATGCGCAGATCGAGCTGTCCAGCCAGGTGCGCGCGCGCGCCCAGCTCGAACACGCGATCGCCATCCTCTTGGGCCGCGCGCCGTCCGACTTCAGCCTGGCCGTGGCGCCGTGGACCCTGACCGTGCCCGAGGTGCCGCTGGGCGTGCCCTCGACCCTGCTGCAGCGCCGCCCCGACATCGCCGCCGCCGAGCGCAGGGTGGCCGTGGCCAACGAGCAGATCGGCATCGCCCGCTCGGCCTACTATCCGAGCCTGAACCTGACGGGATCGTATGGCTCCGGCGCCAGCAGGGTGGGCGACCTGTTCAATGCCTCATCGAGCCTGTGGTCGCTGGGCGTGTCGGCCGCGCAAACCCTGTTCAACGCGGGCGCCACCACGGCCAGCGTGGACGCGGCCAGGGCCGGCCATGAAGCGGCCGTGGCGCGCTACCGCCAGACGGTGCTCAGTGCCTTTGGCGCCGTGGAAGACCAGTTGTCGGCCACGCGCGCGCTGGCCGAGCAGCTGGAGCTGCGCAAGCAGGCGTCATCGGCCGCCGACCAGGTCGAACAGCAGATGCTGAACCGCTACAACGCGGGCCAGGTCGGCTATACGGACGTGGTGACGGCGCAAGTGACGGCCCTGTCGGCGCGCCGCTCGCTGGTGCAGGCCCAGGCGGACCGCCAGACGACGGCCGTGGCCCTGATCCAGTCGCTGGGCGGCGGCTGGCATGTGCCGCAGCCACAGTAGGGGGACAGGCTGGCGCAGGCTGAAAAACCTGCGCCAAATTCGCGTTTTCCCGTGCATCTTGAGTGCTAGAATGCAAGATTATCAATTCCCAGCCTGACGGTTTGGCCGTGGCTGCTATCTTGCCGACGATGACACGCAGCAAACACAGCAATATGTCCGTGCCCGACGTGGCCACCATCGCCTTCCCCGTGGTGGCCATCGGCGCTTCCGCCGGCGGACTCGACCCCATCGTCGCTTTCCTCGCCAACGTGCCGCAGGAGAGCGGCATCGCCTTTGTGGTGATCCAGCACCTTGATCCCACGCAAAAGGCCATGCTGCCGGAATTGCTGCAGCGCGCCACCAGCATCCCCGTCACGGAAATCACGCACCAGGCCGAATTGCGGCCCAATCATATCTATGTGATACCGTCGAATGCGGACCTGGGCCTGTCGAAGGGCCGTTTCGTGCTCAGCGAGCCGGTGCAGCTGCGCGGCCACCGCTTGCCCATCAATATTTTTTTCGAGAGCCTGGCCAGCGAGCTGGGCGAGCTGGCCGTGGGCGTGATCTTTTCCGGCATGGGCAGCGACGGCACGCGCGGCTTGCAGGCGATCAAGCAGGCGGGCGGGCTGACCCTGGCCCAGCATCCCGATACGGCCAAGTTCGACATGATGCCGCAAAGCGCGATTTCCGCCGAAGTGGTGGATCTCGTCGATTTTCCCGACAAGATGCCGGACAAGATCATCAGCTATCTGTTCCGCAGCAGTTTTCTCAGCTTGCCGGGCCACGAAGCGAGCGGCCGCAATTCCCTGCAGGAAATCGTCGCCTTGTTGTCCGAGCACACGGGCAACAGTTTTACCGATTACAAGATCAACACGGTGCTGCGCCGCATCGAGCGGCGCATGAGCTTGTATCAAATGACGTCAATGGAAGAGTACGTTCCCTACCTGCGCGACAATCCGGCGGAAATCGACTTGCTGTTCAAGGAGTTGCTGATCGGCGTGACGAGCTTCTTCCGCGACCAGAAGGTATGGGAATACCTGAAGATGGTGGTCTTGCCGCAAATGCTGGCGGCCCACCCGGACGGGCGCGCCTTCAAGGCGTGGATACCGGCCTGCTCCACGGGCGAGGAAGCGTATTCGCTGGCCATGGTGTTCCATGAAGTGGTGTCCAGCATCAACCCGCCGTCGAAATACAGCCTGCAGATCTTCGCCACCGACCTGTCGGCCGACGCCATCGACCGCGCGCGCCAGGGGCGCTTTCCGCACAGCATTATCAGTGACGTGTCCGCCGAACGGCTGGAGCGCTTCTTTGTCAATGACAAGAACGGCTACCACGTGAAGAAAGAGATCCGCAACACGATCATCTTCGCCCAGCAAAACATCATTTCGGACCCGCCGTTCACCAAGCTCGACATCTTGTGCTGCCGCAACCTGTTGATCTATCTCAATGCCAAGCTGCAGCAGCGCCTGATTCCCCTGTTTCATTACGCCTTGAACCGCGATGGGATTTTGCTGCTGGGCAGCGCCGATACGCCCGGTCATTTTTCCGAGCTGTTCTCGCCGCTGACGACGTCGACCCGGCTGTACCGCCGCCTCGACAATCTGGCGCGCCAGCGCCTGCCCACGTATTTTCCCACCAAGGTTTCGTTGGCATCCCCCCCCACACCTAGCGACACGAGAGAAGTCAGCATGACCGGAAAGATTCAAGCCCATGTCGAGCAATTATTGCTCCAGAAATATTCACCAGCCGCCGCGCTGCTGAACCAGGATGGGGACATCCTGTATATCAACGGCCGCACGGGCGCCTTCCTGGAGCCGGCGGCAGGCAAGGCCAACTGGAATATCCACGCCATGGCCCGCGAAGGCTTGCGCTACGAGCTGGCGGGCCTCATCAAGCAGGCGCTGCAAAGCGAAAGCGTGGTGCGCCTGAAGGGCCTGGTGGTCAAGGACCATCTGGGGCAATCGCTGGGCGTGGACTTGAGCGCCGAAGCCCTGAGCCAGCCGGAATCGCTGCGCGGCATGGTCTTCGTCACGTTTTCCAGCGTGCCCCTGGTGGCCGAGGCGCGCCGCGGCCGTTCGCCGAACCCCAAGGTGCTGGAGCTGGAACAGCAGCTGGCGCAGGCGCGCAATGAGATCCAGGCCGTGCGCGACGAGATGCAGACCTCGCGCGAAGAGCTCAAATCGGCCAACGAGGAGCTGCAGTCGACCAATGAAGAGCTGCAATCGACAAACGAGGAACTGACCACCTCGAAGGAAGAGATGCAGTCGCTCAATGAAGAGTTGTACACGGTCAATGCCGAGCTGCAATCGAAGGTCGATGATTTGTCGCTGGTCAATAGCGACATGAAGAATCTGCTCAATAGTACGGATATCGCCACCATCTTCCTCGACAGCGACTTGCGCATCCGCCGCTTCACGGCGCCGGCCACGCAGATCTACAAGCTGATCCAGACGGACTTGCGCCGCCCGCTCAGCGACATCGTCAACGACCTCGATTATCCGGGGCTGGAAGACGATGCGCTGGAAGTCATCCGCAGCCTCGTGTTTTGCGAGCGGCAAGTGCCGACCAAGACGGGGCGCTGGTACAACGTGCGCATCATGCCCTACCGTACGATTGAAAACGTGATCGACGGCGTGGTGGTGACCTTCATCAACATCACGGAATCGAAGCTGCTGGAAGCCCAGCTGCGGCAGATGCAGTCCGAAGGAGCCGCCGGAGAGAGCGCGCCATGAGCGAGCCATTCGACGGCGGCGCGCCGGCCAGGCTGAGGGAGCAGGCCGAGCAACTGGCGGCGGAGCAGCGCCAGCCCGCGCCGCCGCTGTCGAATGAAGAGCTGATGCGGCAGATGCATGAGCTGCAGGTGAGCCAGATCGAGCTGGAAATGCAGAACGCCGCGCTGGCCGAGCTGGAGCAGTTGAAGAATGAATTTGAAAGCAGCCGCGACCGTTATGCGCAGCTGTACGAACAGGCGCCCGTCAGCTACTTTTCGCTGGCGCGCGAAGGCGTCATCACGCGCGCCAACGAGGCCGCCTGCGGCCTGCTGCGGCGCGACAAGGACCGGCTGCTGGGACGCCGCTTCGAGCAGTTCATCGCGGCGCAGGCGCAGGGCGGCTTCCGCCGCTTCCTCGACGCTGTTTTTGCCAGCGGCGCGCGCCAGGTGCTCGAGGCGCAGCTGTTCGAGGGCGAGGCGGGACGCGCGGGCGGCATGGTGCGCATCGAGGCCAACTACGATGCGGACAGTGCCACGGCGCGCATGCTGGTGACGGACCTGGGCGACGAGCACGTGCGCGAATCGGCCTTGCGGCGCGCCTTCGTCATCCTCGACACCATCCGCGAAGGCGTGCTGGTGACGGACGGCGGCAACCGCATCATTTCCGTCAATCCCGCCTTCACGGCCATCACCGGCTACCAGGCGGAAGAGGCCATCGGCCGCGACCCGTCCTTCCTCGGCGGCGGCACGCATCTGCCGCAGTTTTATGAAGCCATGTGGCGCAGCCTGCACCAGGACGGCAGCTGGTACGGCGAGCTGGTGAACCGGCGCAAGAATGGCGAGCGCTTCGTCGAATCGCTGTCGATCACGCCCATGCGCGCGCCGGACGGCGCCATCAGCCATTTTGTCGGCGTGTTTTCCGATATCACGGAGCGCAAGCTGGCCGAGGCAGCCCTGCGCGAATTGCACCGCGAGCTGGACCAGCGGGTCATCGACCGCACGGCCGAGCTGGTGCGCGCCAATCAGCACCTGCAGCTGGAAGTGCAGCAGCGCGAGCGGGCGCAGGAAGCCCTGCGCGACGCCGAACGCTTTTTCCACGCCACCATCGACTCGCTGACGGACCGGGTGCTGGTGCTGGACCAGGCGGGCCGCCTCGTGCATGCCAACCAGGCATGCCTGGCCTTCGTCGGGCAAATCCCGCGGCCGCTGCAGTACCTGGAATTCTGCGAGACGGACCCGCGCTGGCAGCGCAGCGCCGGGCGCGAGCTGGCCGCCGGCATCCGCGCCGTCATCGCCGGCAATGCCGACGCGTTCGCGCTGGAGTACGAATTTGCCACGCGCGCCGGCCCGCGCTGGTCGCAGGCCAGGGTCAGCCGTTTCCTCGGCGAAGGACCGCTGCGCGTGGTGGTGGCGCAGACGGACATCACGGAGCGCATGCTGATGGACGGCGCGCTGCGCCAGTCGCACGCCCAGCTGCGCCAGCTGGCGCTGCACCTGGAAACGGCCAAGGAAGACGAGCGCAAGCGCATTTCGCGCGATATCCACGACGAACTGGGGCAAAACCTGCTGGCGCTGCGCATCGACATTTCCATGCTCAGCGCGCGCACCGAGAGTTCCCATCCGCGCCTGCACCGCCGGGTCGGCGCCGTACTCAGCAATGTTGACACCACCATCAAGAGCGTGCGCGGCATCATGAACGAATTGCGCCCGATGGCGCTGGACCTGGGCTTGCAGGCGGCAATCGAGTGGCAGGTGGGCGATTTCCGCAAGCGCAGCGGCGTCGCCTGCCGCCTGCTGATACGCGACGAGGCGCTGTTCGCCGCCATCGCCAGCCAGGTCGAGATCGTGCTGTTCCGCATCGTGCAGGAAGCGTTGAGCAACGTCATGCGCCATGCCCAGGCCAGCCAGGTCGAGATCGAGCTCAGTTCGGATGCCTGCGCCGTGTACCTGGCCATCAGCGACAACGGCGTCGGCATCACGCCGCTGCAGCAGCGCAAGAAACAATGTTTCGGCCTGATCGGCATCGCCGAGCGCGTGACGGCGCTGGGCGGGCAGTTCGAGGTGGGCGTGCCGCCGTCGGGCGCGGGCTGCCGGCTGGCCCTGCAGATTCCCCTGCAGGGGCGCAGCGGCCGGGCGCCCGATACAGAAATTGCAGTGGGATAATTTTTTGCCGACTCTGGCGGTCTGGACAGGCTATACTTTCGCCTGCTTTTTATGGAGGGGCAAATCTTGTTCAAGACAATCGTACTACCAGTCGCCTTGATGGGCGCGTTCGCCGGCGCACACGCCGACGAAGGGCAGTGGCAACCACACCAGCTGCCACAGCTGAAAGCCGAGCTCAAACGGGTCGGCATCGAAATCCCCGCGGAAAAACTGGCCGACCTGAGCAAGCACCCGATGAGCGCCATCGTGTCGCTGGGCGGCTGCTCGGCCGCCTTCGTCTCCGACGCGGGCCTGGTGGTGACGAACCACCATTGCGCGTATGGCGCCATCCAGCGCAATTCCACGCCGGAACACAATTACATCACCAACGGCTTTCTGGCCAAGACACGCGCTAGCGAGCTTCCGGGCGGTCCGAACAGCCTCGTGTATGTGACGGACAAGGTGGAGAACGTCAGCGAGCGGGTGCTGAAAGGCTTGACGGCCGACATGAGCGGCCGCGCGCGCCACGAAGCCGTGGAAAAGCGCATCAAGGACCTGATCGCCGAATGCGAGACGGACAAGATGTACCGCTGCTCCGTGCCCGCCTTCCACCGCGGCCTCGAGTACTACCGCATCCGCCAGATGATGATACGCGACGTGCGCCTCGTGTACGCGCCGTCGGACAAGATCGGCAATTTCGGCGGCGACACCGACAACTACGAATGGCCGCGCCACACGGGCGATTACTCGTTCCTGCGCGCCTACGTGGGCAAGGATGGCCGTCCGGCCGACCCGTCGCCCGACAACGTGCCGTATAAATCGAAGGACTTCCTGGTGGTCTCGGCCGAAGGCTTGAAAGCCGGCGACGGCATCTTGCTGGCGGGCTACCCCGGCCGCACCAGCCGCTACAAGCTGCCGGCGGAAATCCGCTTCGCGCGCGATACGGCCTTCCCCCTGAAAGTATCGGAATTGCAGGCCGACCTGGCCGTGATGGCCGACGCGACGCAGGGGGATGCCGCCGCCGCCGTGCGCTACGCCAGCGTGGTGAAAAGCATCAACAACGTGCTGAAGAAAACCCAGGGCTTGCTCGACGGTTTCGCCCGCAAGGACATCGCCGCCATCAAGGATGGACAGGATGCCGAATTCCGCGCCTGGTATGCCAAGCAGCCGAACGTGTCGGCTACCCTGCTGGCGGAACTGGACGCGGCGATCGCCAGCGACATGGCCCTGAGCGAAGAAGAGTTCGCCTGGACGGTCGCCACCAACAGCGACCTGCTGAAAAGCGCGCGCACCGTCTACCGCCTGTCGCAAGAGCGCCAGAAGCCGGACGCCGAGCGCGAATCGGGCTTCCAGCAGCGCGACCTGGCCTTCATCAAGGCACGCCTGGCGCGCCTGGAGCAGTCCTACGTCAACAAGGTCGACCAGGCGCGTTTTGAGGCCGGCCTGAAGCGCTACGCCCAGCTGGCGGCGAAGAGCCATCCGCAAGGCCTGGACGCGCTGCTGCCGGCGCCAGGCGCCGTGGCGGCCCTGTACCAGCAGACGCAGCTGGCTGACACGGCCAAGCGCCTGGCCTGGCTGGACAAGGACCAGGCCGCCGTGACCCGCTCCGACGACGCCTTCATGCAGCTGGCCGTCAAGCTGCAGCCGGTGGAACTGGCGCTGGAAGAACGCCGCAAGGAAATCGACGGCAACCTCGAGCGCGTGATTCCGCAATACATGCAGGCCGTGATCGCCTGGAAGAAAACGCAAGGCAAACCCGTCTACCCTGACGCCAACTCGACCCTGCGCGTCACCTACGGCACGGTATCTCCGTACTCGCCGCGCGATGGGCTGACCAAGGGACCGTTCACGACCGTGGAAGGCATCGTCGAGAAAGTCACGGGCAAGGCCCCGTTCGAAGCGCCGCAAGGCTTGATCGACGCCGTCAAGCAAAAACGCTACGGCCAGTTCCGCGATCCGGCCCTGGGCACGGTTCCTGTCAACTTCCTCACCAGCGCCGACACCACGGGCGGCAATTCCGGCTCGGCCGTGATGAACAAGCGCGGCGAGCTGATCGGCCTGAACTTCGATTCCACGTATGAATCGATCACCAAGGACTGGTACTTCGACACGGCCATCACGCGCGCCATCCACCTCGACATCCGCTACATGCTGTGGGTGATGAAGGAAGTGGACCACGCGGATAATTTGCTGCAGGAAATGACGATCAAGTATCCTAAGTCTGTGAAAGCTGCCAAGAAGTAATCTTCAGCTTGCGCTAGCGCAAAGCCGCATCCGCCCCAGGGCCGATGCGGCTTTTTTGCGTATGGCCAACTATTTTGAGTTCCATCAATATGCCAGCGCCCACCATGGTTAGCATGGATCAGGGAAACTATGCGATGGAGGCAACATGGATGATGGCGAGCTGGCAGACGATCTGGCGCGGCTTTTCGGAGCGGGCCGGGGCGTCCAGGAGAGCCGCTTGCTGCGCATGGATTTTCCGCGCGAGGACGGTCCGCCCGATACCGCGCTGCTGGTCAACAGCTTGCGGGCACGCGAGGAAATGTCACGCGACTTCCGCTTCGAGGCCGAACTGCTGTCCGACAATCTCCACATTCCCCTGACTGCGATGATGGGGCGCATGGTCACGATTTCGCTGGTGCGCGACGACGGCAGCTTGCGCTATTTCAATGGTTATGTCGGCGAATTTCGCCTGTTGCGCAGCGATGGCGGCTTCGCCTTCTACCGGATGGTGCTGCAACCCTGGCTGGCGTTGTCCAGGCTGCGCATGGACAACGTCTCGTTCCACGAACGCACGGTCGTCGACATCAGCGAAACGACCTTCGAGCATTATTGGCAGCGCGACTGGCAAAACCGGCTGCATGAGGAAAAAGCGATATTAAGCTGCGCCAACCAGCATAATGAAACCGATTACAACCATCTGCACCGGCGCTGGGAAGACCAGGGTATCCATTACTGGTATGAACATCGCGCCGACGGCCATACGCTGTGTCTGGGCGACAATACCTGGCTGAGCGACAGCATCGATCCCAGCGACGGCCATGCCAGTGCAGCCGACGAGATGGCGTTTCGCAGCGGCGCGGGCTCGCTGGAGCGCGACGGCATACGCGATTGGCAGGCAATACGGAAGATCGCTTCAGGCTCGCTCACGCTGGCCAGCTTCAACTACAAGCATCCGTATGCCAGCCGCGCCAGCGGCCATGCGCTGCACCAGCAGGGCGACGTGTTTGCCCATGAACTGTATCAAAACACCGGCTATGGCTATGCCGGCATGGGCGACGGCGAAGCGCTGGCGCAACGCCGCCTGGAGGAACGTAACTGCGAGGCGCAATACTTCGACGCTGGCGGCAATCACCGCTGCGCCCAGGCCGGGCGCAGTTTCACGCTGGGCGGCCACTTCAGCGGCACGCCATCCGTGCCGGCCAGAGGTGAAGCGGCGCGCCCGGACATCGGCGCGCGCGAATACCTGATTCTGTCGGTCGATCATGTCGCCAGCAACAATTACCAGGCAGGTACGGGCGCGAAGTCGCATTATGAAAACCGTTTTCGCTGCATCCGCAAGAGCATCCGCTGGCATCCGGGGCGGCAGTTCAACAGCACGCCTTGCGCCTTGCCCGGCGTGCAGACGGCGATCGTCACCGGCCCGGCAGGCGAAACCATCCATACCGACGGTCTGGGCCGGGTGAAGGTGCAGTTTCACTGGGACCGCCTGGGCAAGTTCGACGCGGGCAGTTCGCCTTGGATCCGGGTCATGACGCCATGGGCGGGCCAGGCGTTCGGCCAGATCGCACTGCCGCGCATCGGCCAGGAAGTGCTGATCCAGTTTCTCGACGGCAATATCGACCGTCCCGTCATCGTCGGCGCGGTGTACAACGGCAACCATGTGCCGCCGTGGAATTTGCCGGGGCAATGCATGCTGGGCGGCTGGCGCAGCGCCGAGCTGATGCCTGGCGGCGGCTGCGGCGTGCGCGGCAACCAGCTGGTGTTTGATGACACGCACCAGGGCATCCAGGCGCAACTGAAAAGCGATCATCAGCACAGCCAATTGTCGCTCGGCTGCATCAGCCGCATCGAGGACGCCAGCGGGCGCAAGGATGCGCGTGGCGAGGGCTGGGAACTGGCGTCGGACGCCTGGGGCGTGGCGCGGGCCGGCCGCGGCATGTTGCTGACCACCGAAGCGCGCCCTGGCGCCGCCTCGCATATCAAGAGCATGGATGAAACCTTGCGCCGGTTGGCCGAGGCTGCTGAACGGCACAAGGCGCTTGCCGCCCTGGCGCAGCATTACGGCGCGCAAGAAAGCGCCGCCCAGCAGGGTGCCGCCGCCGATGTGCTCAATGCCCAGCATGCCGCGATCAAGGGCGGTGCCGGCAGTGGCGAAAGCGCATTTCCCGAATTATCGAAGCCGCATCTGGTGCTGGCCAGTCCGGCCGGTATCGAAACGACGAGCGCGCAATCGACGCACATCGCCAGTGCCGAGCACACCGCGCTGACGTCCGGGCGCGACCTGTCGCTGGCGGCCGGCGGCGGCCTGTTCGCCAGCATCGGCGCGGCGCTGCGCCTGTTCGTCCACAAGGCTGGCATGAAACTGATCGCCGCAGCCGGCCCGGTGCAGATCGCGGCGCAAACCGATACGGTCGATATCGTCGCCCACAAGGTGCTGGAATTGATCAGCCAAGCCGACTGGGTGCATATTCGCGGCCGCAAAGGCGTGCGCCTGCATGGCGCCGATTGCATGCTTGAAATTAGCGACAAGGTCCAGTTTTTTACCGCGTCTCCGACGCTGTTCCATGGAAACCTGGAAACCTTGGCGCCCAAGAACCGGCCGCAACCGGAGCTGGAGCCGCCCGTCGCGCCGGCAGCGGGGCAATTGCAGCATACGATACAGGCCCATGCGGATGGCGGGCTATATCGGTGGCCATGCTCAATGTCAGCGCGTTTGACAAGGACCGCTGGCGCTACCGTGAAATCTACATCCATTCCAAATTGATGCTGGTCGACGACGCGTTCATGACGCTGGGCAGCGCCAACCTGAACCAGCGCAGCATGGCCGTCGACAGCGAGATCAATATCGCCACCGTCGACCACCGCGTGGCCCGCGATTTGCGCAAGCGGGTGTGGCGCATGCATAGCGGGGGATTGGTTGATGGAGGGGGCGGGACGAAGGCGGAGATTGTGGATGCTTTTGAGAAGTGGGTGGAGCTGATGGGCGCAAATCGCCGAAAAAAATGGGATAAATCTGAAAATGCAATATTAAAAAAAATGACTGGTTTCCTGCTGCCATTGGAAGACAAACGCAGCTCCACCATACGTCTGGGTTGATCATGAATAAGAAAAGTATCGTCTTTTTTCGCCTGCCATTTCTTGCGTTGGCAGTTCTTCTCTTTGTTCCTTTGATTGCCTGCAAAATGCCTAACGACAAAGTCCTGCCACGTAACCAAAGCCTGCCCCTCTTCAATCCGCATGTTTCGGATTTTATTTGTGAAACCGAGGCAAGCAAGGTGCCGCCCATCGATGCTCAAGCCGAGGACTGGTTTCTTGAAGCGCGCGCCATGGAAGATCCCGAAATTTTCGTGGAAGACCGCGATTACAAAAAAATCGTCGCTCTGACGCATCAGGCGGCAGAGCGATTGCACTGGAAGGCGATGCTCAATCTGGCCAGTCTGTATGTGGAAGGACGCGATCCTTTATATGGTGAGGAAGAAGCGGTGCAACTGGTGGAAAAGGCGATGCGGCTGGGCATACCGGCGGCCTATGACCGGATGGGAACGTATTATGCGAATGGCACGGGTGTCAACGGCGACATCACTCGCGCTTATGCCTTCTGGCAAAAGGCGGCGCAGATGGGTAACCCGCAAGCGCTGGGTTTTTTAGGAGAAAAACTCACTGCGGGGAAGGATTATCCAGGTGCTGAAATGTGGGGGAATATTCCTGTGGCAATCAAGATGATGGAGTGCGCGCTGGGGCAGGGATATGGCCCATCCGCATATGATTTATCTTATTTATATGTTGTAGTAAGAACGCCTGACGGCACGTCTGATGGGGAAAGAACCACTGAAACCAAAGAACGTGCTTTGCAGGTATTACATACCGGAGTAAGGCTGGGCTGCGAGAAATGCGCAAACAAACTCAAGATTGAATTCGGCGATCCGTTTGATCTTGCAAATATGCTGGTTCCGTATATTGATAAGGCGCGAGCGGAACGTTACGGCGTACTTAGTCGTGCCCTCGGCTTCAACCCCAATCGCCGCTTCCCCAACCTCGATAAAATCCTGCCATTGCCACCAGCCGATCTGCCGCCGTGGGATGGTCAACGAAAGAGCCTGCTCGACGCCGCCATGGGTGTCCGTCCACCGCCCGCCACCCCGCAGCCAAGCGCCGCGTCGCTGTTGCAAAAACCATATTTCCTGGCCGCCGACTAAGCGCAGCGTCCCGCCGGTTTGCCGTCCCGGCATCGCGCGCACTGTTCACGCGCCACAGCCTGCCGCATGGGCTGCGCCACGTATAATTCCTCGCACTATCCACCGCTATTCTTTTTCGACAGGTTCCCATGCCCCAGACTCCCGATTTGCCGCCGGATTGGCACGCGTTTGAAACTGCATACGACGTTGAAGCAAGCTGGTTCAGGCTGGCCCATGCATCGCTGGCGCTGCTGGGCGCGTCCGCTTTCAAGGATCAGGCATTTTCAGCCTTTGCCTTCAATGCCGTATCGTTCCCGTCCATTTCTCTGAGCTTCGACACCGATCCCGGTAACAGGGCGCGCGATTACTATCCTCCTGACTGGTCCAACGAGTGCATGGAAGCCGATGTGCCGGAAATCGGGCAATTATGGGAGGAGGGCCACGCAAGGATCGAAGATGCTTTAAGCGAGCTGATCGACGCCGCCGATGACGAGCTGCTCTGCGCCATCGAGGAAGGCTATCTGCACAGCCTGAGGAAAACCATGGTGCGGCTGGAAACGAGCCGTGCTTTCGAGCAGATCAAGACGTGCGCGCCGTTCTGGACCGTGGTCACGCAAATCGATGCCGATACGGATGAAGAGGAGCGCCTGCTCGACCAGGTGCGCCAGGGCCTTCTGGCGTGAGCGTTATATCAAGGCTTGCCAGGCCTTCACTTCCCCGTCCGTGAGCGCCGGCCCCCAGCCGCCGCGCAGCGCCGCATCGTGCTGCGCATAGTGCCCAAGCTGCGGCAGCGCCACGTCATGCCGGACGCAGATGGCAAAAACGGCTTCCAGCTGGCGCCGGCTTGCTGGAAGGTCATCGCCATGCCAGGTGCAGGCGCTCGTTTCCAGCACATGCTGCACCAGTTCTTCCAGCGTGCCGCGCAGGTGCCCGGGCATGGCCATGCTTACCTCGGCGGGCCAGGGATCGCCCATGCCCGTCACGGCCAGGGAAGCAAAGCCCCGTTCCCAGGCTGCAAACTCTCCAGGCGCGAGCTGCGCCACTTCCCACACGTGAGCGGCGAACGCGGACAGGGCGGGATGATCCATGTCAAAGCGCCGGCAAAAGCGTTGCAGGCACGTGACGGCAAGGCATTGCCTGGCGATCAAGGAGAGCGCGTCTATCGCTATATTGTGCATGAATCATCAGCTCCTGAAAATGGCGCCTGCCGGTAACCGAGTCAATTTGACGGTATTGCGCTTGTCCCGCCTGGCAAGGCAGCCTGCCGCAGCGCTTCCAGCGGCAGCTGGAAGAAGCGCGGCACCATGGCCGGCGACAGGTTGTCGCCGCCGTCGGCCATGGCCAGGCGGCCACTGAGCAGCAGCATCACGTAGCCGTGGCCCAGCGACCAGCCGGCGCTGGCGGCGGCCTTGTCCCAGCGCGCATCGAGACCCGCCTCGCGCACGGCCGCGCCCGCCGTCTGCAGCACGTACTGGAAACAGGCCTGCGCCGCCTCCTGCAGGACGGGAAACTGGCGCACGTCCTGGTGCTCGAACATCAGCCGGTAGTGGGCGGGCGCGGCCAGGGCGAATTCGATGTATTGCTGGCCCAGCAGCTGAAAGCGCTGTTCGGCGGGCAGGCTGCCCGGCGGCGGCAGCTGCGTTTCCCATTTCCGTATCAGGCTGGCGAAGCCGGCCGCCGCCACCTCGGCCAGCAGGGCTTCCTTGCTGGGAAAGTGGCGGTACACGGCGGCGGCCGAGACGCCCACCGTGCGCGCCAGTTCGCGCAGCGACAGGGCGGCGTCGCTCTGCTGCGCCAGTTGCGCGATGGCGGCGCCGACCAGGGTGTCGCGCAGCTTGCCGTGATGATAGCTTGTCATTGCTGTTGTCATTCGATGTTATCGCTGTTCACATTGTCGTGTATGATGGGCATGTTATCACTGAAAACATGGAGAGCACATGCATGAGATGAACATTGCCGTCCGTACCGTGGACTTGCCGTCGGGCGCCAGCATCGCCCCGTTGTATCCTGGCAGCAACCTGGCCGACGCCTACGCCGTCGACTTGCCGACGGCGCAGGCGCGCCAGATGGACATGCAGAGCCTGGCGCGCCAGCTGCTGGGCAAGCAGCCGGGCTGGGCGCACAAGCTGATGGTGCTGCGCGACGCCATCGTGGCGCGTTTCGGCATCCGGACGGCAAAACAGATGGAAGCGCGGCCCGGCAAGCGCATCGGCATTTTCCGCATCTATGCCGTCAGCGACGACGAGATCATCCTGGGCGAGGATGACAGCCACCTGGACTTTCGCCTGTCGGTGCTGCGCAATCGTGACGCGGGCCGGCATGGCAGCGTCACCGTCTGCAGCGTCGTGCATTGCCACAACCGGGTGGGGCGCGCCTACATCCTGCTGATCCGCCCGTTTCACAAGCTGATCGTGCGGCATTCGCTGGCGCGCGCGGCCAGGGCGGGCTTCGCCTGAGGCGGGGAGGGGCGGACGGCAAGGGCAATCTTGCTTATTCATGGCCGGTATTGCATACTGCACCACCAGCCTCATCACGATTCCCATGAACGATACGCTTCTCCTGCTGGGTTTTGCCACCACGCCGCTTGAACTGATTTCCTTTGTCCTGGCACTGACAACCGTTGCGCTGAACATCCGCCAGAATCACTGGGCGTGGCTGTTCGCCATCATTTCCTCGGCCGCCTACGGTTTCGTGTTTTTCGAATCGCGCCTGTATGGCGACATGGCCTTGCAGCTGCTGTTCATCAGCGTCTCGTTCTGGGGCTGGTACCAGTGGCTGCATCCGACCAGCGGCGGCAAGACCTTGCCCGTCACGCGGCTGGGCATGCGCGGCTGGCTGGGCAGCGCCCTGGCGTGGCTGGCGGGCTTTGTGCTGCTGGCCTGGCTGCTGACCTCGACCGACACGGACGTGCCTCACGCGGACGGTTTCCTCACGGCTGGCAGCCTGGTGGGGCAATTCCTGCTGTCGCGCAAGAAGCTGGAAAACTGGATCGTCTGGATCGTCGTCGACGTGCTGTACGTGTGGCTGTACCTGCACAAGGACCTGACCCTGACGGCCATCCTGTATGCCGTGTTTGTCGTGATGGCCACGATCGGCTTGCTGGCGTGGAAAAAAGCGGCGCCGGCCGCGCCCGATGCAATGGTCCTCAAGTGATGGGCCGCTGCGTGCGCGTGGCCATCCTGGGCGCGGAATCGTCGGGCAAGTCGACCCTGGCGGCCGCCCTGGCCGAGCGCTACGGCACCGTCTGGGTGCCTGAGTATTTACGTGAATTCGTCGCCACGCAGGGCAGGGTGCCCGTGGCGGAAGACCAGTATGGGATTGCGCGTACGCAAGTTGAACGCGAAGCGGCCGCGGCCGCACAGGCGGGCAACTTCCTGTTCTGCGACACGACGCCCTTGATGACGGCGGTCTACAGCCGCCATTATTTCAATGGCGCCGATGCGCAACTGGCGGCGCTGGCCGATGCCGCGCACTACGATGTGACCTTGGTAACGGCGCCCGACAGCCCGTGGGTGGCCGACGGCTTGCAGCGCGAGTCCGAAGCAGTGCGCCAGCTGATCTACCGCTACCTGCTCGACGAGCTCGACGCGCGCGGCATCGCCTATCACGTGCTGCGCGACAGCCTGGAGGCGCGCCTGGAACAGGCGGCGCCCTTGCTGCAGCAGGCGCTCGCTGCAGCGCCTGCCATTTCCCTCAATTAAAAATCGAACTGCGCCGACACCTTGAACGTGCGGCTGGCGCCCGGATACAGATAGCCGTCCGATTCCGGCGTCACGTCGCGCCAGTAGAACTTGTCGGCCACGTTGTTGACGGCGGCGCGCAGCACGGCGCGCGTGCCGGCGATGCGCGTGGCGTAAGCGGCGCCCAGGTTGAACACGTGGTATGACGGCACGAAAGTCGTGTTGTTGTACTCAAACGCTTTCTTGCCTGCATATTCCCAGCTGCCATTGACGCTCAGGCCCGCCACCTGCTGCACGGCGTAGTTCGCATGCACGGCCGCCTTGAAGGCGGGCACGTTCGGCACGCGCTTGCCGTCGAGGTCCGCATTGCCCGTGCCCGACTGCTGGCTGTTCAGGGCCGTCACGGAAGCGCCCAGGCTCAGGTTGGCGCTTGCCTTGCCCTGTGCCGACAATTCCAGGCCGCGGTGCTGGGCCTGGCCTTCGCGCACGAAGTAGCCGGCCGTGTTCTGGAATTCCAGGCCCTTGCGGATCTGGAACAGGCTGGCCGCCAGCATGAAGTCCGGCGTCACATCCATCTTGGCGCCCAATTCGATCTGCTTCGAGCGGCTCGGCGACAGTTCTTCGTTGGCATTCATCGCCTTGCGGTCGGCCGTGCCGCCATGTTCCATGCCCTGCGAATAGGCCGCATACACGGATACATTGTCGAGCGGGGTGTAGACGAGCGATACATTCGGCAGCAGGAAATCGTGCTTGGCGCGGATTTCCGTATCGGCCTTCAATACATACTGGTAGCCATCGACATTGATATGGCGCAAGCCGCCATGCAGCTTCCAGTTCGGCGCCAGGCTGACGATGTCCTGCACGAAAACGGAGTTTTCCGTATCCTTGCGCACCAGGCGCACGGGGCCCGTGACGCCGGGCGACGTGCCGACGATCTGCGGCTGGTAGATGTTGCTCACGCCCACCCAGTCGTACACGTACAGGCCGGCGCGGTCCTTGCGGCGGAAGGTCGACACGCCGGCCGTGAAGTCATGGCGCAGCGAGCCGGTGGCGAACTTGCCCTGGATCATGGCTTGCGCGCTCAGCGGCTTTTTCGTTTCGCCCAGGCTGCGGTAGTCGTACACGTCGTAGTCGCCATTGCCGCAGAAGCCGGGGTACAGGTCCTGTCCGCTGCAGCCGTACGGGAAGGCCGTGTAGTCGTCGCGCTTGAACGAGTGCTGGTTGGCCGACACGGTGGCGCGCCAGTCGTCATTGAAGGCGTACTGGAATCGCAGGCCGATATTGCTGGTGACGGTTTCCACGGGGCGCGTCCACGGCTGCAGGTTGAGCATGGCGTCGGCGCTGATGCCGGTCGGCAAGGTTTTATTGTTCAGCAGCTGGAAGCCGGGCGCCGTCGCCTGCGCCTTGTCCTGGTAATCGGCGTCCAGTTGCAGCAGCGCTTGCGGCGAAATCTGCCAGTCGAAGGCGCCGGAAATGAACTTGCGGTTGCCGTCCGCGCCCTTGATGTAGGAGCGCAAGCGCTCGGCCGCCACGTTGACCCGGTAGCCGAAGCGCGTGTCTTCCAGGCGGCCGCCCAGGTCGACGGCGCCGTACAGGGTGCCCCGCTCGCGCGCTTCCACGGTCACCGTGCGCAGCGGTGCGGCGGTGGGGCGCTTGACGATGAAGTCGATCACGCCGCCCGGCGCGGCCACGCCCGCCTGCAAGCCGGCCAGGCCTTTCAGCACTTCGATGCGTTCCTTGTTTTCCAGCGGAATTTGCGTGTCGCCGGGAATGGCCACGCCATCCTTGCGATAGCTGGAATTGTTGTCGAGCTTGAAGCCGCGGATGGTGAACTGTTCCGCATAGCCGACGGCGTTGTAGGCATCGTTGATGCTGGCGTCGAGCCTGGCGGCATCGCTGAGATTGCGGATTTGCAAGTCCTGCATGTCTTTCTGCGAAATGACGGTGACGGACGCCGGCGTCTGCAGCAGCGGCGCATCGCTAAAGCCGCCCACGGAGGCGCGCTTGGCAGCCGGCGCCTTGCTGGCCGTGACGACGACTTCGGCCATGCTTTGCGCCTGCGGCTCGGCGGCTTCGGCGGCGTCATTCGCTGCAAAGGCAGGCGCGGCAAACGCGTGCAGGATGGCCAGGGTCAGGACGGAAACAGATAAATTCGGTGTGGACATAGATTGCTCGTGGTTCAAGCCGTCTCGGAAAAGAGCACGGCAGGCTGCTTGTTCGGCTGGCGCCAACGCAGGAGCTATCAAAGGAGGGAGGTACTTTGCGCTTTCCTTCGCTGGCATTATCCAGATCAGGTACGAAGGGTATCTCTCACCCGGATAACTGCTCCAGGACCCCTAGCGAAATGACAGCTTAGCATGAAGCACGGCCGCTTGTCCCGCCGGCTGACCGTTTTACAACACAGTGGCGTGAATTTGCAAACTGCGCTACAGGCTCAGTTCCAGCACCTTGCGGCTGACGGCGGGCGTCACTTCGCGCTGTTCGCCCAGCGCCGTCATGCCGTGCGCTTCCAGGGCGGCCACGACGGCGTCCACGCTCGCATGGTTCAGGCCGTAGTCGGCCAGGCGCGTCTTGACGCCCATGTGGCGGAAGAAGAATTCCGTGCGCGCGATGGCCGCCTCGATGCGGCCGTCCTCGTCGCCGCCATCGAGGCCCCACACGCGGGCCGCATATTGCAGCAGCTTGGCGCGCTTGGCCTGCTTGCGCACGCGCAACATGCTGGGCAGGATGATGGCCAGCGTCTGCGCATGGTCAAGCTCGTACAGGGCTGTCAATTCGTGGCCGATGGCATGCGTGGACCAGTCCTGCGGCACGCCCACGCCGATCAGGCCGTTCAAGGCCAGGGTGGCGCTCCACATCACGTTGGCGCGCACGTCGTAGTCGTCCGGGTGCGACAGCGCTTTCGGGCCTTCCTCGATCAGGGTCAATAAAATGCCTTCGGCGAAACGGTCCTGCACGGACGCGTTCACAGGGTAGGTCAAATACTGTTCCATGACATGCGCAAACGCATCGACGACGCCATTGCCCACCTGGCGCAGCGGCAAGGTGAACGTCTTCGACGGGTCCAGCACGGAAAATTTAGGATACACCTTGCGGCTCATGAACGAGCGCTTTTCCTGCGTGGCCTTGCGCGTGATCACGGCCGAGCCATTCATTTCCGAGCCCGTGGCCGGCAAGGTCAGGACGGTGCCGAAGGGCAGGGCCGCTTCGACGATCTTGCCGCCTTTGGCCAGGATGTCCCACGCCTCGCCCTCGTGCAGGGCGGCGGCGGCGATGAACTTGGTGCCGTCGACCACGGAGCCGCCGCCGACGGCCAGCAGGAAGTCGATGCGCTCGCTTTTCACCATGGCCACGGCCTGCATCAGGGTTTCATAGCTGGGATTGGGTTCGATGCCGGCAAATTCCAGCACCGTGTGGCCGGCCAGCGCCGCCCTGACTTCATCGTAGACGCCGTTCTGCTTGATGCTGCCGCCGCCGTAGGTCATTAGGACCCGCGCCTGCGGCGGGATCAGGCCGGCGATGGCGGCGATCTGGCCCTGGCCGAAGAGGATTTGCGTCGGATTGTAAAAATCGAAATTGAACATGGGGCTCCCGCTGCCGAGGTTGAGGCTGTTGCCGAGCCATGATTATGGCCGAACGGGTGGAATCGTGTCGTGGACGCTTGAGCTTTTCGTCCGCGCGGTGGAGAATGCAGCCGATGTCACCACCACGCGAAAAGGAATGCGCATGACCACCGTCCCACTGGAAGAATCCGGCCTGCCGGCCACGGCGCTCGACATGCACCGCGCCATCGGCGCCGCCATCGCCGCACTGCAGGCGCTGGACTTGAACGGCCAGCGCTTCGAGGCCTGCACGGACCCGGAACTGCGCCGCGTACTGGCCCATGCGGGCGACACGAGCCGCAAGGAAGTGGCGATGCTGCTCGAATGGATGCGCCGCCGCGATGCGCGCCTGGACGGGGCCATGAAGGAGGCGCTGTTCAAGGCGGGGCCGATTGTTGCCCAATATCATTATGACGAGAAAATTTTGTAACTATCGGTTTGTTGCTGTAACGTACCATGCGCCACATGCGCATCGTTTCGCGTAGACTGTGCCCCGAACACGATTTTGGGGGAGTTTGCAACGATGAGATCATTACCATACCGAGAAGGCAGCTGGTTTGCCGTGCCCTTGCCGGGCGGCGGCTATGCCGTCGGCGTGGTGGCGCGCAGGGCGCCTGCCGGGCGCATCATGCTGGCGTATATGTTCGGGCCCAAGCGCGACAGCTTGCCGAGCCTGGAAGAGCTGGAAGGCTTGCGGCCGGAGCAGGCCGTGCGCCGCCTGCGCACGGGCGACATGGCCCTGCTCAACGAGCGCTGGCCCCTGCTGGGCGACAGCCGCCACTGGGAGCGCGACGCCTGGCCCATGCCGGCCTTTATCCGCCGCAATGAATCCTTGCAGCGCGCCTGGCGCGCCAGTTATGCGGACGCCGACCCTGCCAAGCTGAACCGCGAGGAATCGATCCCCTTCGACACGCCCGGCATGGAAAGCGATTCCCTGTACGGCTACGGGGCAACGGAATTGCTGATGAATAAATTGCTGGCGCCGGAGCAGGCGTCGGCGTGATGGCTGTCGGGCGGCGTTGGTGCCGGAGCCTGCATCGGACGGCGTAGGTCGGATTAGCGAGGCCTTGCCTCGCCTAATCCGACAACATTGTTGGCCAAGGCCGCTGGTGCTGTCGGCTTACGCGCTTTGCGCTAAGCCGACCTACGCCGCTTATGCCGCTTATGCCGCCGGCAAGCTGATCTGGAACGCCAGGCCGCCGCCTTCGCGGTTGCGCACCTGCAATTCGGCGCCATGGCGCAGCAGCACGCGGTCGACGATGGCCAGGCCCAGACCGGCGCCGTTGGCTTGCCCGCGCGCCGTGTCGAGGCGAGTGAACGGCTTCATCAGTTGCTCGATCTTTTCCGCTGGCACGCCCGCGCCATGGTCCTGCACCTCGATGATCACCTTTTTCGCGCCGTGGCTGGTGCGCACGTGGCAGGCGATGTCGATTTCCGTCATCTCGCTGCCCGGCGTCTTGCCATAGCGGCGCGCATTCTCGATCAGGTTGTTGAGCACGCGGCGCAAGTCGGTGGGATTGCCCATCGCATGCGCGCCTTCGGCAATTTCGGCATTGATCTTCACGTCGGGCAGGCGCATGGCTTCGCGCGTCATGTCGGCCAGCAGGCCGCTCAGGTCCACGTCCGTGAAGCTTGACGCTTCCGTCGGCTTGGCGTAGTCGAGGAACTGGCCGATGATGGCGTCCATTTGCCCGATATCGGACTGGATGCCTTCGCGCGCCTCGTCCGACAGGTTGGCCATCTCCACTTCCAGCTGCATGCGCGCCAGCGGCGTGCGCAAGTCGTGCGAAATGCCGGCCAAAATCACGGCGCGGTCCGACTCCACCTGTTTCAGATCATCGACCATCTGGTTGAAGCTGCGGTTCGCCTCGATGATCTCGATCGGGCCTTTTTCCGGCAGCGGCGCCGGCTGCTTGCCCTTGGCGATGTCGCGCGCGGCCGCCGTCAGACGCGACAGCGGCAGATTGATCAGGCTGGAAATGATGGCCGCGCCCAGCAGCGACAGCAGCGATACCAGGCTGGCCCAGCCCAGCCACTGGAAGCCCGTCAGGCCGCGCAGGCGTTCGCGGTCCAGCATCAGCCAGTATTCGTCGTCGTCGATCTTGAAGCTGACCCAGAAGCCGGCCACGCCGTTGACGCGCGCGGAAAAGCGCGTGTCCTTGCCCAGCTTGGCCTTCACCAGGGCCTCGATGTCGGGCATCAGGTAATTGTCGGGCGGCGGCTCGATGCGGTCGTCCTCTTCCAGCGAGAAGATGCGGATGCCTTCGTTGCTGACGAGGTCGAACAGCAGCTCGCGCCGCAGCTCGGGGGCCGAGTGCGTCAGCGCCGCATGCGTAATGGTGACGACGGAAATGATCTGGGCGGAAATCTGCTGCGCCTGCGGCTCGCGCTGGATGACGGAAATCATGCCGATCCAGGTGATCATGCTGACCGTGGTCAAAGTACCCAGCAGCAAAAAGGTGCGCCAGAACAGGCCGCTTTTCAGCCGCGCCAGGCTGATATCGGGAACAAGCTTCATCATGCCTCGCCAGCGATCAGCGCGGCTGTCCGTCCGGGATGAAGACGTAGCCGAGGCCCCACACGGTCTGGATGAACAGCGGACTCGACGGGTCAGGCTCGATCAGCTTGCGCAGGCGCGAAATCTGCACGTCCAGGCTGCGGTCGAACACTTCGTATTCGCGTCCGCGC
Organism: Janthinobacterium sp. GW821-FHT03A03; assembly: GCF_059421435.1. Lineage (NCBI taxonomy): Bacteria > Pseudomonadati > Pseudomonadota > Betaproteobacteria > Burkholderiales > Oxalobacteraceae > Janthinobacterium > Janthinobacterium sp. GW821-FHT03A03. Next base: position 102,828 of record NZ_JBWKUZ010000007.1, on the reverse strand, counting down.
GCCAGTTCCATCAGTTTTTCGCGCGACAGGGGCTGGCGCGCATGGCGGGCAAACACTTTCAGCACGGAAAACTCGCCCGTGGTCAGCGGCACCGTTTCGCCATTCTTTTTCAGGGTGCGCGTGCCCAGGTCCAGCACGAAGTCGCCGAATTCGAAGGTTTGCGGCGTTTCCGACGGCGCGCCCGGGATTTCATCGGGACCTTTGCGGCGCAGCACGGCGCCGATGCGGGCCACCAGCTCGCGCGGATTGAACGGCTTCGGCAGGTAGTCGTCGGCGCCCATTTCCAGGCCGACGATGCGGTCCACGTCCTCGCCCTTGGCCGTGAGCATGATGATCGGCGTCTGGTCGCCCGCGCCGCGCAGGCGGCGGCAGATGGACAGGCCGTCTTCGCCCGGCAGCATCAAATCGAGCACCAGCAGGTCGTAGCGCTCGCGCAGCCACAGCTTGTTCATGGCAGTGGCGCTCTCGGCCGTAAAGACATTGAAGCCCTGCTCGGTCAGGTAGCGGCGCAGCAAGTCGCGCAGGCGCACATCGTCATCGACCACCATGATTTTTGCCTGGTGGCCGTGGATCGATTGCGTAGTCGTGTTGCTGCCGGATGTGGAGGTTGTGGTCATTTAGGGTGTCGTGTTATCTTATATTGGTTGCTATAGTAGCGCCTCGCGCGGCGCTCACAAGGGGCTGCGGCGACCCATTACAAACTGTTACAAACTTTACCCAATTACTCTTACTGCACCGTGTAAAGCATCATACACTGGGGCCACAGTGGAAATCAGCTTTAGTTTATACGGCATTGCGGAAGAGGAACTCAATGAATATCATTACCCAAAAAATTCACGCCGCTCCCAGCGCACGGGTCTCCGCACGCGCCTTCTTTGCCACGCTGGTGCTGTCCACGTTCGTTGTCTGCGCCATGTTTGCGGCCAGCCTGGCGCATGCGCAAAACCAGCCGCCGCCGCGCCGCGATGAACAGCAGCAAATGCAGGCCCAGCGCTATGAGCAGGTACAGCGCAGCAGCAATGATACGCGACTGCGCGAACAACGTGACGCACGCAGTTTCGACACGCGCGCCGAAGAGCAGCGCCGCGCCAGCGAAGGCGCCGACGCCTCGCGCCGCACGGGCCGCATGACGCCCGACGAGCGCCGCGACCTGCGCCGCCAGATCAACGAAGTGGGGCAGGATATTTACTCGAATCCGCCGCGCCGTTGATGACATCCGGCAATACCTACTGCGCGTCGCGACTTGTGGCCTGCGATGCTCACTGTACTAAAGTACAGTTCTGCTTCTCGGCCACAATTCACTTCCGCTCGCTATGGTCTTGCCAGATGTCGTGACTTTACCTGAAACATCCATCTCCATTTTTCATTCCCATGTTTGTTGCGTCAGGATTATGTTAATCCGGCACGCCGCCACGCCCCGTGATATTGTTCCAATGCACTGAAGCAATTCTCTGAATTTGTTGCTTGGGGAGGCAAATGGTGAGCGACGACGACACGCCCGTTCCTGATGCGGCCCAGGCGGCCGGTTTGCCGCACGGCCTTGTCCAGCGCGACGGGGGCGTGTTCCTCGACCTGTCGCTGGCGCCCGCGCAATTGCGCGCCGCCGTCGGCCAGCTGTTCCAGTCGGGGCAGCTGCTGGCCGGCCTCGATTACGCGCTGTTCCTGCTGACCCTGTTTCACGCCCCCACGCCCCGCGCCGCGCCCAAGGGCGAAGCCCTGCTGCGCATTGCCGCCCGCGTGGCGCCGTTCCCGCCCCAGCGCCGCCTGCTCTACAAGCAAGTCAAGATCTGCGGCGACAGCGCCGAGTTTTACTTTGAAACCCTGCCTGCCGACGCGGACGGCCAGGCGCCGGCACGGCGCGAATTCGACGAGCTGGTGGCCGACCTGTGGGGCAAGGGCGTGCGCTACGGCATTGATGCGGCTGCCGTGCGCGCCATTCTCGGCAGCGGCAAGGCCGAGCGCATCACGGTGGCGCGGGCGTTGCCGCCGCAGCCGGGGCGCGACGCCCGGCTGGCCGAAGTGTCGCAGGGCATACACCGTAACGACGCGCCGCGCGAGCGCCCCGACGGCCGGCTGGACTTGCTCAGCTTCAAGAACCGTTTTCCACAGGTGAAAAAACATGCGCGCCTGCTGCGCCTGCTGCCGGGCGCCCCCGGCGTGCCTGGCTACGACCTGGCCGGCAATGTGCTGGCGCCGCCCGCGCCGCTGGAGCTGGACCTGGCCACGGTGGCCGGCGCCGGCACGGCCGTCGAGCATTTCAGCGATGGCGACTTCGTCGTCGCCACGCAGGCTGGTTACGTGAATGTTGATGCGCATGGCAAGATTGCCATCGAAAACAGGATCGTCAGCCGCGAAGGCGTCAGCAGCCGCACCACGGGCAATCTGAAGCTGCGCGCCGCCTACGAGGAATATGGCGACGTGCAGGAGCAGCGCCAGCTCGACGGCAGCGACATCACCATCCATGGCGACGTGTACGGCCATCTGCACTCGCATGGCGGCTTGATTTTGCTACAGCGCAACCTGGTGGGCGGCACGGCGTTCAATGAGCACGGCGACGTGCGCGTCGAGGGCGTGGCGTCCGGCTCCGTGCTGCAGGCCCTGAGCGGCGAGGTGCACCTGAAGCGCGCCGAAAGCTGCGTCATCGCCGGCACGCGCGTGGTGATCGACCATGCCAGCAATTGCGAGATTATTGCCGACGAGGCCATCATCGAGCTGGCCGAAGGCTGCGCCGTGGCGGCGCGCACCATCCGCATCGGCAGCGCCGGCCCGCGCAAGCAGGTGGAAATGCTGCTTTTTCCGCTGGTACCGGACCTGAGCGCCCTGGAGCAACAGATTGCGGAGAGCCTGGCGAAGGCCGCGCAGCACCGGCAGATGCAGCACAAGCGCCAGCAGGAAATCGACGTCATCGCGCAATTGCCCGAAGTGCGCAATTACCTGACGCTGGCCGGCCAGCTGCGGCGCGGCGAGCGGCAGCTGCAGCCAACGCAACAGTTGCAGTACGACAAGCTGGCCGCGCGCATCGCGCCCGTCCTGAAGGAAGTGGCGCGCCTGCGCGTGGAGGTGAAGCAGTCGGAAATCCTGCACGCGCAGATGCTGGCCCTGGTGGAACAGCTGCGCCATGAGCGGCAGGCGACGGCCGGCCAGTCGCGCTGCGTCCTGGGCCTGGTCGACGGCGAGACGACGGTGCGCGCCATGGTCGCGCCGCCCGGGCCGGCCAAGGTCTACGACCGGCCGCCGAAAGAGATCAAGGCCCTGCTGCGCAGCGCCACGCCGGCCACGCAGCCCGTGTTTGCGGACAGCGCGGGCAGCCTGGACTGGACGTATGCGCCGCCGTAGCGATTAATCCGTGACCCTGCCGCGCGACTGTTTGAGCACGCTGTGCGTGCTCTTGCTGTCGAGACGGCGCCGCTGCGAGCTGCGCGTGGGCTTGGTGGCGCGGCGCACGGCGGGCAGGAAGCTTACGCTGTCGATAATTTCCTGCAAGCGCCGCAAGGCCTCTTCCTTGTTCTGTTCCTGGCTGCGCGACTGCTGCGCCTTGAGCACCAGCACGCCATCCTTGCTGATACGGCTGTCGCGCAGGGCCAGCAGCCGCTCCTTGTACGCTTCCGGCAGCGACGAGGCGGCGATGGGGAAGCGCAGATGGATGGCGCTGGAGACCTTGTTGACATTCTGTCCGCCCGGGCCCTGGGCGCGGATGGCGGAGAATTCAACTTCAGCGGGATTGACGAGGTGTTGCATGGCCTGCCTGTGGAAAAACGATGGGGGTATTGTAAGGCAAGACGCGCGGGACTGCGCCTGCGCAAGGCCGCGGCCGCAGCGGGCGCTGTCTTCCGGGAAAGTTGATGTTTCTCAACGCCGCCTGCGGCGATGCCCGTTAGCATGGGGCCAACGTTGCGCCACTGCGCATCCTGGCAGCGCTTACCGGATGAAAGGAACACCATGCAGCCCACGACGACGCCTGGCGCCGCAGCAACGGTGCAACGCAGCACCGCGCCATCCCTGACGCAGTACCTGAGCTTCCGGCTGGGCGGCCTGGAATACGGCCTCGATTACCGCTGCGTGCGGGAACTGCGCCCGCTCAAGGAACTCGACCGCTTTTCCTCGGAAGGGGAAGTGCTGCACAGCGTGGCCGTTTCGCGCGGCGTGATCATTCCCATCGTCGACATGCGCGCCGCGTTCGGCAGCGCCGACGGCGCGCCCGACCCCGCCACCGACGTGATCATCTTGCAGCTGAGCAATGGCGTGATGGGCATGGTGGTCGACGGCGTCACCGACATCGTCAGCCTGGCGCCGGCCGACATCGCCGCCGTGCCCGGCCTGGGCGAGGCGGAAGCCGACTACCTGCTGGGCCTGGGCGCGGTGGCGGGACGCCGCCTGATCCTCGTCGACATCGACCGCCTGATGGCGATCCGCAGCCCCGGTCCCATGCAGGTCGCCTAAAAAAAAGACGACCCGGAGGTCGTCTTTGTGCTCTGCCTTAGCCGAGTTGCTCTAATTGATCCTGCAAATCGAGCCATTCCGCTTCCAGCTGCGCCAGGTCCTTGGTGAAGAAGGTCTGGTCAGCCAGCAACTGTTTCAGCTTGGCCTTGTTGGCGGCGTCGTAGATGGTCGGTTCGCCCAGCTTTTCTTCCGTTTCCGCCTTTTGCGCGTTGCGCTTGGCGATCTGCTCTTCCTGGCGCTTGATCTTGTTTTCGATCGGCTTGCGCAGGGCGGCCGCCTTCTGGCGGTCTTCCGCTTCCTGGCGCTTGTCGCGCACGGGCGCGGCAGGGGCGGCGGCCGGCGCAGGCACGGACGACGTTACCGGGAAGTCGGTCTTGTTGGCCTTGCCGGCGGCCGGCAGCACATCGGTACCTTTACCCAGCTTGGTCTTGAAGAGCCAGTCCTTGTAGTCGTCCAGGTCGCCGTCGAATGGCTGCAGCTTGCCGTCGGCGACGATGATGAATTCGTCCGTGGTGGCGCGCAGCAAATGGCGATCATGGGAAACGACGACCAGGGTGCCTTCGAACTGCGCCAGCGCTTCCGTCAGCGCTTCGCGCGTTTCCAGGTCCAGGTGGTTGGTCGGTTCATCGAGCAGCAGCAAATTCGGACGCTGCCAGACGATCAGGGCCAGCGCCAGGCGGGCCTTTTCGCCGCCCGAGAACGGCGCGATCGAGCTGGTGACCATGTTGCCGGGGAAGTTGAAGCCGCCGAGGAAGTTGCGCAACTCCTGCTCGCGCGTGGTCGGCGCGATCTTCGACAGATGCCACAGCGGCGATTCGTCGTGGCGCAGCATTTCCACCTGGTGCTGGGCAAAATAACCGATGTTGAGGCCCTTGCCCAGGGTGGCGTCGCCCGTCAATGGCATCAGTTCGCCCGCGATGGTCTTGATCAGGGTCGACTTGCCGGCGCCATTCTGGCCCAGCAGGCCGATGCGCTGGCCGATCTGCAGCGAAAACTTGATGCCGTTGACGATGGTTTTATGCGTGATCTCGCCCGTCGCTTCGTTCTCGATCTTGTAGCCCGCATCGACGTCTTCCATCACCAGCAGCGGGTTCGGCGCGCTCAAAGGCTCGCGGAATTCGAACGAGAATTCGGCGGCGGCGCGCAGCGGCGCCAGTTCTTCCATCTTCGCCAGCGCCTTCATGCGGCTTTGCGCCTGGCGCGCCTTCGAGGCTTGCGCCTTGAAGCGGTTCACGAAGGACTCCAGGTGGGCGCGCTTGCGCTGCTGCTTTTCCAGCGCGCCGGCGGCCAGGATCATCTGCGCCGCGCGCTGGCGCTCGAAGCTCGAATAGTTGCCCGAGTAGCGCTTCAGCTTGCGCTCGTCGATATGCACGACGACGTTGACCACTTCATCGAGGAAGTCGCGGTCATGGGAAATGATCAGCAAGGTGCCGGCGTAGCGTTTCAGCCAGTCTTCCAGCCAGATGATGGCGTCCAGGTCCAAATGGTTGGTCGGTTCATCGAGCAGCAGCAGGTCGGACGGGCACATCAGCGCTTGCGCCAGGTTCAGACGCATGCGCCAGCCGCCGGAGAAGCTGGCGACAGGCTGCTGCATCTGGTCCAGGGTAAAGCCCAGGCCCAGCAGCAATTGTTCGCCGCGCGACTGCACGGTATACGCATCGGCGTCGGCCAGGGCGCTGTAGATCTCGCCGATGGCGATGCCGTTTTCCGACGTGGCCGGCTCCGATTCCAGGCGCGCCAGTTCCGCTTCCAGCTTGCGCAAGGTCACGTCGCCGTCAATCGCGTAGTCGAGCGCGGCACGGTCCAGCGGCGGCGTTTCCTGCGCCACGTAAGCCACGCGCCATTTGGCCGGGAAATCGATTTCGCCCTGGTCAGGGTGCAATTCGCCGCGCATCATGGCGAACAGGCTCGATTTGCCCGCGCCATTGGCGCCGATCAGGCCGATCTTGTCGCCCGGATTGAGGGTGACATCGACTTGTTCGAGCAACGGTTTGATGCCGCGCATCAGGCTTACTTGTAGGAAACGTATCATTTTTTTCTTTGTGTTGTAAATTAAGGCACTGCGCCGCTTGCGCCAGCGTTTATGCCAGCTTGAGCTGCTCGGCCGTCAGCAGGAACACCATGTCGTCGCCGGCGCTCGTCGTCAGCCAGGTCAGGCCCAGTTCGCCGAAAGCCGCTTCCGCGTAGGCGCGCTCGTTGCCGATTTCAATCATCAGGATGCCGTCGTCCGTCAGGCGCTCGGCCGCGCCGGCGATGATCTTGCGCACCAGGTCCATGCCGTCGCTGCCGCCGTCGAGGGCGATCTGCGGTTCGGCCAGGTATTCCTGGGGCAGCGCGCCCATCGACGCGGAATTCACGTAAGGCGGGTTGCTGATGATCAAATCATATTTCTTGGCCGGCACGTTCGCGTACAGGTCCGATTCGATCAGGGTGACGCGGTCCTGCAATTTATACGTGTCGACGTTGCGCTTGGCCACGGCCAGCGCGTCGGCGGAAATGTCCACGGCATCGACGGCGGCGTTCGGGAAGGCGTCGGCCATCATGATGGACAGGCAGCCCGAACCGGTGCACAGTTCCAGGATGTTTTCCACGGCGTCCGGTTCCGCCACCCATGGCGAGAAGTATTCAGGGATCAGTTCGGCGATGAAGGAGCGGGGCACGATCACGCGCTCGTCGACGTAGAAGTTATACGTGCCCAGCCAGCCTTCCTTGGTGATGTAGGCGGCCGGCACGCGGTCGATGCTGCGGCGGTCGATGACGCTCATGACGCTGGCCACTTCCGACGGCAGCAATTTGGCGTCGAGAAACGGTTCGAGCTTGTCGAGCGGCAACTTCAACGTGTGCAGGATCAGATAGGCGGCTTCGTCGAACGCTTCGGCGCTGCCGTGGCCGAAAAACAGCTTGGCGGTATTGAAACGGGTAACGGCGTAGCGCAACAGGTCGCGTGGCGTGGAAAACGGGTTCGGGGTCATGGCATTCTCGAAAAGACGGTGTTCTGGCCCGCCGTGACGGGCCTCGGTATTCTGCTTCAGACGGGCAGCAAATGCTCCAGCGTGCGCCGGTAAATATTCTTCAGGGGATCGATGTGGCGCAGTTCGATGTGCTCGTCGATCTTGTGAATACTGGCATTGGGCGGCCCGAATTCTATCACTTGGGGGCAGATTTGCGCGATAAACCGGCCATCCGAGGTGCCGCCCGTGGTCGACAGCTCCGTCGCGATGCCCGTTTCTGCCTGGATGGCGGACGACAGCGCATCGGAGAGCGTGCCGCGCGGCGTGAGGAAGGGCAGGCCGCTCAGGGTCCACTGCAAATCGTACTGCAAGTCATGCTTGTCGAGGATGGCGTGGACCCGTTCCTGCAGGCCTTCCGCCGTGCTGGCCGTGGAAAAGCGGAAATTGAAGTCGATCACCATGTCGCCTGGAATGACGTTGTTGGCGCCCGTGCCCGCGTTGATGTTGGACATTTGCCATGAGGTCGGCAGGTAATACTCGTTGCCCGCGTCCCATTTTTCCTCGACCAGGTCGGCCAGCGCCTGCGCCGCTTCGTGGATCGGATTTTTCGCCAGGTGCGGGTAGGCGATATGGCCTTGCACGCCCTTGATCGTCAAGCGGCCCGACAGCGAGCCGCGGCGGCCGTTCTTGATCATGTCGCCCAGCTGCGCGCTCGAGGTCGGCTCGCCCACGAGGCAGTAGTCGATCTGCTCGCCGCGCGCCTTCAGTTGCTCGCAGACGATGACGGTGCCGTCCGTGGCGGGGCCTTCCTCGTCGCTGGTGATCAAAAAGGCAATGGAGCCCGTGTGCCCGGGCGTGGCGGCGATGAATTCCTCGCAAGCCACCACCATGGCGGCGATCGAGGTCTTCATGTCGGCCGCGCCACGGCCGTACAGCTTGCCGTCGCGGTGCGTGGGAATGAACGGTTCCGAGCGCCATTGCTCGACGGGGCCGGTGGGCACCACGTCCGTATGGCCGGCAAAGACGAACACGGGCGAGGTGGTGCCGCGGCGCGCCCACAGGTTGGTGACGTCGTTCGACTGGATTGTCTCGCAGACAAAGCCCAGCGGCGTGAGGAGGTCGATCAGGTGCTGCTGGCAGCCCTTGTCGTCGGGCGTGACCGAGGACAGGGCGATCAGTTTTTCGGTCAGGGCGAGGGTTTTGGAGGTGGTCATGGTGTGGAGCGGGGGCGTACCCTTGGGACTCGGCGTCCCCGTACGACCCCAGCCTTGCAGGTGTCGGGTTTAAACTGAAAAAATGCTCTTGTACTGCGCATCGGAAAACGCCACGCTGAACTGGCCATCCTTGTCCAGCACGGGGCGCTTGATGATGGACGGGTTTTCCAGCATCAGGTCCAAAGCGCCGGCCGCGTCCGTGATCGATGCCTTGCGCTCGTCGGACAGGGCGCGCCAGGTCGTGCCTTTCTTGTTGACCAGCACATCCCACGGCAATTGCTGCAGCCATGCTTCGACGGTGGCGCGTTCCAGGCCCTGCTTCTTGAAGTCGTGGAAGGTGAAATCGAGTTGTTGCGCGGCCAGCCAGGTGCGGGCCTTTTTGACGGTATCGCAGTTGGGGATACCGTAGAGTGTAATGGTCGTCATGGGTAGGGCTAAGGGGTATGAATGCGGTTCGCTTGATCGCGGCGCTTGCGCCAGGACAAAATGCGATGGTAGCCGCCATTATACAGTCGATGCGCAGCCGATGCGGCAGTGCAACACGGCCCCGTGATTCCCCTACACGGGCCGTGGCGCCGTCTTGCCCATCTCTTGCGGGCCGAAATGCAGGCCCAGGCGCAAGGCCAGGGCGCGCAGGGCGCCGCTTTCCTGCAGGTGCAGGGCCAGCGCGATGTGGCCGTCGGGGCGCACGAGGTAGGCCGCGTCGCGGCCCAGGCCGGCCAGCTTGGCGGCCACGTTGTAGGTGTAGCAATGCACGGGCAGTTTCAGCACGCGCGCCTCGTCGAGCAGTTCGGGCGCCGCTTCGCCATAGATATGCAATTGCCAATCCATGCTGCACAGGGCGATAAAATTGTCTTGCGTGCCGTCGGAGAACCACGGCAGGCGGTCGCCGCCGCGCAGGTATTGCGCATGGCCCGCGGACAAAGCGCTGTCTTCATAGCTGATCTCGATTTGCGACACGGTCTTGAACAGCAGCCGGCGCGCCCGCGCGAAGCCCGAGAGGAAGGGCAGCGCGTGCGGCACCAGCCAGCGCCGCAGGAATTGCCCGGCGATGCCCTGCGCGACGATGGCCTGGAAGGCGCGGTCGGTGGTGGCGACGAGCTTGCGGGCAAACACGATGCGCTCGCTTTCATAGGTGTCGAGCAGGGCGTCGTTGCTCTGGCCGTGCAGCTTTTGCGCCAGTTTCCAGGCCAGGTTGACGGCGTCGCCCAGGCCCGTGTTCATGCCCTGGCCGCCCACGGGGCTGTGCAGATGGGCGGCGTCGCCGAGGATGAAGCAGCGCCGCGCGCGGAACTGCGCTGCCACCCGGTGGTGCACTTTATAGGTGGAAAACCAGTTCACGTGTTCGACCCGGATGTCCAGCAGGGCTTCCACGTCGCTGCGCACGTCGTCGAAGACGGGCGCCGGCGCGCCATCGGGGCGGTCGGGCAGGATGCCGATCAGGCGCTGCATGCCGGTGGTGCGCACGGGCAACATCAGCGCAAATGCGTTCGCGCCCAGGTGGGCGTGCAAATCCGTATTGTTGCCCGCCACTTGCGCATCGGCCACGTAGTACAGGTGGTCATAGGTGCCGCCGGAAAACTCGAAACCGGCGATCTCGCGCACCTTGCTGCGGGCGCCGTCGCAGCCGCAGATATAGTCAAACGTGCAATATTGGCGTTCGCCATTATGGAGCAGGATGGCTTGCACTTCGCTATCGTCCTGTGTCCACAGGTCCAGCGTGACGTTCCATTCCACATGCACGCCGGCCGCCGCCAGTTTGCTGATCAGAAAGCGTTCATGCTCGTCCTGGGGCAGGCTCAGCACGAAAGGATAGGGACTCAGGCCCTCGCCGATCTCGCCCAGCGCCAGTTTCACGAGTTCCTCGCCCCCTTCGTGGATGTGCATGGCATTGATCTTGATGCCCAGGTTGACCAGCTCGTCGGCAAAGCCCAGCTGCTGGTAAAACTCCAGGGTGCGCGCATGCACGGCCATGGCCCGCGACGCCTGGCCGGGGCCGCTGTTCCTGTCGATGATGCGGCAATCGACACCATGGCGCGCCAGGCGCAAGGCAAGCATGAGGCCGGTAGGACCGGCGCCGACGATCAATACGGGAGGAGTATTCATGCCATCCAGTATAGGACAGGATGAGAAGCGGGGGCGCGACGATTGAAGTTGCTCGCCAGAAATGAAAATGTCCCGCCGGTTGGCAGGACATGATTTTTTTTTACGTGCGTCACGACGCCTCTGCAAACCGTAGCGAGCACGCTCAATATCGGGTCGAGTAGCGGAACTGTACAGTTAGTACAGTGAGCAACGGAAACCCGATAGTGGGCAGCGCAGTAGGTTTACAGAGGTGTCATCAGATACCGCGCAGCAGTTCGTTGATGCCCGTTTTTGCGCGGGTCTTTGCATCGACGCGCTTGACGATCACGGCGCAGTACAGCGAGTACTTGCCGTCTTCCGAAGGCAGGTTGCCCGAGACCACGACGGAGCCTGCCGGCACGCGGCCATACGTCACTTCGCCCGTGGCGCGGTCGTAGATCTTGGTCGACTGGCCGATGTACACGCCCATCGAGATGACGGAATTTTCCTCGACGATCACGCCTTCGACGATTTCCGAGCGGGCGCCGATGAAGCAGTTGTCTTCGATGATGGTCGGGTTCGCTTGCATCGGTTCCAGCACGCCGCCGATGCCGACGCCGCCGGACAGGTGGACGTTCTTGCCGATCTGCGCGCAGGAGCCGACGGTGGCCCAGGTATCGACCATGGCGCCTTCATCGACGTAGGCGCCGATGTTGACGTAGGAAGGCATCAGCACGACGTTCTTGGCGATGAAGCTGCCGCGGCGGGCGACGGCGGGCGGCACCACGCGGAAGCCGCCCTTGGCGAAGTCTTCGGCCGTGTAGTTGGCGAACTTGGTCGGCACTTTGTCGTAGAACTGCATCGTGCCATCGGACGGCAGGACGACGTTGTCTTCCAGGCGGAACGACAGCAGCACGGCTTTCTTGACCCACTGGTTGACAACCCAGTCGCCCGTGGTTTTTTCGGCCACGCGGATGCTGCCGTTGTCCAGGCCGTTGATGACGTGGGAGACGGCGTCGCGCAGTTCGGCCGTGCCGTTGCGCGGATTGATCTCGGCGCGGTTTTCCCAGGCCTGGTCGATGATGGTTTGCAGTTGTTGGCTCATGATGATGTCTTGTTCATTTAGTTGGTTGATGCGGATGCGGAAAGCTGCTGGCAGAATTTTACTATGCGCAAGGCCGCTTCCAGCCCTTCGGCCGTTTCGGCCACCAGGGCCATGCGGATGCGGTTGCGGCCCGGATTGATGCCGTGCGCGTCGCGCGCCAGGTAGCTGCCAGGCAATACCGTGACATTATATTCGGCGTACAGGCGTTGCGCGAATTCGGTGTCGGACAGGCCCGTGCGGCTGACGTCGGCCCACAGGTAGAAGCCGGCGTCCGGCAATTGCACGTCCATCACCGATTGCAGCAGCGGCGTGATGGCGTCGAACTTGGCGCGGTACTTGGCGCGATTTTCCTCGACATGGGTTTCGTCGTTCCAGGCCGCGACGGAGGCCGCCTGCACGGCGGGGCTCATGGCGCCGCCGTGGTAGGTTCGGTAGAGCAGGAATTTTTTCAGCACTTCCGCGTCGCCGGCAACAAAGCCCGAGCGCATGCCCGGCACGTTCGAGCGCTTCGACAGGCTGGAAAACACCACCAGGCGCGCATACGGGCGCTCGATCGTGGACAGGCCCAGCATGTGCGCCGCCTGCAGCGCGCCCAGCGGCGGCGTGTCGCCGTGGTAGATCTCGGAATAGCACTCGTCGGCGGCGATGACGAAGTCGTAGCGCTCGGACAGGGCGAACAGGTGTTCCCAGTCTGTCAGGGTCAGCACGGCGCCCGTCGGGTTGCCCGGTGAACACAGGAACAGCAGTTTCACTTTTTCCCATACCGAGGCGGGCACGCTGTCGTAATCGCAGCCGAAATTGCGCGTGGGGTCGGAATTGACGAAATACGGTTCGGCGCCGGCCAGGTAGGCCGCGCCTTCATAGATCTGGTAAAACGGGTTCGGGCTGATCACGAGCGAACCGGCCGACGGATCGATCACCGTTTGCGCCAGCGCAAACAGCGCTTCGCGCGAACCGTTCACGGGCAGGATTTGCGTGGCAGGATCGAGCCTGGGGATGCCGTAGCGGCGTTCCAGCCAGCCGGCAATGGCGCCGCGCAAGGCTTCCGAACCGATGGTGGTCGGATAGCTGGCCAGGCCGTGGATATGGTCGACCAGCGCCTGCTCGATGAACGGCGGCGTCGGGTGCTTGGGTTCGCCCATGCCCAGGCTGATGGGCGCATACTCGGGGTTGACCGTCACACCGGCAAACAGCTGGCGCAGCTTTTCGAATGGATATGGTTGCAGTTTAGCAAGAAGTGGATTCACGGAACGGACCAGGGCAAGAGTGGAAAGACGATGTTGCTGAGCGATGTAGCTTGGTAGTGTTGCTTAGTCATGGCGGAACGATTGCTTGGCGCGGCAGACTTGATGCCGGTCAAATAATTAGCTGCGTCTTTCATTATAGCCGTCCTCGCGGGGGTGCTGTGCAAGCCGTCTCAAGCTGCGCCGGCCTGATCGCCGCCCGGCTTGCCGCGCCATGCCGCAGCGGGGAGTGCCGCGCCGTGGCGCGGCAAGGTAAAATACGTTATGTCTACCTTACTTCCCACCCTGCTTGCTATTGAAACATCGTCCGAACTGGCCTCCTGCGCCCTGTTGCGCGGCGATGCCGTCCTGTCCCGCGCCTCGTCGGGCGTGCGCACCCATTCCCAGTCGATCCTGCCCATGGTGCAGGAATTGCTGGCCGAAGCGGGCGTGACCCTGGCCGACGTGGACGCCATCGCCTACGGCTCCGGCCCCGGCTCGTTTACGGGCGTGCGCACGGCCTGCGGCATCGCGCAAGGCCTGGCCTACGGCGCCAGCCTGCCCGTCGTGCCCGTCGTGACCCTCGACGCCATGGCCCTCGCCTGCCACCAGCAGCATGGCGCGCAGCACATCGTGACCGTGCTCGACGCCCGCATGGGCGAGGTGTATTGGGCGCAATATGAGTACCAGAATGGCTTGCAGGCCGTCCTGCCGCCGGCCCTGAGCGCGCCGGCCGGCGTGGCGCCGCAAGGCGATGTGGCCGGCTGCGGCAACGGTTTTAGCGCCTACGCCGACGCATTGGCCGCGCTGCCGTGCGCGGCCACGGCCGACGCGGCCATCATGCCGCATGCCGTGCAGGTGGCGCAGCTGGCGCGCATCGCGTTTGCGGCCGGCCGGTGCGTGACGGCGGCCGAGGCGCAGCCTTTGTATTTGCGTAACAAGATCGCCTACACGAGCGCGGAACGCCTGGACATGCAGGCCGCCAAGGCCGCCGCGGAGTCCGCGCAATGAGCGAGGCAGGCAAGGTCGGCGCGGCAGGCTGGGACTTGCTGCGCCTCGACTATCAGCCGATGGTTGAAGCGGACCTGATCGAGGTGCTGGCGCTGGAGCAGCGCGTCTATCCGCATCCCTGGACGCATGGCAATTTCGTCGATTCGCTCAAGAGCGGCTACCCGGCCTGGGTGCTGCGCGACGCGGACGGCACCTTGCTTGGCTACTTCCTGCTGATGCTGGTGGTCGACGAGGCGCACTTGCTGAACGTGGCCGTCGAGGGCGCCATCCAGGGTCAGGGACTGGGCCGCTTCCTGCTGAACCAGTCCTGCGCCTGCGCGCGCCAGCTGGGCATGGAATCGATGCTGCTGGAAGTGCGCCCGTCGAATACGCGCGCGCTCGACATCTACCAGCGCTACGGATTTGCCCAGATCGGCCGGCGCAAGGGATATTATCCGGCCAGCAACTCGCAACGTGAGGACGCCATCGTGATGCGTTATACCCTATGAGCCGCAGCGCCGTTTTCCTCGATGAAATGGGCGTGGGGCCGTTGTGGCGCCTGCGCCAGGGCGGCGCGCCCGAGGCCGTTGATATTGTCGTCGAGGCTGCCGTGGAGGTGGAAGTGGCCGTGGCGCAACCCGTGGCCGAAGTTGCCGCAGCCGCAGCTGTCCCGGCGCCCGTGGCCGAAGTGCTTGCCGCAGAGGCAGTCGCGGACACCGTGGAAGCTGCTGCGCCCGTCGCCGCGGCTCCTGTTTCCGCGGCCGCGCCTGCTCCCGCGCCTGCCGCCGCGCCCGACGACACGGCCTGGTTCGACGATGCGCCCCCGCCGCCGCCCGCCAGGCAGCTCAGCGATGCCGATATCGCCGCCCTCGACTGGGATGGCTTGACGGCCGCCGTCGCCAAGTGCGCGCGCTGCGACTTGTGCAAGACGCGCAAGGGCGTCGTCATGGGCCGCGGCGACCGCCAGGGCGATTGGCTGATGCTGGCCAGCAGCCCCTCGCGCCTGGAAGAGCGGGAAGGGCGCGCCTTGCCGGGCGAGCAGGGCAAGTTGCTCGACAATATGCTGAAAGCCATCGCCGTCGATGCGGATCGCGATGTGTATATGACGCACTTGCTGAAATGCCGTCCGCTTGACGCGGCCGGCCTGGAGCGCTTGCCCACCGAGGCCGAGTCCGCCGCCTGCCGCCCGTATTTCGAGCGCGAACTGGCCCTGCTGCAGCCGCGCACTATCTTGACGCTCGGATCCATGGCCGCCGCCGGCATCAATCCCGGCGAAAAACCCGTGCGCGGCAAGGTGCGCCAGCTGGGCAATGCCTCGCTGATCGCCACCTTCCACCCGGAAATGTTGTTGCAGGACGCAACGGGCAAGGCCAAGGCGCGCGCCTGGGCCGACCTGTGCCTGGCGAAAAGCACGCACGGTGGTTGATACGGCCGGCGGCACCTTCCAGGTCCGCTTCGAGCAGCGCTGGGGCCATCTGACGCAGCCCCGCGTGCGCGCGCTGGCCTGGCTGCTCGATTCGCCCGACTTGCTCGACCCGGCCAGCGTGCACTGGGGCGGGCGCATCGCCAGCCTGCCTGCCGTCACGCCCGCCGTGGCGGCGTGGCTGGCGGCGCTGCAGGATGACCCGTCGCCGCTCGATGCGGCGCTGGGCAGCCGGTTCTATTCCCGCCTGGGCCTGTATGCTGAAAAGCTGCTGGCCTTTTATTTTGCGCAACAGGGTATCCTGGCAGCCCATGGCTTGCAGGTGCAGGTCAACCGCAACGACACGGTGGGCGAGTTCGATTTCCTGCTGCATGACGGCGACGAGCTGCGGCACTGGGAATTTGCCACCAAGTTCTACCTGCTCGAAGGCGCGCCCGATCCCGGCGTCTTCAACCACTTGATCGGCCCCAACCTGGCCGATACCCTGGGCTTGAAGATGCGCAAGATTCTCGACAAGCAACTGGCCCTGTCCCGCCATCCGGCCGCGCAAGGCTTGCTGGCGCAGCCCGTGCGGGCGGCGCAGGCGCTGGTCAAGGGCTGGCTGTTTTACGCCCTCGGCACGGCGCCCGGCATGGACGGCATTTCCCAGGATCACGGACACGGCTTCTGGTGCACGCCCGCGCAATTGCCCGCGCAGCGCTATGTCGTGCTGCCGCGTTTGCAATGGCTGGCGCCGTTCAAGGGCCGCGAGGCGGCAGTGCTGGACGTCGATGCCTTGCGCGCGCAGTTGTTTGATCTGGCGCAACCGCTGATGGTGGCCACGGTGGATACTATCGAAGGCTGGGAAGTGGAGCGCACGCGCGGTTTTGTCGTGCCGCCTGACTGGACGCAGCAGGCTGCCGCGCGGCGAATAACAGGCGCGCTGCCTGGGTAATGCCGGGGTCAGCCGCTTTGCGATCGGAAGGCATCCCATTGGGATGCCTTCCCCCGTCGGGACTCGGCGTCCCCGTCTGACCCCAGCACTTGCTGGGTTTAATGTTTTTGCTCGCCGATCAAGGAAAGATTGTCATGCTCGGCCTGGTTCAGCTTGTGCTTGCGCATGATGGCGTACATGGTGCCGGCGACGAACAGGCCGAACAGGATGATGATGATGTTCAGCGGCAGGTGCAAACGGATCATGATGGAATACACGGCCAGCATGGTCAGAATCGACAGGTTTTCATTGAAGTTCTGCACGGCGATCGAATGGCCTGCGCTCATCAGCACGTGGCCGCGGTGTTGCAGCAGGGCATTCATTGGCACGACGAAGAAGCCGGACAGGGCGCCGATCAGCACCAGCAGCGGGTAGGCGATCCAGACGGAATGCACTTGCGTCATCATCATGACGATCACGCCCATGGCAATGCCCAGCGGAATGACGGTCAGCGACTTGCGCAGCGGAATGAAGCGCGCCGACAGCACGGCGCCGGCCGCCACGCCGATGGCCACCACGCCCACCAGGCTGGTCGCCTTGTCGAACGGCATGTTCAGCGACTGCTTGGCCCATTCCAGCACGATCAGCTGCAAGGTGGCGCCGGCGCCCCAGAACAGGGTTGTCACGGCCAGGGTGATCTGGCCCAGCTTGTCTTTCCACAGGATGGAATAGCAATTGGCAAAATCGGTAATCAATTTGATAGGATTGCGTTCCTGGTGCGCATACACGCAGCCCGTGTCGGGAATCTTCAGGTTGGCCAGGGTTGCCAGCGCATAGATGCCGACCACCACGCACAGGGCCGCTTCCGTCTTGGTGGTGATGCCGGTATCGACGAAGGGCAGATCGAACGAAAGCAGCATGTCGGACACGTGGCCGCTGACGAGTGCGCCGCCCATGACGGTGCCGAGGATGATGGAAGTGACGGTCAGGCCTTCGATCCAGCCATTCGCCGCCACGAGCTTTTCCGGCGGCAGCAATTCCGTCAGGATGCCGTATTTGGCGGGCGAGTACACGGCCGCGCCAAAGCCGACGACGGCGTAGGCCAGCAGCGGATGGACGTGGAAGAAGACGAGGGCGCAACCGAAGATCTTGACCATGTTGGCGATGAACATGACCTTGCCCTTCGGCAATGCATCCGCGAAAGCGCCGACAAAAGCGGCCAACAGCACGTAAAACAGCACGAATGACAGTTTTAGCAGCGGCGTGATCCACGCCGGGGATTTCATGGACACCAATAAATCGACGGCGACAAAAAAGAGGGCGTTATCGGCCAGCGAGGAAAAGAACTGCGCCGCCATGATGGTATAAAAACCACGATTCATTCTGGAATGCCTGAAATCATATCTGGCTTGCTTTATACCACGAAAAAACGGCAAACCCCAAGTTTGGACGGGGCTGCTTTGCATAGTCTTGCCTAAGCGAAGCTTAATTATTCTGCCGTAGAAAAATACATCACATGTGAGCATTTTATAAATGCTATCCTGGGCGAGCATCGTGCACGCCTGCCTGGCAGGCCCCGTCGCCCGCATCCGGCCCATCCGGTAAAATACGGCTTTCCCACCCGCCGTGAATGACGCATATGCCCAGGCCCCTCATCGCCACTATCCATCTCGATGCCATGCAACATAATCTGGCGCGCGCCCGCGCTTGCGCGCGCGGCGCCAGGGTGTGGGCCGTCGTCAAGGCGAACGCCTACGGCCACGGCCTGGAACGGGCCATGCGGGGCTTTGCCGCCGCCGATGGCCTGGCCCTGGTCGAGGTCGACTATGCCGTGCGCTTGCGCGAACTGGGCTGGACCAAGCCCATCCTGCTGCTGGAAGGATTTTTCGACGCCGGCGATTTGCCCGTCATGGCGCAGCACAAGCTGGACGGCAGCGTGCATTGCGAAGAGCAGATCGCCATGCTGGAAGCGGCGCGCCTGCCGGCCGCCATCGACGTGCACCTGAAGATGAATACGGGCATGAACCGCCTGGGCTTCACGCCGCAGGCCGTGGCCGCCGCGTATGCGCGCCTGCGCGCCATCCCGCATATCGGCACGATCACCCTGATGACGCACTTTGCCAATGCGGACGAGGCGGGGCCCACGCGCCTGCCCCTGGCCCGGCAGATGCTGCGTTTCGAAGCGGGTGCGTCCAGCATAGGGACAAGCTTGCCGCGCAGCCTGTGCAATTCGGCCGGCCTGCTGATGCATCATCTGGACAGCGACTGGGTGCGTCCCGGCATCATGCTGTACGGCGGCACGCCCAGCGGCGCTCCCGGCGGCACGTCGGCGCAGGACTTCGGCTTGTTGCCCACCATGACCTTGCGCAGCAGTATCATCGGCATCCAGGATATCGCCGCCGGCGAGGTGGTGGGCTACGGCAGCCGCTACGAAGCGGCCGGCAACGTCAAGGTGGGCGTGGTGGCGTGCGGCTACGCGGACGGCTACCCGCGCCACGCGCCCGAAGGCACGCCCGTGCTCGTCGACGGCGTGCGCACGGTGCTCATCGGCAGGGTGTCGATGGATATGCTGATGGTCGATGTGACCCATGTGCCGGGTGCAAAAGTGGGCAGTGCCGTCACCCTGTGGGGCCAGGGCATGCCGATCGACGAGGTGGCGCTGGCTGCCGGCACCATCGGCTACGAGCTGATGTGCGCACTGGCGCCGCGCGTGCCCGTGGTCGAAGCGTAGGGTGACGCGGCAGCGCGGTTTGTATATACTGTATATATAACCAGCTATTTCATTTTACCCGGGCAAAGTACACCATGGCAAAAGTCAAGACCATCTACACCTGCAGCGATTGCGGCGCCATCAGTAACAAATGGATGGGGCAATGCACCTCGTGCAACCAGTGGAATACCATGGTGGAAACCCTGCCCGAGACGGGCGGCAACAACCGCTATTCGAACCCGCAGCACATGTCGCTGGCGCAGACGGCGCCCGTGCTGTCGCTGGAAGATATCGACGCCATCGACGTGCCCCGCTTCGGCACGGGCATTGAGGAATTCGACCGCGTGCTGGGCGGCGGCATGGTGGCGGGCGGCGTGGTGCTGATCGGCGGCGATCCCGGCATCGGCAAGTCGACCCTGCTGCTGCAGGCGCTGGCCAACATGTCGCACCACAAGCGCGTGCTGTACGTCAGCGGCGAAGAATCGGGCGCGCAGATCGCCCTGCGCGCCAAGCGCCTCGTCATCGACGCCAAGGAACTCAAACTGCAGGCGGAGATCCAGCTGGAAAAAATCCTCGCCACGCTGGCCGATTTAAAACCGGAAGTGGTGGTCATCGACTCGATCCAGACCGTGTATTCGGACGCGCTCAGCTCGGCGCCCGGCTCCGTGGCGCAGGTGCGCGAATGCGCGGCCCAGCTGACGCGGGCGGCCAAGCAGACGGGCGTGACCATCATTCTGGTGGGCCACGTGACGAAAGAAGGGGCGCTGGCCGGCCCCCGCGTGCTCGAGCACATCGTCGACACGGTGCTGTATTTCGAGGGGGACGCCCATTCCAGCTTCCGTCTCGTGCGCGCCATCAAGAACCGTTTCGGCGCCGTCAACGAGCTGGGCGTGTTCGCCATGACGGAAAAGGGCTTGAAAGGGGTGTCGAACCCGTCGGCCCTGTTCCTGTCGCAGCACGACAACCAGGTGCCAGGTTCCTGCGTGATGGTGACGCAGGAAGGCACGCGCCCCCTGCTGGTGGAAATCCAGGCCCTCGTCGACACCAGCCACTTGCCCAATGCGCGCCGGCTGTCCGTCGGCCTGGAGCAGAACCGCCTGGCCATGCTGCTGGCCGTGGCGCACCGCCACGCGGGCATCGCCGCCTTTGACCAGGACGTCTTCATCAACGCCGTCGGCGGCGTCAAGATCACGGAACCGGCGGCCGACCTGGCCGTGTTGCTGGCGATTAATTCCTCGATGCGCAACAAGCCCTTGCCGCGGGGACTCGTGGTGTTTGGCGAAGTGGGGCTGGCCGGCGAAATCCGTCCCGCGCCACGGGGCCAGGAGCGCTTGCGCGAGGCGGCCAAGCTGGGCTTTACCCTGGCCGTGGTGCCCAAGTCCAACCTGCCCAAGCAAGCCATCGACGGCATCAAGGTCATCGGCGTCGAGCGCATCGACGAAGCATTTAACAAACTCCGCGATCACGAGTAAAAGTTGGTATGGTTTAAATGCCAAGCTTGAGGTAAGTCAAACAAAGTTTCCGTTTGGAACTATAATATTTGTCCGATGAATCCGCGCAGCGGGTTCGCATCGACCATGCATTAATAGAGAAGCGGAATACAGTGTCAGTTGAACAAAGGCAAGGCGCACGCAAGATATTGCGTGCCAAGGCAATGCTGGTAATGGATGGGGCGGGCCCCGTGGCGGCGCGCACCCTGGACGTGGGGCCGGGCGGCATGTCGGCCGTGATCGCCGATCCGGTGCAGGCGGGCAAGCAGGGCAAGGTGCTGTTCGAGCTGTTTTATGATGGCAAGGCGCATGTCGTTGAAGCGCGCACGTCCGTCTCGCACTGTATTTTCAGCAGCGCGGGTTTCAAGGTGGGACTGACTTTTCTGCAGCTGGACATGGCTGTCAGCAGTGCCATCGCCAAATTCATGCGCTGAGGCATGCCTGGAAGGACGTGCGCGTCAAATGCGCTAAAATGGTGCATATGGGTTTGCAGTCAGGAAAAACCTGTTCTGTTCGCTGTTTTGATATTCCAGTAATACTGCATAATTATCAACCAGAAGAGGACCTTGCCGCGCCACGCGCGCCTGCCGTCCATTTCATGCGCAGCGCGCGGTCATGACCTGATCCGTGTGCCTTGACCTTACACCGGACGGGAACGCCTACCATGTTTAATTCGACCATCAACAGCAGAGCCTTTACCAACAACACGCAGCAGACGACGCAGGGCAATATCTCGGCCGACGTGTATGCCAAGGTGGAGCGCCAGATGCAGTCGCAAAACACGGGCGTCGTCAAGCTCAACGCCAGCCTGGCGCGCGACCAGGCCAAGTTCTCCGGCCTGGGGCAGCTGCAGTCGGCGCTGGCGAAATTCCAGACCGTGGCCAAGAACATGGCCGGCAGCGGCCTGGCCACCTCGGCCACGTCGAGCACCAAGGGCGTCGTCAGCGCCACCACCACCGACAAGGCTGTCAGCGGCAGCCACGAAATGAACATCAGGCAGCTGGCGCAGGGGCAGACCCTGCTGAGCGGCGCGCAGAAATCGTCGGGCACGCCCATCGGCACGGGCGCGCCGGCGCTGGTCAAGATCGAAGTGGGCACGGCCGACGGCAAGCAATTCACGCCAGGCAGCGGCAAGGTCATTTCGCTGACCATCGACAGCAGCAACAATAGCCTCGACGGCATCGCCGCCGCGCTGAAAAAGCAGGGCGTGGACGCCAGCGTGGTCAAGGGTCCCGATGGCTATTCGCTGGCCCTGAACGGCAAGAGCGGCGCCGACAGCAGCATGCGCATCAGCGTCTCCGGCGACGCGGCCGTCAGCAATCTGCTCAGTTATGCGCCCGGCGCCGGCAAGGGCATGCAGCAGACGGCCGCCGCGCAGGACGCGCTGCTGACCATCGACGGCAAGGAGATCAAGAGCGCCACGAACACCCTGACGACGGCCGTCGAGGGCGTCACCATCGAATTGAAGACCAAGGGCACGACGGACCTCGTCATCGCCAAGGACAGCAGCCAGATCGCCACCAACGTGGCCAGTTTCGTCACCGCCTACAATGAGCTCAACAGCAAGCTGCAGAGCCTGCAGCAGGGCGACTTGAAATCCGATACGGCCCTGGGCCAGGTGCGTTCGCAGATGGAGCAGGTGCTGCGCACGGCCAGCACGGGCGTGCCGGCTTCCGTGCTGAGCAGCGCGGGCGTGACCCTGGGCAAAAGCGGCGAGCTGGTGCTGGACGAGAAAAAACTCAAGGCCGCCATCGCCGCCGATCCCGACGCCGTCAGCAAGCTGTTTACCAACAACGGCAAGGGCGTGGCGGACCAGTTTTCCAGCAAGATCGGCGAACTGACGGGCGAGACGAGCATCATCCGCAAGGAAGTGCAATCGGTGGGCAAGGACATCACCACCCTTACCAACAAGAAAGCCGTGCTGGCCAAGGCACTGACGACCCAGGCGCAGGCGCTGATAAAGGCCTATTCGGCCCAGGAACAGATGGGAACGAATTCGGCCCTTCCCGGTTATACGGGCAAGAACTCCTTGTTTGACTTCATGGCTTAAGGGCGCGTTGCCAAAGCGCCCGGGGCGGCGTGGCAGCGCTTTGCCCTGCACACCGTATCGGCGCGCTTGCTACATTCTGTCGCCCTGGGCAAAGAAGGCCGACGGCGAACTGCCGAACGTCTTCTTGAACATGGCGGAAAAGGCCGACTGGCTGGCGTAGCCCAATTCTTCGGCCACCTGCGACAAGGGCACGCCGCGCGCGATCATGGGCGCCGCGTGCGCCAGGCGCACCTGCTGGCGCCACTGGCCAAAACTCATGCCCAATTCCCGTTCGAACAGCCGCGCCAGGGTCCGCTCCGAGGCGCCCACCAGCTGCGCCCAGTGTTCCAGCGTCTGGTTCGAGCCGGGCTTGTCGATCAGGCTGTCGCACAGGGTTTTCAAGCGCTTGTCGTTGGGCAAGGGCACGCGGATGGGGCGCGTGTCCGAGCGTTTCAGCTCGTCCAGTATCAGCTCGGCCAGCAGCGCTTCGCGCGCCGGCTCCTGGCCCGGGTCCAGCTGTTCCAGCGCCATGATCAGCTGGCGCAGCAGGTTCGACACTTCCAGCACCTTGCAGTCGCGGCCCGCGAACGGCGCGCGCGCGGCATGGATGCACAGCGGGCGCAAACGGGTTTTTTCCAGTATCGTGACGGCATGCTCGACGTTCGGCGCGATCCAGATGGCGCGCATGGGCGGCAGCACCCAGCTGCTGTTGTTGGCCGTGATGCGCAGCACGCCTTCGAGCGCCATGGTCACCTGGCCCCAGGGATGGCTGTGCGGCAAGAGAAATTCATCGGTTTGCAGGTCGCGCGCGACCATGGTCACGGGGATGGTCGCACTGGGCGCCTCCCGTGGCGGACACATGCGGGTATGGTGGAGGATAGGTACACCCATCAGCTTGGCCTTAATTCGATAAATTATGTCGTTCTGTCGGAAAACGGACGATGGTATTTTGCATACACTTGAGCTTCATCAGTATAAGACAGGGTATGACATGATAACAACTAACTCGGCAAGGCACTCGCCGCCAACCTTGCGCAGCGATGCGCGCGTCATCGCCCTGGTGGGCCTGGCGCATGGTATTTCGCACTTCTACCACCTGATTTTGGCGGCCCTGTTCGTCTGGCTGAAGCCCGCTTTCGGCCTGTCGTATGCGGAGCTGGGCTTGCTGATGACGGTGTTTTTCATCATCTCGGGCGTGGGCCAGGCGCTGGCCGGCTTTGTCGTCGACCGCTTCGGCGCGCGCGCCGTGCTGTTTTCCGGCGTTTTTCTGCTGGGCGTGTCGGCGCTGGCCCTGTCCACCGCGCACAGCTATGCGGCGCTGATGCTGGGCGCCATGCTGGCCGGCATGGGCAACAGCGTGTTCCACCCGGCCGACTATACCATCCTCAACCAGCGCGTCTCGCCGGCCCGCGTCGCTTACGGCTTTTCCGTGCATGGCATCAGCGGCAACATCGGCTGGGCCCTGTCGCCCCTGTTCATGACCTATGTCGCCAGCCATTACGACTGGCGCGTTGCGCTGCAGTGCGCGGCCGTGCTGCCGTTTGCCGTGCTGCTGATCCTGTTCCTGAACCGCCACGCCATCCGCCCCGAGCCCTTGAAAAAGGCGGCGCCGGGCCAGGCGGGCGGCGGCGAAGGCACCCTGGACTTCCTGCGCCTGCCGGCCGTGTGGATGTGCTTTGCCTTCTTCTTCATCACCGCCATCGCCCTGGGCGGTATCCAGAGCTTTGCCAGCGTGGCCCTCGTCAAGCTGTACGACATGAGCCTGGCCTTGGCGACGAGCGCCTACACGGCCTACATGCTGGCCTCGGCCGTGGGCATGCTGGCCGGCGGCGTGGTGGGGGCGCGCAGCCGGCATCCTGACCGCAACGTGGCGATCGCCTTCTCCGCCGCCGCCCTGCTGGCCGTGCTGCTGGCCATGGCCGTGGTGCCGGCCTGGGGCGCCGTCGTGCTGATGGGCGCCATCGGCATGACGTCGGGCGTGGCGGGGCCGTCGCGCGACCTGATGATACGCGCGGCGGCGCCGAAAAATGCCACGGGGCGCGTGTATGGCGTCGTGTATTCGGGCCTCGACAGCGGCCTGGCCGTCGGCCCCCTGTTCTTTGGCGCGCTGATGGATGGCAACCATCCGGCCCTGTTGTTCGTGTGCATAGGCCTGTTCCAGGCGCTGGCCATCGCCACGGCCGTGGGCGTGGGCGGGAAAACGCGTGCCGCGGCGCTGCAAAAGGCATAGAATCGTTGCCATCCGATACTATTTCACGAGGAGATAGCATGACTTTTGCCACCACCGACCTGTGCGACGACTACGCGGCCATGCTCGACGACGGCGCCCTGGCCGTGCTGCCGCCCGTGTACCGCGCGTTTGGTCAGCGCATGCGCTTCAGCGGCCCGGCCACTACCTTGCAAGTGTTCGAGGATAACGCCCTCGTGCGCAGCACCCTGGAAACGCCGGGCCAGGGCCATGTGCTGGTGATCGACGGCGGCGGCAGCCTGCGCCGCGCGCTCGTGGGCGGCCAGCTGGGCGTGCTGGCGGAAAGCAATGGCTGGGCCGGCATCGTCGTCCACGGCTGCATCCGCGACAGCGAGGAAATCAATGTCTGCCAGATCGGCGTGCGCGCCCTGGCCACGCATCCGCGCAAGAGCAACAAGGCGGGCACGGGCCAGCGCGACGTGCGCGTCGATATCAGCGGCGTGGCCGTGCATCCGGGCGACTGGATCTATGCGGACGCGGACGGCGTGCTGGTGGCGCGCCAGGAGCTCGACTGAGCCTGCCTCCCTGCTGTGGTGTCTCCAACGCGCCGCCCGGCGCGTTTTTTTGTCCCGCTTGTCGCCGCGCAAGTTCCCTGGCGAAGCGGGCGCTATGCTGCTGACAGGCAGCGCTTTTCATCACGGCGGATGGCATTCCACATGACGGAATGCCGTGGCGGGCGACGCGGCGGCGGCTGTCTCACGCAGAGAAATATCCTTCCGCATCATGAAAAACCAGCAATAACCATATGATTTTATGGAGGAAATTTTTATTTATGTGTCTTATATAAGACTATTGCTGCTGCGCACAAACCGGCCTATTATTGGCTCAATGGATGTCACTTTTAACTTTGCAATGAACAGGAGAGCGCCATGGCAACGCGTGAACAGCAGGCAGCGGCCCTGCAGGCAGACTGGGATGGCAATCCGCGCTGGCAGGGCGTGGTGCGCAACTATACGGCGGCCGACGTGGTGCGCCTGCGCGGCTCCGTGCAGGTCGAACACACGCTGGCGCGGCGGGGCGCGGAAAAACTCTGGCACCTGCTGGGCAATGAACCTTTCGTCAATGCGCTGGGCGCGCTGACGGGCAACCAGGCCATGCAACAGGTGAAGGCGGGCTTGAAAGCCATTTATTTGTCTGGCTGGCAAGTCGCAGGCGACGCCAACAATGCCGGTGAAATGTATCCGGACCAGTCGCTGTACCCGGCCAATTCCGTGCCCGCCGTCGTCAGGCGCATCAACAATACCTTGGCGCGGGCCGACCAGATCCAGTGGTCGGAAGGCAAGGAGGACATCGATTTCTTCGCCCCCATCGTGGCCGATGCGGAAGCGGGCTTCGG
The DNA here is from genome assembly GCF_059421435.1 of Janthinobacterium sp. GW821-FHT03A03. Taxonomy (NCBI): domain Bacteria; kingdom Pseudomonadati; phylum Pseudomonadota; class Betaproteobacteria; order Burkholderiales; family Oxalobacteraceae; genus Janthinobacterium; species Janthinobacterium sp. GW821-FHT03A03. Next base: position 76,692 of record NZ_JBWKUZ010000007.1, on the reverse strand, counting down.
CGGCGTGCTGAACGCCTATGAGCTGATGAAGGCCATGATAGACGCGGGCGCGGCCGGCGTGCACTTCGAAGACCAGCTGGCGTCCGTCAAGAAATGCGGCCACATGGGCGGCAAGGTGCTGGTGCCCACGCGCGAGGCGGTGGAAAAGCTCACGGCGGCGCGCCTGGCTGCCGACGTCATGGGCGTCGCGACTCTGGTGATCGCCCGCACGGATGCGGAAGCGGCCGACCTGCTGACGTCCGACGTCGATGCCAGCGACCGGCCGTTCTGCACGGGCGAGCGCACGGTGGAGGGCTACTACAAGACGCGTCCCGGCCTCGGCCAGGCTGTGGCGCGCGCGCTGGCCTATGCGCCGTATGCCGACCTCGTCTGGTGCGAAACGGGCAAGCCGGACCTGCTGTTTGCGAAAAAATTCGCCGACGCCGTGCATGCGAAGTTTCCCGGCAAGATGCTGGCCTATAACTGCTCGCCTTCGTTCAACTGGAAGAAAAACCTCGACGACGCCACCATTGCCAAGTTCCAGAAGGAACTGGGCGCCATGGGCTACAAGTTTCAGTTCATCACCCTGGCCGGCTTCCACGCCTTGAACTACGGCATGTTCAACCTGGCCCACGGCTATGCCCGCAGACAGATGTCGGCCTTCGTCGAGTTGCAGGAAGCGGAATTTGCAGCGGCGGGAAAAGGTTTTACGGCCGTCAAGCACCAGCGCGAAGTGGGCACCGGCTACTTCGACGCCGTGACGCAAGCCATCCAGCAGGGGCAAAGTTCCACCACGGCACTGCACGGCTCGACGGAAGACGAGCAATTCTTCGACGCCAGGCAGCTTGCCCAGATTTAAGGAAGTGCGGGGAGGCGGGCAGGGGAGGCACATCCCCGCCCAGTAAAAAACCACAGCGCGCCCCGGCCGCTGTGGTTTTTTTTGTGTGGCGCCGGCCATTTTGCAGGCTTGATTCGTTACAAAATATCCACATTCAATATTTTTTTGGAAAGTTCTTTGTGTTTTTCCGCGAGCTCCTATATGATTTCATTAAGGTAAGTTAAATGTCATCAAAGCAAGGGAATCAGACCATGAAAATCGCCACCATCGCCGCAGTTGTTGCCCTGTTCGTTGCCGGCAGCGCCAGCGCCAGCCCCGTCAACCTGATCACGAATGGCGATTTTGAGTCGGTCGCGCCCGGATACACGTTTGCCAGCGGCTTTCACGTCGTCAACGGCGGTTCCTCGGCCATCGGCGGCTGGACGGTGGGCGCTTCCTCGGTCGACCTGATCCGCAATGCCTACAACGCCATCAACGGCTACAGCATCGACATGCTGGGCACGCCTGGCCCGGGTTTCCTGTCGCAAAGCTTCAATGTCGTGGCCGGCCAGACCTACAACCTGGCCTTTGACATGGCGCGCAATCCGGGCGGCCCTGCCGGCCAGGGCGTGGCCGTCAATTTCGGCGGCGTAGCGCAAAACTTCTATTCGACGGCAGCCGCCTCGAACACCTTGTACAGCAATACCCTGAGCTTTACGGCCGCGTCCACCGGCCTGGCGACGCTGTCGTTTGCCAGCGCCGCGAAGGCTGGCACGCCGTTCGACAATTACTCGGGCGCCGTCATCGACAACGTTTCCGTGATGGCCGCCGTGCCGGAGCCGGAAACCTATGCCATGCTGCTGGCCGGCCTGGGCCTGATGGGTTTCCTGCGCCGCCGCAAGGCCGCCAGATAAGAGCCTATCCCAGCAGGGGATGTATGCATCTACCGGGACAGGCTCGAAGTCCGGCCTTGTCCCAACTCAAAACCGCCTGTTGCGACGCACAGGCGGTTTTTGCTTTTCATGGGTCTTGCGCGTAGCCGTCGACCTGCACGAAAAAGCGCCCGATCTGCGGCCAGGCGTCACGCGTCCTGACCGGCGTTTCGCCCGTGGCCATGCCTAATACATAGCCGTAGCCCGTGCGGCGGTCGCGCCAGGAATGGGGCGTGCTGTCCCAGACGCAGCAATAGCGCTGTAGCCTGGGCAAGCCATACGTACGCCGCAGGTAGGCTTCCGCCTGCCGCGCATGCTTGCCGTCCACCTGATAGCGGGCCTCGAACGGCTGGTCCTGGCGTTCCCTGTTTTGCCGGCAGCCCTGGTAGACGATGTAGGCGGGCTTCTGCCCCTGCCGGGACAGGAAGTCGCCGCAGGCCAGGGGGGCGCCCTGCGCGCCGCCCGCGCCCAGCAACAGCAGCCACGGCAGTAGTTTAGTGGCGTGCATCGGCATCACCCCGTAGTGGACAGGCCGCCATCTGCGGCCCCATACGCCGCACCAGTTCGCCGCGCAGCTGCGTCAGCCCCGCGATGCGCGCGTCGATGTCGCCCAGCTTGCGCGCCAGCGCCGCGCGCAGCAGTTCCGCCGTGGCCGGATCGCCGGCGGCGGCCAGCAGCGGCATGTCGGCCTCGATTTCCGCCAGGGTAAAGCCCAGCTGCTGCGCCGTGCGCAGGTAGCGCAGCCAGTCGGCCGCCTCGGGCGGGTAGTCGCGGTAGCCGTTCGCGCCGCGCCGCGCGCGCAGCAAGCCCCGTTTTTCATAAAAGCGCAGGGTATCGCGGCTCAAGCCTGTCGCCTGTGCCATCTCGCCGATCTGCATGGTTCTTTTCTTTCATAAAATGCTTGACCCTGGAGTGTACTCCAGGCCTGATCATGGGCGCTTTCCACAGACAGGAGTGTTCCATGTTGTCCGTTTCCGCCTTCCGCCGCCTGGTGCGCGCCAGCGCCATTTATGATCTGCTCCTGATTGCCCCGTTTACCACGCCGTGGACGTTCTTGCTGCTGCGCGAGCAGTTGAGTGACCTCAATGTGCGCCTGGGCGGCGTGCCGCTGCCCGTCTTCGGACCGTTTCATGTACTCATCGGCAGCTTGCTGGGCAGCGTGGTGCTGGTCTGGTCGGTGCTGCGCACGCTCGACCCGCAGCCGCGCTTCGGCCGCTATGACGCGGCGGCCCGCTACCTGTTTTCCCTGTGGATGGCGTGGGCCTGGCTGGTGACGGGCCAGCCCCTGCTGTGGCTGTTCCTCGTGCCGGAACTGGCCTGGGGCCTCGCGCAAAGCCTGCCTTTGCGCGGCACCGGAGTCGGGCGGGAAGGGCGCGCGCGCGAATCGCTGTTGAGATGACGATAACGAAATGCAATAATGGCCGTGCTCGCAGTGCAACAATGACTGCAATGAACGACTCTAAGGGAATGATTATGCAGCAGGATGCGGCAGGAAAAAACATGGCGTTGCTCGATCCGGTGGTGGCGCCCCGCATCGCGGTGACGCGCCTGGTGACGGGCCTGCTGCAAGGCTTGCTGCTGTACTGGCTGTACAGCACGGCGCAAGACAAGGTCTGGCCCGCCACGGAAGCCTACCTGCTGGGTCCCCTGATGCTGGTGTGCCTGCTGCTGCCCATTTTGCTCGTCTCCAGCCTGGGCCATATGTCGGCGAAGCGCATCGCCATGTGGATGGCGGGCGCGGCCGCGGTGCTGGCCGTGCTGGCCTGGCACGACGTGGCGCGCGGGGCCGAACACGTGATTTGGGGCAACTACAAGCCGGGCGCGCCGCTGCGCGTGATTTCCGCCCAGCTCTTCGGCTTCTGCGTCGTCGGCTTGTATATTGCCCACGCGCTGGTGCTGGCCAGCGCCCAGGATGGCCGGCGCATCGCCCGCTACCCGACTTATTTTGAAATCGCCTGGAAGCTGGGCATCCAGCTGCTGTTTTCCCTGCTGTTCGTGCTGGGCCTGTGGCTGGTGCTGTGGCTGGGCGGGCAGCTGTTCCTGCTGATCAAGCTGACTTTCCTGAAAAAGCTGCTGGGCCGGGCCTGGTTCGTGATTCCCGTCATCTGCTTCGCGTTTTCGTTCGCCATCCACATCACGGACGTGCGTCCGTCCATCGTGCGCGGCATCCGCACCCTGCTGCTGGTGCTGCTGTCGTGGCTGATGCCGATTGCCGCCGTGCTGGTCTCCGGCTTCCTGCTGACTTTGCCCTTCATCGGCTTCGAGCGCCTGTGGGCCACGCGCCATGCGGCGTCCGTGCTGCTGGGCATGGCCGGCGTGCTGGTGGTGCTGATCAATGCCGCCTTCCAGAATGGCGAAGTGGGCCATGGCGTGGCGCGCGGCATCCGCCTGGGCACGCGCCTGGCGTGCCTGCTGCTGCCGTGGGTGGTGGGCATCGCCATCTATGCGCTGACCCTGCGCGTGATGTCGCATGGGTGGACGTCCGACCGCCTGATCGCTTGCGCCTGCCTCCTGATCGCCACCTGCTACGCCATCGGCTACGCCTGGGCGGCCAGCAAATATGGCGACTGGCTGCACCTGATCGCCAACGTCAACGTGGCCACCGCTTTTGTTACCCTGCTGGTGCTGTTTGCCCTGTTCTCGCCGCTGGCCGACCCGGCGCGCATTTCCGTGGCCAGCCAGATGGCGCGCCTGGACAGCGGCAAGGTGGGCGTGGACAAGTTCGATTTCGAATACCTGCGCTTCGAGGGCGCGCGCTACGGCCAGGCCGCCTTGCAGGAACTCAAGACGCGCTCGACGGGAGCGGACGCCGCCATCGTGCGGGCCCGCGCCGAAGCCATGCTCAAGCGCCAGAACCGCCTCGACGAGACGGGCGCGCTGAGCGATGTGTCGATCAACCTGACCCTGCGCCCGGCCACGGCGAAGCTGCCGGACAGCTTCCTGCGCCAGGACTGGACGCAAGTGGGCCCGGCCTGGCGCCTGCCCGCCTGTTTGAAGCGGGCAGGGCAGCAGTGCGACGCCTACCTGCTTGATTTCGACGGCGATGGCAAACAGGAAGTATTGCTGATCAGCAACGACCCGCGCGCCTCTTCCGTCTTGCTGGCGGAAAAAGACGACGGCAGCTGGACCGCGCGCGGGCAAATCCCCACCGATGCCCTGCGCTGCAAGCCCCTGCGCGAAAAACTGCAGGCGGGCGCGTTCCAGCTGGTGCCGCCGAAGGTGCGCGAGCTGGAAGTGGACGGCCAGCGCGTGCCGATGACCTTGTATACGCCGGAGGACGAGCTCAGCTGCCCGGAGGAGACGGCGGCGACGCCGCCAACGCCGTAAACGGCCGCAAGAGGGCCGGAGGCGCCGGATAGAAGCATTTACTTGTCATTAAGGCAATGGCTTCGTGGGATCCGCGACTCCGGCCGTCTGCCATGGCGTACTTCAGCCGGAATATGCAATATGGAGAGAGCATGCAAGGTCCTGATCCGAACACTGCATATCCAATGCCTGGATTCCCGCAAATCTGCTTTTTGAAGAATATTCTCACCCGCCCCAACATTGAAATCGGCGATTACACCTATTACGACGATCCGGACGGCGTCAAGCATTTCGAAGACAATGTCCTGTACCATTTCCCGTTTATCGGCGACCGCCTCAGAATCGGCAAATTCTGCGCCATCGCGCGCGGGGTGAAGTTCATCATGAACGGCGCCAACCATCAAATGAACGGGATTTCCAGCTATCCGTTCTTTATTTTTGGCAATGGATGGGAAACTGCACGGCCAGTCGGGGGCGAATTGCCCTACAAGGGCGATACGGTTATCGGCAACGACGTGTGGATAGGCTACGACACACTCATCATGCCCGGGGTACGCATCGGCGATGGCGCCATCATTGCCGCGCGCTCGGTTGTCACAGGCGACATCCCGCCCTACGCCATCGTCGGCGGCAATCCGGCACGTGTCGTCCGGGAGCGCTTCGATGCCGCGTCCGTGCAACGGCTATTGGACATTGCCTGGTGGGACCGTCCGGCAGAATGGATAGGCAGGCACCTCGACCTGATCCGGGGCGGGGACGTGGACGCGCTGTATGCCGCCGCCCGCTGAGGACGTGGCCGATGCCGTGCCGGCTTTGGCCGGCAGCAGACGGTTGTGCAAACATGCGAGATGCAGCGCATTAAATTCATTCATCAGCTGAGTAGGGTTAGCAATGCAAGAGGAATCAAAAGAAGAAGTTCGCCGGATCTTGCAGGCAGCCTTTGGCAGCCTACATCTCCATGGTGAGCTTCCATCAAGGGAGTTTTACGCGAGACTAAGCGTTGTTGGGCGTCCTGACGTATGGATACTGATCTACGGCGATTACATGGATTTCTCTTATACGGAAAATTCTTCACCGGTCTCACTCATCACCGACGTTTTTGCAGTACTTCAGCCTGCACAGATCATCGATTGGTCGCCCGGCCGGCTGGCATGTGTTCAGTACAAGTCAGCTGACCCTGACATGCTATTTCAAGCGATCGATGCATTACTAAAGAAACTTTATGGAATTACCGACTACAAACTCGCTGGCTCCCTAGAGACGTTTGGATGCGCGTAAGTTTGTGGGAAAGATCCATTATTTGATGGTAACAATCGGCCGGAAGCGGGCGACTGACGTTAGTTTCCGTTCACTACGCAATTCAAGTATGCCAGCTTACGTAAAAAGACACGGGGAAGAGACTGGTAGTGACAGGTACGATGCATGGGGCACGTCCTGGTGGTACTTTGAAGTCGATGGTGCAGGCTGGGTTACCCGACAAATCGAACAGTATGATTCTGGTCCGCTGCTTTGCTATGGTGCCGAGCATGAGAGCGACGAATTTGGCGGGATCTCGGAAAAGCCTCTCGATTTATCAGAGTCAGGGTATAGTGTGATTTCCCATCAAGAGTTCGAATCAATTTGGAGAACCGCGTAGTGCTTCCGTTATCGGCCAAAAGCGGACGTCCAGACTCAGGGCGCAGTTTCAAGACAACCACGGCTTAAGATTAGCCTGCCACGGAAGCAATAACATGCATCATCCATACCTAGCGTTCTGCATTAACCAAGCTGGCGAACTTGTCATAACTCATCAGCGAGACGCAAATCGACAGCATCCGCTTGAAATGGAATTGCCACTTACAGAACTGGCAGGCAAAGGTCGCGAGAAGGCTGCGCAGTCGATTGGGGAGCTTACGCTTGCGTTGCTTGAGAAATGGTATCCAGAAGAGTTCGCTGCACATCCGGCGCTCAAGTCCGAGACCCCTTAAGCACGCTAAGGCAAGCTATCGACGCTACGGCTCAGCTACTGCAACGTCTGCAATAGGGCGTAAGCAGACGGTGCCATTTAGGTAAAGCGCCACCGCCAGCCCAGTTTTGCTCCATGGTTCCAGGCATATGAGAACCCGATGGGGCCTGGGCGGGGCGGCCCCTGTCGCCGCTGTAGCCGTCGCCCGACTGATACAGCATGTGCCTGTACGCGCCGCCTTGTGCCTTGTCGCTGACGTGCCGCGCTTCTAGACTGGGGCCTTCTCCACGCTGCGACTGCCTGCCATGACCGAACTCCTGCCCCTGATGAGCTATTGCTTTGTGATGTCGGCCACGCCCGGGCCGAACAACGTCATGCTGGCCACCACCGGCGCCAATTTCGGCTATCGGGGGGCGCTGCCGGTGATCCTCGGCATCCAGGCCGGCATCTTCGTGCAGACCATGCTCATGTGCGTGGGCCTGGGCAGCGTGTTCGTTGCCTACCCGATGGCGCAGCAGCTGCTGCGCATCGCGGGCGCGCTGTACCTGGTGTTCTTGGCCTGGAAGCTGGCCGGCGCCTCGGTGGCGGGAAGCAGCGCGCCGAAGGCCGTGTCGTTGGCGCAGGCGGCGCTGTTCCAGGCGTTGAACCCGAAGAGCTGGATCAAGGCGGTCACCATGGCGTCGGTCTTCATGCCTGCGCACGGCAACATGCTCGCCAGCGCGCTGCTGGTGTCCGTGACCGGCACCGTGGTGGGCATGCCGTGCAACGCCATGTGGGCGCTGTTCGGCGTGTCGATCCGCGGCGTGCTGAAAGCGCCGCGCAACCAGCGCATCTTCAATCTGGCGATGGGCGCCATCCTGCTGCTCCTCGCCCTGACGTTTTTGCGCTAGACTTGCGCCATGTTCGCCATCGACCGCTCCTCACCCGTCGCCCTGTTCCAGCAGATCGAGGCCGCACTGCGCCAGCAGATCGCGCAACGCGTGCTGCCTGGCGGGACCAGGCTGCCGTCGATCCGCCAGCTCGCCGCGCAGCTTGCGGTCAGCACCAACACCGTGGTGGTCGCATATGACCGGCTGGTGGCTGCAGGCGTTATCGATACGCACGGCACGACAGGCTTCTTCGTCTGCGCACCGGCTGACGCCGGCCGCGCCATTCCCGACGAGGTGGCGCTGGAAGCGGGACAGGAGCAGGAGCCGGTCTGGCTGAGCCAGCAAGTGAACGACCAGCGGCCGGGCGTGCTGCTGGCCAGCAGCGGCGCCTTGCCGCCCACCTGGCTGCAGGACGCGCTGCCGGCGGCCGCCGTGCAACGCGGCCTGGCGCGCAGCGCGGCCGGCATGGCCTCGCGCTGTCCGCCGCAAGGGCTGGCCGAACTGCGCGAGCAGATCGCGCTGTTGTTGCGCGGCATCGGCATCGCGGCGGACGCCAGCCACATCCTCACCACGTTCGGCGGCACCCATGCCATCGACCTGATCTGCCGCACCTTCCTGCAGCCCGGCGATACGGTGCTGGTGGAAGACCCCGGATACTTCCTGATGTTCGGCAGGCTGCGCCAGGACGGCGTGCGCCTGGTGCCGATTCAGCGCCGCCCCGACGGCCTCGACCTGGACGAGCTGGAAGCGGCCTGCCGCGCGCACCGTCCGCGCCTGCTGTTCATGCAGACGGCCCTGCACAATCCCACCGGGTGGAGCAGCAGCGCCGCCAACCTGCACAAGGTGCTGATCATGGCGCAGCAGCATGGCTTCCTGATCGCCGAAGACGACGTGCACGGCCATTTCCAGCCGGGCCACAGCACGCGGCTGGCGTCGCTGTCCGGGCTGGACGGCGTGATCTACTATTCCAGCCTGTGCAAGGCGCTGAGTCCGGCCCTGCGCATGGGCTACCTGGCCGCGGCGCCGGCCCTGCTCAAGCCCTTGATGCGCAGCAAGATCCATTCCATCATGACGTTGCCTGCGCTCAACGAATACGTGCTGCTGGAAGTACTCAAGGCCGGCAACCTGCGCAAGCACCTGGAGCGGCTGCAACGCAAGATCATGGTGGCGCGCAACGCCAGCACGCGACAGCTGAGCGCGGCGGGCGTGCTGTTCGAGCAGCCCGGCGATGCGGGCATTTTCCTGTGGGGCTCCATGCCCGAAGGGCTGGACGTGGACTTGCTGGTGCAGGACGCCTACCGCAACAAGATTTTGCTGATGCGCGGCGCCGCGTTCTCGGCCAACGACACGCCCGACCGGCACATCCGCTTCAACGTCGCCTTCAGCCAGCATCCGCGCGTGAGCGCCTACCTGGAAGAACGCCTGCGCGCCGTGGCTGGCGCGCGCTCAAGCCTGGCCCGCGCCAGCGCCGCCGCCGGCATCGGGGGCAAGTCCTGAGCACCGGCCGGGGCGGTTCAGCCATCGTGCCTAGTTCTTCGTGCGCACCTGGCGCACATGGTTTTCCAGTTCGCTGAACGAGGGGCGTTCGGTGGCGGAAATGACCTTGCGGCCGAATTCCACGGCCAGCGCGGGCGCGTAGCCGTTCAGGCTGGCCAATAAGGTCACTTTCACGCACTGGTACATCTTTGCCGTTTCATGGTGCTTGCGGCGCAGCAAACTGGCCAGCGGGGCGATGAAGCCATAGGCCAGCAAGATGCCGATGAAGGTGCCCACCAGCGCCTGCGCGATCAGCACGCCCAGCTCGGCCGGCGGCAAGCCGACGGACGCCATCGTGTGCACCACGCCCATCACGGCGGCCACGATGCCGAAGGCGGGCATGGCGTCGGCCAGCTGCGAAATCGTCTGGATCGGCATTTCCGCATCCTCGTGGTGCGTCTCGATCTCGTTATCCATCAGGTTTTCGATCTGGTAGGCGTCCATATTGCCCGACACCATCAGGCGCAGATAATCGGTGATGAATTCCAGGATGTGCTCGTCGCCGAGCGTGTACGGGTATTTCACGAAGATGGCGCTGCGGTAGGGGTCGTCGATATCGTCCTCGACCGACATCAGGCCCTCCTTGCGGATCTTGCTGAGGATTTCATACATCAGCCCCATCAGCTCCATGTAGCGCGCCTTCGTGTACTGCGAACCGTGGAACAGGGTGGGTATGGCGGCGAACGTGGCACGGATGGCCTTGGCGTCATTGCCGACAAAGAAGGTGCCCAGCGCGGCGCCGCCGATCATCAGCAGTTCCAGCGGCTGGAACAGGGCCGCCAGATGGCCGCCCTGCATGGCGAAGCCGCCGAAGACGGAAAACAGCACGACGAGAAATCCGAGTATGACTAGCAAAACCTACTCCTTCATAATATTGCCATATCGCAATATTGTAGTGTAACCCGATTCCGCCGTCGTGGCCGCTTCCGGCTGCAGCTGCTGGATGAGAAAATTGATAAAAGCGCGCACTTTGGCGGGCAGCTGGTGGCGGCTCGGGTAGTAGGCGTACAGGTCGGCCGGCGCCAGCGTATAGTCGGCCAGCACCACGCGCAGGCGGCCGCTGTCAAGGTAGCGCGCCAGGTCCCATTCCGAACGCAGCAGAATGCCGTGGCCGTCCAGCGCCCAGCCCAGCACCACGTCGCCATCGTTGCTGGCCACCGTGCCGCGCACCTTCACCGTGTGGGTGGCGCGGCCACGGCTCAAACGCCAGATGCCGTAGGCGTCGTCGTTCTGCCGGTGCACGATGCAGCGGTGCCGGGCCAGCTCCTCGGGCGTTTGCGGCGTGCCGTGCGCCTGCAGGTAGGCGGGCGAGGCGCACAGGAAGCGCCGGTTCGACATGATGCGCCGCGCCGACAAGCGCGTGTCGGGCAAGTCGCCGAAGCGGATGCCCAGGTCGTACGCCTGTTCGACGAGGTTGATGGGGCTGTCCGTCAGCTGCAGCTGCACTTCCAGCTGCGGGTGGCGCAGCGCGAATTGCGACAGCAGGGGCGCGATCACCGTGCGCCCGAATCCCAGCGTGGCATTCACGCGCAACAATCCCTTCGGTTCGGCGCTGCCGCTGGCCAGCGATTCTTCCATGGCGCGGATGTCGTCGAGGATCTGCCGCGCCTGCTGCAGATAATTTTCGCCGTCGCCCGTCAGGCTGATGCGCCGCGTGCTGCGGTTGAGCAAACGCACGCCCAGGCGCTGTTCCATCAGCACCAGTCGCTTGCTGACGGCGGGCGGCGTGATGCCCAGCTCGCGCGCCGTGGCCGACAGGCTGCCCAGCTTGGCCAGCAGCACAAAGAAGGCCATTTCCGTGGTGGCGTCGCTTTTCATTATTAACTTGAAGTGAAAAATGGTTTAAATTGTAGTCGATTATACGACTGTATATCGCGGTTAAGCTGGCGTCACCATTCAAGCACAGGAGAGCCGCATGAAAATCGTCGAGATCCGCGAAAAGACCATCCCCATCTCTTCGCCCATCCGCAACGCCTACATCGATTTCACGAAGATGACGTTAAGCCTGGTGGCCGTCGTCACGGACGTGATGCGCGACGGCAAGCCCGTCGTCGGCTACGGTTTCAACTCGAATGGCCGCTACGGCCAGGGCATGCTGATGCGCGAGCGTTTCATCCCGCGCATCCTCGACGCCGATCCGGCCAGTCTCGTGACGGACGACGGCGGCAACCTCGATCCGCACAAGGTCTGGGATTGCATGTACACCAATGAAAAGCCGGGCGGCCATGGCGAGCGCTCGGTAGCCATCGGCACCATCGACATGGCCGTCTGGGATGCCGTGGCGAAGATCGAGAACAAACCGCTGTTCCAGCTGCTGGCCGAGCGCCACGGCACGGGCGTGCCCGGCAAGCAGGTGTTCGTGTATGCGGCGGGCGGCTATTACTACCCGGGCCAGAGCCTGTCCGCCCTGCAGGACGAGATGCGCAGCTATGTCGACCGCGGCTACACGGTGGTCAAGAAGAAGATCGGCGGCGCCTCGCTGGACGAGGACTTGCGCCGCATCGACGCCATCATGGAGGTGCTGCAGGATGGGCAGAAGCTGTGCGTGGACGCCAACGGGCGCTTCGACCTCGACACCTCGATCGCCTACGCCAAGGCGCTGCGTGAATATGACCTGTTCTGGTACGAGGAGGCGGGCGACCCGCTCGACTTCGAGCTGCAGGCCACCCTGCGCAGCTATTACGACAAGCCCATGGCGACGGGCGAAAACCTGTTTTCCATGCAGGATGCGCGCAACCTGATCCGCTATGGCGGCATGCGCGCCGACCGCGACTGGCTGCAGTTCGACTGCGCCCTCAGCTACGGCCTGGTGGAGTATTTGCGCACGCTGGACATGCTGCACCAGCACGGCTGGTCGCGCAGCCGCTGCATCCCGCACGGCGGCCACCAGATGTCCCTGAATATCGCGGCCGGCCTGGGCCTGGGCGGCAATGAGTCGTATCCGGACCTGTTTCAGCCGTTCGGCGGCTTCCCCGACGGCGTGCGCGTGGAAAACGGCCACATCACCATGCCGGAGCTGGTTGGCATCGGCTTCGAGGGCAAGGCGAACCTGTATGCGGAAATGCGGGCGCTGAGCGGGCAATAACCTTACTCGCTGCGCTGCCAGAAGCGCAGCTTGTTGCCGAACGGGTCCGCCACTTCCAGGACGCGGCCCCAGTCCTCGTCGCGGATACCGGGCCGCGCATACGGATAATCCCTGGCCTGCAGTTCCGCGTGCAGGGCGGCGACGTCGTCGACGGGGATCAGCAGCGCCGACCCCGGCGTGGCGTCGCCGTGGTGTTCGGACAGGTGCAGCACGAGATCGCCCCGCGTCACCTGCAGGTACAGCGGCGCCGCAGGCTCGAAGCGATGTTCCCAGTCCAGGGTAAAGCCGAGGAAACCGAGGTAGAACTCGCGCGCTTTTTCTTCCGAGAAGATGCGCAGGATGGGGATGGCAGCATGCATGGCGGTGCTTTCGACAGGTGGGTATGCCGCCATTCTAGCCGCAGGCCGGCGCCTGGCGCTTCATGCGTGCGGCGGGGCTGGCCTTCTCCCAGCGGAACAGCCACATGATGATCAATTTGGTCGTGGCGCTGACGCAGGCCAGCAGCAGCAGGGGCCAGCCCGTTTCCAGCCCCATGACGCAGGCGAAGAAGATGGTGCTGACATCCATCGCCAGAATGAACTGGCTCATCTTTAACGACACGGCGCCCGTCCTGCCCGAGCGCCAGATCAAGCGGATCTGGTGCGCATAGCCCTGCGCCAGCAGCACGGTGACGGCGACGATCAGGCTTTGCGAGATCAGCCTCTTTTCATCGCTGAACGTGGGGCCGAAGGCCAGCCCCGCCACGCCCGCGCCCAGCAGCAGCGTGCAGCCCAGCAGCGCATTGCGCGAGGTCAGACTGCGGCGGTCGCGCTCGATTTCAAACAGGATGGCCAGCGCGATCAGGGACGCGAGCAGACGGGGCCAGACGATGTAGTGGTTGAACGGCGTGATCGAATAGCCGTAGACGAAGAAGGCGCAATATGCGAGGAAGCTGACGGTGAACTGGTTGATCGACAAAATGTCCGTCGTCTGGCCGGCGCCGATGCCGGCATCGCGCTTGCGCCGCCAGATTTTTTGCAGCTGCGACCACAGGCCGTACAGGCTGACGACGATGAACAGGGAATTGAGGCTGCCGGCGAGGGCGTACAGGGAAGGGGCTTGCAAAGGTGTCTCCGGAAATCGGCAAGGCTGCGCTGCGGTGACAGGATGCCTTGTCTATACATTTTATTTTTTGCAACATGCTCTCATGAAATAAATTGGCAGGCAAGCAATGATTTCACGGCCGGGCCTGTTGCAGCTGCACTTGCCCGGACGCACCTCTTCCTGCGCTTGCCCGTATAATCGGGGCATGACTTTCTTCTCACTGCGTGCCCGCTCCGTGCTGGCCACCGTCGGCAAAATGGCCGTTTCCCTGATTCTCCTGTTGACCGCTCTGTGGGGCGCGCTGGCGCTGTGGTACCAGCTGTCCGGCGGCACGGCCGCGCAAGCCATCGGCGCGCTGCTGTGGGCCGCGCTGGGCGTGGCCAGCGTGGCGCTGTGGTGGATGCGCGGCGACGCGCGCGTGCTGCTGCCGTATGCGGCCGGCTTCATCCTGCTGCTCGTGTGGTGGAGCTTCATCGCGCCCAGGCAGGAGCGCGTGTGGGCCGACGACGTGGCGCGCAACGTCACGGGCACCGTCAAGGGCAATCTGGTCACCGTGGAGAATGTGCGCAATTTCGACTGGCGCAGCGATGACGATTACACGGTCAAGTGGGAGCAGCGCAGCTACGACCTCGACGAACTGCGCACGGTGGACGCGGCGTTGTCGTACTGGACGGGGCCCTATATCGCGCATACGCTGATCTCGTTCGGCTTTGCCGACGGGCGCTTTCTGACGTTTTCCATCGAAATCCGCAAGGAAAAGGGCGAAAGCTTTTCCGCCATCGGCGGTTTTTTCAAGCATTTTGAAATGAGCCTGGTGGCCGCCGACGAGCGCGACATCCTGCGCGTGCGCACGAATGCGCGCGGCGAGGACATGCACTTGTACCGCGTGATGATGCCGAAGGCGGCCATGCGCTCGCTGTTTCTCGCCTACCTGGACGAGGCGCAGGCGCTGAAGGCCCAGCCGCAGTTCTACAACACCCTGACGGCCAACTGCACCACCATCGTCTTCGAGATGGTGCGCCGCATCGTGCCGGGCTTGCCGCTCGATTACCGGCTGCTGGCCTCGGGCTACCTGGACCGCTATCTGTTCGACGTCAAGGGCCTGGTGCCCGGCCTGAGCTTCCAGCAGCTGCGCGAGGGCGGCCACGTCACGGCGCGCGCGCGGGCGGCCAACGACGATGCGGACTTTTCGCACGCGATCCGCCGCGGCATGCCGGGCTACGATGAAACGGGCTACCCGAAGCTGCAAATGCCCAAGCAATGATCTGCTGTCGCAACGACGCCCCATCAAACCGTGGCGAGCGGCAGGAAGAGGTCGCCGACAAGCGGAACTGTACGAATAGGACAGTGAGCATCGCTGGCCGCCTATGCCGACGCGCGGCAGGTTTGGTTGGGTGTTAACGGTCATTGCCTTATACTGTCGCTATTCCGACCGGCCGCCTTTCGCGGCCGGTCTCACTTTACGAATAAAGAAGGCCCGCTATGCCATTTTCCTCCCTGGGTCTGATTCCCGCCCTGGTCCGCGCCGTCGAGAAGGCCGGTTATGCCGCGCCGACGGCCATCCAGGCGGCCGCCATTCCCGCCATCCTGCGCGGCAGCGACGTGCTGGGCGCCGCGCAGACGGGTTCCGGCAAGACGGCCGCCTACGCGCTGCCGCTGCTGCAGGCGCTGATGGCGCCCGTTTCCGGCCCGCGCCAGGTGCGCGCGCTGATCCTCGTGCCCACGCGCGAGCTGGCGGCGCAGGTGGGGCAGACGGTGCACGCGCTGGCCAGGCCGCTGCCCGTCAAACTGAAGATTTCCGTGCTGTTCGGCGGCGTGTCGATCAATCCGCAGATGATGGACTTGCGCGGCGGCGCCGACATCGTCGTCGCCACGCCGGGCCGCTTGCTGGACCTGGTGCGGCAAAATGCCGTGAAGCTGGGCGGCGTGTCGCTGTGCGTGCTCGACGAAGCGGACCGCCTGCTCGACATGGGCTTTAGCGAGGAAATCAACGCCATCCTGGCATTGCTGCCAGCGAAACGGCAAAACCTGTTCTTTTCCGCCACCTTCCCCGACAGCGTGCAGGCGCTGGCCGACAGCCTGCTCGCGGAACCCGTGCGCATCGAGGTGGCGTCCGAACCGCAGGACAAGCCCGACATCGTGCAGCGCGCCATCACCGTCGACGTGCCGCGCCGCACCCAGCTGCTGCGCTACCTGATCCTGCAGCAGCAGTGGGAGCGGGTGCTGGTGTTCGTTGCCACCAAATACGCGGCCGAACACGTGGCTGACAAGCTGCAGCGCGCGGGCCTGCACGTGGGCGCCTTCCACGGCGAATTCAGCCAGGGCACGCGCAGCCAGCTGCTGGCCGATTTCAAGGCGGGCCGCCTGCAGGTGCTGGTGGCCACCGACGTGGCCGCGCGCGGCATCGACATCGCCGGCCTGCCGGCCGTCGTCAATTACGACTTGCCCCGCTCGGCCGTCGACTACACGCACCGCATCGGCCGCACGGGGCGCGCCGGCGAAAGCGGCACGGCCGTCAGTTTCGTCACGGCCGACACGGAAGCGCATTTCCGTCTGATCGAGAACCGCAACGACTTGCGCATCGTGCGCGAAGTGGTGGCCGGCTTCGAGCCGACGGAACTGCCCACGCGCGCGAACCCCGCCACGGACACGGTGAACGGCGGCGTGAAGGGCGCGCGCAAGAGCAAAAAGGATAAATTGCGCGAGGCCGCTGCCATGGCTGCGAAGGCGGCCGCAGGCAATTAAATGCGCCTTATGTGCGCTGGCCGCTTGAAAGGCCAGGTTTCCCGGACTAAGATTGTGTTTCTATAAAGCAAGGGGACGGGAATGCACATGACATGCATCAAACGCGCGGGCGCGCTGGCGTGCGCGCTGGCGCTGGCCGGTTGCGCCGGCATGGGCGGCAACGGTGACAAGGCCGGCATGCGGATGCCGGGCAAGACGCCGGCCGATGCGGCCGTGGCCGCCACCTGGTACAACCCGCCCAGCGAATTTCCCGGCATTTGCCTGACCCAGTTCAGCGATGGCAGCCTGCGTTTCGACGGCGGCTTCGCCTTCTATAACCCGGGCCGCTGGGCGTATGACGCCGCCAGGGGCGAATTGCGCCTGGCGCTGGCGCCGACGCCCTCGCTGGAGCTGTCCCACGCGCAAATCGTGCAGCACCAGAATCTGCTGCGCATCGAGGCGGACAAGAATACGCTGGTGTATGGCGTGCAAGCCGACACCAAGGCCATCGGCCTGGGCGGCTTTATGTTTTACCGCGACATGCCGTGCCCGCCACGGCGCGGATAAATGTCCAAAAGGAATATTTAGTCGTATAATTTCAGCGCAAGCTGGCTGCCGCGCAATGGTGCCGCGCGGCCGATTCCCCCTCCAGGCAGCTCCGATATCGCCGTGGCGATGAGAGGATGTTCCGATGGATTTGCACGACGAGCACGGTATGCCGGTCACGGCGGTGCTGGCGGCGGACGCCGGGCAGGCGCCCGTGGCGCAGCCGCGCACCTTGCTGCTGGTCGATGACGAACCGAATATCCTCGCTTCCCTCAAGCGCCTGCTGCGGCGCGATGGCTACCAGATCCTCACGGCCGGCAGCGGCCAGGAAGGGCTGGACGTGCTGGCCGGCCATGCCGTCGACGTGATCGTCTCGGACCAGCGCATGCCCGGCATGCTGGGCGCCGACTTCCTGCGCAAGGCCAAGCTGCTGCGTCCGCAGACCATCCGCATCATGCTGTCGGGCTACACCGAGCTGCAGGCCGTCACGGACGCCGTCAACGAAGGCGCCATCTTCAAGTTCCTCACCAAGCCCTGGGAAGACCACCAGCTGCGCGAGCATATCGCCGAAGCGTTCCGCCTGAAGGGCATCGACGACGACAATGTGCGCCTTAACGCGCAGTTGCGCGACGCCAACCTGGCCCTGGCGGCGGCCAATGCGGCCATGCAGGCGCTGGTGCGCCAGCAGCAGCACCAGATCAGCCGCGACGAGGTCAGCCTGGGCATCGCGCGCGAATTGCTGCAATTTCTGCCGCTGCCCGTGATCGGACTCGACGAGGACGGCATGATTGCCTTCATCAATGCGGCGGCGGCCAACCTGTTCGAGCGGGGCGCGGCCCTGCTGGGCAACGAGGCGGCGCTGGTGCTGCCGCAGCTGTTCGACGGGCAGGGCGCGCCCTGCCTGGCCGCCATCGACGGCCAGCCATATGCCGTGGCCGTCCACCCCATGGGCCTGCATTCGCGCTCGCGCGGCAGCCTGGTCACCCTGAGTCGTCATGGAGCGGATACATGAGTGAAAGCGTGAGTGAGAGCGGACGCGAGATTTCCATCGAGCAAGCGCAGGAAGGCATGGTGCTGGCGCAGGCGCTGAACGACGCCGGCGGCGCCGTGCTGCTGGCCCAGGGCGCCGTCCTGACGGCGGCCAGCCTGACGGCCTTGCGCAGGCGCAATGTCGAGCGCTGCCACGTCGTCGCCGACGAGGAGCCGGACCCCGCCGCGCAGGCGCAGGCCGAGCAGGAACGCCTGCGCCGCCTGGAACGCCTGGCCGTGCTGTTCCGCGCCACGCCGCCAGGTTCCGCGGGGTCGCAACTGCTGGCGCTGCTGCAGCGCTACCGGCAAGGGAGCGCGGCATGACACGGCTCAGTTTTGAACACATCATCCGCCAGATACAGGAATTGCCCTCGCTGCCCGTGGTGGTGCTGGAACTGCTGTCGAGCATGGACCAGGATGACACGGACGTCCATGTGCTGGCGCAAAAGATCGAACTGGACCAGGGCCTGGCGGCGAAAACCTTGCGCATCGCCAATTCCTCGTTCTACGGCATGCAATCGAAGGTCACCAGCATTCCGCAAGCCGTATCCGTGCTGGGCTTTCACAGCATCCGCACCGTCGTCACGGCCTGCGCCCTGACGGGCAGCTTCGCGCCGGTGGGCGACGGCTTCGATTTCCAGGCCTTCTGGCGCCATTCGCTGGCCACCGCCGTCGCCGCGCGCCTGCTGGCGCCGCACCTGCGCGTCAATCCCGAAACGGCCTTCACGGCCGGCCTGCTGCACGACCTGGGCACCCTGGTGCTGGTGACGCGTTTTCCGGCCGAGCACGCGCTCGTGCGCAGCCACCGCCAGACCCATGACTGCCAGATGGCCGAGGCGGAACTTGCCGTCATCGGCATCGACCATGCGCAGGTGGGCAGCGCCCTGGCCGCCTACTGGAAGTTTCCCGCCACGATACAGCAGGCCGTGGCCGACCATCACGCCATCGAGCGGCTGGAAGCGGGCGGCCTGCCGCTGGCCGTGCACATGGCCAACGCCATCGTCCTCGGGCTCGACCTGGCGGGCGCCGACGATGCACTGGTGCCGCCACTGTCGCCGGCGGCCTGGCGCGGCGTTGCGCTGGACGAGCAGGCCTGGCTGGCGCTGCTGCGGCAAACGGAACACACCTTCGATGAAATGTCGCGGATCATGCTGGCATGAACAGGATAGAGGCCATGGAAACAGAAGCAGGACAGGCGCTGCCCGCCACGCCGGAACGCCGCCAGGGCGACACCATCGCGCTGTCGGCGTTTTTCGACGGCCATCCCGTGGCCACCTTCGCCATCAACACGGACCACGTGGTGACGCACTGGAACAGCGCCTGTGAACAGCTGCTGGGCTTTACGTCCGCCGAAATGGTCGGCACGCGCGACCACTGGAAGGCGTTTTATCCGCAGCCGCGCGCCTGCCTGGCCGACCTGCTGGTGGCCGACGATATCGCGCTGGGCGAAAATGAACTCTACCTTGGCAAGCTGAAGCGTTCTTCCGTGATTCCCGGCGCCTACGAAGCCGAGGATTTCTTTGCCGATATCGGCCCCGACGGCCACTGGCTGCACTTCACGGCGGCACCCCTGCGCGACCGCCAGGGGCGGCTGGTGGGCGCCATCGAAACGCTGCGCGACGTGAGCGAGCGGCGCAATGCCGAGAGCGCGCTGCGCAAGGCGCACGACAACCTGGAACACCTGGTGGCCAAGCGCACGGCCCAGCTGGCCGAGATGAACGAGCGCCTGGCCGACGATATCCGCCAGCGCCAGATCGCCGACCTTGAGTTGCGCGAGCGCAACCTTGCCCTGACGGAATTGAACAGCAAGCTGTCGCTGGCCCAGCAAAAGCTGCTGCAGTCGGAAAAGCTGGCCTCGATCGGCCAGCTGGCCGCCGGCGTGGCGCACGAGATCAACAACCCCATCGGCTATGTGTTTTCCAATGTCGGCACCCTGGAAGGGTATCTGGACGACCTGTTCAGCATGCTCGACGCCTACGAGGATGCCGAGCCGGCCGTCGCCGACCCCGTGGTGGCGGCGCGCCTGCGCGCGCTGCGCGAGCAGATCGACCTCGATTTCCTGCGCACCGACATTCCGCTGCTGATGGGCGAGTCGAAGGAAGGCATTGCGCGCGTGCGCCGCATCGTGCAGGACCTGAAGGATTTTTCGCGCACGGACGCGCACCAGGAATGGGTGTGGGCCGACTTGCGCCAGGGCATCAACACCACGCTCAACATCGTGAACAATGAGGTCAAGTACAAGGCCGACGTGGTGCGCGAGTTCGGCGACATTCCCGACGTCGAGTGCCAGCCGTCGGAACTGAACCAGGTCATCATGAACCTGGTCGTCAACGCGGCCCACGCCATGGGCGAGGCGCACGGGCGCATCACCCTGCGCACGGGCAGCGACAATGCGGCCGAAGTGTGGATCGAGGTCGAGGACAATGGCGCCGGCATCGCGCCCGAACACCTGTCGCGCATCTTCGACCCGTTTTTCACCACCAAGGCCATCGGCAAGGGCACGGGGCTGGGCCTGTCGCTGGCCTACACCACGGTGCAGAAGCACCATGGCCGCATCGACGTGCGCAGCTGCCTCGGCCGCGGCACCACCTTCCGCATCACCTTGCCCGTGCGCCAGGCGCAGGCCGTCGCACCATGACCGAACAGGACAGCATGAGCATCAGCACCAGCGCCGCGGCCGCGCCGCCGACCATCCTGTGCGTCGACGATGAACCGAATATCCTCTCGTCGCTGCGCCGGCTGTTCCGCCCGCACGGCTACCGCGTGCTGACGGCCGACGGCGGCGCGGCCGGCCTGGCCTTGCTCGAGGCCGAGACGGTGGACATGGTCATCTCCGACATGCGCATGCCGCAGATGGACGGCGCGCAGTTCCTGGCCCAGGTGCGCCAGCGCTGGCCCGGCACCATACGCCTGCTGCTGACCGGCTATGCCGACATCCAGTCCATCCTCGACGCCATCAACCAGGGCGAGATCTACCGCTACGTGACCAAGCCGTGGGACGAGAACGATATCGTGCTGGTGGTGCGCCATGCGCTGGAGCGGCGCGCGCTGGAGCAGGAAAAACGGCGCCTGGAAGCGCTGACGGCCAGCCAGAACGTGGAGCTGCAGGCGCTCAATGCCAGCCTGGAGGCGAAGGTGGCCACGCGCACGCAGCAGCTGAAACAGTCGCACGACGAGGTGCAGGCGGCCAACGAGCGCCTGAAGACCACGTTCGTGACGACGATCAAGGTGTTTTCCAACCTGATCGAGATGCGCGGCGGCAAGCTGGCCGGCCATGCGCGCAGGGTGGCCGAGCTGTCGCGCAAGCTGGCGCAGGCGCTGGGCCTGGAAGGGCAGGAAGCGCGCGACGTGTTCATCGCGGCCCTGCTCAAGGATATCGGCAAGCTCAGCCTGAGTGACGACGTGCTGGAACTGCCGGCCAGCGCCTGGACGGGCGAGCAGCTGGCCGCCTTCCGCAAGCATCCGCTGCGCGCCGAGCAGCTGCTGATGGCGCTCGACGAGCTGCGCGCCGTTTCCGTGATCCTGCGTTCGCAGCTGGAACGCTTCGACGGCGGCGGCTTTCCCGATGGCCTGGTGGGCCTGGCCATTCCGCTGGGCGCGCGCATCCTGGCGCTGGCGTCCGATTACGACGGCTTGCAGATCGGCGCCATGGTGCAGCGCAGCCTGCGCGCCGACGAGGCCCGCACCCTGATCTACGACAGCGTCGGCAAGCGCTACGACCCGGCCGTGGTGGCCGCTTTCCGCGGCATCATGGAAGAAACGGAGCCGCCGGCGCGCGACCTGACCGTGCTGTCGGGCCAGCTGGAACCGGGCATGGTGCTGTCGCGCGACCTGATCAGCAGGGACGGCCTGATGCTGCTGGCGGCCGAACACGTGCTGACGGCCCGCGTGATCGCCCAGCTGCTCGATTTCGAAGGCAAGAATGGCGGGCGCCTGAGCATCCGCGTGTATGCGCCCGTGAAGGACGTCTAGGCGTTCGCGGCGGCGGTGGGCGGCTGCAGCGGCAGGTGCACGGTAAAGCGCGTGCCCTGGCCCACTTCCGAGGCCACCTCGATGCGCCCGCCGTGCTTGTTGACGATGCCGTAGGAGAGCGACAGGCCCAGGCCCGTGCCGCTGCCGACGGCCTTGGTGGTGAAGAACGGTTCGAAGATGCGGTTCAGGTGTTCGGGGGCGATGCCGGCGCCCGTGTCGCCGATTTCCACCCACACCCAGTCGCCCGCATGGCCGGTGCGGATGCTGATTACGCCTTCGCCGCTGATGGCCTGCCCCGCATTGACGAGCAGGTTCATGAAGACCTGGTTCAGCTGCGAGGCCAGGCACAGGATCGGCGGCAGCTCGCCGTACTGCTTCTCGATGCGCGCCTTGTATTTCAATTCGTTGGCGACGATGTTCAGCGTGCTGTCGAGGCCCGCGTGCAGGCTGGCCACCTGCCAGTCCGTCTCGCCCACGTGGGAAAAATCCTTCAGCGCCTGCACGATGTCGCGCACGCGCTTCAAGCCATCCATCGATTCGCCGACCAGGTCGCCGATATCGTCCTGCAGGAAGCCCAGGTCGGCCTGCGCGCGCACCTGCTCCACGCGCGCTGCCAGGCCGGGCGCTTCGCGCAGCGCCGTTTCATACTGGGCGATGACGTCGAACAGGGTGGCGACATAGCCTTGCAGGGAACTCATGTTCGAATTGACGAAGCCGATCGGATTATTGATTTCGTGCGCGATGCCCGCCGCCAGCTGGCCGATGGAGGCCATTTTTTCCGATTGCAGCAGCTGGTCATGCGCTTCCTGCAACTTGCTGATCAGTAGTTGCTGCTCCTCGCCGCGCGCCTGCAGCATCGCTTCCATGCCCTTGCGTTCGGTGATATCCGTCAGCGAACCGATCACCTCGAAGGGCACGCCGTGCTCATCGCGCACCAGGCGCAGGCTGTCGTGCATCCACAGGTAGCTGCCGTCGCGCACGCGGAAACGGTATTCATAGGCGCGCGCGCCTTCGACGAAGATCTGCGCCAGGCTGGAAAAGATGCCGGGGGCATCGTCGGGGTGGATGTGGTCGAACCAGAAATTGGGGTCGGCCACCATGTCCTCGGGCTGGTAGCCCAGCACGTTCAGGGCGTTGTTGCTGACAAAGGTCATCTTGAAGTCGCCGCTGGGCACGGTGCAATAGATGATGGAGGGCGTATTGTCGAGCAGGTATTGCAGGCGCACGGCCGTGGCGGCCGGGGCGCCGTCGCCAGGCCTGTCCCCGCCGTGTTTGCCGGGCTCGGGGGTGGAAAAGTCGAAATCCTCGAACTGCATCGTCATACCTCGCTGGCTGCACGGCACTGATGTCATCCTGGCTCGATTATGCCCGATTCTGCCTGCCTTGGGCTTGCCGGTGCCCTCTTCAGGGCGCCGGCGGCTGCTCCACGATGGCCATGCGCCGCGCGATGCGCTGTGCCGCCTGCGCGTCGCCCGCCTGTTCGGCGCGCAGGCGCTGCACGCCCAGCCAGGCCAGCAGCGGGCGGCGCCAGCCCTGGTCCGAGGCCGTGGCGACGGCCGTGTCGAGCAGCGCCGGAGTGGCGCGGCCCGCGCGCAGCAGCACGCCGGCCGCCACCAGCCGCGACAGCGGGTCATCGATGGCCGCCACGGCGCCGGCGGCGGCCGTGTCGGATGCGGCGCCGGCGGCCGCCCGCTGCGCTTCCGGCAGCAGGGCGACCTCGGCCGCTTGCGCCTTGCCGGCCAGGTAAGCCGCATACGCGCGGTCGGCGTCGTTCGCGTCGGCCTGCAGGGCGTCGAAGCCCGCGCAGTCCTCGAAGGCCAGGCTGGCCACGCGCGCGGCGCAGCGCAGCAGTTCGATGCGCGCCACCAGTTCGAGCTTGCCCGTGCCCGCCACCTGGCTGCGGGCGCGCCGGAATTCCGTCTGTTCGACCAGGGCGTTGCCGCCCAGGTAGGCGGCCTGGAAGCGCTCGACCGAGCTTTGCGCATTCATCTTCCAGTCGGGCACGGGCGGGCCGCCGGAGCAGGCGGCGAGCGCGGTGCACAACAGCGGGGCCAGGGCGGACAGGACGATATTGATATTTCTCATGGCAGTTTGATCTCCGGATTGCGCTTGAACGGCCATTTGCGGTTGATTTCATTGACCAGCTGCTCGACCTTGCGCAGATTGCTTTCCACGTCGGCGCGCAGCGGGCCCAGGTCGGCGGTCGCCGCGCGGGCGTTGGCGCCCACGGCCTGCGCCTCGACCAGCACGGCGTCGACCTTTTTCAGGCTGGCGCGCGTATCGGCCAGCAGCGCGTTCAATTGCACGATGGTGGCCTGCGCATCCGTCATCACGCCCTTGTCGCCGAACACGCGCGTATCGGCGTTGGCCACCAGGCCATCCGTGCGGCGCGCCAGCTGGTCGGCCGTGACCAGCAGGGCGTTGGCCCGCTCGACGAGCAGGCGCGACTGCTTGTCGTCGCCCGTCAGCAAGCCCATGGCGCCGCCCGGGCCGCTCAGCTTGCCCGTCACGGCCTGCACATTGCGCAGGGTGCCGTCGAGGGCGGAATCGGCGCTCGTCAGGCTGGCCACATTGTTGAGCAGGTCTTTCGCGGCGGCCAGCAGGCGCGGGATTTCCGCCGCCATGTCGCCGACCAGCAGGTCGCGCGTGGCGTCGTCGGGCAGCGGCGGGTCCGTCAGGATGCCGCTGTAGGCGCGCAGCTTGGCGCCGCCCACGATGCCGCGCTCCAGCGTGAACATGGAGCTGCTGCGCAGCCAGTGCGCATCCTTGCGCGGCACGTCGATGATGACGCGCGCGCGGCCGTCCGGCGCCAGTTCGATACGCCGCACGCGGCCGATGGGAAAGCCGGAGAAGGTCAGGTCGGCGCCCACGCCCACGCCGTCGGAATCGTCGGCCGTCAGCACCAGGGTTTGCGTGGCCTCGAAGGCGCCGCGCGCATACATCAGGTAGACGACCGAGCCGACCACCAGCGCGAACATGAAGACGAGCAGGATGGCCGCCTTCAGTTCGGCGTGGCGCACGGGCGGCGGCGCGGGCAGGACGGGATCTTGCGTGAGACCGGCGGGCGCCGTGACGTCGACCTGGTCGGGATTTTGGGGTTGGCTCATGGCGTCGGGCTCTGGTATGGGGGAAATCGGGATCGCTGGCAACGGGCGGGCATCAGTAGTAATTGCCCATCAGCGAGGCCACTTCGATCAGCAGGATGACGGAAAACAGGCGCAGCATTTCGGACAGGCCGTGCGCCGCCCACAGGCGGTTGCGCCGGCCGCGCGGGTCTTCCGGGTAGTACGAGGAGGCCAGCGGGATCAGGGCCACGGCAAAGCTGAAGAACACCACCTTGAGCATCAGGATCAGGGCCACGGCCGGATTGAATATCTGCCCCACGACGCGCGTGTAGCCTTGCAGCGCCCATGGCGTAAAACCGTAGATCGTCAGGTAGGCGAGGACCAGCGAGGTGACGCAGCTGACGATGGCCAGCATCCACACGGCGAAGATGCCGGACATGACGCGCGGAAAGTATTCGCGGCGCAGCAGGTCGGTGCCCTGGCGCTGCATGGTGTCGAGCATGCCGGAAGAGCGCATTTGCGCAAACGCAATGCCGTCAGGCAGGGTCAGGCGCAGGGCGACGAACAGGGCGGCCGTCAGCGGTATCAGTTCCAGCACCAGCACGCGCACCACCATTTCCAGCGCATAACGCGACAGGCCGTAGCTTTGCGCGCTGACGACGACGATGCGGATCAGCACCAGGCTGACGAGCGCGCAGGCGACGCTGAACCACACGAGATTGGGCGCCGTGTTCGTCACCAGGCGGTGCGCGAGGATGGGACGGTGGTCGCGGTTATAGCTCGATGGCGACAGGGCCAGCGAAAACACGAGGATGGCGAAATGCAGCAGGCGCCACCAGCTGCCCAGCCAGGCGATGGTGGCCCGGTGCAGGCGGCGCAGGCTGATGATGAGGGAGACGGATGCGGTCATCATGGCATCTTAACATCAGCCCGGCCTTGCGGCCACGGCTGGCGTGCGCGCCTATTTGAACAGGGCGAAGCCGGCCATGACGACCATCAGCACGGCGATGTATTGCATCGGGATCCAGAACAGGGTGTGGCGCTGGCGCAGGATCACGCGCTCCTGCGTGGCCGGGTCGATCAGTTCGCGTCCGGGCGCGCTGTTCAGGCGCACGCCCGCAGACCAGCTGGCGGCCGCTGCCAGCAGGAAGGCCAGGGCCAGGGGCCATGTGTGGCTGGTTGTGTATGCCTCGCCCAGGGTGGCGCCGAACAGCGCTTGCGCGGCTACGACGACGATGAAACAGATGACGGGGGCGAGTATGCCGAAGCCTTGCCAGATAAGCATAAAAATTCTCCAGGGGATTGAGGGATTCCGCGGCGGGTGGCGGCTGCTGCGCGCGGCGGGGGCGAATTTTATCAGATTCGCAAGAAATATAGTTTCTTTTAGGAATGACTATTCGCGCTTACGCAGGCGGGACGGCCACGCTGGCAATGATGGCGTCGGCCGCCGCCCGCACGCGGGCAGAGCGGTTCAGGTCGGCATGCATGACTAGCCACACGTCATAGCTTTCCGCCCGCTCGGGCCAGATGCGCACCAGCTGCGGGTCGATGTCGCCCAGGTGGGTGGCCAGCTCGGCCACGCCCAGCCCCGCGCGCGTGGCTTCCTGCAGCATGGCCGCCGAATTGACTTCCATGGCGACCCGGGCGTTGGCGACGGGCTCGCCGGCGATCTTCTCTCCATGGCGCGGCGTCACGGACTGGTGGTAGATGACGATGTCGTGGCCGGCCAGCGCCGTGCCGCGCACGGGTTCGCCCCGTTCGGCCAGGTAGCTTTTTGAGGCGTACAGGCCCAGGCTGCGCTTGACGAGGTGGCGCGAAATGAGGTCCGGGTCGGTGGGGCGCACGCCGCGCACGGCCAGGTCCGCTTCGCGCCGCGTCAGGCTGGCCAGCGCGGGCGCCACGTTGAGCACGATGCGGATGTCCGGGTGGGCCGCGTGCAGCCGCTGCATGGCGCGGATGACGAAATGGCTGGCCATGGTGTCGGTGGTGGCCACGCGCACCAGGCCGCTTAAACGGGTGTCGACGCCCTGCATCTCGCGCTGCAGCTTGTCGGCCGCCCGCTCCATCGCTTCGGCGGCGTGCAAGGCCAGCTCGCCGGCCGGCGTGGGCACGTAGCCCGATGGCGTGCGCAGGAACAGGGTGGCGCCCAGCGACGCCTCCAGCGCGGTCAGGCGGCGCCCGCAGGTGGCCTGGTCGATGCACAGCAGGGCAGCCGCGCCGCGCAGGGTGCCGGCCCGGCCGATGGCCAGAAAGATGCGCGCGTTATCCCAGTCCATAAGCCCGATCCATGGTTTTTTCCTGTCGTTATATTGATGCATTTTTGCATCAAGGTGCCGAGTTTATGCCTGTTTACTGCATCGCGCAATGCTCGCATACTGGCTGCCCATGTTACTGCAAGGAATACCATGACTGCCTCACCACCACGCCGCGCCAGCGGCTTGATCCTGCTGACCCTGGCCTTCGGCTTCGTCATGGCCATGCTCGACGTCACGGCCGTCAACGTGGCGCTGTCCGATATCGCGCTGGACCTGAGCATCCCGCTGACGGGCCTGGTATGGGTGGTCGACGGCTACACCTTGACGTTTGCCGCGCTGCTGCTGGCCGGCGGCGCACTGGCCGACCGCTACGGGCCGAAAGCCGTGTACCAGGGCGGCCTCGGCGTCTTCATCCTCGGCTCGGTGTTGTGCGGCGCCGCGCCCGACGGGCATTTTTTGACGGCGGCGCGCCTGCTGCAGGGCGCGGGCGCGGCCCTGTTCATGCCCAGTTCGCTCAGCCTGCTCACGCACAGCTTTGACGACGAGCGCGAACGCACGCGCATGCTCGGTGCCTGGTCGGCGCTGGTGGGCGTGGCCGGCGCGTCCGGCCCCCTGATCGGCGGCATCCTCGTGCACCAGTTCGGCTGGCGCAGCGTCTTCTGGGTCAACGTGCCGCTGGGCCTGCTGGCCATCGTCATGGCGCAGCTGCTCTTGGTGGCGCCGGCGCGCCAGCCGCGCGATCTGTCTCTGTTCAGCCATGCGCTGGGCGTGGCGGCGCTGGCGGGACTCAGTTTCGTGCTGATCGAAGGCCCCGTGCTGGGCTGGCTGTCGGCCGGCGTGCTGGCGGCGGGGGCCTTGACGGTACTGTCGGCCGCGCAACTGCTGCGGCGCGAGCGCAGCGGCAGCCATCCGTTGTTGCCGCGTGAACTGTTTCACAGCAGCAGCTTTGGCGCGGCCAATGGCGTGGGTTTCCTGATCAATTTCTGCGTGTTCGGGCAATTGTTCTTGCTGAGCCTGTTCCTGCAGCAGTCCGGCGGCGCCGACGCCCTGCAATCGGGCTTGCGCCTGCTGCCCATGATGACGGCCTATACCGTGGGAAACTATATGGCGGGAAGTATTGCGGCGCGTCATGGCACGCGCCTGCCCATGCTGGCGGGCTTGCTGGTGGGGGCCGTGATGGCCTTGCTGCTGATGAGCTTGCGTCCGGGCACGTCGTATGGCTGGCTGGCGCTGGGCACGGCCGTCATGAATATCGCCATCGGCATCGCCATTCCCGCCATGACGGCCACCGTGATGCGCGTGGCGGGCAAGCGGCATGCGAACAGCGCGGCGGCGGCCCTGAACGCCAACCGCCAGATCGGCGCGCTGGTGGGCGTGGCCCTGATCGGCAGCATCCTGCACACGCTGCCGGACTGGTCGCTGCGCCTGCCGCTGGCCTACGCGACGATCGCCGCCGCGTATGGCCTGGCGGCCGGCCTCGTGTACAAACACGTGCAGTTGCCGAAGGCCGCGGCGGCCGCCTGAACGCTTACTGCGCGCTTATTGGCCGTGCTTGCTGCGCCATTCCACCAGTTCCTCGATGGTCAGGATCGGCATGCCGTGCAGTTCGGCGAAGCGCTCGATATCGTCGCCGCGCATCATGGTGCCGTCCGGATTCATCAGCTCGCACAGCACGGCGGCCGGGTTCAGGCCCGCCAGGCGCGACAGGTCGACGGAGCCTTCCGTGTGGCCACGGCGCTCGAGCACCCCGCCGGGCGCGGCGCGCAGGGGGAATACGTGGCCGGGGCGCACCAGGTCGGCCGGCTTGGCATTTGGCGCGATGGCGGCGCGGATGGTGGTGACCCTGTCGGCGGCCGACACGCCCGTCGTGACGCCGTCGCGCGCCTCGATGGAGACGGTGAACGGTGTGCCGTAGCGGCTGCCGTTGTCGGACGACATGGGCGGCAACTCCAGCGCGCTGACGACATCCGTCGGCAGGCACAGGCAGACGATGCCGCTGCATTCGCGGATCAGCAAAGCCATGGTTTCATGCGTGATTTTCTCGGCAGACAGAATCAGGTCGGCTTCGTTTTCACGGTCGAAATCGTCGAGCAGGATGACGGGCACGCCGGCGCGCATGGCGGCCAGGGCGGACTGGATGCGACCTTCCAGGTCGTTGGAAAGCAGGGTATAGCTGTTGACTAACATGGTGAAACGCTCCTCGCATAGGCGAAAAACGCTGCAGGGCAAGCGAATAGACGCAACTGGCCGCATCGCCGTGGCGACGGGACATCACACTACTGCACATCTTCTTTCATCCGGACTATACCGTCGGCCCCGGAATCACACCGGATCTGCTGACCTCGCCAAGCGGTGCCTGGAAAGCGCTCGCGGGCTTGACCGTTGCCGGTCTTACCGCCGGTGGGGAATCGCACCCCGCCCCGAAGACGTATTGTTGTGCCGGTCCACATGACCGGCGGCAATACTTTAGCACAATTGAAAAAACCTGGCAGGGCACTGTTGAGTTTGTTCTTCGGCAAAGTTGCCTGGGGAAAGCAGTTTTCCCTAAGCTGTTTTTAATGGCGGAAACAGAATTTCAGTGTAAGGTATGCCTACTGAATTTTACCGTTGAGAATACATGAAGCTGAGTACATTACGCCTGATCTCGGGCGCCGTCTTGCTGGCGTGCGCCTGCATGGCCCAGGCGGAAATCCGTTTGAGCGATCCGCTGCCGCTGGCGCCAGAAGTTACCGTAGGAAAATTGCCGAACGGCTTGACCTACTACATCAAGAAAAATGCCCGTCCGGCGCAGAAAGTCGAACTGCGCCTGGTGGTGAAAGCCGGTTCCATCCTGGAAGACGACGACCAGCAAGGCCTGGCGCATTTCACGGAACACATGGCTTTCAATGGCTCCACGCATTTCAAGCGCAATGAGCTGATTTCCTATTTGCAATCGATCGGCGTGAAATTCGGCGCCGACCTGAACGCCTACACGAGCTTTGATGAAACCGTCTACGTGCTGCCGATTCCGACGAACAGGAAGGGCAACCTGGAAAAGGGTTTCCTCGTGCTGGAAGACTGGGCGCACGGCTTGAAATTCAATCCGGCCGACATCGACAGCGAACGCGGCATCGTGCTGGAAGAGGCGCGCCTGGGCAAGGGCGCCAGCGACCGCATGAACAAGGTGCTGTATCCGAAGCTGCTGAACGGTTCGCGCTATGCGCAGCGCATGCCGATCGGCAAGGAATCCGTGCTGAAAACCTTCAAGCCCGAAGCCATCAAGCGTTTCTACAAGGATTGGTACCGTCCTGACCTGATGGCCGTGATGGTGGTGGGCGACGTCGAGCCGAAGCAGGCCGAAGCGATGATACGCCGGCATTTCGGCAAGCTGAAAAATCCCGCGCAGCCGCGTCCGCGCCTGTATGCGGAAGTGCCGCAGCGCGCGCAGACGGAAGCGCTGGTGATCACGGACAAGGAAGCGCCCGATGACAGCGTCTTCATCCGCTACCCCATCCGTCCCGCGCAGGAGCCCGTCACCATCGCCGACTACCGGCGCCAGATGATCGAGAACCTGTATGGCCAGATGCTCAGCGCGCGCATGCAGGAATTGTCGCAGCAAGCCAATCCGCCGTTCATCCAGGGCGGCAGCAGCATGGGCAAGCTGGTGCGCGGCTATGAATCGTTCAGCGCGTACGCCTTGCTGGGCAAGGGCGGCGTGCAGCCGGCCATCGATGCGCTGGTGCAGGAAGACGAGCGGGCGCGCCGCTTCGGTTTCAGCCAGGACGAACTGGACCGCGCGCGCAAGGACATGCTGCGCAACTACGAGCGCGCGTACAGCGAACGCGACAAATCCGATTCCTCGGGCTTCGTGGCCGAGTATTCGCGCAACTTCCTGGAACAGGAAGCCATCCCCGGCATCGCCAATGAATTGCTGTACGCGCAGCAGCTCCTGCCGCAGGTGACCTTGCAGGAAATCAACGAAACGGTGGCCAAGGTCATCCCCGACCAGCAAAAGAAACTGGTGGTCTTCATGGGCGCCGAACCGCAGGCGGGCGATGCGGCCTCGAACGTGCCGACGCAGCAGCAATTGCTCGCCGCCGTGGCGCAGGCGGAACAGCAGAAGGTCGAGCCGCGCACGGAGAAAGTGCTGGCGAGCAAGCTGATGGACGGCCCGCCGGCCGGCGGCAGCATCGTTTCGGAAAAGCTCAACAGCGCCATCGGCGTGACGGAACTGATCCTGGGCAATGGCGTGCGCGTGCTGCTGAAACCGACGGACTTCAAGAACGACCAGGTGCTGATGGGCTCGACCCGCTTCGGCGGCCAGTCGCTGTTCGGCGACGCCGACATCTATAACGCCCGCTATGCCAGCGCCGTCGTCGGCAGCATGGGCTTGAAGGACCTGGGGCCGCTGGATCTGCAGAAGGTGTTGGCGGGCAAGACCGTCAACGTGGGCGCCTCGCTGGGCGAGCTGAGCGAAGGCTTTGGCGCGTCCTCGAGCAGCGCCGACGTGGAAGCCATGCTGCAGCTGGTGTATTTGTATTTCAACGACGTGCGCAAGGATGCGGGCCTGTACCAGTCCTTCATCGGCAAGCAGCAGGACCTGGCGAAAAACAGCATGGCGCAGCCGGAAGCCGTGTTTTATGATGCCGTCCAGCGCGCCACGTTCGGCGACAGTCCCCGCGTCGACGGCGTGCCGCGCGCGGCCGATTTCGACAAGGTGGGCCTGGAGCGCTCGCTGGAGATCTTCCGCCAGCGCTTTTCCAGCGCGCGCGACATGACTTTCATCTTCGCGGGCAGTTTTCAGATCGACAAGATCAAGCCGCTGATCGCCGGCTACCTGGGCACCTTGCCCGTGGGCGACGTGCCGCATGCCTACCGCGACGTGGGCTTGCGCCCCGTGAGCGGCGTGGTCAAGAAGGATGTCTACATGGGCAGCGAGCCGAAGAGCACGATTTCCATCTCCTTCAATGGCAAGGTGGCGTATTCGGACGAGCAGAAACTGACCCTGCAGGCGCTGGGCGAGGTGCTGAACCTGAAAGTCATCGAAGTGCTGCGTGAAAAGATGGGCATGATCTATGGCGGCGGCTTCGAGACGGCCATGGGCCAGCATCCGTATGGCTATTATTCGGTGGCGCTGAACTTGCCGACGGGACCGGAAAACGTGGACAAGGTGATCGCGGCCGCCTTTGCCGAAATCGGCAAGATGAAGACGGACGGACCCTCGGCGGCGAACCTGGAAAAGGTCAAGCTGAACTGGATCACGCGCCAGCAGAAGTCCTTGCGGGAAAACAACTACTGGATGAGCCAGCTGTTGGCGTCCGTGACCCAGGGCCGCGACCCCGCGCACATCCTGCGCTACGAGCAGCGCGTGCGGGCCATCACGCCGCAAGCCGTCAAGCTGGCGGCGCAGCGCTACCTGGACATGAACAACTATGTGCAGGTGGTCTTGTATCCCGAGCGCAAGAATGTTGCGGTAAAGTAATGTTCCTTGAGCACGTGCATGCATCGGCATGGCGGCGAAGCTGTTAAACTGTCGGCAATGGATGTGATACCGCAGTTTTATAACGTAAATACGCAAGGACAGCACGATGGCTAAGAAAGAAGAACTCGATCCGGAAACCCTGGAATTGATCAACTGGTGTATCGAAGTCGAAGGCTTCCTCGTGGCCGGCGGCGCCACCGTGGCGCAGGCGCAGGATCATATCGAAGAGCAGGTCGAGTGGTTTACCGACCAGTTCTATGATGGCTTGACGCCCGAAGAGGCGGCCAAGGAAGCCTTGGCCTGACCTTCAGTCAGACTTCAGCAAAACATATGCGGGCGGTGCCTGCCGGGCATCAGCCTGGTAGCGCCGCCCGCTTCGCTTTTCTGAAAAAATTTCCACGTGGAAATTGTTTATAATTCCACATTTTAATCTTTACCCAGGCTCCCATGACTCTCCGTTCGCGCGTTCTCCTCCTGTGTTTCAGCACCTTGCTGGGCATCGTCCTCATCGCTTCCTTTTCCCTGTATTCCCTG
Organism: Janthinobacterium sp. GW821-FHT03A03; assembly: GCF_059421435.1. Classification (NCBI taxonomy): domain Bacteria; kingdom Pseudomonadati; phylum Pseudomonadota; class Betaproteobacteria; order Burkholderiales; family Oxalobacteraceae; genus Janthinobacterium; species Janthinobacterium sp. GW821-FHT03A03. Next base: position 43,554 of record NZ_JBWKUZ010000007.1, on the reverse strand, counting down.
CGCCAGACCATGATGGCCGAGCGCGTCGAGCAATTGACGGTGCTGGTCGAGCTGGCCAATGCCTCGGTGGAAAAGGCGTATGCGCTGGAACAGTCGGGCAAACTCACGCGTGAGCAGGCGCAGCAGCAGGCCAAGCTGGCCATCGGCAGCTTCGTCAAGGACGAGATGTATTACTTCGTGCGCGATTTCAGCACCGACTTGCTGTACGTGCACCCGAATCCTGCGCGTATCGGCACGCCGCAAAAGAACATGAAGCAGTCGGGCGACCGCTACCGCGCGGCCCTGGCCAACAGCCGCATCGGCATGGTGCAGGCGGATGGCACGCGTCCCGGCGTGAAGGATCCGGTGGCGAAGATGTATGCGGTGGTGAAATTTGCGCCGTGGGACTGGCTGGTCGGCACGGGCACCTACATCGATGACATCAACCACAAGTTCTGGGCCCAGGCGGGCGTGCTGCTGGCCATCGGCGGCGCGCTGATGCTGGTGGTGGGCGCCCTGGCGGCCCTGATGCTGCGCCGCATCCTGGGCCAGCTCGGCGGCGAACCCGACTATGCGGCCGCCATCGTGGCGCAGATCGCCAAGGGCGACCTGACGACGCACATCGACACGCGCCCCGGCGATACGTCCAGTCTGTTGATGGCGATCAAGGCCATGCGCGACAACCTGGCGCACCTGGTAAGCCAGGTGCGCAACGATGCCGACGCCATTTCCACGGCCTCGGGCGAGATCGCCTCGGGCAACCACGACCTGTCGGCCCGTACGGAGCAGCAGGCGGGTTCCTTGGAAGAAACGGCCTCGACCATGGAAGAGATGACCTCGACCGTGCGCCAGAATGCGGACAATGCGCGCCAGGCCAACCAGCTGGCCATTTCCGCTTCGCAAGTGGCGAGCCAGGCGGGCGGCGTCGTCAGCCAGGTGGTCGACACCATGGGCGCCATCAATGCCTCGTCGAAAAAGATCGGCGACATCATCGCCGTCATCGACGGCATCGCCTTCCAGACCAATATCCTGGCCTTGAACGCGGCCGTGGAAGCGGCGCGCGCAGGCGAGCAGGGCCGTGGCTTTGCCGTCGTGGCGTCGGAAGTGCGCAACCTGGCGCAGCGCTCGGCCGCGGCCGCCAAGGAAATCAAGCAATTGATCGACAGTTCCGCCGAACAGGTGGGCGCCGGTGAAAAACTCGTGGCGCTGGCGGGCGAGACGATGGAAAAGGTCGTCTCCAGCGTGCGGCATGTAACCGATATCGTGGCCGAGATTTCCTCGGCCAGCGCCGAGCAGAGCGCCGGCATCGAGCAGATCAACCAGGCCATCGTCGAAATGGACAATATGACGCAGCAAAACTCGGCGCTGGTGGAGCAGGCGTCGGCGGCGGCGCAAGCCATGAACGAGCAGGCGGCCGGCCTGGCGCAGATCGTCAGCGTGTTCAAGGTGGGCGCCACGGCAGCGGCGCCGCGTCCGGCCGGCAGGGCGGCGCAGGCCCGTTTGCCGCGCTAGCCTTGGCGCCTCTGTAGAAGCAGCACAGGTTCCTTCAGCGTTGGAGGAACTTTTCACCTGGCCGGCTGTCGAACCTTCCTTGGTCCCCTGGGGATGTCGATACGAGGTGAGCATGACGGACGGTTTTTCCTACCACGCGGCGTTCGCCCGCAACCTGGGCTGGGTCACGCAGGCAGAGCAGGACAGCTTGCGCGGCAAGCGCGTGGCCATCGCCGGCATGGGCGGCGTGGGCGGCGTGCACTTGCTGACCCTGGCCCGGCTGGGCATCGGCGCCTTTCACATCGCCGACTTCGACACCTTCGATATCGCCAATTTCAACCGCCAGGCCGGCGCCATGATGTCCACGCTGGGCCAGCCCAAGGCCGACGTGCTGGCGCGCATGGCGGCGGACATCAATCCCGAGCTTGACATCAAGCAGTTTCCCGACGGCATACACGCGAGCAACCTGGCGGCGTTTTTCGACGGCGTCGACCTGTACGTGGACGGCCTGGATTTCTTCGCCTTTCCCGCGCGCCAGGCCACCTTCGTCACCTGCGCGCGCCTGGGCATACCCGCCATCACGGCCGCACCGCTGGGCATGGGCACGGCGGTGCTCAATTTCTTGCCGGGCGGCATGACGTTCGAAGAATACTTTGGCTGGGGCGACTTGCCGGAAGAAGAAAAAGCCCTGCGTTTTCTCGTCGGCCTGGCGCCGGCCGGCCTGCACGGCCCGTATCTGGTCGATCCGTCCGCCATCAACCTGAAGGCGCGGCGCGGGCCGTCAACCATCATGGGCTGCCAGCTGTGCGCGGGCGCGGCCGCCACGGAAGCCTTGAAGATTTTATTGAAAAGGGGCAAGGTCCTGGCGGCGCCGCACGGCATGCATTTCGATGCCTACCGCAACAAGCTCGTGCATACCTGGCGCCCGGGCGGCAACCGCCACCCGCTGCAACGGCTGGCAATGGCCATCATCAAGCGCCGCCGCGCGGCGCAGGAGGCGTAAATGGGGCAGGCAGCGCAGATCGCGCAGATTGATTCTGTGCTGGAAAACATCCTCGACCAGGCGCGCTGGGCGCCCAGCGGCGACAACACGCAGCCATGGCGCTTTGAAATCGTCGAGCCGCGCCACGTCGTCGTGCATGGCTTCGATACGCGCAGCCACTGCGTGTACGACCTCGACGGCCATCCCAGCCAGCTGTCGCTGGGCGCCTTGCTCGAAAGCCTGGCGCTGGCGGCCAGCAGCCACGGCTTGCGCATGGAGGCGCGGCGGCGCATGGCCATGCCCGACACCCTGCCTACCTTCGAAGTGCTGCTGGTCGACAGCCCCGGCATGCCGCCCGACCCGCTGGCGGCCTTCTTGCCACGGCGCAGCGTGCAGCGGCGGCGGCTCAGCACGCGCCGGCTGCGGGCCAGCGAAAAGGCCGCGCTCGATGCCTGTTTGCCGCCCGGCTACACGGTGCAGTGGTACGAGGGCGGGCGCGCGCGCCTGGCCTGCGCGCGGCTGATGTTCGACAATGCGAAGCTGCGCCTGACCATGCCCGAGGCGCACAAGGTGCACCGCGACGTCATCGAATGGGGCGCGCGCTTCAGCGCCGACCGCATCCCCGACCAGGCGCTGGGCGTGGACCCGATGACGGCGCGCCTGATGCGCTGGGTCATGCAAAGCTGGCGCCGCGTGGATTTCTTCAATACCTGGCTGGCCGGCACGCTGGCGCCCCGGCTGCAGATGGACTTGCTGCCTGGCATCTCGTGCGCCGCGCATTTCGCCCTGCTGGCCGCCGCGCCGCCGCGCCACACGGACGATTACGTGGCGGCCGGGCGCGCCATGCAGCGCTTCTGGCTGACGGCCACGCGGCTGGGCCTGCAATTGCAGCCGGAACTGACGCCGCTGATCTTCGCCCGCTACGTGCGCGAACGGCGCACCTTTTCGCGCACCGAGGGCATGCTGGAGCTGGCGCAGGAGCTGGCCGTGCAGTGCCAGACCGTGCTGGGGCCGGCGGCGTTTGACCGGGCCGTGTTTCTCGGGCGCATAGGCGCCGGACCGGCGGCCCAGGCGCGTTCCTTGCGCCGGCCGCTACGGGATCTGATCGTGGCCTCGGGCCCGGGCGAATAGGGCGCCTGGCGATGGCCCGGCTTGACGCCATGGCGCGCGCCATCTTGGCCGCATGCTGGCCAGCGCGGCGCATCCCGCCGCCATCAGGGCCAGCGTGCCTGGCGACGGCATGGGCGTGCTCGACGGCACGTAGGCCAGTTCAGTGCTGTTGATCATGTTCAAGACCAGCGTGTAGCTGCCAGCCGCCAGGTTGTCGGTGACGGCGCTGAACAGGCCGCCGCAATCGGTGCCGCTGCCCGTGCCCGTGGGGGCGCCGCAGCCGGTGGGATCGTAGGTGAACAGGCTGCCGCTGGTGAGCGGGCTCTGCGCGTAGCCGGTATTCAGGTTGGCGCTGTCGGCCAGTTCGGTGCCGCCCAGTATGCCGGAGCCGAGCGTGCCGTCGGGCGCCCAGTTGAAGGCGACCTGGCCATTTTCATCGATGAGGGTAAAGGTCAGCCCCACGTTCGCGCTGGCGGACGAGCCCAGGCCGGCCTGGGCGTCCAGAAACAGCTGCATGTAGGGCTGGGCCTGGAAATTGAACGCGAGGGTCGCGCCGGGCTCGCCGACAACGATGTTGATGGCCAGGGCGGTGCTGGAACCGTTGCGCCCCGATGCATCGGCGGTGCCGGCGCCAGTCAGGAAGGCTTCCGCCGCATTCACCGTATGCGTGCTGGTCGAGCCGGGCGGGAAGGGGGGAATCTGCGAGCTGATGATTTGCGCGTCGCCGCGCGCGTACGAGGCATTGCCCATGCCTTGCTGCGTAAAATCGTTCTGGCCCTTGCTGACGGCGCCGCGCGCCGCCTGCGGCGCATCGATTTCGTTGCTGCCGCCCCGTATCACGCCGCTGCCATTGAGGCTGGCCGTGGTGCGCGACAAGTCGATATTGCTGACCAGGCTGATGGAGCCGCTGGGGTTGCTGATGGTCAGGCCATAGGCGTTGATATACGAATAGCCGTACGCCGTCGCCCTGGCAGCGCCGCTGCTTCCTAGCAAGAGCAGGGTCAGCACGGCCGCCGGCAGCCGTGTACAGAAAAAAGTCATCATGAAAATCCTCATGTGCTGGCGTACGTTGTAAGGAAAGCCGACAGTGCGCGGCATAAAAAAGGCGAGGAGACTTCCCTCGCCTGTGAATGCCCCCCGGTTACATGGTTCAGGCTGCGATTTTCCGGCGGCTGGCGTAGCCCAGGCCTGCCAGGCCCAGGCCCAGCAGGGCCAGGGTGCCGGGCTCGGGCGCAGCTTGCTTCACCAGGTCCACGCTTTCCACGGCATTCAAGGTCAGGGTGTAGTTGCCGGCCGCCAGGGCATTGCTGACGGCGCTGAAGTTGCCGCCGCAAGCCGTGCCCACTCCCGTGCCGCCAGGCGTGCCGCAGCCGGTGGGGTCATACGTGAACAGGTTGCCGCGCGTCAGGAAGTTGGTCGCCAGGCTGGTGTTCAGGTTGGCCGCGTCAGCCGATTCCGTGCCGCCGAAGATGCCGGAACCGATGACGCCATCGGGGGTCCAGTTGAAGACGGTCGCGCCGGTCGAGTCCGTGATGGTGAAGGTCACCACCAGGTTGGCTGTCGCCGTGGACAGCTGGCCCACCGTGCTTTGCAGGAAGACTTGCATGAATGGCGACGAGAAGAAGTCAAAGCTCAGCGTTGCCGTTGGCGAACCGACGACGAAGTTGACCGAGAAGCCCGTGGTCGAGCCGTTGCGGCCGGAGGCGTCGGCAGTGCCGGCAGGGTCGTCCAGGTGGGCTTCGGCCACGTTCACGGCCTGCGTGGAGGTGGAGCCGGGCGGAAACGAGGGGAACTGCGTGCTGACGATCTGCGCGTCGCCGCGCGAGTAGTTGCCCGTGGGGCCTTGTTGCGTGAAATTGTTTTCCCCTTTGGTGACGGCGCCGACGGCGGCGCGGGGCGAGTCGAGCAGGCCGGGACCGCCATTGATGACGCTCACGCCATTCAGGGTGGCCGTGGCGCGCGAGATCGTGGTGCTGTTCAGGGCGGTGATGGAGCCCGTGGCGGCGGCAATCTGCAGGCCGAAGATGTTGTTGTAGGAATAGCCGTAGGCGCCCGCCTGTGCGCTACCGGCGGCGCACAGCATGGCCAGTGCCGCCGCGGCCGGGAGCAGTTTCAGTTTAGAAAATTTCATTTTGTTCACCTCGTGGTTGAGTGAGTCTGGAAGTCTTGCCTGAGTCCTGTGGGCAGGTGCTCATGGCCAGACCTAAGCGACTTCCATGCCAAGGCATGAGGTGCGTGTGAAATCAAGGACTTGGCGTGCTTTTGTTGACGTAATGCAGGTGTTGTCAGGCGTGCTGTAAAAAAAGCCGACGCCGGGCCGTCACTGCAGCAGCGCTTGCATATGCGTGAGCAGGCGCGGTCCCGGCAGGCAAGCCCGGAAGGCGTTCGCCAGTTGCCGCGCGGCCAGCCGGGTGGGGGCGTCGTCGAGCAGGCGCGTGGCGGCATGGCGCAGGGCCGTTTCCTGGAAGCGGTCGGCGCGCAGCAGCAGGCCGGCGCCGGCGCCGGCGACGCCATGCATGTTGAGGAACTGGTCGAGGTTGCCGGCGATGCCGATCACGGGCACGCCCGCCGTCAGCGCCTGCTGGCTGGTGGGACTGCCGCCGTTGCAAATGACCAGGCTGGCGCGCCGGGCGGCCGCGTCGCCGGGCAGGAAGGGCGCGACGAAGGCGTTCGGCGGCACGGCGTCGAGGCGGACGGTGCCGGCCGTGGCCGCCAGCACGGTGACGGGCAGGGGCGCCAGCGCGCGCAGCACGCGCGGCAGCAGCTGGCCCTGGCCGGAACTGCCCAGGGTGACATAGATGATGGGGCGTCCGCTGCTCAGTTCAGGGCGCTGCCACCAGTCCGGCAGTTCGAGCGGCGGCGCCCAGATGACGGCGCCCAGGTAGTCGTGCGTGGGCGGCATGGCATGGGGCGGGAACAGTTGCGCAATATCCGCATACAGGGTGCGGTCCGCTTCCGTGTAGGTGCGGCGCAGGTCGCCGCCCAGGGACGGCAGGCCGTGGCGCCGCCGCACGCGGTTCAGCGGCACGGCGTGCGAGGCGAAGGCCAGCGGGCGTACCAGGCGGAACAGGGGATCGGCCAGCCAGATGGGCAGCACGCCCGTCAGGGGCAGGCTGGGCACCGTGTAATGCTGGCGCACGTACGGGCTCCAGTAGGCGTTGCTGACGGCAAGGTAGGGAATATGCTGCAGGCGGGCGCTGACGGACAGCGACAGGCGGAAGTCGCCGATCACGAGGTCGGGCTGGACGGCTTGCAGCAGGCGCAGGTCGTCTTCCACGTAGCGCAGCAGCGTACTTTCCGTGTAGACAGGCTTGCCGCTGGCCAACGCCTGCAGAAATTGCTGAGAGGAAATGCTGTCGATATGCCAGCGCCGGAAGGACGCCTGCTTGAAGCAGAAGTCGTAGCCGCCGGTACAGGCAAAATGCACCTCGTAGTCATCCTCGGCCAGGCCTTGAGCCAGGCTCAGAGGGCGGCCGACATGGGCCAGGGTCACTGCCTCTGCCATGAAAAGAATTTTTTTGCGCGCCATTGCTTGCCGTCTTGCCAGCTTTCCCGCGAGGTAACGCTCATGCGTGCAAGGTTGGAGTGGCGCCGCGCCGTTTGGTTCCCCGGCGCCTGCCACAGGCGGGCGACGGGGATTTGCACCATCGGCTAGAGTGGGGGCAAAGGAGATCACCATGCAGCCACCATCCCGTCACGCCACGCTGCGTGCGCACAGCACGCCCGAACCGGATATCCCGCCGCCGCCCGAAGGCGATCCGCTCAAGCCGCCGCCGGAAAAGCCGCCGCATACGGACCCCGTGCCCGTCGAGGAACCGACGCCGCCGCCGCCGCCCGTCAGGATGGCTTGACCGCAAGGCTCCCGCCGCCCGCCTGGGCGGCCGGCCATGCGCCGCCGCGCTGCTTATTTCTAGTCGGAAATGGATTGCGCGGGCGACTGGATTGCCACGCCAATTAAACAACAAAAATGCCAATAAACGTTGCCGAGTGGATACAAATCAAGCTCTAACTGCTGTGTGTCATGCGGCCGTCACGATTCTGTTCTTATAATGAGACATCATAAAAATTCTTGTACAGGAGACCATCATGGGCAATTCCTTGCATAACAAAATCTACCTGGGACGGCGTCCTGTGATGAGCAGCAAACACCTCGTGGCGCTGGCGCTGGCCGGCGCCGTGGCAGGCTGCGGCCTGGCATGGCTGCTGCTGCGCACCTACAAATAAGGGCGCTCACGCTCGTGTTTCAGCCGCCCGGCCGCACGGCGGGCGGCGCCAGATTTGCGTTGCCTGTTGCCGATGCGCAGCGGGGCGCGTACCATGGGGGCCGAACACCTGGCCTTTTATGGAAAAGTAATGAAGAACGAGAAATTAACAACCGATGAATATGACGCGCTGGAGCAGGTTGCACGCGGCATCAAGACCGAGCGCCCCAGCGCTTGCGTTGCCCGCAATGCCAAGCGCCTGTCCGGCCTGAAGCTGCTCAGCTACGCCCGCGATGGCCGTCTGTCCATCACCGAGAAGGCGCAGCAACTGCTGTTCCTGCGCCGCTGCATCATGGGCTTGCGCGCCGTGGCAAGCGATCCGCTGACCAAGCTGGACACGGACGTGGCTTACTTCCTGGGCAAGAAAGCCCACATCGTGGCGCGCGCCGAGGGCGAGGGCCACGACATTTCCGACAAGGGCCGCGAATCGCTGGCCGACATCGACACCCTGGGACTGTAACAGCCTGTCCCTGACGCCGGCCCCTGGGGCCGGTTTTCACATCCCCCTATTATTTCCCCTTGGAGAATACTTTGGACAGCGCGATGAACTGGTCGGCCCACGAACTGACGATGACGGTCCTGATGACGCCCGATATGGCCAACTTTTCCGGCAACGTGCACGGCGGCACCATCCTGAAATACCTCGACAGCGTCGCCTACGCCTGCGCCAGCCGCTATTCGGGCAGCTATGTGGTGACCTTGTCGGTGGACCAGGTGATGTTCCTGCAGCCCATCCACGTGGGCGAGCTGGTGACGTTCCTCGCCTCGATCAATTACACGGGCACGACATCGATGGAGGTGGGCATCCGCGTGGTGACGGAAAACATCCAGCAGCGCCTGGTGCGCCACGCCAACAGCTGCTATTTCACCATGGTGGCCGTGGACGCCAACCGCAAGCCCGTGGCCGTGCCACCGCTGGCGCTGGAAACGCCGGAGCAGCAGCTGCGCTTCGAGCAGGCCAAGCTGCGCAAGCTGTCGCGCCAGAAGGTGTCGAAGAAATAAAGCGTTGCGGACATAAAAAAACGGCCGCCAGAGCGATCTGGCGGCCGTTTTTTATTGCATGCCTAGAGGCAATGGCAAACCGTGATTAACGGTCGCCGTAGCTGCGGCGCGCGCCGTCGGTGCTGCGCGGGTTGGAACCCTTGTAGCCGCCGCCGGTGCTCGGCGCGCCGTCCTTGCGTGGTGCGCCCGGCTTGCTGAACGTGCGTTGGCCCGGCTTCGCGCCGCCACGGTTGTCGCCTGGTTTCCAGCCGCCTGGACGGGCGCTCGAACGTGGCGCCGATGCTGTTTTCTTCGGCTCGAAACCTTCGATGACATTGACCGGGATCAATTGCTTGGTGAAGCGTTCGATGCGCTTGACGTTCATGCCTTCAGCGTGGTTCACCAGCGAGATGGCCAGGCCATTGCGGCCAGCGCGGCCGGTACGGCCGATGCGGTGGACGTAGTCTTCCGGGAACTTCGGCAGATCGTAGTTGAACACGTGGGTGATCGTCGGCACGTCGATGCCGCGGGCGGCAACGTCGGTGGCGACCAGCACCTTGACCTGGCCGCGGCGCATGCCGTCCAGGGTGCGGTTGCGCGCGCCCTGATGCATGTCGCCGTGCAGGGCGGCAGCCGAGAAGCCGGCGATGTTCAGACGGTCGGCGATGGTGTCGGCGTCACGCTTGGTGGCGGTAAACACAACAGCCTGGTCCAGCGTTTCGTCGCGCAGCAGGTGGTCCAGCAGGCGGTTCTTGTGCGACAGGTCGTCGACGAAGTGGACGCGCTGCGTGATGTTTTCATGCTTGTTGCTCGAACTCGCCACCTGGATGACCAGCGGGTTTTTCGTGATGCGGCGCGCCATGTTGCCGACGACACCGTCCAGGGTTGCCGAGAACAGCATGGTCTGGCGGCCTTCCGGCGTCGCTTCGACGATCTTTTCGATGTCGTCGATGAAACCCATGTCCAGCATGCGGTCGGCTTCGTCCAGCACCAGGATTTCCAGTTGCGAGAAGTCGATCTTGCCCGAATCCATGTGGTCGATCAGACGGCCTGGGGTAGCGACCAGAATCTCGGGATTCTTGGCCAGCAATTGCATCTGTTTAGGGTAAGGCATGCCGCCCAGGATCGACACAGCCTTGATGCGGCGGATGCCGGTGCTGTACTTGTCGGTATTGGTGGTCACTTGCAGGGCCAGCTCGCGCGTCGGCGTCAGCACCAGCATTTTTGGCTGGGCAGCCTTGAAGCGTGGACGCTCGCCGCGGGCGCGCGATGCCTGCATTTCCTGGTTCGGCGTCTTGCCGGCGGCGCTTTGTTCGGCGCTGGCCAGTTTGTGCAGCGATGGCAGCATGAAAGCTGCCGTCTTGCCCGAACCGGTCTGCGACGAGACCAGCAGGTCACGGCCTTCGATCGCGGCTGGAATCGCTTGCGACTGTACCGCGGTTGGCGCGGTGTAGCCCGATTCGGTCAGAGCGGCGAGGATGGACGGATGCAGGCCTAAGGATTCAAATGTCATTCTTTTTCTTTCGTAAAAATCAGCGTTCTTGCAAAAAGCAGAACGCAAAATAGCAACGCCAACCAAAACGAAATGACTCAACTAGAAAGAAATTTCGGCACAAAAGCTTTGCGCCGGGACGGTGTCAGGTGCGACACACAAGGCGGGAGGGCTTTATAAGCGGCATCCTGTGGATGCGCTAAGGCTTGCGAAGCTGCTAAGTTTGTAGTGCATATAACTGCGGTGTTGCCATCGCTTCAAGGGAACATATTGCAGCGCACAACGACACTATACCGTATTTGCCGCCGTTTTGCACTGCCTAAATGGGAAGAAACGCGCGTCCTACCACGTTTTGATGCTGTTTTCTATGTGAAATCAGTAGAAATACGTAGATTTTGCGCGCTTAATTGAGCATGGCCACGATGTCGGCGGGCAGCGGCGGCGTCTGTCGTGCAGGCCGGGCTCCAGCTGATACTTTCCCTTGGCATGCCGCCAGATCGGTACACGTCACCGCATTATTCCACTTCGGGATTGACGGCCATCACTTGCGAAAAGCCGCCATCGACGTAGGTAATCTCGCCCGTGATGCCCGAGGCCAGGTCCGACAGCAGGAAGGCGGCCGTGTTGCCCACTTCCTCGATGGTGACGTTGCGCCGCAGCGGGGCGTGTTCGGCGACAAAACCGAGGAGTTTACTGAAATCCTTGATGCCGGAGGCGGCCAGGGTCTTGATGGGGCCGGCCGAGATGCCGTTGGCGCGGATGCCGCGCGGGCCCAGCGATTCGGCCAGGTAGCGCACGGACGCTTCCAGCGACGCCTTGGCCAGGCCCATGGTGTTGTAATAGGGCACGGCGCGCACGGCGCCCAGGTAGGTCAGGGTCAGCACCGAGGCGCCCGGACGCAGCAGGGGCAGGGCGGCCTTGGTCATGGCGGGAAAGCTGTAGGCGGAGATGTCGTGGGCGATGCGGAAGCTCTCGCGCGACAGGCCGTCAAGGAAGTCGCCCGCGATCGCTTCGCGCGGGGCGAAGCCGATGGCGTGCACGAGGCCATCGAGGTGTTCCCAGTGCTGCGCCAGGTCGCGGAAGGCGGCCGCGATCTGCTCGTCGTTGCCGACGTCGCAGTCGAACACCAGTTCGCTGTTGAATTCCGCCGCGAATTCCGTGATGCGCTCCTTGAAGCGTTCGCCCACATACGTGAAGGCCAGCGTCGCGCCTTCGCGGTGGCAAGCCTTGGCGATGCCATAGGCGATGGAGCGGTTCGACAGCAAGCCCGTGATGAGGATTTTTTTGCCTTGCAAGAAAGCCATGATGACTCCTGTCTGGGTGGGTAGGTCGGATGTGCAACCGGCCGCGACAGCAAAGCTGTGGCGGCCGGTGGAAATCAGATGTCGGGTGGTTTGCAACGCCTAACAACGCCTGACAGAACCGTAGCGAGCGGAAGTGAGGCTCGGCGCCCCCGTTGGCCTGAGAAGCGCAACCGTACTTTTAGTACGGTGAGCATCGCAGGCTGCAAATCACGACGCGCAGTAGCTTATGTCAGATGTACTCAATGGCGCGCTTTTGCCCGGTTGTTGCCGCCGCCGCGCTGGATGCGCGGCTTCACCAGGGAAATTGGCGCCGTTTGCGCCTTGCCGCCCTTGGCGGCGCGGCGCAACGCCTTGGCGGCCCGTTCCGGACGGTCCGCTTCCAGCAGCATGGTGGCGCTGTCGGCGATTTCCTGGGTGATGTCCTTGTTCATCGTGGCCGAAGTCTTCGGCACGAGGATGGTGGAGCCGGCGCGCAGGCTGGTGCGCTGCGGAATGTTGTTCGCCTGGCGCAGCACGTCGGGCGTGGTGCCGAATTTCGACGCCAGGGTTTCGATGCGTTCGCGCGCGTTGGTGATCTTGTGCGTGGTCCAGCTCGACAAGGCATGGCCCCATTGCGCCAGGTTGGTGGTGAACTTGGCGGCGTTTTCCTGCGGCAACAGAATCTTGGTCTTTTCGCCGCCGATGATGACAGGGCGGTTGAATTGCGGGTTCAGGGCCTTGAATTCATCCATCGACAGCTCGGCCAGCTGGGCGGCGACCGTGATGTCGATGTCGCTGGTCTTGTCGATGGCCGTGAAGTAGGGCTGGTTGTCGACCACGGGCAGGGTCAGGCCGAACTGCGCCGGATTGGCGATGATGTTCTTGACGGCTTGCAATTTTGGCACGTAATTGCGCGTTTCGGCCGGCATCAGGTCGGCCAGGCTTTCAAAGTCGGTCGGCTTGCCCAGCGCCTGGTTTTTCTTGATGGCGCGCTGTACCGAGCCTTCGCCCCAGTTGTAGGCGGCCAGGGCCAGTTGCCAGTCGCCAAACATGTCATACAGGCGCTGCAGATAGGTCAGGGCCGCATCGGTCGAGGCCAGCACGCCGCGGCGCTCGTCCTTGAACATGTTTTGCTTGAGGTTGAAATCGCGCCCCGTGGCGGGCACGAATTGCCACATGCCGGCCGCATTGGCGCTGGAGAACGCCTGCGGGTTGAAGGCGGACTCGATGAAGGGCAGCAAGGCCAGTTCCGTCGGCATGCCGCGCTTTTCCAGTTCCTGCACCACGTGGAAGATGTAGCGCGAGGCGCGCGCCGTGGTGCGGGCGATGTAGTCGGGGCGGGTGGCGTACCAGTTGACGTGGTTGGTGACGAGCTGGTTGTTAATGTCGGGAATCGCATAGCCGCTGCGGATGCGGCCCCAGACGTCGGCTTCGCGCAGCGGATCGGAACTGTCGCTGAGGTTTTTCAGCAGGCGGTCGGTCTTTTGCAGGCGGTTGTCGAGGGTGGGGAGTTTCGCCGTGACCTGGGCGGCCATCGGGATCAGGGCAGGTGCTGTGGCGGCGACTGGCGCGTTATCGCTCTCAACACCGGCTTCGTACGCCTGGCTGAGGGCGGGCGCGAGCGCCAGGGCCAACGCCGCCAGGACGGTAGATTTAAAGGAGTTTTCGTGCATAGTGTTCCATTGTTGTCGTCGGAGAAACATCGGACAGACCCATGATCAAGCAGCGAGTGTACGTATATCCACATGCCGGAGTCAAGAATTATGTCAGCATGATGACAGGAAATAAGCGGCAATAGATCAGAAACGGCTGAGTTTCCCCGCGCTGATGCTGTCATTATTGCAAATTTAATTTGCCCAATGCGTGTTTCGGCCGCTGTTATAGCATACATGGCGCCGTCTCTGGCGCAAGGCTGGCGCACGCCGGGTATGAGACTGCGCAAAGAGTGCGTACAATTTGGCTTTGGGCCGGCCATTCGCGCGCCGGCCATGTTACCGATAGAGAGCATCAATGATGAACACCCCGCCGCGCCACGACGACGACCACGCCGTCATCATCGCCAATACCGTTGACTGGATGGAAAAGGCCGTCATCGGCCTGAACCTGTGCCCGTTCGCCAAGGCCGTGCACGTCAAGAAGCAGATCCGCTACGTGGTGTGCGATTCCAGCAATCCCGAAGATTTGCTGGCAATGCTGATGGACGAGCTGCAAACGCTGGCCGACACGGACCCCGGGCAGATCGACACGACCCTGCTGATCCACCCGTACACGCTGAACGATTTCCTCGACTATAACGAGTTTCTCGACGTGGCTGACGCCGCCGTGGAAGACATGCACCTGGCCGGCGAGCTGCAAGTGGCCAGTTTCCACCCGAATTACCAGTTTGCCGAGACGTTCGAGGACGACATCAGCAACTACACCAACCGTTCGCCGTATCCGACCCTGCACCTGCTGCGGGAAGACAGCATCGAGCGCGCCGTGGAAGCGTTCCCGGAAGCGTCCGAAATTTTCGACAAGAATATCGCCACCCTGGAAGCGCTGGGCATCGAAGGCTGGGAAAAGCTCGGCGTGCCGAAGGTTTCCTGATGGCTGACAAGGAATTGCCATTGCGTCCAGACACGCCCTGCGTGGCCGTGTGCTCGACGACCTTCGATGAAATCTGCCGCGGCTGCGGCCGCAGCGTCGTGGAAGTGGCCCACTGGGTGTCGATGACGGATGAAGAGAAGGAAGTGGTGTGGGTGCGGATTCTTTCGCAAGGGTATCCGCGCCGGAATACTTAATAGCGATGCAATAGAGCAGTATCCCCCTATTGCGTCGACGCTTAAGCAAATCGTAGCGAGCGGCGATGATTTGTGGCTAAGAAGCGCAGCCGTACTCAAGTACGGCGAGCATCGCAGGCCGCAAAGCGCGCCGCGCAGCAGATTTGCCTATGCGTTTCAGTAACTGCCGATAAAGTCTTTCTTGCCCACTTCAATGCCATTGTGGCGCAGGATGTCGTACGCCGTCGTCGCGTGGAAGAAGAAGTGCGGCAGCGCGTAGTGGAACAGATAGGTCTGGCCCGTGAAGTGCTTGGTCTTTTCGCCGCTGCCGGTGGTGATGGCGCGCGTTTCGCTGCCGTCGATGTCCGCTTGCGGCAGGCTTTCCAGGAAGGCGATGGTTTTCACGATGCGCGCCTTCAGTTCTGCAAAGCTCTGTTCGCTGTCTTCATATGGCGGCACGGCCACGCCGGCCAGGCGCGCGCCGCAGCCCTTGGCGAAGTCGGTGGCGATCTGGATCTGGCGCACGAAGGGCAGCATGTCCGGGAACAAACGGAACTGCAGCAGGGCGTTCGGGTCGATTTTCTTGTCTTGCGCGTGGGTTTCCGCCTTGTCGAGGATGGCGGCCAGGCTGCCCAGGATCTGTTTGAAGACGGGGATCGATGCGGAATAGATGGAGAAGGTCATGATGGTTCCTCTAGGTGAAGTGGCGCGATGATAGCAAGTCGCGCGGTTTTCTGCTGGCGGCCGCGGGCGGCGCTGTCGCAGCTGTGGTTTTTCCGGCCTGTCCATATGGCATGCGGCGGCCCGCACGATGTGTTTATTGGTGACTTTTCGGGCTTTTTGCATGCATAATTGCTCTTGAAAAAGTTTCATCCCGCCACTTCCACCCAGACTCCCCTGTAAAGTTCGATGATCGCGCGCCTGATCCCTGTTGCCCTGTTCCTGCATGTCTAATTCTGCCTACCGACGCCTGCGCTCCAGCCTGCGCGCCCTGTACGGCTCGTCGATCTATGGCGCGCTGCTGCTGGTGGTATTCGGCGGCCTGGTCATTCCCTCCATCATCGGCAGCTACCTGCTGGTGGGCGTGCACGAACGCCAGTCGGCGCGCACCAGCCTGAACGAGGCCTTGCAGCGCAATGCCGACATCCTCGCGCTGGGCATGCAGGAGTCGCTGTGGAACATGAATGCGGAATCGGCCCATTCGCTGGTCGAGTCGGTGATGCGCGACCGCGCCGTGCTGCTGGTGAGGGTGCTGGGGCAGGGCGATACCGAATTCATCAGCCTGCGGGCGCCGCAGCGGCCCGTGGGCAATCTGTACCGCGCCGGCCGCGACATCCTCGTGCGCGGCGAGCGCATCGGCCATGTGGTGGTCGAGATGGACGATGCGCGCAGCCAGCAAGAGCTGCGCGAAAAGCAGGTCGCCTATATTTTCGTGCTGGGCGCGCAACTGGCCGTGTCGATGGCGCTGATCGTGCTGTTCCTGAACCGCCGGCTGCTCAAGCCGCTGCGCCGCCTGATGCGCTTTTCCGACCGCCTGTCGCACGGCGACTTCGATACGCGCCTGGACTCGGGCAGCAATGACGAGCTGGGCCGCCTGGCGGCGCAGCTGGAGCAGATGCGCGCGGCTATCCGCCAGCTGTTCGAGGACGTGGGCCAGCGCGAGGAGCGCTTCCGCACCATCGTCACGCAGGTGCCGGGCGCCGTCTTCCGCTACCGGCCCGATGGGCCCATCGACTTCGTCAGCGATGCGATCGAGGAGATCGCCGGTTATTCGGCGCGCCAGTTCATGCGCGGCACCACGCATGCGTGGGCCGACCTGATCTGCCCGGAAGACCGCCGCGCGCACCGCCGCGCCGTCAAGCAGGCCGTGCTTGAGGTGCAGCCGTATGCGCTGGAGTACCGCATCGTCGACGCCTTCGGCACCGAGCGCTGGGTGGCCGAGAACGGCCAGCCGCAGGCCGGCGAGCGGGGCGTGACCTGGGTCGACGGCATCATCGCCGACATCAGCCAGCGCAAGCACCACGAAATGCGCATCGAGGCGCTGCTGACCGAGCAGAGCGCGATTCTCGATAATGTCATGTTCGGCGTGATGTTCGTGCGCCACCGCCGCATCATTTCCGTGAACCGCCGCTGCGAGGAGCTGTTCGGCTATGATCCAGGTCAAATGATGGGCAAGTCGACCGCCATCGTCTTCACTTCCTCGTATGATTTCGAGGAGGCGGGCGAGCGCCAGTACCCGGCCCTGGGCCTGGGGGGCGACTTCAGCGAAGAGCGCCAGTACCAGCGCCGCGACGGCAGCCTGTTCTGGGCGCTGGTGAGCGGCTGCGCGCTCGACCCGCAGCGCGCCAACGAAGGCAGCATCTGGGTGTACGCAGACATCACGGCGCGCAAGGAAGCGGAGGAAAAGCTGCGCCTGTCGGCCACCGTGCTCGAACACATCGCCGACGGCGTGATGGTGGTCGACGCGAACGGCATCATCGTCACCGTCAACCCGGCGTTTACGCAGATCACCGGCTACAGCGAAGCGGAGGCGCTGGGCCGGCATTCGTCGCTGAACCGCTCGGCGCGCCACGACGCGGCCTTCTACCAGGCGCTGTGGGACGAGCTGATCGCCAGCGGCTTCTGGCGCGGCGAAGTCTGGCACCAGCGCAAGAACGGTGAAATCTACCTCGAGTGGCTGACCATCAGCGCCGTGCGCGACACGCGCGCCGTCACCACCCATTACGTGGGCGTGTTCAGCGACATCACCCTGATCAAGGAGTCGCAGGAAAAGCTCGACCACATGGCCCATCACGATCCGCTGACGGCGCTGCCGAACCGCCTGCTGTTCCACGACCGCCTGCAGCACGCGCTGCTGCGCGCCGCGCGCGACCAGGAGCAGCTGGCCGTGCTGTTCATCGACCTGGACCGCTTCAAGAACGTCAACGACACCCTGGGCCACCATGTCGGCGACGAATTGCTGCAAAAGGTGGCCGGCCAGCTGGCGGCGCGCCTGCGCGAAGGCGACACCCTGGCGCGCCTGGGCGGCGATGAATTCATCGTGCTGCTCGAAGGCATAGACGGCGAGTATGGCGCCACGCAGGTGGCGGAAAAGCTGATGACCATGTTCGACCAGCCGTTCACGGTGGCCGGCCACGAATTGTTCGTCACCTGCAGCGTGGGCATCAGCCTGTATCCGGACGATGCGCTGGACTTGAACATGCTGATCCGCAATGCCGACGTGGCCATGTACCAGGCCAAGGCGCGCGGGCGCAACGGCTACCGCTTCTATGCGCCGTCGATGACGGGCGAGGGCGTCGAGCGCCTGCGCCTGGAAACCTTTTTGCGCCGCTCGCTGGAAAAGAACGAGATGTTCCTCAATTACCAGCCGCAGGTGGAGATCGACACGGGCCGCCTGGTGGGCGTCGAGGCGCTGGTGCGCTGGAACCATCCGGAGCTGGGCCTGGTTCCGCCGGCCCGCTTCATTCCGCTGGCCGAGGACAGCGGCTTCATCAACCAGCTCGGCAAATGGGTGCTCGACGAGGCGTGCCGCCAGATGATGCGCTGGCAGGCGCAGGGCTTGCGCGTGCCGAAGATGGCCGTGAATCTGTCGGTAAAGCAGTTCGAGCGGGGCAGCATCGCCGGCATGGTGGCCGACATTCTGAAGGAGACGGGCCTGGAGCCGCAGCGGCTGCAGCTGGAAGTGACGGAGTCCGTGATCATGAACACGGGCGACGCCCTCGGTTTCATCAACGACTTGCACGCCATCGGCGTGGGCCTGGCCATCGACGACTTCGGCACCGGTTATTCCTCGCTGGCCTATTTGAAGCAGCTGCCCGTGCAGACGCTGAAGATCGACCGCTCCTTCATCAAGGATATCTCGACGGACGTCAACGACGAAGCGATTGCGATTGCCATCATTCAGCTGGGCAAGAGCATGCAATTGTCCGTCATCGCCGAAGGCGTGGAGACGGAAGAGCAGGCGGCCTTCCTGCTGCGCCACGGCTGCAAGCTGGCGCAAGGTTATTTTTATAGCCGTCCGGTGCTGGCACAGGATATGCTGGAGCGCTGGATCGATGACTAATTAAATAAGGGAGTTCCCATGAGCGCAGAGAAAACCACGTCGCGCCGCCGTTTCCTGCTTGGCGGCCTCGGTCTCGGCGTGGCCGGCGTGGGTGCCCTGGTGCTGGGCTGGGGCGTGCTGCCGCCGCGCCAGCGCCTGCACGGCAGCGCGCCGCTGGCCGTGCCCGGCGGCGCCGTGGCCCTGAACGGCTGGCTGGCCATCCAGGCCGACGGCACGGTGCTGCTGGCCATGCCGCGCAGCGAGATGGGGCAGGGCGTGCACACGGCCCTGCCCATGCTGGTGGCCGAGGAACTCGACGTGGCTTTGAGCAGCGTCAAACTGATCCAGGCGCCCATGGACAAGATCTTCGGCAATGTCGCCATGCTCAAGGACAGCCTGCCCTTCCATCCGGACGACCAGGGCCGCGTCAAGGCGCTGGCGCAGTGGACGGTGGCCAAGGCCGCGCGCGAGTTGGGCGTGATCGTCACGGGCGGCTCGTCGAGCGTGAAGGATGGCTGGGGCCCGATGCGCGAGGCGGGCGCCTGCGCGCGCGCCATGCTGCTGCAAGCCGCCGCCGCGCAGTGGCAGGTGCCGGCCGCGCAATGCCGCACGCAGAATGGCGAAGTCATGCACCCGGACGGGCGGCGCGCCACTTACGCCAGCCTGGCGCAGCGCGCCGCCGCCATCGATCCCGGCGCGCCCGTGCTGAAGCAGCCCGGTGACTTCAAACTGATCGGCCAGCCGGCGCCGCGCCGCGATACGCCGTCCAAGGTGAATGGCAGCGCGCGTTTCGGCATCGATGCGCGCCCGCCCGGCATGCTGTACGCGGCCCTGCAGCTGCCGCCGCGTCTTGGCGATACCGTTGCCTCGTTCGACGCGGCGAGCGTGCTGGCGCTGCCCGGCGTGAAGAAGGTGGCGGACCTGACGCCGGCGCTGGGCCAGCGCGGTGTCTCCTGCGTGGCCGTCGTGGCCGACACGTACTGGCGCGCGAAGACGGCCGCCGCCGCCCTGGCCGTGCAGTGGACGGCGGGACCGCAGGCGGGCTTGTCCAGCGACGCCGTGTATGCCGAATTTTCCCGCCTGCTCGATGGCGACGCCGGTTTTGCCTATTATTCCCGCGGCGAGGTCGAAGGCAAGGCGGCGCAGGCCTTGCGCAGCGTCAAGGCCGAGTACCGCGCGCCTTTCCTCGCCCACGCGGCCATGGAACCCGTCAACTGCACCGCGCAGGTAAAAGATGGCAAGGTGATGCTGTGGGTCTCCACGCAGGCGCCCGGCATCGCCGTCGACGTGGCGGCGAAAATCGCCGGTGTCGCCGCGCAGGACGTGGCCATCGAGGTGCTGCTGCTGGGCGGCGGTTTCGGCCGCCGCCTGGAAGTGGACATGATTGCGCAAGCCGTGGCCATCGCGCTGCAGTGCCATGGCGCGCCCGTGCAGCTGGTGTGGACGCGCGAGCAGGACACGCAGCACGATATGTACCGCCCGGCCGCGCTGGCCCGTTTCGCGGCCCGCCTCGACGAGCATGGGCGCATCGCGTCCTGGGACAACAAATCCGTCAGCGCTTCCATCACGCACCAGTTTTTGCGGCGTAATTTCGGCTTGCCCGGCGCGGGGCCGGACAAGACCACGGCCGAAGGCGAATTCGACATGCCGTATGAAATCGCCAACCAGCGCATCGCCCACGTGATTGCCGACAGTGCCGTGCCCGTCGGTTACTGGCGCTCGGTCGGGCACTCGCACAATGCATTTTTCAAGGAAAGTTTTATCGATGAGCTGGCCCACGCGGCGGGGCAGGACGGCATCGCCTTCCGCCGCGCCATGCTGGCGCAGCACCCGCGCCACCTGGCCGTGCTCGATGCGGCGGTAGCCAGGGCCGGCAGCGCGCCGCCCGGCCACGCGCACGGCGTGGCCCTGCACCAGTCGTTCGGCAGCATCGTGGCGCAAGTGGCGCAGGTGTCCGTGGAAAACGGCGAAATCCGCGTGCAGCGCGTCGTGTGCGCCATCGATTGCGGCATCGCCGTCAATCCGAACATCATCGCCCAGCAGATGGAGTCGGCCGTGCTGTTCGGCCTGTCGGCGGCGCTGGCCGGCGAGATCACGTTCAAGGATGGCAAAGTCGAGCAGAGCAACTTCCACGACTATCCCGTGCTGCGCATGGGGCAAACGCCCGAGGTGGAAACCATCGTCATCGCCAGCGCGGAACACCCGGAAGGCGTGGGCGAGCCGGGCACGCCGCCGATCGCGCCGGCCGTGGCCAACGCCGTCTTCAGTCTGACGGGAAAACGCCTGCGCAGCCTGCCGCTGCGCCTGGGGTAAAG
This sequence comes from Janthinobacterium sp. GW821-FHT03A03, assembly GCF_059421435.1. Taxonomy (NCBI): domain Bacteria; kingdom Pseudomonadati; phylum Pseudomonadota; class Betaproteobacteria; order Burkholderiales; family Oxalobacteraceae; genus Janthinobacterium; species Janthinobacterium sp. GW821-FHT03A03. The sequence goes on along the minus strand of NZ_JBWKUZ010000007.1, from coordinate 22,858 downwards.
TTTATTAAGAACACCTAACAAAACCGTAGCGAGCGGCAGTGAGTTGTGGCTGAGAAGCGGAGCTGTGCGGATGCACGGGAGCGCCGAGTCAGTGAGCATCGGAGGCCGCGACCCGCGACGCGCAGTAGGTTTTGTCGGGTGTTCTAGGCCAGGGTGGCGGCCAGCAGGTTGCGCAGATTGCAGTCGCGCTGCCAGTCGCGCCGTTCCTGCGTGCTGGCGGCCTGCGCCGCCAGTTCGGCCCCGCTGAGCGCCTGCTGCGCCTGCACCATGCGGTGCGCCAGGCCGCCGTCGGGCAGCACGGTGCCGAAGAAGGCCACGTTGTCGTCGCGCTGGATCAGCAGGGTGGGGAAGTTGTCGATGTCGAGGTCGCCCACCACGTCGGCCTGGTCTTCGATGTCGATCCAGACGAACAGCGTGTCCGGGTGGCGCGCGGCCAGTTCCTCGAACGTGGCGCGGTAGCTGCCGCAGGTGCCGCACCACAGCGCGCACAGGCAGGCCACGGTCCAGCGGGGCCCGGCCAGGGCTGCCGCGACATCGGCGCGGTTATCGGTCGTGAGGGTCAGGCTGTGCATGGTTGTTCATATCAGTAGGGCCGATGGGCGCGGGGCGCCCGATGCGCGTATTCTACCGCGCCCGGCCAGCGCAGTCCCGACAATGCATGAGCTTGTTTGACCGTGTTTTTTGATGTAACTCACCTTTCTGGTGGATAATGCTGGTAATTGCGCGCTGATTACGCTGGTCCCTGCTGCTTCCTGGCCCCGCAGCCTGACTCCTCCAGTCTGTTTTCACGCCCTGCCCGGTGTCAGCGCTCCCGCCTTTGTTTATATTTTATTATGGAATTAGCCAGTTTATGTTGAGTTACCGCCACGCCTTTCACGCGGGTAATCACGCCGATGTGTTGAAGCATTATGTGCAGATTCAGTTGTTGCAGTACCTGAATCAAAAAGATACCGCCTATAGTTATATCGATACCCATTCCGGCGCGGGCGTGTATGCGCTCGACGGCGGTTATGCGTCGAAAAATGCCGAGTACGAAACGGGCATCGCGCCCCTGTGGGACCGCACGGACTGGCCCGCTTCGCTGGCCGAGTACATGAAGCTGATCAAGGAAATGAATCCCAGCGGCAAGATGCGCTACTACCCGGGTTCGCCGTACTGCGCCGACAAGGTCAGCCGCGAGCAAGACCGTTTGCGCCTGTTCGAGCTGCATCCTGCCGACGCCAAGATTCTGGCTGACAACTTCCGCAAGGTCGAGGCGCATGCGCTGGCCCAGGGCGAGCGTCCCACCGTGCGCGGCAAGCGCGTCATCATCACCAAGGCCGACGGCTTCCAGAGCCTGAAAGCCCTGCTGCCGCCGCCATCGCGCCGCGCGCTGGTGCTGATCGATCCGCCGTATGAAGACAAGATGGATTACCGCAAGGTCAAGGACACCCTGGCCGACGCCCTCGTGCGCTTCCCGTCCGGCATGTACGCCGTCTGGTACCCGGTGCTGCAGCGCATGGAATCGCGCCAGTTCGCCGACAAGCTCAAGCAACTGCCAAGTTCGGACTGGCTGCACGTGACCCTGACGGTGAACACGCCGTCGCCGGACGGTTTCGGCTTGCACAGCAGCGGCATGTTCATCTTGAACCCGCCATACACGCTGGAGCCGATGTTGCGCGAAGTCATGCCCTACCTGGTCAAGGTATTGGGCCGCGACGATGGCGCCAAGTTTGTGTTGGAAACAGGCAAGGGCGGACAGAAAAATACGGGCACCAGAAGAGTGTAGTCATGCTCGGCTTGGTAGTGCGGCAATAAAAAAACGCCACGGTGCAGTCGACCGTGGCGTTTTTTATTGGCTGGCGAGGAATTACTGTCCCAGCAACAGGAACACGGTGGGTTTCTTGTGGAAGTCCGGCGCCTTGCCGGCGGCCAATTGTTTCTTCCACTGTCCGCCATTCCACGTCTGCACGCTTTCCGTGTCCAGGCTCAGGTCGGTGGCGACGCAGATCAGGGTCGATGGCGCGCATTGCGCCACCAGCGCTTCGAGCATGGCGGCGTTGCGGTATGGCGTCTCGATGAACAGCTGGGTCTGCTTTTCATTGCGTGACCGGCTTTCCAGTTCCTTGAGGCGCTTGGCGCGCAGGGCCGCATCCGTGGGCAGGTAGCCGTTGAAGGCGAAGCTCTGGCCGTTCAAGCCGCTGGCCATCACGGCCAGCAAGATCGACGACGGCCCCACCAGCGGGCGCACCTTGATGCCGTGCTGGTGCGCCAGGCGGACCAGGTCGGCGCCGGGGTCGGCCACGGCCGGCACGCCCGCTTCCGATATCAGGCCCGCATCGCGCCCCGCCAGCAGCGGCGCCAGCAAGCCGGCCAGCGCTTGCGCCGGGGTATTGACGTTGAGTTCCGAAATCGTGATTTCCTGCAGCGGCCTGGCCAGCGGATGCTGGTTGCCGATCAATTTCAAAAAAGCGCGCGCCGTCTTGGCATTTTCCGCGACGAAATAATCGAGTTGCGAGGTGAGGTGCCGCACCTGCTCGGGAATGATGCGGGCCAGCGGGTCGATGGCGCCGTCGGACAGGCCGAGGTGGTTGGGGATCAGGTACAGGGTGCCGGTCATATTATTAGCTTTGTATTGGCCGGGGTCGGTCCCGCCACGATCGGAATGTGCTCCATTGGAGCACGCTCCCCCGTCGGGACTGTCCCCCGCGTGATTAAAATGTAAAAAACGCCACGCCGGCCTTGCGCAGCATGCCCGTCAAGGCGATCAAGGGCAGGCCGGTAAGGGCGGTCGGGTCGGTGGTGGCGATGCCTTCGAGCAGGGCGATGCCCAGGCCCTCGTTCTTGGCGCTGCCGGCGCAGTCATACGGCTGCTCGATGCGCAGGTAGGCGTCCAGTTCGGCATCGGGCACGTCGCGCATGGTGACGACAGTCTGCACATCCTCCACTTGCGCCACGGCGGGCGACTTGCGCCCGTCGAGCAGGCACAGTGCCGTGTGGAACACGGTCTGGCGCCCGCGCATGGCCTGCAGCTGGCGCAGGGCGTTGCCATGGTTGCCGGGCTTGCCGATCTGCGCGCCGTCCAGGGTGGCGACCTGGTCGGAGCCGATGACGAGACTGCCAGGATGGCGCTCGAGCACGGCCTGCGCCTTCGCCTGGGCCAGGCGCAGGGCCGTGGCGCTGGGGCTTTCGCCTGGCAGGGGGCTTTCATCGAGATCGGGCACGGCCACCTCGAAAGGCAGGCGCAGGCGTTGCAGCAATTCCTTGCGGTAGGTTGAACTCGATGCAAGAATCAAGCGCAATGGGGCGGAAGTTGGTATCATTCGGTAGCGGATGGCGGCCGGCATGGCCGCGATTGTATGTGTAATGGTCTGTGCCATGGCGCTTCCACCGGAATCCCGGGGCGTGGAGTCCGTCTATGAGGCTCCAGGCGGCATGGCGGCGTTGATGAATATTCAATAAGTACGTCAAAAAAGATGGCAGGCCTTTGACTCGGCGCTTAAAACCCTGTTATTATCGCAGGTTTTCCGGGGAAATTTTCTACCAATGAATGCTTTTGTGATCGACGCCTTTGATTTTTGTCGTATCAGCGGGAGCCGCGAGGGTGTAACTCCTGTCGCTGAAATGACCCGGTTGACCAAGGATTGTGCAGATGCTTCCGGCGACATCGCCTGGAAGATCGTCGGCGGCACCAGCAAGCTGGGCTACCCGCAACTGACCTTGTCGGTCAACGGCACCGTTCAGCTGGTATGCCAGCGCTGCCTGACTCCGTATGCGTATGCGATTGATTCTTCGACTGTTTTGATGCTGGGCAAGGATGACGAGCACGCGGACGAGATCGAAGAAATCATCAACGATGAAACGATCGACGTGATCGTTGGCAGCCGCACCATGGATGCCGCGGCCCTGATCGAAGATGAAGCCTTGCTGGCCCTGCCGCAGGTAGCCAAACACGACGTCTGCCCCGATACGGCGCAGCTCGATGCTCTCAAGACTGAAAAGAAGTCGCCGTTCGCGGCACTGAAAGACTTGAAGCCAGAATAAGTAGTGTAAGAAAGGAAGCCTTAAAAAACCGTAGCGAGCGGCCCGATATCGTCTTGAGTAGCGCAAGCGTACGAATGTACTGAGCGCCGCCGAGGCGATAGCGGGAAGCACAGTAGGTTTTTTATGCTTCCTGTAAAGAACGTGTCAAACGCGTGTAGTAATCGAGTATGGCAAGTGTAGTGAAATGTAATTGTAATAAACGATGTCGGTACGGACTGTTTTCGGGTAGTCTTTGCCGCTGGGATACTCGATTCGCATGTATTTGCTAATCGAATGTGCTAAAATTTTAGAACTTATGTATTAGGAGTCATCATGGCAGTTCAACAGAACAAGAAAACCCCTTCCAAGCGCGGCATGCACCGTTCGCACGACTTCCTGGTCGCGCCGCAATTGAGCGTCGAGCCAGTTACCGGCGAAACACACATGCGTCACCATATCAGCCCTAACGGCTTCTATCGTGGCCGTAAAGTGTTGAAGACCAAAAACGACGAGTAATCGACGTTTTTGTTGGGTAAGATGAAAGCGGTGTTGCGTGGTTATTCGGCGTGGCGCCGCTTCTTCTTTTTTATCGGCTGCAATTCATCTTGCACACCCGTCATTTTGAATCACGCTGTCCAGGTCTGTGCATGATATGTTGCGCCCTGCATATGCTCCAGTCCGATTCACATCTTGCCGCACGCCCGCAGCGGTACTGAATCAACACAAATGACAATCAAAATTTCTATCGACTGCATGGGCGGAGATCATGGTCCCTCAGTCACTATCCCCGCAGCAATTTCCTTCGTAAAACATGAGCCTGAAGCCGAACTGATCCTTGTTGGATTGGAAGACGTGATCCGTGCCGAACTGAAGAAACATAAAGCTGACACGCATCCGCGCCTGTCGGTGCTGCACGCCTCCGAACAAGTTACCATGGACGATCCCCTGGAAGTGGCGCTGCGCCGCAAGAAGGATTCCTCCATGCGCGTGGCCATCGAACAGGTCAAGAGCGGCGTGGCGCAAGCCTCCGTTTCCGCCGGTAATACGGCAGCCCTGATGGCCGTGTCGCGCTATGTATTGAAAACCATGTCCGGCGTCGACCGTCCGGCCATCTGCAGCATCTTGCCGAATCAAAAGAACGGCCCGACCTACATGCTGGACCTGGGCGCCAACGTCGATTGCGAACCGCATCACTTGCACCAGTTCGCCATCATGGGTTCCGTGCTCGTTTCCGCCATGGAAGGCATAGCCCGTCCGACGATCGGCTTGCTGAACGTGGGCACGGAAGATATCAAGGGCAATGAAGTGGTGAAGCTGACTTCGAAGCTGCTGCAGGCCGACCACGAACGTGGCGCGCTGAACTTCTACGGCAACGTAGAAGGCAACGATATCTTCAAGGGCACGACCGATATCGTCGTCTGCGACGGTTTTGTCGGCAACGTCACCCTGAAAGCCATCGAAGGCCTGGCGCGCCTGATGAAGGATGTGCTCACGTCCGAATTCAAGCGCAATCCGGTCACCATGCTGGGCGCGCTGATCGCCCGCGGCGCCCTGAAAGCCATCGGCAACCGCCTGAATCCCTCGCGCTACAACGGCGCCAGCCTGCTGGGCTTGCGTGGCCTCGTCTTCAAGAGCCACGGCAGCGCCGACGCCTATTCGTTTGAATGGGCCTTGCGCCGCGCCTTTGATGCGGCAAAAAATGACGTGCAAGCGCACCTGGCCAGCCTGATCGCCGAGCTGATGCCGCGCACGCCAGTTCCGGATGAACCTACATCAACAAGCTCTACCATTTAGTGGACGGGTACTTGCATGACTGTTTTTAGCAAAACTTACAGCAAAATTATCGGCACCGGCAGCTATTTGCCGGAGAAGCGCGTCACCAACCAGGATCTGACCGAACAGCTCGCCGCCAAGGGCATCGAGACCTCGGATGAATGGATCGTCTCGCGCAGCGGCATCTCGGCGCGCCATTACGCGGCGCCGACGCAAAATTCCTCGGACCTGGGCGTGGAAGCGGCCAAAAAGGCCCTGGACATGGCCGGCCTGAACGGCAACGACCTGGACCTGATCATCGTCGCCAGCTCGACCCCCGATTTCTTCGGCAGCTTCCCCAGCACCGCCTGCATCGTGCAAAACAAGCTGGGCATCACGAACAACTGCGCCGCCGTCGACGTGCAAGCCGTCTGCAGCGGCTTTGTCTATGCCGTGGCAACTGCCGATAGCTTCATTCAATCGGGCATGCATAAAAACGTGCTGGTGATCGGCGCCGAAGTGTTTTCGCGCATCCTCAATTTCGACGACCGCGGCACCTGCGTGCTGTTTGGCGACGGCGCCGGCGCCATCGTCATGACGGCGTCGAAAGAGCCGGGCATCCTGGCCACCAAGCTGCACGCGGACGGCCGCCACTCGGACATCCTCAGCGTGCCGGGCAGCCTGGCCGGCGGCGCGCTGGCCGGCAGCGCCTTCCTGTACATGGATGGCCCGGCCGTCTTCAAGCTGGCCGTGTCCGTGCTGGAAAAGGTCGCGCACGAAGCCCTGGAGCACGCCAACATGACCTCGGACCAGATCGACTGGCTGATTCCGCACCAGGCGAATATCCGCATCATGAACAGCACGGCCAAGAAGCTCGGCTTGCCGCTGGACAAGATGGTCGTCACCGTCGACCAGCATGGCAACACCTCGGCCGCCTCGATCCCGCTGGCGCTCGACATCGCCGTGCGCGATGGCCGCGTCAGGAAGGGCGACAACGTCATGATGGAAGGCGTGGGCGGCGGCTTTACCTGGGGCGCCGTGCTGGCGCGCATGTAATCCCGCAACACTATTAAAAGAACGGAGTCGACATGACACAATTTGCATTTGTTTTCCCAGGCCAAGGCTCGCAAGCGATTGCGATGCTCGACGGCTTTGCCGGCAACCCCGTGGTGGCGCAGACCGTCGCCGAAGCGTCGGACGCCCTGCAATGCGACCTGGGCAAGCTGATCGCCGAAGGTCCGAAGGAAGAGCTGGACCTGACCACCAACACGCAGCCCGTGATGCTGACGGCGGCCGTGGCCTTCTACCGCGCCTGGCTGGCGGCGGGCGGCCCCGTGCCGACGGTCGTCGCCGGTCACAGTCTCGGCGAATACTCGGCGCTGGTTGCCGCCGGCGTGATCTCGTTCAAGGATGCCGTGCCGCTCGTGCGCTTCCGCGCGCAAGCGATGCAGGAAGCCGTGCCGGTCGGGCAGGGCACGATGGCTGTCGTGCTGGGCCTGTCGGATGACGACGTGCGCGCCGCCTGTGCGGAAGCGGCGGCGGAAAACCCGGCCCTGGTGGTCGAGCCCGTCAATTTCAATGCGCCGGCGCAAGTCGTCATCGCCGGCCACACGGCTGCCGTCGAGCGCGCCTGCGAACTGGCCAAGGCCAAGGGCGCCAAGCGCGCCATGAAGCTGCCTGTCTCGGCGCCATTCCACTCGTCGCTGCTCAAACCCGCATCGGACCGCTTGCGCGAGTACATGGCCGGCTTGAGCTTCTCGGCGCCGCAGATCGCCCTGATCAACAACGTCGACGTGGCCATCGTCAACGATGTCGCCGGCATCAAGGACGCCCTCGTGCGCCAGGCAGCCAGCCCCGTGCGCTGGGTGGAAACCATGCAGAAGGTCGCCGCGGATGGCATCACGCAAGTGATCGAATGCGGTCCGGGCAAGGTCCTGATGGGTCTGGCCAAGCGCATCGATCCCGTGCTGGTGGGCGACGCCATCGTCGACCAGGCCTCGCTGGAACGCATTTTGACGCAGCTCAAATAAACAGCAAACGGCAGTGCAGCTGTGGCTGCCGTCAGCCATCTTTAAGGATACTCATGAATTTAGCAAATCAAGTCGTGCTGGTCACGGGCGCCTCGCGCGGCATCGGCCGCGCCATCGCCACCGAACTGGGCAAGCAGGGCGCCACCGTGGTTGGCACCGCCACCTCGGAAAGCGGCGCGCAAGCGATCACCGATTACCTGGCCGCCGAAGGCGTGGCCGGCAAGGGCCTGGTCCTGAACGTGACCGATGCGGCGCGTTGCGCGGCCGTCGTCGACGAAGTGCAGAAAGCCTACGGCAGCCTGTCCATCCTCGTCAACAATGCGGGCATCACGCAAGACCAGCTGGCCATGCGCATGAAGGATGAAGAGTGGGACAGCGTGATTTCGACGAATCTGTCGGCCGTGGGCCGCCTGTCGCGCGCCGTACTGCGCGGCATGATGAAAGCCAAAACTGGGCGTATCATTAATATCACGTCCGTAGTGGCCTCGTCGGGCAATCCGGGACAGATGAATTACGCGGCGGCCAAGGCCGGCGTGGAAGGCATGAGCCGTGCGCTGGCGCGTGAGATCGGCAGCCGCAACATTACCGTGAACTGCATCGCCCCCGGTTTCATCGATACCGACATGACCAAGGCGCTGAGCGAAGAGCAGCACGCGGCCCTGTTGACGCAAATTCCCCTGTCCCGCCTGGGCAAGCCGGAAGATGTGGCGGCGGCCGTGGCCTTTCTGGCCTCGCCGCAAGCGGCCTATATCACGGGCACGACCCTGCACGTGAACGGCGGAATGTATATGAATTGATGTGAACGGTAGACGGAACGGGCGTTTGTGGCATGATTCAACGGTCGTTTTTGTCTATAATCGCATCTTTTAGCAGCAGCTTCGGTCGAATTAGCAGCAGACACCGAAATTAGTATTCGGACGCGCAAACCTGATAAAATGCGCGCACTTTCCGTAACACACACTTTGGAGCCATAACATGTCGGATATCGAACAACGCGTTAAGAAAATCGTCGCTGAGCAACTGGGCGTTGCAGAAGCAGACATCAAAATCGAATCCTCCTTCGTCGACGATCTCGGCGCCGATTCCCTGGACACCGTGGAACTGGTCATGGCCCTGGAAGACGAATTCGAAATGGAAATCCCTGACGAACAAGCTGAAAAAATCACCACCGTGCAACAGGCGATCGACTACGCCACTGCACACGTCAAGGCCTAAGCCTGTCTGACCGACTTCAGGAGAATCGCTTGAGCCGTTCTAAAAACCGTCGTGTTGTTGTCACCGGCCTGGGCTGCGTTTCACCTGTCGGCAATACTATTGCCGAGACGTGGGGCGCAATCGTCGAAGGTAAATCCGGCATTGCCACGATTACCAAATTCGATGCACAGCCATTCACCACGCATTTTGCCGGTGAAGTCAAAGGCTTCAATATCGAAGATTACATCTCCGGTAAAGAAGCCCGCCATATGGATACCTTTATCCATTACGGCATGGCTGCAGGCATCCAGGCGATGCAGGACTCCGGCCTGGAAGTGACCGAGGAAAACGCCGAGCGCATCGGCGTGATCATCGGTTCCGGTATCGGCGGCTTGCCGCTGATCGAGGAAACCAAGTCCGAGTACGAAAAGCGCGGTCCGCGCCGTATCTCGCCATTTTTCGTGCCTGCCTCGATCATTAACATGATTTCTGGCAACCTTTCGATCAAATATGGTCTGAAGGGTCCGAACCTGGCGATCGTGACGGCGTGTACCACCGGTCTGCACAGCATCGGCGCGGCAGCGCGCATGATCGAGTACGGCGATGCCGACGTCATGATCGCCGGCGGCGCCGAGTCGACCGTGTCGCCGCTGGGCCTGGGCGGTTTCGCCTCGGCACGCGCCTTGTCGACCCGCAACGACGATCCGGCAACGGCATCGCGTCCGTGGGATGCCGACCGCGACGGTTTCGTGCTGGGCGAGGGCGCTGGCGTGATGGTGCTGGAAGACTACGAGCACGCGGTGGCCCGTGGCGCCAAGATCTATGCCGAAGTGCATGGTTTCGGGATGAGCGCAGATGCTTATCACATGACCTCGCCGCTGGAAGATGGCAGCGGCGGCAGCAAATCGGTGATCGCGGCCCTCAACAACGCCGGCTTGAACGCGGATCAGATTCAATACCTGAACGCGCACGGCACGTCGACCCCGCAAGGCGACGTGGCGGAAGTGATGGGCATCAAACGCACCTTCGGCGAGCATGCCAAGAATCTGGTTGTCAACTCGACCAAGTCGATGACGGGCCATTTGCTGGGCGGCGCGGGCGGTCTGGAAGCGGTGTTTACGGTCCTGGCATTGCACCATCAGGTGTCGCCGCCGACCATCAACATCTTCAACCAGGATCCGGCTTGCGATCTCGATTTCTGTGCCAACACGGCGCGGGATATGAAGATCGATTATGCAGTGAAGAATTCGTTCGGCTTCGGCGGTACGAATGGCACGCTGATTTTCGGTAAAGCGAAATAAGCAGGAACTTTCAAGCGCTCGCTGCGGTCCAACCGTAGTGAGCGCTGATTCGGCGCCAACGTTCGTTGGCGCCTGAATTTGCCCGGCATGTTGCTGGCGCGCCTTTCTTTCCCTTGTTGTATGTCAATCGCCATATCGCTGCTTATTCGCACGCCCGTCTGTTTGTGCTGGCTGCAAGCGGCCCTTGGCGTGGCTGCGCTGACGGCTGCCTGGCCCTTGTCGGGCGCGTGGCGCGGCGTGTCCGGACCCGGCGTGCTCGTGGACGGTTATGCGCTGGGCTGGCCTGGCGCCGTGCTCAGTGCGCTTGGCGGCAGTTTTTTACTGCTTGCCCTGCGCTGGCGCAGAAAGCCGCACAGGCTTGATATTTCGCCGGTCGGCCAGTTGCGGCTGGCGGTATATCTGGAGCATGGCGCGGCGCCGGCGGATGCCGCCGCGGCGGTGGCGCCGGGCAGGGCGGCGGCGTCACCGCGGCGGCTGTTGCCGGGCTCCACCTTGTGGCCGTCGCTGCTGGTGCTGCGCCTGGCCGATGGCGACGGCAGGCGCAGCGCCGTGCTGGCGCAGCGGGGGCGTGCTTGTCCCGCGTTTCGCCAGCTGGCCGTGGCGTGCCGGGCTATCGCGGCGCGGGAAAGGGAAGAATAAAAGTGGGGCGAACACTGAACTTCTTGCAGCGGGCCAACTCTATATCCATACAGGCGCCCACGCTGCATGCCAATGGGGATACGCGGCGTGAGGACAGAGCGCGAGTATGATCAGTTACTGGTCGAGCGGGTGCAGGCTGGCGACAAACGGGCATTTGACGTCCTGGTATCGAAGTATCAGCGTCGCTTGATGCGCCTGGTGTCGCGCCTCGTGCATGACCCGGCGGAGGCCGAAGATGTGGTGCAGGAAACCTTTATCAAGGCGTACCGGGCGCTGCGGCATTTTCGCGGCGACGCCGCCTTCTATACATGGTTGTACCGCATCGGCATCAACACGGCCAAGAATCACCTTGTCACCCAGGGCCGTCGCGCGGCCACGTCCAGCGACACTGATGCCGAGCAGGCGGAGTCCTTCGATGACGGCAATAAATTGCGCGACAACAATACGCCCGAATCGGTGCTGGCCAGCAAGCAGATTGCGGCGACCGTCAACGCGGCCATGGATGTGCTGCCCATCGAGCTGCGCACGGCCATCGTGCTGCGCGAAATCGAGGGGCTCAGCTATGAAGAGATAGCGGAGATCATGTCCTGTCCCATCGGCACCGTGCGCAGCCGCATTTTCCGCGCGCGCGAAGTGATCGCGGAAAAATTGAAGCCTTTGTTGGACATGCCGATTGACAAGCGCTGGTAATGTGATGAGTATGGAGTTGGCATGGCTGCGCTCGGTTTCCGCACAGCTACTCTTGAAATGGCAGGGCCTATCATGGACACGCACACCCAATTACACGAGAACATTTCCGCCCTGGCCGATGGCGAGCTGGCGGCCAGCGAACTCGAACTGGCCTTTGCCGCCCTCGACACGGAAACGGGCCGCCAGGCCTGGGAAGCGTATCGCCGCATCGGCGATGTTTTGCGTTCGGACCTGTGCGGTCACGAGCTGAGCCCTCAATTCGCGGCGCGCCTGGCGGGCCGGCTGGCCGGCGAGGCGGCGCCCGCGCGCGACGGCGCACCAGCGCCCGTGCCGTCGGCGCTCGTGCCGCCGGGCATGCCCGAGCCGCTGGCGCCGCGCTAGGGCGCTTGCCCGTCTTACGCGAGGCTTAATGCCATGCGCGCCCCCTTGACACGGGACTTCCCCCCGATTGACACTATGAACAGGCAATATCTTGCTTTTGCGATATATTGTTGCATGCCATGCGTGCGCCCAGGTGTGTTTCCCTGGGATTCGGCGATGACGGCGAATCATGCGCGCAGGCAATCGCCTGATCCGTTTTAATATTCGAAAAGATCCTTTCCATGAAAAAAAACATGTGTGCTGCCAGCAAGACGTTTTCAGTGAAGACGCTTTCCGCCTTATTGTTCGGTACGGCTGGCGTCTTTTTCGCCCCGACCATGCTGGGCCTGGCGCCACAGGCCCACGCTGCCGTGCCGGCCGTGAAACTGCCTGATTTTTCAGACCTGGTCGACGCCGTCGGCCCGGCCGTCGTGAATATCCGCACCACCGAGCGCCTGAGGATGAACGGCCCCGGCATGGGCGGCCAGGATGAGCAGGAAATGCAGGAATTCCTGCGCCGCTTCTTCGGCGGCGCCATGCCGGCGCCGCGCCAGCAGGCGCCGCGCGGCGGCCGTCGCGCCGTGCCGCAGGAGCAGGAAGTGCAGCGCGGGGTCGGTTCCGGCTTCATCATTTCAGCCGACGGCTACGTGCTGAGCAATGCGCACGTCGTCGATGGCGCCGACGAGGTCTACGTGACTCTGACGGACAAGCGCGAATTCAAGGCCAAGGTGATCGGCGCCGACGCGGCCACCGACGTGGCCTTGCTGAAGATCGAAGGCGCCAACCTGCCGCGCCTGACCATCGGCGACTCGAACAAGATCCGCGTGGGCGAGTGGGTGATCGCCATCGGCTCGCCGTTCAACCTGGAAAATACGGTAACGGCCGGCATCATTTCCGCCAAGGCCCGCGACACGGGCGACTACCTGCCGCTGATCCAGAGCGACGTGGCCGTCAATCCCGGCAACTCGGGCGGCCCGTTGATCAATATGCGCGGCGAAGTGATCGGCATCAATTCGCAGATCGCCACCCTGTCCGGCGCCTACAACGGCATTTCGTTTGCCGTGCCCATCGATGAAGCCATGCGCGTGGGCGAGCAGCTGAAGAAGACGGGCAAAGTGGTGCGCGGACGCATCGGCGTGCAGATCGGCGCCGTCAGCAAGGAGGTGGCGGAATCGCTGGGCTTGCCAAATGGAAATGGCGCGCAAGTATCGATGGTGGAACCGGGCGGCGCGGCCGACAAGGCGGGCATCAAGGCCGGCGACATCATCCTGAAATTCAATGGCGCGGCAATCGAGCGCTGGTCCGACCTGCCGCGCCTGGTAGGCGGCGCCACCGTGAACGGCAAGGCCAACATCACCATCTGGCGCAATGGCGCGCAGCAGACCTTGCCCATCACCGTGAGCGAGCTCGATAGCGGCAAGACGGCCAAGAAGGGCGCCCGGGAGCCGGAGGCGCAAACGGCCAACGCGCTGGGCCTGAAGGTCAGCGACGTGCCGGCCGCGAAGAAGCAGGAACTGAAGATCGATGCTGGCGTGCAAGTCGATGACGCCGATGGCGTGGCCGCCCAGGCCGGCTTGCAGCCAGGCGACGTGATCTTGCAACTGAATAATGTTGCCGTCAAGGACGCCAAGCAGTTCAATGCGCTGGTGGCCAGGCTCGATCCGAAGAAGTCTGCGGCCGTGCTCGTGCGCCGTGGCGACACGGCGCAATTCGTGCCGCTGCGCCCGTCGGCCAAGTAAGTTTCTGATTCCACCCGCATCCCGGCCTGGCCGGGATGCCTTTCCCCCTTTTCCATGCATTTCACCCTGTATTCCCGCAGTTACTGCCATTTATGCCAGGACATGCTCGACGCCTTGCTCCTGCTGCAGCCGCCAGACCAGCCTTTCACGGTCGACGTGATCGACATTGACGACTCCCCTGACGCCAGTCTGCTGGCCCGTTTCGATGAATTGGTGCCGGTCCTGTTCGGCGACCTGGCGCAGCCGGCGCTGTGCCACTATTTTCTCGACGAAGCAGCCGTGCGGCGCTGCCTGGTGTAGTTTAAATGGCAATATTGACACCGCATCGCACCATTCTGGTGCGAAAAACAGGCGAAATTGTCGCCTCGCCCCGGCTGCGGCCTCATAAGACGGGCTTTCCGCTCTGAAATCCGGTAAAATGGGGAGGTCGAAAAAGCTACTGTCCGAGGCAGCAGCTTCTGTCGCTTCAAAAGCGCTCGCCTGGGCATGCAGATGTCCTGCTCGGAGCGCTTTTTTCATCATGAGTGGGGTGCCCGGTTTTGGCCCGGCTTGGCCCGAGCATGATCCCCATGATTCCTGTTAAAGCAGTGTCGTCAACTTCGCACTTATATTAGTTAATGAACAACATACGCAACTTCTCCATCATCGCCCATATTGACCACGGTAAATCGACCCTGGCTGACCGCATCATTCAATTGTGCGGCGGCTTGTCCGACCGCGAGATGGAGGCGCAGGTGCTCGATTCGATGGATCTGGAGCGCGAGCGCGGCATTACCATCAAGGCGCAAACGGCGGCCCTGCACTACAAGGCGCGCGATGGCCAGATCTACAACCTGAACCTGATCGATACGCCGGGCCACGTTGACTTCAGCTATGAAGTGTCGCGCTCGCTGTCCGCCTGCGAAGGCGCGCTGCTGGTCGTTGATGCATCGCAAGGCGTGGAAGCGCAAACCGTGGCCAACTGCTATACGGCGCTGGACCTGGGCGTCGAAGTGGTGCCCGTGCTGAACAAGATCGACTTGCCGAACGCCGATCCGCCGACCGCCATTGCCGAGATCGAAGACGTGATCGGCATCGACGCCACCGACGCCGTGCATTGCTCGGCCAAGACGGGCCTGGGCGTGCAGGACGTGCTCGAATCGCTGATCGCCAAGGTGCCGCCGCCGAAGGGCGACCCGGATGCGCCGCTGCAGGCGCTGATCGTCGACTCCTGGTACGACTCCTATGTGGGCGTGGTGATGCTGGTGCGCGTGGTCAACGGCACCCTGAAACCGAAGGACAAGATCCGCCTGATGGCCACCGACTCGGTGCAGCTGGTGGAAGACATCGGCGTGTTCTCGCCCCGTTCGCAATCGTTGCCGCAACTCTCCGCTGGCCAGGTGGGCTTCATCATCGCCGGCATCAAGGAATTGAAGGCGGCGAAAGTGGGCGACACCGTCACCCTGGCCAATCGTCCCGCCGCCGAACCGTTGCCTGGCTTCAAGGAAGTGCAGCCGCAGGTGTTCGCCGGCCTGTTCCCCGTCGAAGCGAACCAGTACGATGCGCTGCGCGACTCGCTGGAAAAGCTGAAACTGAACGACGCGGCCCTGATGTACGAGCCGGAAGTGTCGCAGGCGCTGGGCTTCGGCTTCCGCTGCGGCTTCCTGGGCCTGCTGCACATGGAAATCGTGCAGGAGCGCCTCGAGCGCGAATTCGACATGGACCTGATCACGACGGCGCCCACCGTCGTGTATGAAGTGATCCAGCGCGACGGCACCCTGATCAACGTCGACAATCCGTCGAAGATGCCCGACCCGTCGCGCATCGAGGAAGTGCGCGAGCCTATCGTCACCGTCAACCTGTACATGCCGCAGGAATACGTGGGTTCCGTGATTACCCTGTGCATCGCCAAGCGCGGCATCCAGCTGGACATGAGCTACCACGGCCGCCAGGTCAAGCTCGTGTATGAAATGCCGATGGCCGAGATCGTGCTGGACTTCTTCGACCGCCTGAAATCGACGTCGCGCGGCTATGCCTCGATGGATTACGAGTTCAAGGAATACCGCGCGGCCGACGTGGTCAAGGTCGACATGCTGATCAACAGCGAAAAAGTCGATGCGCTGGCCATCATCGTCCACCGCTCGAACAGCCAGTACCGCGGCCGCCAGGTGGCCGCCAAGATGCGCGAGCTGATCCCGCGCCAGATGTTCGACGTGGCGATTCAAGCGACCATCGGCGCCAACATCATTTCGCGCGAAAACGTGAAAGCCTTGCGCAAGAACGTGCTGGCGAAGTGCTATGGCGGCGATATCAGCCGCAAGAAAAAATTGCTGGAAAAACAAAAAGCGGGCAAGAAGCGCATGAAGCAAGTGGGTTCCGTAGAGATCCCGCAAGAAGCATTCCTGGCAATTTTACAAGTGGACGATAAATGAACCTGCAAGTGATCTTAGGAAATTTCGCTTTAATCCTGTTCGTGCTGATGGTGCTGACGGGCCTGGTATGGTGCCTGGACGTGTTTTATCTGTCCAAGCAGCGCCGCAAGGCGGCCGACCGCGCCCTGGCCGAGTTCGACGCGCGCCAGTCCAGACTGGCCGCCGAAAACATCAAGTCCGATGCGGGCGGCAGCCGCGCCGCCATCGAGGCGGCCCTGCTGCGCCAGCCCACCTGGGTCGAGTATTCGGGCAGCTTCTTCCCCGTCATCGCCCTCGTGTTCTGCCTGCGCTCGTTCCTGTACGAACCGTTCAAGATCCCGTCGAGCTCGATGGTGCCGACCCTGCTGGTGGGCGATTTGATCCTGGTCAACAAGTTCACCTATGGCATTCGTTTGCCGATCGTCAACAAGCGCATCATTGAAGTCAACGACCCGCAGCGCGGCGACGTGATGGTGTTCAAGTATCCGAAAGATATGTCGCAAGACTATATCAAGCGCGTGATCGGCGTGCCCGGTGATAAAATCACCTATGAAAACAAGCGCTTGACGGTCAACGGCAAGGAAGTGGCGTACACGCCGCTGGACGATTACCTGGACGACGAAAGCACCGTGTACCACAAGCAGCTGGAAGAAAACCTGACGGGCGTGAGCCACCGCATCCTCAACGACGAGCCTGCTCCCACGTTGAACTTGCGCGAAGTCAAGGATTTCCCCCACAAGGAGGCGTGCAACTACAACGAAGACGGTTTCACTTGCGTGGTACCAGCAGGCAACTACTTCATGATGGGCGACAACCGCGACAATAGTGCGGACAGCCGCTACTGGGGCTTCGTGCCGAACGAAAACATCGTCGGCAAGGCCTTCCTCGTGTGGATGAACTTCAGCAACCCGAAACGCGTAGGCGGCATCCATTAAGTATTTCTTGCATGCAATACCCATGGCTGCCGCGCCGACTCCCCGCGCGGCGGCCAGCCGAATCAATCAGATGACACAGAAACAACAATGAATCTTCAGCTATTGCAAACCCGTCTAGGCTATACGTTCCAGGATGCTGGCCTGTTGCAGCAAGCCTTGACGCATCGTAGCCACAGCAGTTTGCATAACGAGCGGCTGGAATTCCTCGGCGACTCCATCCTCAACTGCGTGGTCGCCTCCATCCTGTACGAGCGCTTCAAGACCATCGACGAGGGCGATCTGTCGCGCCTGCGCGCCAACCTGGTCAAGCAGCAGTCGCTGTATGAGATCGCGCAAAAGCTGGAACTGTCGCAATTCCTGCGCCTGGGCGAAGGCGAGCTCAAATCGGGCGGCTTCCGCCGTCCGTCCATCCTCGCCGACACCCTCGAAGCCCTGCTGGGTGCCATCTTCCTCGATACGGGCTTCGACGCGGCCAGCACGGTGATCCGCGCGTTCTACATCCCGATACTCGACTCGGTCGATCCGCAGACCCTGGGCAAGGATGCCAAGACCCTGCTGCAGGAGTTTTTGCAAAGCAAGAAAATTTCGCTGCCACAGTACAACGTGGTGGCCACCCACGGCGCCGCCCACAGCCAGGAATTCGAGATCGAATGCCTGGTGCCGAAATTGAACATCCAGGTCTACGGCCGTGGCGGAAGCCGCCGCGCCGGTGAGCAAGCCGCCGCCAAACTGGCGCTGGACGTGGCCGAGCAGGCGCTGCTGAAGTCGCCTGCCGCCAGCCGCAAGCCCAAACCGCGCGCCGCCCAGCTCAAGCTGGCCGGCATTGCCACCATCCAGAGCGACGACGCGCCAGCCTCCGCGGCCCCGGCGATCGCCGCTCACACTAAACAGAATCGACACTAGCATGACTGCCACCAAAATGCCCGACAACTTCCGCTGTGGCTATATCGCCATCGTGGGCCGCCCCAACGTGGGCAAATCGACCCTGATGAACGTGCTGATCGGCGCGAAGGTCAGCATCACTTCGCGCAAGGCGCAAACCACGCGCCACCGCATCACGGGCATCCAGACGCTGCCGGACGCGCAATTCATCTACGTCGACACGCCAGGCTTCCAGACGCGCCATTCGAACGCGCTGAACAAGACGCTCAACAAGACGGTGACGAACACGCTGATTTCCTCGGACGTCATTTTGTACGTGATCGAGGCGGGCACCTTCGGCCCGGCCGACCAGCAAGTGATGGACCTGCTGCCGAAGGAAGTGCCGTGCATCCTCGTCATTAATAAATCCGATCGCGTCAAGGATAAGGCTGTATTGTTGCCATTTGCGCAAAAGATCGCCGCCATGCGCGACTTCGCCGCCATCGTGCCCGTGTCCGCCAAGCTGCACTTCCAGCTGGAAGGCTTGCAGAACGAGATCAAGCGCTTCCTGCCGGAAAACCAGCCCATCTTTGGCCCGGACGACATCACGGACCGCAGCGAGAAATTCCTCGCCTCGGAAATCGTGCGCGAAAAGCTGTTCCGCTTCGTCGGCGACGAACTGCCATACACGAGCACCGTGCTGATCGAGAAGTTCGAGCAGGAAGGCGATCTGCGCCGCGTGTTCGCCGCCATCCTGGTCGAGCGCGATACGCACAAGTCCATGATTATCGGCAACAAGGGCGCGCGCCTGAAGGAAGTGTCCACGCAGGCCCGCCTGGACATGGAAAAGCTGTTCGGCGGCCCCGTGTACCTGGAAATCTGGGTCAAGGTCAAGTCGGGCTGGGCCGACAACGAGGCGGGCTTGCGCGCCTACGGCTACGAGTAATCCGCAACCCGGGGGCGACGCCACACGCATGAGCACCACCACGCCAGCGCAGCCTGACTCCGCGCCAGCCGCGCTCGTCCCCGCGCCGCCGGCCGCACCTTCCGCGCCGGCCGCACCCCGGCGCAGCCGTCCGCCCGCGCGCGACGGCCGCATCACGGGCCAGCCAGCCTTCGTGCTGCACAGCTACCCGCACAAGGAAACCAGCCTCATCGTCGACGTGTTTACGCGCGAATACGGCCGCATCGCGCTCGTCGCCAAGGGCGCCAAGCGGCCCCATTCGCAGCTGCGCGGCGTGCTGCAGACCTTCCAGCCCCTGCAGGCAGGCTGGACAGGCAAGTCCGAGCTGCGCATCCTGACGGGCGCGGAATGGGTGGGCGGCATGTTGCCGCTGGAAAAGACCGCGCTGCTGTGTGGCTTTTACCTGAATGAACTGCTCGTCAAGCTGCTGGCGCGCGACGACCCGCATCCCGTGCTGTTCGACCACTACGTTGCCACCTTGAATCAACTGGCGCACAATGAGCCGGCGCCCATTGTGCTGCGCAAGTTCGAGCGCGCCCTGCTCAAGGAAACGGGCGTGGCGGCCGACCTGACGCGCTGCACGGGCACGCGCCAGGCCGTCCAGGCGGGGCAGGTGTACGTGGTCGACCCGGAACGGGGGCCGCGCCCGGCGCGCGCCGCCGACGCCTGGCCCAGGATCACGGGCAAGACCCTGCTCGACATGGAGCGCGAAGATTATCTTGACGTGGCCACGCAGGCGCAAAGCAAGCTGCTGATGCGCTTCCTGCTGGCCCATCAACTGGGAGGCGCCACCTTGAACACGCGCCAGATACTGATCGATTTAATGCAGCTGTAGCGGCGGTCCGCCGCGCGACAGCACTTTACGGATACCATCACCATGAGCTTTTTGCAGCCTGCCGGCCCCGTCATCGACCTGGGCGTCAATATCGACCACGTGGCCACCTTGCGCAATGCGCGCGGCACCGCGTATCCGGACCCGGTCCGCGCGGCCCTGCTGGCCGAACAGGCGGGCGCCGACGCCATCACCCTGCATTTGCGCGAGGACCGGCGCCACATCAAGGATGCGGACGTGATCGCCATCGCGCCGCAATTGCTCACGCGCATGAACCTGGAAGCGGCCGTGACGGCCGAGATGATCGATTTTGCCTGCCGCATCCGCCCGGCCGATGTGTGCCTGGTTCCGGAAAAACGCACGGAAGTGACCACCGAGGGCGGCCTGGACGTGGTGCGCTACTTCAAGGAAGTGCAGGCGGCCGTGCGGCAGCTGCAGGGCGAGGGCATCCGCGTGAGCCTGTTCATCGATGCCGACGAGCAGCAGATCGCCGCCGCCGCCGAGCTCGGGGCGCCCGTGATCGAGCTGCACACGGGCCGCTATGCCGATACGGCAGGCGCGGAGCAATTGGCGGAACTGGAGCGCATCGAGGCGGGCGTGCTGTTCGGCGTGGGCCGCGGCTTGAAGGTCAACGCGGGCCACGGCTTGCACTACACCAACGTGCAGGCGATCGCCGCCATTCCCGATATTGCCGAACTGAACATCGGCCACGCCATCGTCGCCCATGCCGTGTTCGTCGGCTGGGAAAACGCCGTGCGCGAAATGAAGGCCATCATGGTGGCCACGCGCCTTGGCCACCGGGCCTGAGCATGGATAGCAAGGAGGCGGCATGATCTACGGCATCGGCACCGATATCTGCAAGATTCCCCGCATCGAGGCGGCCCTGGCGCGCCATGGCGAGCGTTTCGCCAAAAAGATACTGGGGCCGCAGGAGCTGGAGAAATTCCGCGCCCGCAGCGCCAAGAACGCCGTGCGCGGCGTGCGTTTTCTCGCCACGCGCTTTGCGGCCAAGGAGGCGTTTTCCAAGGCCATCGGCCTGGGCCTGCGCATGCCGATGACCTGGCCCGCCGCGCAGATGCTGAACCATCCCAGCGGCAAGCCGATGATCGTCTGCAGCGGCGTGCTGGCCGAGTTCATGGAGCAGCACCGCCTGAGCGCGCAAGTGACGATCAGCGATGAAGAAGAATATGCGGTCGCGTTCGTGATCGTGGAACAGGCGGAGCAGCAATGAGATGCCGGGGTCCGTCTTGTTTGATCGGAATGCGTGCCATTGGGACGTATTCCCCCGGCGGTCTGACCCCATTTAAGAGCCAGCAATGACCGAAGCAAGCCCAGAATCTTCCTTGGCGGAAACGCCGCCCGACCCGCGCGCGCAGGTGCTGGCCACCGTTGCCAAGCTGCCGAACCTGCCCGGCGTGTACCGCTATTTCGACGCCGCCGACAAGGTGTTGTATGTAGGCAAGGCGCGCGACCTGAAAAAGCGCGTGTCCAGTTACTTCCAGAAGAATCTGGCCAGCCCCCGCATCGCCATGATGGTCGAGCGCATCGCGCGCCTGGAAACGACCGTCACGCACAGCGAGGCGGAAGCCTTGATCCTGGAAAACAACCTGATCAAGGCGCTGCAGCCGCGCTACAACATCCTGTTCCGCGATGATAAATCGTATCCGTATCTGAAAATCACGAATGGCGACGCGCCGCGCATGGTGTATTACCGGGGCGCGGTGGACAAGAAAAACCAGTATTTCGGGCCGTTTCCCAGTTCCTGGGCCGTCAAGGAATCGATGCAGATCCTGCAAAAGGTGTTTTTGATCCGCACCTGCGAGGACAGCGTCTACGCGAACCGCACGCGGCCGTGCCTGCTGCACCAGATCGGCCGCTGCAGCGCGCCGTGCGTGGACCTGATCAGCAAGGAAGACTATAAAAACGACGTGGAAAACGCGGCGCGTTTCCTGCGCGGGCGCCAGAGCGAAGTGCTGGCCGACCTGGAAAAGAAGATGCACGCGTTTGCCGCCGAGCTGAAATTCGAGCAGGCCGTGGTGGTGCGCAACCAGATCGCCTCGCTGTCGCGCGTGCTGCACCAGCAGAGCATGGAAACGACGGGCGACGCCGACGTGGACATCCTCGCCGTGCTGGTGCAGGGCGGGCGCGCCTGCGTCAACCTGGCCATGGTGCGCGGCGGGCGCCACCTGGGCGACCGCGCCTACTTCCCCAGCCAGCTCAGCGATGCGGCGGCGATTGCCGAAGAGCCGATCGAGGTGGAAGTGCTGGCCGCTTTCCTGGCCCAGCATTACACGGAAAAATTCATTCCCGGCACCCTGATCCTGAATATCGAGTTCGACCAGCCGGCCCTGATGGTGGCGCTGATGGAGCAGTGCGGCCACCGCATCAACCTGATCTTCCAGCCGCAGGGACAGCGCCGCCAGTGGCTTGAGATGGCGCAAAAGGGCGCCGAGATTTCGCTGGCCCGCCTGTTGTCCGAGCAGGGCTCGCAGCAGTCGCGCACGCGCGCGCTGGCCGAAGCGCTGCGCCTGGAGACGGAAGATCTCGACAGCCTGCGCGTCGAGTGTTTCGATATCAGCCACACGCAGGGCGAGGCGACGCAGGCCTCGTGCGTGGTATTCCACCACCACGCCATGCAGAATGGCGAATACCGGCGCTATAACATCAACGATATCACGCCCGGCGACGATTACGCGGCCATGCGCCAGGTCTTGATGCGCCGCTACGAAAAGGTGGCCAATGGCGACGGCGTGATGCCCGACGTGGTGCTGATCGACGGCGGCAAGGGACAGATCGAAATGGCGCGCCAGGTGTTCGCCGAGCTGGGACTCGATATCAGCTTGATTGTCGGCGTGGCCAAGGGGGAAGGGCGCAAGGTGGGCCTGGAAACCCTGCTGTTCGTCGACGGCCGCGCGGCGCAGGAACTGGGCAAGGAATCGGCGGCGCTGATGCTGATCGCGCAAATCCGCGACGAGGCGCACCGCTTCGCCATCACCGGCATGCGCGCCAAGCGGGCCAAGACGCGCCAGACCTCGCGCCTGGAAGAGATCGAAGGCATCGGCGCCAAGCGCCGCCAGAAGCTGCTGTCGCGTTTTGGCGGCCTGCGCGGCGTGGTCGACGCCAGCGTCGAGGACCTGATGTCGGTGGAGGGGATTTCGACCCAGCTTGC
>NZ_JBWKUZ010000006.1:8042-284496 GCF_059421435.1 Janthinobacterium sp. GW821-FHT03A03 | reverse complement strand
CGCGTCCGCACCGGCCGCCCGCGCCGCCACGAACAGCGTGGCCAGCCATGCCGCCGTGACCCAGCCCGCCGTGGTGGCCGCCGCTGCCGTCAGCATGGCCCGCAGCGAAGCGCCGCCGCCACGCGCAGCGGCGCCCGCACCGGCACCAGCAGCCGTAGCCGCTCCGGCGCCAGCACCAGCGGCGCCGCCGGCCGCCGCGCCTGTTCCTGCGGCTGCCCCGCCAGCATCGGGCGCCCCCATCAGTTCGGCCCGCGCCGCCATCAATGCGGCGCTGGAAGCGGCCCGCGCCGCCTCGAAAGGCCGTCCGGGCAGCGCGCCGTCGGCGCCATCGTCGGCGCCCAAGCCGGCCGCTCCCGCACCGGCCGCTGTAGTCGCCGCGCCCGCTCCGGCGGCGCCCGTCCAGGCTGCGCCGCCACCGCCGGCCGCCGCGCAAGCGCCGGCGCCGTGGGACGATGCGCCGCCCGTGGCCGTGATGGAGACTCCCGCGTTCGCGCCGGTATCCGTACCGGCGGCGCCGGCGCCCGTGCAGCAGGCGCGTCCCGCCGCGCCGCCGCAGCCGGCCGCAGCCGACGACGACTTGCCGCCGTGGGTCACCGAATTTTCCGACGACAGCGCCTCGGCTGCCGTGTCCGCGCCCGCCGCGCCAAGCAGCGAGCAGCCCGCCGTCGTCATGCCGCAGCGTGCCGCCAAGCAAGCCGCGCCCAGCGGGCCGTATGTGATCACGCCCGTGCCGGGCCTGGACTGGGACGGCAACTGGCCGGCCGTGGCCGCCGTGCTGCCCCTGCGCGGCGTGGCCCAGCAGCTGGCCGTGCAGGCCGAGCTGATCGAATGCCTGCACGACGGCCACAGCACCACGTTCCGCCTGCGCGTGCCCATCGACACGTGGCGCAGCCCGGCCAACGTGGAAAAACTGGCGGCCGCGCTGACCGAGCGCTTCGGCCGCAAGGTCAATGTCGACACGGAACTGGGCGCCGTCTGGTACACGGCCAGCGCGGAAGCGCAGGCCCACCGCGAGGCGTGCCAGCGGCAAGCGGAAGAAACCATAGCAACCGACCCTTTCGTGCTCGACATGAAGCGTGCATTCGACGCTATTGTTGTGCCGGGAACGATTACCCCTGCACCGGCCGGCTCCGCCGCGCCGACCCTGCATTGATGATTAACACACTCACAAACTGAATTAACGGAGCATTCTCATGATGAAAAATCAACTGGCTGGCCTGATGAAGCAGGCGCAAGCAATGCAAGACAACATGAAAAAGGCCCAGGAACAACTGGCGCTGGTGGAAGTGGAAGGCCAGTCCGGCGCCGGCCTCGTGAAAATCGTCATGACGTGCAAGAACGACGTCAAGCGCGTGTCCATCGACCCGTCGCTGCTGGCCGACGACAAGGACATGCTGGAAGACCTGGTGGCCGCCGCCTTCAACGACGCCGTGCGCAAGGCGGAAGCGACGTCCGCGGAAAAAATGGCAGGCTTGACCGGCGGCATGAACTTGCCAGCCGGCTTCAAAATGCCATTCTGATGCCATACCGCATGCGCTCGATCTGTGGCACTGGGCAGGGTTGATCCATGTCAAAGTCGCTTGAATTTCTGACCGAGGCGCTGCGGCGCCTGCCCGGCGTCGGCCCCAAGTCGGCGCAGCGGATGGCGTTTCATTTGTTGCAGCACGATAGGGAAGGCGCGGCCATGCTGTCGCGCGCCCTGTTCCAGGCCGTCGATGCCGTGCATCACTGCGGCCTGTGCAATACCTTTACCGAACACGAAGTGTGCGAGACCTGTCTCGACGAAGAGCGCGACAAGCGCTTGCTGTGCGTGGTGGAAACGCCCGCCGACCAGCTGATGATCGAGCAGACGCTCACCTACAAGGGCCTGTATTTCGTCCTCATGGGCAGATTGTCTCCGCTGGACGGCATCGGCCCGAAAGATATCCACCTCGAAAAATTGCTGAACCGCGCCAACGATGGCGTGGTGAGTGAAGTGGTGCTGGCCACCAACTTCACGAATGAAGGCGAAGCGACGGCCCACTACATCAGCGAAATGCTGAAGGCGCGGGGCTTGCGCGTGAGCCGCCTGGCCCGCGGCGTGCCCGTGGGCGGCGAACTGGAATACGTCGACGCGGGCACGATTGCCCGCGCGATGCTCGACCGCAGGGCAACCTGAGCACACTATGACAGCATCCTCCGCGCACACTGGTCCTTTGACGGGCATCAAAGTCCTGGAACTGGGCACCCTGATCGCGGGGCCGTTCTGCGCCCGCATGCTGGCCGAATTCGGCGCCGACGTGATCAAGATCGAGTCGCCCGACGGCGGCGACCCGATCCGAACCTGGCGCGTGCTGAAGGACGGCACCTCGCTGTGGTGGTCGGTGCAGGCGCGCAACAAGAAAAGTCTGACCTTGAACCTGAAGACGCCGGAAGGCCGGGCGATTGCCCGCCAGCTGGCGCTGGAAGCGGACATCATCATCGAGAACTACCGCCCCGGCGTGCTGGAAAAGTGGGACCTCGGCTACGAACAGCTCAAGAAAGAAAAACCGTCCATCATCATGGTGCGCCTGTCCGGCTTTGGCCAGACGGGCCCGATGAAGGACTTGCCCGGTTTCGGCGCCATCGGCGAATCGATGGGCGGCTTGCGCTATGTATCCGGCTTTGCCGACCGTCCGCCCGTGCGCGTCGGCGTGTCCATCGGCGACTCCGTGGCGGCCCTGCACGGCGTGATCGGCGCCATGCTGGCGCTGCGCCACCGCGACGTGACGGGCGGCCGCGACGGCGGGGAAGGGCAGATGGTCGACGTGGCCCTGTACGAATCCGTGTTCAACCTGATGGAGTCCTTGGTGCCCGAATACGACCAGGCGGGCGTGGTGCGCGAGCGCACGGGCGGCTCCCTGCCCGGCATCGTGCCCTCGAATACCTACACGACGGGCGACGGCGAAAACATCGTCATCGCCGGCAATGGCGACGCCATCTTCAAGCGCCTGATGCTGGCCATGGGCCGCATCGACATGGCGGGCGACCCGCAGCTGGCGCGCAACGACGGCCGGGTGGCGCGCACGCAGGAAATCGACGACGCCATCGGCGCCTGGTGCGCCACGCATACCATCGACAGCGCGCTGGCCGTGCTGAAGGCAGCCGACGTGCCGGCCGGCAAAATCTACTCCGTGCGCGACATGCTGAGCGATCCGCAATTTCTCGCCCGCGACATGTTCGAACAACACCATTTCGCCGACGGCACGCCCGTCAAATTGCCCGCCATCAGCCCGAAACTGTCCGCCACACCGGGCAAGACGCAGTGGCTGGGCCCGGCCCTGGGCCAGCACAACGACGAGGTGCTGGCATCGCTCGGCTATGATGCGGCGGCCGTCGCGCGGCTCAAGGCCGGTGGCGTGGTGTGATTCATGCTTAGCCGACAGAATTAAAGCTGGGGGCAGACCCGGCGGGGGAATACGTCCAATGCGATGTATTCCAATCCTGAAAGGACCGACCCCGGATTCTGCGCTTGGGGTTTCATTAAGGAATATCGTGAAGCAGTCATCCCTCCGTGCCCTGCGCGCGCGCCTGATCTCCGCGCTGGCGGTGTCCATCCTCCTCTCCGCCTGCGCCAGCTTCCCCGACGACGCGCCGATCGCCGGCCTGCGCCTGATCGGCGAGCAGCGCATCGCCCTGAAGCAGGCTTTCCAGGGCACCACGGTGGGCGGCCTGTCCGGCATCGATTACGATGCGGCGAGCAATACTTGGGTGATGGAAAGCGATGACCGCTCGGAAATCAACCCGGCCCGCTTTTACCGCGCCACGCTCAGCTACGACAGCGCGGCATTCTCCGCCGTGACCTTCAACAGCGTGCATTTCTTCACGCAACCGGACGGCAGCCGCTACCCGAACCTGGCCCATGCAAAACTGGACCGTGGCGAGCAGGTCGCCGACATCGAAACCATCCGCGTCGATCCGCAGGACGGCAGCCTGTGGTATGGCAGCGAAGGCAACCGCAAGGTGGGCTTGCACCCGTTCGTGCGCCATGCGGACCGCGACGGGCGTTATCTGTCCACCTTGCCTACGCCGGCCATGTTCCATGTCTCGATGGAAGACATCGGCTCGCGCAACAACATGAGCTTCGAGGCGCTGTCTTTCTCGTCGGATGGCAAGAGCCTGTGGCTGGGCATGGAAGCGGCCCTGTACCAGGATGGCCCGCTGGCCACGCCCGACAACGGCTCCGTCGTGCGCATCACGCGCCTGGACCGCGCCGGCACCGTGCTGGGCCAGTACGCTTACCCGATCGAGCCGGTGGCGTCGCGGCCCGCGCCGGGGCGCGAGGCGGATAATGGCGTGTCGGAAATTCTCGCCGTGAACGACCATCGGGTGCTGGTGCTGGAGCGGGCCGGCGTGGCCGACGCGGACGGCCTCTACACGAACCACGTGCGCCTCTACGAAATGGAAACGGATGGCGCCACCGATATCCGGGATATCCCCGCCCTGGCGGGCGCGACTTATGTGCCGGCGCGCAAGCGCCTGCTGCTGGACCTGGGCAAGGCCGGCCTGGCCAGGGTCGACAATATCGAGGGCATCAGCTGGGGACCGCGCCTGGCCAACGGCCGCCGCAGCCTGGTGATGATTTCCGACGACAATTTCAATCCGCAGCAAGTCACGCAAATCCTTGCCTTCGAAGTGCTCTAGCTTCCAGGCTGGCCACCTGGCCGGCCTGCCTGGCCAGCATGGCCGTGATCGTGTCGTGCGGCGACGGGTGGCCTAAAAAGTATCCCTGGGCCATGTCGCAGCCGTATTCTTCCAGCATCAGCAGCTGCTCGTCCGTCTCCACGCCCTCGGCCACCACCACCATTTTCAAGCCGTGCGCCATGGCGATGATGGCGCGCGTGATGGCCGCGTTTTCCGTGTCCTGCGGCAAGCCGGCGATAAAACTCTTGTCGATCTTTAAGGCCCGCACGTCGAAGCGCTTTAAATAATTCATCGACGAATATCCCGTGCCGAAGTCGTCGATGGACAGGTAGACGCCGATGCCGCGCAGCTGCTCCAGGGTCACCATGGTGGCGCGCGCGTCGTCCATCAAGGTGCCTTCCGTCAATTCCAGTTCCAGCAGCCGCGCATCGAGGCCCGTGTCGGCCAGGACCGAGAGCACGATCTGCATCAGGTTTTCATCCTTGAATTGCTTGGCCGACAGGTTGACGGCCATGCGGATGGCCCGTCCGCCATCGCTTTGCCACGCCTTGGCCTGGTTGCAGGCCGTGCGCAGCACCCATTCGCCGATGGGCACGATCAGCCCCGTCTCTTCGGCCAGCGGGATGAATTCCGTGGGGGAAATGATGCCCCGCTCCGGGTGGCGCCAGCGGACCAGCGCTTCCACGCCGACGATCTGCGTGCTGGGCACGTCGATCTGCGGCTGGTACAGCAGGTACAGCTCGTTGTTCTGCAAGGCCTTGCGCAGACCCACTTCCATCTTGACGTGGCTCATGATTTCCATCGTCAGCGAAGAACTGTACAGCTTGGCGTTGTTCTTGCCGCAGTTTTTCGCGTGGTACATGGCCGTGTCCGCGTATTTGAGCAGCGAGTTGCAATCCTCGCCATCTTCCGGATACAGCGAGATGCCGATGCTGGCCGTGACGAAAATCTCGTGCCCCTCGATCATGAAGGGCCGGCGCATGGCTTCCTTGACCCGGTGCGCCACGTTCAGCGCGTCTTCCACCCGCTCCAGGTCGGGGATCAGTATCGTGAATTCGTCGCCGCCCAGGCGCGCCAGGTTGCTGCCGCCGGGTGCGGCCTCGAACTCGTGCTCGGCGCGCAGCACCAGGTCGCTGGGGCGGATGGTTTCGCGCAGGCGTTCGGACACCACCTTGAGCAAGTGGTCGCCCACGTCGTGGCCCAGGGTGTCGTTGATGCGCTTGAAGGCGTCGAGGTCCATGAACAGCACGGCGAATTTCTTGTCGTGCTCCTTCGAGCGCAGCAGTTCGCGTTCCAAGGTTTCCAGGAAGGCTTGCCGATTGGGAATGCCTGTCAGGCTGTCGCAATAGGCGAGGCGGCGGATCTGCTCCTCGGTTCGCTTGCGCTCGCTGATGTCGCGCACCAGGCCCAGCACTTCGTCGGCGCCCGTCGCCACCAGGCGCGCCTCGAAATGGCGCGTGCTGTCCTCGTGCGTGAGCGTGTAGTCGACCGAGCCGATGTGCTGGGACGCGAGCACCGCGTGCGCCTTGTCCAGCAGGCGCGCGGCGATTTCGGGCGGCAGCACGTCGCGGATATGGCTGCCCACGCAGTTGCTGATGGAAAAGCCGGCGCTGGCGTCGTGGCCCTGTTCATAGTCGAGATAAAAGCCCTCGCGGTTGAGGCGGAAGAAGGTGTCGGGGATGGCGGCCAGCACGGCGCGGTTGTGCGCGTCGGCGATGCGCAGGCGGGCGATGGCGTCGCTGGCGCGCAGCACGTACAGCACGCGGTGTCCCAGGATGGGCCAGTTGATGGGCTTGGAAATGAAGTCGGTGGCGCCCACCTCGTAGGCGTGCGTGACGGCTTCCAGTTCGTCGCCGCCCGTGACCATGATGATGGGCACGGTGCCGCCCGCTTCCTGGTGACGGATTGCGCGGCAGACGGCAAACCCGTCCATGGCCGGCATGTCGACGTCGAGCATGACCAGGTCCGGCCCGCTGTGCTTGTAGCTGGCCAGCGCCTGCACGCCATCCTCGGCCTCGATCACGTCCAGGCCCACCTGCGTGAGCATCTGCCGCATCAGCAAGCGCATGACGGGATCGTCGTCGGCCACCAGCACCAGGCCGCGGGGAGGGGAGAGGGGCGCTGTCATGTCAGTGTTCCTTCACGAGGATGGCGCTCAGCGATTCGCGCACGGCCAGGAATGCCTGCTGCATCTGCTGCAGCAGGGGCGCCGCGCCGTCGGTGCTGCCGGCGCGGCCGAGTTTTTCCATGTCCTTGCACAGCTGCGCCAGGCCGTCGGCGCCCACGTTGGCGCTGCCCGACTTGAGGCTGTGGGCCGCCTTGCGCAGCGCTTCCGCATCCGCGCCGGCGATCGCCTCGCGCATGGCCGTCAACTGGCGCGGCGTTTCGCCGACAAAGGCCTGGATGACCCGTTCGAGCAAGGCGTCGCCATCGGTGCGCGACAGGGCGCGGATGTTTTCCAGCGCCTGCCGGTTCAGCGGCTGGCCGGAGGGCGGGGCGGCGGCTGGCGGCGTTACCTCGGGCGGCGCTTCCTGGCGCGGCGCTTGCGGCGTCTCCTGCGGCGCTTCCGCCTGCTCGCTGTGGTGCACGGTGGCCGCGCGCGGCAGGGTGATCCAGCGCGCGATCGTGTGCCCCAGGTCCTGCTGCGTGAAGGGCTTGCTCAGGTAGTCGTCCATGCCGGCCGCCAGGCACGCTTCGCGGTCGCCCTGCAGCGCGTTGGCCGTGATGGCGACGATGGGCAGCACGCGCGCGTGGCCGCACTGCTGTTCGTGGCGGCGGATTTCCGCCGTGGCGGCAAAGCCGTCCATCACGGGCATCTGGCAATCCATCAAAATCAGGTCGAAATCCTCGGCCCGTGCCGCCTGCAGCGCTTCTTCGCCGTTGCGCGCGCAGGCCACGTCCAGGCCCAGGCTGTCGAGCATGGCCAGCGCCACCTCCACGTTGACGGGATTGTCCTCGGCCAGCAGCACGCGGCGGCGCTGGCGCCGGCCGGGCGGGCGCACGGCGGGGCGCAGGGCGTGCGGCGGCGCGGCGCGCAGGCTTTCGCCGGCGCGCGGCGGCGTGACGATGCAGTCGAACAGATCGCATTCGCGGGCCGGCTTGATCAGCTGGAAGGCCACGCCCGCCTCGCGCCGCTGCACGGGGTCGGCCGCGGCCTGTTCCGTGCTCAGCAGCAGTAATTTGAGGTCGGCCAGCCGCGGATCGCTCTTGATGGTGGCGGCCAGGGCCAGGCCGCTGGTGCGCGGCAATTCCATGTCGAGCAGGGCCACGCCATACGGCGTGCCCGCCTGCGCGGCCGCGTGCAGCTTGCCCAGGCACTCGCCCGCCGTGCCGGCGCTGTCGCTGACGATGTGCCAGCTGGCCAGCTGCCGTTCCAGCACGGCGCGCGTGGCGGGAGTGTGGTCGACGATCAAGGCGCGTAACCCTCGCGTGGTTTTCAGGTTGAAGGACGGATCGTCGCTGTCGACCCGCCGTTTATCGAAATTTACTTCGAACCAGAAGATTGAGCCTTGCGTTAAAGCATTGTCGACGCCGATTTTTCCGCCCATCAGCTCGACCAGCTGTTTCGAGATGGTCAGCCCCAGGCCCGTGCCGCCATGCTTGCGCGTGGTCGAGCCGTCGGCCTGCGAAAACGATTCGAAGATGCGGCTGCGCGCCTCGTCCGACACGCCGATGCCCGTGTCATGCACCTCGAAGCGCAAGCCCACGCTGGGCGCGTCTTCGCTGCACACTTCCACTTTGACGGTGACCTTGCCCGTTTCCGTGAACTTGATGGCGTTGCCCAGCAGGTTGACGATGATCTGGCGCAAGCGGTTCGGGTCGCCGCAGATGGCGATCGGGATGTCGTTGGCGATATCGAATTCCAGGCAGATATTCTTCGCTTCCGCCTGCGGCGCGAACACGTGCTCTATATCGTCGAGCAATTCGCGGAAATTGAAGCGGATGTATTCCACGCTGAGCTTGCCCGCCTCGATCTTGGAAAAGTCGAGGATGTCGTTGATGATCACCAGCAGATTCTGCCCCGAGCGCTGCACCATGCTCGTGTAGTGGCGCTGCTGCGGGCTCAAAGGGCTGGCCAGCAGCAATTCCGTCATGCCCAGCACGCCGTTCATCGGCGTGCGGATTTCATGGCTCATGGTGGCGAGAAACGCGCTTTTCGCCTGGCTGGCCGCCTCGGCCGCATCCTTGGCCTTTTCCAGCTGCGCCGTGCGCACGCCCACCTGGCGTTCGAGCTGGTCGCGGTAATTGGCCAGGGTGCTGTCGCGGCTGTCGATCTGCGCCAGCATGTCGTTGAAACTGTCGATCAGCACGCCCAGTTCGTCGCTGCGCTGGTGGGCGATGCGGTGGCTGTAGGTCTGGCTGCTGGAGACCTTTTGCGCTGTATCAATGAGCTTGGTGATCGGTTCGGCAATCACGCTCTTGAAGCGCCGCGCCAGGAACACGGCGATCAGGAAGGACAGCACGGTGGCGCCGCCGATGGCGCCCACGTGGCGGCCGATGTCGCGCCACATGTGGTTCAGGTCGGCCTCGATCAGCACGGCGCCGATGACCTCCTGCCCGTCCGCGGCCGGCCGGTAGACGGGACGGTACAAGCGCATGGCCGGCGCCAGGGTCGTGCCCGAGCCTTGCGTGACGGGCTGCACGGCCATGTCGGCCAGCAGGGCCGGGTCCATGTCTTCCGGCGCCGCCAGCTCCTTGTCGTGCTGCGGCGCGCGGTACAGGGCGAACAGGCGCCCGCCCTTGTCGAACAGGGCCGCCTGGGCCACTTCATCGCGCGCGGCCAGCGCCGCCAGCATCTGTTCCGCCTGGGCCTGCGCCGGCTTGCCTATCAGCAACGGCGTCGCCC
The DNA here is from genome assembly GCF_059421435.1 of Janthinobacterium sp. GW821-FHT03A03. NCBI lineage: Bacteria > Pseudomonadati > Pseudomonadota > Betaproteobacteria > Burkholderiales > Oxalobacteraceae > Janthinobacterium > Janthinobacterium sp. GW821-FHT03A03. Next base: position 274,988 of record NZ_JBWKUZ010000006.1, on the reverse strand, counting down.
CCGCCGCGCCGATCACCCCCGCCAGCGACAGCAGTTGCTTGCCTTCATCGTTCTTGTGGCTGAGCACGGACGTCAGCGCGAACGCCACGAACACCAGCAGCAGCGCGCAGCCCGACGACAGCACCGAAATCATGGTCAGTTTCTGGCTGATGCTGGAACGTTGGAAATTGAACATGAATTCGCTGCTTCCCCGGTCGCCCGTTGACTGTTATTTAATTCCTATTGGAAAAATATAGACGTGAAGACACACCTAGATATTGATGTGGGTCTAAGGGAAGAGAGGGGAGGGGAACTTGTACGAGATGAAACGAGGGGCGGTCCCGAAGAAACGCCCTCAAGTTATTGCTGAGCAACAACACCTGACCCAGCCGTAGCGAGCGGAAGGGAGAGGCGGCCGAGAAGCGCAACCGTACTGAAGTACCGTGAGCATCGCAGGCCGCCTATACCGACGCGCAGCAGGCTGGGTCAGGTGTCAGCCTAACAGCAGCCGCCGCGTTTGCCTGCGCCGCCGTAGCGCGCTTCCTGCCGTTCGCGGAAAAACTCTTCATACGTCATCATCGGCTCGCCGGGATGGGTCACTTCCCGGTGCGCCACGTAGGTGTCGTAATCGGGCAGGCCGCACATGAGGCGCATGCTTTGCCCCAGATACCGGCCCGCCTTGATGATTTCGTCGAGCATCATTGCACCGTGGGCATGGCCTGGAACGGCGTTTCCCTGGTGCTAGGCTTGCTGTCGGCGCGCGCCTTCACAATCGTGCGGATGCCGAAGAACAGCACGCTGACGACGACCACCACGAAGAAGGCGGCCAGGCCGGCGTCCAGGTAATCGTTGAAGATGATCTGGCGCATCTGCGCCACCGACTTGGCCGGCGCCAGCAGCGTGCCTTCATCGAGGGCTGCCGAGTATTTCTTCGCATGCGCGAGGAAACCCACGCGCGGATTGGCGTCGAGAATCTTTTGCCAGCCCGCCGTCAAGGTGCACAGCAGCAGCCAGATGGTCGGCGTGATGGTGACCCATGCATACTGGCCCCGTTTCATCTTGAACAGCACGCAAGTGCCGAGGATCAGCGCGATGGCCGCCAGCATCTGGTTGGCGATGCCGAACAGCGGCCACAGGGTGTTGATGCCGCCCAGCGGATCGACCACGCCCTGGTACAGGAAGTAGCCCCAGGCCGCCACGCACAGGCCCGTGGCCAGCAGGTTGGCGATGACGTTTTCCGTCTGTTTCAGCGCTGGCACGAAGCTGCCCAGCAAATCCTGCAGCATGAAGCGGCCGGCACGCGTGCCCGCATCGACGGCCGTCAGGATGAACAGTGCCTCGAACAGGATGGCGAAGTGATACCAGAAGGCCATCATGGCCTTGCCGCCGATGGCGCCGGAGAGGATCTGCGCCATGCCGACGGCCAGGGTCGGTGCGCCGCCCGCGCGCGAGATGATGCTGTGCTCGCCAACGTCCTTGGCCGTCTGCGTCAGCATGTCCGGCGTCACATAGAAGCCCCACTGCGAGATGGCCTGCGCGGCCGATTCCGCCGTGGTGCCGATCAGGGCGGCCGGGCTGTTCATGGCGAAATAGATGCCCGGCTCGATGGTCGAGGCGGCCACCAGGGCCATGATGGCAACGAACGATTCCATCAGCATGGCGCCATAGCCGATGAAGCGGGCATGGCTTTCGTTTTCTATCATCTTCGGCGTGGTGCCCGAGGAAATCAGCGCGTGGAAGCCGGACACGGCGCCGCAGGCAATCGTGATGAACAGGAAGGGGAACAGATTGCCCGACCAGACGGGGCCGGAGCCGTCGATGAACTTGGTCATGGCCGGCATTTTCAGGTAAGGCGCGACGACGATGATGCCGATGGCCAGGCCCAAAATCGTGCCGATCTTCAGGAAGGTCGACAGGTAGTCGCGCGGCGCCAGCAGCAGCCACACGGGCAGGACCGAGGCGATGAAGCCGTAGCCGATCAGCATCCACGTCAGTTCCGTGCCCGTGAAGGTGAACATCGGGCCCAGCACCGCGTGTTCCTGCACGTACTGGCCGCCGATGATGGCCAGCATCAGCAGCACGAAGCCGATGATGGAGATTTCGCCGATGCGGCCCACGCGGATGAAGCGCGAATACACGCCCATGAACAGGGCGATGGGGATCGTCGCCATCACGGTGAAGCTGCCCCATGGAGAACCTGTCAATGCCTTGACGACGATCAAGGCCAGCACGGCCAAAATGATGACCATGATCATGAAGCAGCCGAGCAGAGCGATCATGCCGGGAATCTCGCCCAGCTCAGCCTTGATCAGGTCGCCCAGCGAGCGGCCGTCGCGGCGCATGGAAATGAACAGCACGATGAAATCCTGCACGGCGCCCGCGAACACGACGCCGGCCAGTATCCACAGCATGCCGGGCAGATAGCCCATCTGCGCGGCCAGCACGGGGCCGACCAGGGGGCCGGCGCCGGCAATGGCCGCGAAATGGTGGCCGAACAGTACGTATTTGTTGGTCGGCACGTGATCGAGGCCGTCGTTGTGCTTGAAGGCCGGCGTCATGCGGCGGGCGTCCAGGCCCAGCACCTTGTCGGCGATGAACAGGCTGTAGAAACGGTAGGCGATCAGGTAGACGCAGACGGCGGCGATGACGATCCAGATCGCGCTGATCGGTTCGCCACGTTGCAGGGCGACAACGCCCAGGGACCCGGCGCCGGCCAGCGCAAGCGCTGCCCAGCCGAGCTGTTTGAAAATGCGGTTCATGCTTCCTCCAGAGATGTGACGGGCGCTGTGCCGTGCGATGATGGTTGCTGCGCCTGGTCGTCGCCAGTTTGATGTTACTTTTGGTGTATCTGCAGCTTATGGCGAGTATTCAGGAATCGTATAATTGCCGCAAGCGCAAGACTACGCAGTAACGCTCAGTATTACTACGCAGGGCGATCACGGCGCCGCAACGTAAAATCATTGATTTCCACCGTATCGACGCCGCCGGAGCACGCCAGGCCATGAAACTCAGACAGAAAGTCATCTTCCTGGCCATCACGCCGCTGATCCTCGCCCTGTGCGCCATCGCGTTTGCCGTGCGGCACCAGGCTGTCACGCTGGCAGAACAGCAGCGCGCCACGATCCAGCAAGCGTACCTGGCCAGCAAGGAAGCCGAACTCAAGCATTACGTGACCCTGGCCAGCCATTCCATCGCCTCCCTGTACGGCTCGGGGCGCAAGGATGCCGCCACGCAAGAGGAGGCCAAGCGCATCCTCGCCTCGCTCAGCTATGGCGACGACGGCTATTTCTTCATCTACGATTTGCAGGGCAGGTCGCTGATGCACCCGCGCCAGCCCGAGCTGGTGGGGCAGAACCTGTGGGAGCTGCGCGACGCCGAGGGCAATCTGACCATCCAGCGCCTGATGCGGCGGGCCGAGAGCGGCGGCGGCTTCGAGCGCTACAACTGGATCAAGCCGTCGACGAACAAGTCCGCGCCCAAGCTCGGCTATGTGATATTGATGCCGGAATGGGGCTGGATGATGGGCACCGGCATCTACATGGATGACGTGGACCAGGCGCTGGCCAAGGTGGACGCCCAGCAGTCGCGCAATATCCGCTCGACCATGGAATTGATCGCCGCCATCGCCATCTTCGGCGCCCTGCTGGTGGCCGCCTGCGGCCTGGCGCTGAACCTGCGCGAGCTGCGCGTGGCCGACGCCAAGCTGAAAGTGCTGGCGCAGCGCGTGGTCGAATCGCAGGAAGAGGAGCGGGCGCGGCTGTCGCGTGACTTGCACGACGGCATCAGCCAGTGGCTCGTTTCCATCAAGCTGCAGATCGAGGCGGGCATCGCGCGGCTGGCCGGCAATACCGAACAGAAAGACAAGGCGCCGGCCACGTTCGAGCGGGCCGCCGAGCAGCTCAACAAGGTGCTGGGCGAGGTGCGGCGCATTTCGCACAACCTGCGCCCCGCCATCCTCGACGACCTGGGCCTGGCCGCCGCGCTCGACCACCTCGTGCATGAATTTAACGACAGCAGCAGCGCGCAAGCCAGTTTCACGGCCAGTCCGGCGGCGGCGGGCGAGGGCTTGCCCGACATGGTCAATACCGTCCTGTTCCGCATCGCCCAGGAAGCGCTGACGAACAGCGAGCGCCATGCCCACGCCAGCGCCATCGAGGTCAGCCTGCGCGAGACGGGCAAGACGGTGGAGCTGCGCATCGGCGACAATGGCGGCGGCTTCGACTTCGACGGCATCGCCCTGCACCCGCAGCGCGGCATCGGCCTGCGCAACATGACGGAGCGCATGGAAGCCATCGGCGGCAGCCTGCACATCGCGTCCTCGGCGGCCGGCACCGTGGTGCTGGCGCGGCTCGCCCTTTCCTCCACCCACTAATGATGAGAACCATGAGCGACACGATCCGAATTCTGCTGGTGGACGACCACCCCCTCGTGCGCGACGGCCTGCGCGCGCGCCTGGAAGCGGTGGCGCATTTCGACGTGGTGGCCGAGGCGGGCGGCGCCGACGAGGCACTGGCCCAGGCGCGCCTCCACCAGGTGGACCTGGTGTTGATGGATATCAATATGCGCGGCACGAATGGCATTGAGGCGACGGCGCTGTTCAAGCAGGCGTTTCCGCAGATCGCCGTGCTGATCCTGTCCATGCACGACAAGCTCGAATACGTGTCGCAAGCCCTGCAGGCGGGCGCGCGCGGCTATGTGCTCAAAGATGCTCCGGGGAAAGATATTGTCTTTGCCATCGAGACGGTGATGTCCGGCGGCATTTACTACAGCGCGGCCCTGGCGCGGCAGTTATCTCGCCCGCAAGTCCACGATTCCTTCCTCACCACGCGCGAGCAGCAGGTGCTGCAGCACATCGCGGCGGGCCAGTCGAACAAGCAGATCGCGCGCGAACTGGACCTGAGCGTGCGCACGGTGGAGACGCACCGGCTGAACATCAAGCGCAAGCTCGGTATCGAAGGACAGGCCGAACTGATCAAATACGCGGTCGAGCACGCGCACGGCGGCGCCTGAACGGGTGCGCGCAAAGCAGTGTGTTTTTTTCAAACCCGCATGACAGGCGGCTTTCCCGGGGAAATGTTTTTTTTGAACATTTATTGCTAATATTAAACTGTTTCACCGGTGAGATTCGGATAGAATGATTCTTGCTGTCGAAATGGCATCCCTGTCGGGCCAGGGTTGCCAATGCTGGTCAGTTTATTTACTATGGCGCCCTACCCACACTGAGATACCGATGTCAGCGTCTGAATCAAACCTGTTTCCTTTGGTGGGATTACAAGCAGTTGCCAATGCTCATAACGAGTGGGTCGCTGTCACCTTGCACGTGCCGCAGTCATCGACGGTGCCGCTGATGACGGCGCTGGTCGCGGCGCTGGCCGCTGCCGATGCGTATGCCTTCCTGGCGCCGCTCGACTGCATCGTTCCCCTGGCCGACCCGCATGGCGTGGACGAGGCCGTGCTGGCGCAACTGGCGCCGCAGCGCACCATTTTCCGTTTGCCGGCCACCTTTGCCGGCGACAAGCAGATCCAGAAGAAATGCCAGCAGTGGCGCGACGCGGGCTACCGCATCATCGTGGACGGCCCCGGCGCCGGTCCCGTGACGGCGGCGCTGGTCGAGGCGCGCGCGCTCGCCGTCGACGCGGCCGGAAAACTGCCGGGCTTGCATCAGCTGCTGCCCTTGCCGGGACCGCACCTGGCCTACAACATCGTCGATGCCGAACAGCTTGCTGCCGTGCAAGAACTTGGCGCCAGCTGGTTTGCCGGCGACTACGCCCTGCACCATGCACGCCAGCAAAGCGAGCCGGAAGACGCCACCTCGCGCCGCCGCGTGCTCGCACTGCTGGGCTTGCTGGCCCGCGATGCCGACGCGCACGAGCTGGAAGTGCCGCTCAAGCAAGACCCCTCGCTCAGCTATCATTTATTGAAACTGGTCAATTCGGCCGCCTTCGGCTTCACGGCGCCGATTACCAGCTTCAGCCAGGCCATCACCCTGCTGGGCCGGCGCCAGCTGCAGCGCTGGCTGCAACTGCTGCTGTATGCGCGCCAGCAGGACGATGGCAAGATCCACGCGCTGCTGCCGCTGGCGGCCGTGCGCGCGGCGCAGATGGAAGCGCTGTGCCAGCTGCGCGGCGGCGACCGCGACGCGCAGGACCTGGCCTTCATGGCGGGCGTGTTTTCCCTGCTCGACGTCCTGCTGGGCATGCCCATGGAAGACATCATCGCCACGCTGAACCTGGCGCCCGAAGTCAGCGCTGCCTTGCTTGAACGCAACGGCGAGCTGGGTGCCTTGCTGGCGCTGGTGGAAAGCGGCGCGCCCCCGCCCGACGGCTTGCGCCGCGCCGGCATCGATGGAGAAACCTATTGGCGCAGCCTGCTACAGGCCTACCAGTGGGCCATCCAGGTCAGCCGGAACCTGTAGCATGACCTTGCTGCCGGTGTCGGATTACCTTGGTGACAGCGCCGCCCTGTGCGACGCCGTCGTGCGCTTGCGTGGCCCGGCACTGATGGCCGAACTGGGGCGCATCGCCGGCGCCGTGACGGCCAGCCCGCATGCACAATTCCTGCCGTCGGCCAGCGCCCAGGGCGCCGCGCCGCGCATGCCGTTTGCGCGCGATACGCCCGCCCTGCTGCAGGAAGTCAGCTTCGACGGCCATTGCTTTGGCCATTACGCCGTGGCCGGCCGCAGCGTCTACAACGACGCCGACCGCCGCCACCTGGCCAGCCTGGCGTCGCTGACGGCCGGCGTGCTGCAGGTGCACTCGCTGGCGCAGCGCTCCACGCATGCGTACGCGCAAGTCGAAGCCTTGCTGGCGCAGCAGACGCAAATCCTCGACCAGCTGCACGAATCCGTGCTGACGATGGACTTGACGGGCTACATCACCAGCTGGAACAAGGGCGCCGAGCGCCTGTTCGGCTACAGCTCGGTGGAAGCCGTGGGGCGCAACATCCTGTTCCTGTACGACGACGAGGACACGGGTTTCCATGACGCCTTCCTGGAGCAGGGAGGGCGCCTGATGGAGGTGCGCCGCCGAAAGAAGTCGGGCGAGATCTTCTGGGCCAGCCTGTCCTTGTCGCCGCTGCAGGACATGGACGACAAGCCCATCGGACTCATCGCCTACCTCACCGATATCACGGAACGCAAGCTGGCCGAAGAGCGCCTGCACCACCTCGCGTATTACGACCCGCTGACCAGCCTGCCCAACCGCACCCTGCTGGCCAAGCTGGTCGACCAGGCCTTGAGCGTGGCGCAGCGCAGCAAGATGCTCGGCTGCGTGCTGTTCATCGACCTGAACCGTTTTAAGCTGATCAACGACACCCTGGGCCGGCGCATCGGCGACGAGCTGCTGCGCCAGGTCTCGCTGCGGTTCCGCCAGGCATTGCGCGACCAGGATCTGGTGGCGCGCCTGGGCGGCGACGAGTTCGCCGTCGGCCTGTTCGACATCGGCCAGCATTTCGAGGCCAGCATGGTGTCGCAAAAACTTCTCTCTTCCCTCGTGCAACCTTTCCTGATCGAAGGCCACGACCTGCGTGTGGGCGCCAGCATCGGCATCAGCGTGTATCCGCAGGACGGGCAGGACGCGGAAACCCTGCTGCGCCTGGCCGACATCGCCATGTACCGCGCCAAGCAGGACAGCGGCGGCGAAGCGGAAAGCGTGGCCTTTTACAGTCAGGACATGAACCAGGGCATGCAGGCGCGCATGCGCCTGGAAACGGGCTTGCGGCAGGCCTTGTCTGAACAGCAACTGTTGCTGCACTACCAGCCGAAATATGCCTTGGCGAGCGGGCGCATCATCGGCGCTGAAGCCCTCGTGCGCTGGCACCACCCGCAGCACGGCATGATCCCGCCTGCCGAGTTCATCCCTTTGGCCGAATCGACGGGCCTGGTGGTGCAGGTGGGCGAATGGGTGCTGGAAGCGGCCTGCGCCCAGGCGCAAGCATGGAAACTGGCCGGCTTGCCGCCCATCCGCCTGGCCGTCAACGTCTCCGCGCGCGAATTCACGGCGGCCTTGCCCGCCAGGGTGGCGGCAACCCTGGCCCGCTACGGCCTGGAAGCGGCCTGGCTGGAGCTGGAAATCACGGAAAGCACCCTGATGCACAACATCGAGAGGGTCATCGGCATCATGGACCGCATCACGGCGCTGGGCGTGGCCCTGTCGCTGGACGACTTCGGCACCGGTTACTCCAGCTTGTCCTACCTCAAGCGCTTCCCCATCGACACCCTGAAAATCGACAGGTCTTTTACCACCGGCATCCCGACCGACGCCAGCGACTGCGCCATCGCCAGCACCATCATCAGCATCGCCCAGCAGCTGCACCACAAAGTCATCGCGGAAGGCGTGGAAACGGCCGAGCAGCTGGCTTTCCTGAAGAGTTCTGGCTGCGACGAAGTGCAGGGCTACCTCTTCTCGCGCCCCTTGCCGGCGGGGGAGTTTGAAAGAGCGCTGCGGGAAAACTGGGGCCTGTAGGGCATCTGCCCGGCGTGCTGCGCATGCATCGCCCCGGCCCTTGCCGCTGGCGGAAATAAGAGCACGACAGTACTAGCCATTGGTAAGCCGGTGACCTTTATGTATAATGCTGCCATCTGGAAGCGTGGCCGAGTGGTTGAAGGCACTAGTCTTGAAAACTAGCGACGGGTTAAACTGTTCGTGAGTTCGAATCTCACCGCTTCCGCCAGAATGATAAAAAAGCCCTTGATTTTAAAGGGCTTTTTTTTCGTCTATGCGGCATGTGTGGGTGGGTGATGGTGGAGCACTACAAAAATCACGCACACGTTGCGGAAGTGATTTCCGCAACAACGATAAGAAACGCACCAGTTTTATTGTTGAGGCTTGTTGTTTTGTGATGTTTTTGGGGCTGGTGGTGTGCCTGTCGCTCCGGGATTAGCTTGAGTTTTCGGTGTTGATTTTGGCGGTTTTGCTTGCATTAAGCTTACAGGGAGCCCGTCCATCGCGGTGCCGTGCGTAGTCTTTGTCACTTTGTCGATTTTTGACATCTTTTCATTCTCCTTAATTATTGCTGATTTCTCAAGATTACTGGAAACAAATACAATTGTAAAAACCAGTGCCAAGAGGAAAAGTATTACGCATACAACATTTGAGATTAGAACAATTATGTTGTAATAATTCTTCTTGTCAATGAAATTTTCATTGTCCTTTAGATAGTATTCCTGAGCGTGACGTAGCGATAAATCCAAACCTTTGTAGCTGATCAGGAACGACAGTGTGGTTAATGCTATAGCTGCACTAAAAAGATACCAAGACCAATAGAGGAAGGATGCATTGTTTGCTACCGTTATTGGTACAAAATCTTTCAAAAATGCTATTGAAATACCAAGTCCCCAGCTTGAGTAGGTCAGAATAGATTTATCAAGATTGTCAGAGCTTAAGACCTGCCGTTTTTCAATCTCCGTCTTGAAGTCTTTGAATAATTTATTTAGTTCTTCCTGCCTTTTTTCATCTGTTTCCGGTTGTTCTTCTTCCCGGTCAGCTATTTCGGTTTCAGCCCCCATAGTTTTTCACCGCTTATTTGCTCTTCGGTTTCGGGGCGGGTTGACTTTTTTTAGGGGCAGGGGTCATTGAACTAGATGGAATTCCCGCTTTCGTACTAGTTCTAGTCGGCGTCGTAACTACTGTTATGGTCGGACTGTTGGTAACAACTACTTTTTTGTTTCCGGTCATCTTGGACTCCTTGAGAGTATTTTCACAAAGTAAATTTAATTTTCCTTAAAGCATTCTATTGCAGAAAGATCTATTTGTCTGTAAAACTTGGCAAGGAGGTTATTGTTATTTTGATTGCTATCTAGTTGGTCGTACTGCTTGACCAATGCGCCGATACACTTTCTCTGTAATGACTTTTTCACTATGCCCCAGCAACGAACTGGCGGCGCCCAGGTCTGCAATGTCACTGGCAGAGCGCGCCCGGATATCGCGGAACTGGAAGGCCTTGATGCGGCTGGCCAGTTCCTCGTCGCCAGCTTTTAGCGCCAGTTCCGCTGCAGCTTTCCGGGCGCCATCGAAGCGCAGGCGCAAATGCCACTTCTTGACCTGGCAACCATTCGGCAGCGCGACGATGAAGGTGGTGCGCGGCCGGTGCGGGCGCGCGTGGATGCGCTCGATGACCTTCGCCAGTTCGGACTTGATGCCGTCGTGCTCGAGCACAATGCGCAGCAGCTTGTTGCTCTTGCCCTGGCGCACCTGCAGCGCCCCATCCTTCAAATCGCCGTCGCGCATCTTGAGCACGTCCGCAGGCCGCTGGCCGGTCAGGTAATTCAGGTCCATGGCGTCCTGCAGTTCTTCACAGCCTGCGTTCCGTACTGCATCCCACACGGCCTTGTCGGCATAGAAATCGCGCGGCACTTCTTTGTTCTTGCGCACGCCCCTGCATGGGTTCTCGCGCTTCGTGTAGCCCCATTCCCTTGCCATATTGAACACATGCGACAGCAACGCGATTTCGCGGTTGGCGCGCACCTTGGCGCTGCGCGCGTCGCGGTAGCGGGCAATATCTTGCGGCGTGATGGCGTCGATAGGCGCGCTGTCGAAGACCGGGCGCAGCTGGCTCAATGAGCTGGAGTTCTCGCGTTGCGTGCTTGGTGCCTTGCCCGGGAGGATGTCGCGCACGTACTGCGCAAACACGTATTCCATGAGCGTGGCGTCGGTTGGAACTGGCTTGCACTCGTATTCTGCCCACAGGCGCTTGGCCTCGACCAGATCCGTACCCAGTGGGTATTCCTTCCGGTTCCCGGCGTCGTCCCGGCCATTGTAGTAATAGCCGGTCCATGTTTCGCCCGATTTCAGCTTGCGCACGCGGCGCAGCATGCGCGGTGGAAGTTTGTAGCCAGTGCTCTTAGGTCGCATTGTTTTCTTTCTATTAACGTACTTTGGACAGGTCCGGCGCCCAGTTCGGCGTGCTTACCAGGCTGGCGGGATTGATGCCGCTCAAGCGCAGCCTGGCGTACAGGCGCCCGATGATGGGCGCGCCGGCCCGGTTTTTGATGAAGGTCCAGCCGTTTTGCTGCAGCCATTTGATCTGATCCACTTTCCGGCAGCAGCCTGAAATGGTTTCCAGCTCTTCCGCAGTCAGGGTTTCGGACTGGATCGAATTGTCAAAAAGATTATTCATTGGACTGCGCTTTCGTTGTGGCGCGGTGGCATTCCTTGCTATTGCTTGTGGCCAAGGCGAGCGCTTCGGCCTCTGTATATTGGGGAACTTCCGCGCCAGGCTTGCGGTAGTCGCGCAGCCGGCAGAATTCTTTGTATTCGTCCATATGGTTTGTTTGTGCTTCAGTTGATTGATTAAATTGGCCGAAAAACAGCTTTCTTCGTTGCTTGTCACTCATGCAAACCAACTCGTGGAAATATTGCTCATTCAGGTAGCTCATCATGGGGGGACTTTCGTCTTTTTTTGCGGGCTGCACTTCACCCTGGCAATGCCATGTTCAGTCCGATCTGCGCACGACTTACACTCAGCACGACCATGCCGCCGCGCTCTACGGTGACGCCGCCACGGTACTTCCAGACTCGTGCAATGTCGCCTGACTGACTCCCGGCCATAACCAGCGCGTCAAGGCGCATTTCCTCGCTAGTCAGCTTCGCTTGGAAGGATTTTTTGTAGGATGTTTTGTTCATGGCTTAAAACTCCGTGGTCAAACTGCCGTCTGGCAGCCTGAACATCACATCGAATCTCACTCCGCAGTCACTGCCCATTCGCAAAGCCTCGCGGTACGTGCTGCACCTGCAATGGTCCCAAACGTATTCATCCACTGTTCCAGGGGCCTCTACCACCACCCAGCGTTTCGCTTCGTGTTTCTCAGCCAGCTTCTGTGCGCGCAGCGCGCGTGCCGCCTCACGATCTGCGCTGGTGATTGGTTTGCGCGGTGCGCGGACCTCTGGCGGGAACATGTCGAGCGTTGCGGTATCGTTCATGCGGCCACCAACAGGGCAGCGTGGCTGGAAACAATGGCCGCTAGCGGCACCGCCCGGAACATGCCCGGCCACTGGTGGTCCAGTTCCACCCACGCATGCAGCTCGCCATTGCCCACGTCGCGGCGCAGGTCGTTGACGGTGCCGGCCTGGTAGCCTTCGTCGGTATCGAATGTCACGCGGTCGCCCAGGGCGATTTGCCGCGGCGAATTGGTCAGGGTGTTCAGCATTGCTGTGCTCCTTTCAGTTTGGCGGTAACGCCGCACACGCCGAAGTAGTCGAGGGCGGCCTGGATCGCGTCACCGCTGGAGGCGGCAATCGCGGCATATTCAAAGCGTTCGGTTTGCGTGCGAACGATCACGGCATAGGTGCTCATGTGCCATTTCCTTCTTGGGGTGGGTTGTCGGGAACGATCAATCGGGGATACGGGCAGGCGTTGACGGCCGCCCAGGCTGCAATCAGGGCTGTTTTTGCCTCGTCCGACAGGTTCGGCGCGGGCGCCGCCGGCGGCGTAGTCGGGGTAGGGCGGTCGGGGTGCGTACAGTTATTTACACGAGTCCGAGGAACGGCAACCCCAACAGCCCCCCCGCGCCCGCCTGTGGCCTGTACCGGCGTCCACGTATGGCGCACGGACTTGAAGACCACGCCAATGAGGTCGCTGCAGCGCACGCCGTAGGGCGTGGTGCGCAGCGTTTCGCCGTAGCGGCCGATGACGGTCTTTTCGTCCTTGGCCAGGGTGACGACCAGCTCTTTGCGCGGCACCAGGGCGCCGCCCTGGGCGCGCAGGTATTCGGCCCAGCAGGCGCGCTTTTCGCCGTCGATTTTTTGCACAGCGTCCCAGGCGCGGCGCATGGCGGCCGGGGCTTCGTTGAGCATGCTCTCCTCGATGCGGCGCAGTTCGCGCCACACGGTGACGGGCGCGCCGCCCCATTGCTGGAATTGGCGGATGCCCCAGCATGCAGCCCAGGACTCGACGCGCGCCGATGGCGTCAGTTCGACATCGCCTTCGGTGTCGGCCGTGACGACATAGCCCTCTTTGGTCTTGTGCTCGGCCACGCCGTCGATGTTCTTGGCCACGTACTTGGCGATGTAGCCGGCGGCGCTGCCCTTGGCCCAGTCGATGCGCTTGACGTCCAGGCGGCGCGCGAAGGCGCCCGGTTCGCCACGGTCCACGCGCCAGGCGTAGCGCTTCATGATGCGGATGGCGCGGCCGGCCACGTCCTGCAGGTGGACCGTCTTGTATTTCGCGGTGGGGCGCACGAACAGCAGCAGATGCCAATGCGGGCAGCCGTCGTGGTGCGGCTCGGCGATGCGAAAGCCGTACAGGCCGATGCCCCGGCGCGCCAGCGCGGAGCGGCACAGCGATGTCATCTTGCCCAGGTAGGCGTTTGCCTCGCGCGGCGTGGAGCCGTCGAACTTGTCGTTTGGCTTGCCGCTGTGCTGCATGGCGTGAAAGCGCGATGGGCACGTCCAGGTGATGAAAATGCCCTGGTCGCTGCACTCGCGGGCGATCTGCTCAAAGCCGTTGATTCGCAACATCAGCTCGCCGCGCCGGATGGCCTTATTGGCCGTCGTTTTCTCGGCCAGCTCGGCGATGCTGAATTGCTGGCCGTTTTCGTTTTGCACCAGGGTGGCGGCCAGCGCTGCCGCGTTGCGGCGGTTTTGCGCCAGGCGCGACAGCACGGCGTCGTTGCTGGCGTAGGGCTCGCCTCGATAGTTCACGTAGCCCAGGCGGATATTGCCTGCCTCGAAGGCGCGCTTGACGCGCTTGCGCAGTTGGCGGCGCCACCAGCGGGCGTCCACCAGGCGGGCGATGGTGTCGGCCAGCACATCGAACTCAGGCAGCTCAATGCCATATGAGGCGCACTCGTCTTCCATGATCTGCAAGGCGTGCGTGTCGGACACGGCCATCCACAGCATTTTGGTGACGCCATCGGCCGCACGTTCGGCGGTGGCCACGATGTCCGCATCGCTTTGCGACAGGTCAACGCCAGCCGGCACGTACTGTTCGGCGAACTCGCGCACAAAGCTGGTGGCGATGGATTCATAGACTCTGTACCAGGACGACCAGGCCATTTTCGCCATGGCGGCCGTGATGACGCGGTTGCGCCACTTGAACGGGATGCGGGCCAGCTCGGGCGCGAAGTATGGGGATCGCAAAAACGCCTCGTGACGCTGGGCGGGCTTGAGAATTTCTTTAGATGGCATTCAACAGTCTTTCGTACACACGGATAGCGGCAGAGGTGGCGGCGCGCAGCTCGATGCGCTCTTCCTCGGTAAATGAGTGGATGGGCGATTCCCAGCGGTCGGCGTCCATGCCGGCGGCGATCAACACGGAACGGCGCGCGCCACGCGGCGACAATCCCCAGGCCTGGGCCATGAAGGGCGCCAGATTGCGCGGCTTGATGCTGCGTAGCTGGGCCTTCGCTTCGGCGATGGCGGCCAGCGCATGCCCGGCGCCTGGTGGCGTCGGCATGTCCTTGTCGCGTGCTGCCAAAATCTCGGCGGCAGGCTGGAAGGACAGGTGATTGTCGATAAGGGACGCCGGCATGGTTCAGTCCTTGATGGCGCCGATGGCCCGCAGCACGTCAGGGGTAATGACGATCAGGAGCGACAGCAGCCAGATGCCGCAGGTTTTGGCCAGGCGCAGCATCAGCGTTCCCCTGCCTTGAGAAAATGCTCTGCCCAGTACGGGAGTGTGTGCGATGCGCCGCAGCAGTGCCGGGAACCCGCTTCAGTGGCGAAAATGTAGTTCACCTCGATGGGCAGCTTGCCGACCAGGGCGCGCTGCTTGGCTGGCGCGAAAAAGCCGTCACGCTCCAGTGCCTGCGCATCGCTGACGATGAAGGTCAGATTGGCAGCGCCGTAGGCGTGATAGGTCTTGGCAATCTCATGGATGCGGGCGGTCAGCGCCGCGATGCCGATGCCCGCGCTGGCTTGCAAGAGGAAACACGTTGGTGCCACGGGGACAATACAATTTTGCAAGGTCGGGCGGATCGTGCTTGATGCCATGGATTTGTCGGCGTGACGGGTGGCGTGCAGCGTGGTTTCCATCGGTTTTCCTTATTTCAGGTTGAACGAATCCCGTACGCTCAAAAGGGAGCGCTGCAGGGCACAGCAAAAGAGGGGAGTTACTGCGGTCGGGCTACGGCGGCGCGAGGATCGGGATAGTCATCAGCAGCCCGCAGTCAGGTCCAGGGCCAGCTGGCTGGTGGCTGCCGTGCGCGCATGCTGGGACATCGGGATGCGGATATCCGGCTTGGGCATGGCGGACAGCGAGAGGGTGCGCAGCACTTCCAGGCCTGCCACGAAGGAGTGCCCGCAGTCGGGGTTCTGGCACATGTAGGTGATTTCCTTGAACATGGCGGACATCATGCGGCTTTTGACGGCGCGGACGGTGTATTCGCAATGCGGGCAGGGCAGGCCGATGACTCTCATTTGTTCTTTCTTTTCACTTGATACAGGGCACGGCCTCGGCCGCTCATCTTGCGAATCCCGATTCGTACGTTATCCTTAATCAACCACTCGATAGCCTGGTCGATGGTGTCCAAGCCCTGCTGTATTCGGACACGTTCAAACGTGTCTTGGTCTTCATCGCATGTTTCTACAGGTACGGAACGGTCGGGCATATTTTCGGCTGCTCAAAAGTTGCTGATTGGTGACTTCATTTAGGCAGCAATGCTGGGTAATGTGGCACTGTTGTCGTCGCCAAGCACTATTGCCGCCTGGCGAAGCGCGAGCTGCCGCAGAAACGGAGCCAGTTCCTCGCCCTGATAATTGGCGATGGCGGCCAGGACGTCATACTCATATTCGTCAAGGCGTACCATGACACGGTTGTTACGGACGCGTTTTGGATCGGGATACATGGGCCTGCTCCTGTGCAGTTAAGCGTGATGGATAAGGGAGAATTGTTCGAGTTCGGCCTCGTAAGATTGAAGGCCACGTAGCAGCATCAGGCGCATAAACGATGCTCGCGAACGGGAGTCTTGCTGTGCAAATTTTTCGACGCGTTCGATCTCAGGGGGGAGCAAGCGAATCGGGATTGGCTGCGAAAGTGTGTTCTTCGGCTGGCGCGTGACTGGAGCGGTAGATGTCATAGGATATGATTTGTATACGTCACATGGTAATGACGTCACTTTAGTACAAAAAATTGTACTTTGCAACTAAAAGATCGACATATGGATACATTTGGGCAGCGCTTAAAAAGCGAACGGAAACGACTTGGCATGACTCAACCGGAATTCGCACTGGTTGGGAAGGTCGAGAAGGGTACGCAAATAAATTACGAGCAAGACAAGAGATTTCCAAGTGCGGATTATCTAATTGCTATCGCATCAGTGGGTGTCGATACGCAATATGTGCTGCATGGCACGGCGGCAAGTAGCGCATTGACGGATGACGAGAATGAGTTGCTAGTCGGCTATCGTAAGTTGGATTTGCGTGGGAAAGCGCGCGTACTCGGCGTTGTTGAGGGGATTACAGAACCGACGACCGTGTCGCCAGCAAAGTCAGTAGAACGCAATACCCAGATGGTATTTCATGGCAAAGTAGGCCAGCAGATTCATGGAGACATTACTGCTCCCCAAACGATCAACGTCGGCGGCAAAAAAAAATAGCCAAAGGAACTCGTGGCGGAAACGAAAGTTCTCGCTACTAAAGCGGGTGAGTCGATGGAAAATCGCCACACTTTCCACACTGGCTTTTGCCTGCTGCTGGCCCCTGTATAAGTGTGAAGTGATGGCCACGGCGGCGAACAGATTCATTAGAAATTCATGTTATTACGATGGGAAGGCTTTCACTATCGGCATTGTCATTGAGACGGCGCCGGGTATCAAATGCGAGTGCTCTTCCACTGCCTCTGATGCGTCGCCAACTTGGGTGAGTGGTAACTGGAGTTAGCAATATTAGCCAGGCTCATGGCATTGCGGCCGATGACAGTGGCTGCCATCGGCAACAAGCCGACAGTAGCAGTCGCAATTTTATATTGTTAAATTAGAAGGATTGATGGAATTTATGGACTGTGCTTCTAGCATTTTGGTTCGAGCTCTCAAAGAAAGTGATTTTCAGGAATGGCGAGAATTGTGGCTTGGTTACAATCAGTTCTACGGACGCCATGGCGAAACAGCGCTACCCGAAAATACCACCCTAATCACCTGGTCACGGTTTTTCGACGCCTACGAGCCGATGCACGCGTTGGTCGCCGTGAAAGATGACAAAGTCGTAGGGCTAGCTCATTTTCTCTATCATCGAAGCACAATCCAGGTCGGGCCCAACTGCTATCTACAAGATGTATTCACCGACGCATCAGCCAGGGGACAGGGTGTCGCCCGGGGTCTTATAGAGCGGGTTTACATGGAAGCGACAACAGCAGGATGTCCTCGAGTGTACTGGCAAACACACGAGACTAATACTACGGCCATGCGACTGTATGACACGATTGCCCAGAAGTCAGGTTTTCTCGTCTATCGAAAATTATTGTAATTTGAGTCGACCGAAATCGGCCAACAGCAGACATTGAAAACGTTAACGCCTTGTGCGGTACAAGGCAACTATAGGAGAGTCATGGCAGGAAAATTTTTGAGTAGAGGCGCGCTAGTCCACCTTATCAAGAGTCAGGAACGAACTAATGCTATTCAGAAGCGTGATAGATTAACCCAGCACCCGGTGCGAACAAGTGTGTGCGGTTGCTCGGATACTGACTGCGGCGGCTGGCATACCATACTGACTGAGAAAAACGTGCCAACCGAAGACGAGTGCAGGTCGATTTTGCAACACGAAAAGGCCAAAAGAAAGGCATAGTTGCGTATGGCCGATTCCGGCCAGAAGCAGACATTTAGCCTACAACACCGTGTCGAGTATTTTGAGTTACGCATAGAATAAATCTTTCAAAAGGACTATCAGCTGATGCATTGCCCATCAATTAAGTTCCACAACCGCTTGTCCTTACACGCAAAAAAAACGCTTAGCGTAGCGGCCGGAGTAGTCCTAGCCAGCCTATCGATTCTTTGCTCAGCAGCGACCGCAGACAGTCCTGCGAAGGGCGGCACACTCGATTACAGTAGCTGCGCTAAGCCGGTGTGGCCGAAGGAGGCACTTGATGCTAAAAAAACCGGAACGGTTAGGCTTGCCTTGCTAATTGGGCGCGATGGAGCCGTAATGCAATCTAAAGTTGTCAAATCTAGCGGTCACGTGGAACTGGATGAGGCGGCGCGTGTGGGCATCTCCAAATGCTCCTTCACCCCTGGCACGATGGACGGTGGTCCCGCCGAGGGATGGTTGCTGTTGCAATACGTTTGGACTCTAGACTGATACGCCATTTTTAAAAGCCAGAGTGTTGTTAGCCACGAATGTGGACAATTGCCCATAGTTCCGGTAGATATGCCTGAGTAGTGATAGGAAGCAACCGGCCAACAGCGGACATTTAGGGATAGCATGAATTCTAAAGTACGCCCTCGATATGCGAGCGTCCCGGCGCTTGCTTTCGCAGCAGGATGTGTCCCCGTCTCCAAAATCGCGCTGATGTACTGGCAGTACCGGCTGCCGTGGCCCTTCCCTGAATTTATTGAGCCAATTTCCCTCTTTCTGGCACTGGGTGCTGCAGTTCTCACCGTAAGCTATTTTTCCTATTCTTTGGTGAAGAAACTGCTTTGGGTTGTGGCCGTTAGCGTTTGGTCTTGCTTAGCGTACCTTATTGTTTCATTTGTACCTGGCTGTATGTGGGCACCTGCGTGCCTCTAAGGTCCGCATCGGCCAGATCGAAATTGTCCGCTTCGGGGCGGAACCTACCGACGATTGCAACCGGCCAGAAGCGGACAGTCGGCAATTGACCAATTAAGCTTTACTCAGAAAGTCAGCATGTCTCACCGTGATCCTTTTGATGTTATTTCATCCACCGTTGATCTGGATGATCCGGTAGAGCACGGTGATGCTCAACGCTTTATGGTTAACGCCCTGGCTCGGGTGATCGAATGTCTACCCGTTACCGCGCAGTCTTCTGTTTTGGCTGCTAAACGATATCTTGAGGGCGCGGCAACGGATAGCGAGGCCTTAGCTGTCCGGGTGAGGCTTTGGGAGGCCATCCGAGGACGCGATATGTCGGATGACCCTGAGGTGTTGCGTATCAGAACCACGATTTGTGCGCTGCACGGCATGGACGCTGAAGCACCTTACGACAAGTTGGAATACTTTCTGTTTTTTTGGGAGCGCAGCGGCTTAAGCATGGTCGAGCTAGCTGGAGCTATGTTCGACACATACGGCGTTGTTTATTACGACGCTTAATCGGCTGCGGTGGCATATGTCGAATGCGTCAGATCTATGTCTGCTTCGGGGCGGCAACGGCCGAGCCGGCAGATGCCAGTTTACGGTCGAGTACAACCGACAGGAGCCGGCCAGGAGCAGCCATTCGCGTTTTCGTGACAATGCGTGACTTTTCTCGCTTGCTAATTCGCTATGCTCATGGGCCGCTGGCGGCCAAGAGCGGACCTAGCAATTGATAAAGGAGCCTACGTGTCAGTAGCAGACAAGTTTCGTATAGCGTTAGGTAAGGGGATGGCTGAACTCAGCGCTGATGAATGGGCCTGGTTTACCTTCATCGCTGGCGTGCTTACCCTTCTACTCTTTTTAGTGGCAGGGGCACTTTCGGCTACTCCGATTGGTCTAGTCGGTGTCTGTTTGATTGGCGTTGCACTCGGTGTTTTGAGGCGCCCGTCGTTTGCCGCCTATTCGGGCGGTATTGTTTCTGCACTTGCTGTTTGCAGCGTAGTTGGACTGCTTTTCGGCAATTCACTCTCGGCTGCGGTTATCATGGTCCCGTTCATCCTACTGCTGGTTTTGCTTTATGCCGGCGCCGCCTTCTTCATTGGCAGAATTGGCGTGACGCTTTGGCATCGCTTTGCCAACCATTCAACCCGGACGCGCTAAAGCACGCCGATTAATTCCACGTTAGAGTCGACCGCCCAGCGGTCCTCGGGGGGCTGCTATGGGGCGAAAGCAGCCGCTGAGCGGATGTGTCGGGCGCACGGTTATGCTGCTTTTGCTTCTGCTGCTGTTTGCGGAGGTTCCCAGGGTTCCTCGCTGTTTTCGCGGATGATGTCCCGAATTTCTTCGATACGCTTCCAAGCATGTAGCACCGCCCGCTTCGCGGCCTGCTTGCTCTTGTAGAGATGCTCCAGCGACTTGAGCTTGCCCGTGGCTCCCGCCTGCTCCTGCCCCACCTTTTTTGTTCTTCGCCGCCACATCCCTCCATCTGGCTACTACGCCCGTGATCCCTTCGTCCGGGTCTTTCTCCTCCTCGCGTTCTGCCTCGACTGCTTCCGTTTTCGTTTCAAACTCCACCCGTGTGGTAAAACCGTTGCCGCCCAGGCTGTGCGTGACCTTGACCGATAGCCATTCGGTAGAGTCAATCTCGGGCTTGAAGCCCTTCACGGTCACGGGCGATTGCGGGAACACGGCCGGGTTCCCCAGGGCCAGGCTCATTTCAAAGGTGGCCAGGCCGCGCAGGATGCGCTGCCATTCGGCCACGGCCGCCGCGCGCGCGTCCGTCTCGTTGGCGAAGGTGGTGCGCAGGCGCTTGCTGTTGCCGGGAACGCCGGCCACCACGCTGCGGCGGCGCGCATAGCGCTCGTCATGCCAGAAGGCGCGCACGCCTGTGTAGGCGTCGCTCTCGGCGCTGTGGTAGCGGTGGCCGTCGCCCAGGGCGCGCGTGATGGGGATGACGGGCAGCGCCTTGCCGCTGGCGGTGCGGCTCTGGTTGATGGGAATGAAGAGCAGGGTGTCATTCTTGACGGTGGCCACCGCATCGTATTTCCTGCCCAGCCGGCGCAGGAAGGCCGCATCGCTTTCGTGGGTCTGGTCGATGTGCTCGACGGCGGTATCGCGCAGGCGCGCCGACACGCCCGACGCCAGCTCGTTGCGAAAGGCGATCACCTCGATGATGGCGCCCAGGGTGGTCTTGTGAAAGCTGTGTTCCTGCTGCTGTTTGAACGTGTCGATCAGGTTGGCCGACCTGGCGCGCAAGGTGATGGTGTCGGGCGCGCCGCTGTGCTCCACCTCGTCCACGGTGAACTTGCCCATGTCCACCAGGCCGGACGATTGCCAGCCCAGCGCCAGGGCGATCTGCGCGCCGCGCGGCGGC
Source organism: Janthinobacterium sp. GW821-FHT03A03 (assembly GCF_059421435.1). NCBI lineage: Bacteria > Pseudomonadati > Pseudomonadota > Betaproteobacteria > Burkholderiales > Oxalobacteraceae > Janthinobacterium > Janthinobacterium sp. GW821-FHT03A03. Next base: position 253,961 of record NZ_JBWKUZ010000006.1, on the reverse strand, counting down.
AGGGCCAGCTTGCCGTCGCTGTCGTCGAGCGCGATATCGAGCTGGTCGCTCTCGTCGCCACGGCACAGGGTCAAGGTCAGATTAATCAGCCGTGGCGAGACGATGGCCGTCAAATCCTTGTCCTCGATGCTGACCTTGAAGGCGGGGATATGCTCGCTCATTTGAACTTGTCCGCCGCGCTGCCGATGGCGCCGCTGATGCTGCCGCCGATCTTGTCTTTCATCTCGCTGACCACGCCGCCGTATTTCGAGGTGATGCCGCCGACCACATTGCCGACCACGCTGCCCACGGCATTCTTGGCCGCGCCCGCAATGCTGCTGGTCATGCCGTCGATGCTGAGCATGTTTTTCAGGTCGCCGATGTCGCCCAGGCCGACCATGGCCAGCACGCCGTCGTCGTCGCGCTTGAGCGCAATCGAGAACTCGACACGGCGCGCGCCGCCGCTGCCGTCCAGGATGGTGCGGCCTTCCGTCATGCTCGTAATGCGGTAGGAGCCGAGTATGCGCCCCGTGCCCTGGATCAGAATCCACGATTTGCCCGTGTCGGCCATCATGCGCAGCGCATCGAGCGAGTACAGGGAGCCGGTTAGTTCCGGCGCCACCCAGCCCGACAGGGTAATCGTGTCGTCGCCTGGCCCCACGTACTGGTGCGCGTCGCGCAGGCCCACGCGGGCCGTGCTGGCATGCTTCCATTCCGTTTGCCGCTGCAGCTCGTGATACGCCAGCGTCGGCAGGCTGAACACGAACATTCCTAAAATCATCATCATGGTGTGCTTCTTTCTTTAATCGTGGTCGCGCAGGGACGAGCGGATGCGTGCCGCCTTTTCGCGGTCGCGCTGATCGAGCGCCACGCTCACCGCGCGCGCGATGGCCTGGGGATCGGTGCCGGCCTGCACATGGAAGGTGATTTCGATCTTGTCGCCCTGGATGGTCATTCCGGCGCCGAACCCGCCCTGGGCCAGCGGGGCGCGCGTGTCGAAGGCGCTGGCGGGTAACGCCGTGGCCGTGCCGATGGCGATGCCGGCGCCCAGTTGCGTGAGGCGCTGCGCCAGTCCGGAAACCTTGGCAATGGGCGCGCCCTCGCTACGGTCGAGGCCCACGGCCAGGCCCTGCATGGTGTAGTCGCCGAGCTGGGCAAACACGCGGCTCGGGCTGTGGATGCCCAGCTTTTCCTTGAACCAGGCAATGGTGCTGGACCCGGCATTGCTGATGGCGTCCTTGACGGCGCCCATGGAACCCGTGATGCCGTTGACCAGGCCGCGCAGGATGTTGGCGCCGAACTCGGTGAACTGGGCCGGCAGCTGGATGCCGAACCAGCTCAGCACGCCCGCAAACGCCTGGTAAAACACGCCGACCGGCGACCAGTTGATAATCAGCGCGCTGATACCCGCCAGGCCGCCGGCACACGTCGCCTTGAGCTGCGACCACACGCCGGCAAAGAACGTCTTGACTGGCTCCCAGCATTGATAGATGACGTTCAAGCTGCTAGTGATGCCGCTGGCCATGCCGCGCAGCAGGCCGCTGCCGAAGTCGCTGAACCTGGCCGGCAGCGCAATGCCGAACCAGCCCAGCACGCCCGCGAAGGTGCGATAGAACAGGCCCAGCGGCGACCAGTTGACGATCAGGGCGCTGACGCTATTAACGCCGCCGGCAAAGGCGGTCTTGACGTGCGACCAGATGCCGGTAAAGAAACCCTTGATCGGCTCCCAGTATTTATAGATCAGGTAGGCGGCGCCGGCGATGACCGTGATGGCGATGCCAATCGGGTTCATCAGAAGAGCGCGGCCCAGCCACAGCACGGCGCGGCCCGCCCACATGAAGGCGCCGCCCAGGCCGCGCAAAATGGGCGTGAGCACGCCGCCCGTCACGCCCATCTTGGCGAACATGACGTGCAGCATGGCATACGGGCCGATCAGCGCGGCAATGCCCAGCATCAGCGGGCCGAGCACCAACAGGATGCCGGCAAGGATGGCAAAGCCCGCGATCATGACCTTGGCCACGGTCGGGTTGCGCTCCATGAAGCCGTTCAGGCGCGTGATGGCACTGATGGCCATTTCCAGTCCCTGCGCATACAGCGGCAGGATTTTTTCGCCCATGGTGAGTTTCAGGTTGGCCAGCCTGGCCGCCGCTTCCAATTCGGCGCCGCCGGCCTGCTGCTTGCCCAGGTCATAAATCTGCTCGATGTCGTACGCGCCTTCGTTCAGCTTGGCATTCTTGTGCATCTGGATGCGTTGCCTGAACATGTCCAGAAACTGATTGCCGGCCGTGCGGTTCGAAAACAAACTGCCGATGGTGTCCTCAATTTGCTTAGCATCCGTGATGCCTTTCTTTTCCAGTTGTGGCAGCAAGACGGTTTCCAGCCACTCAAACTGGCTGCGCCGGAAAATGTCACTGCCCAGCAGGGCACCTGGGCCAAGGGTGGCGCTTTGCGCAACTTTGTCGTGCTTGATCTGACCACGATCTTTAATCAGCCCCAGTTTTTCCATGTTGCTGACGGCGCGCTTGGTGGTGCGCCCCTGATACAAGTTCGTATAGCCGGACATCAGGGCCGTACCGGCGCGATGGCCACCAACTTCCTGCACCAGCGGTTCCATCTGGTAATAGAACTGCTTGTCATCCATGATCTTGGCGGCAATGCCGCCCGTCTTGATGAAGTTCAGCCACTCGGTCGGCCCCACGCGCCCGCCGGTCGCGGTGATGACCTTTTGCATCATGTTGGCCTGGTCGTGGAATTTCTCCGAACTGGCCGTGCCGCCGCGCTGCTCGATGACTTTCAACAGGTCCATGAAGATGCGTTCGTTTTCTTCGCCCGACTCGGCGCCGAAGAATGCCTTGTTGGCAAATTTCATCTTGGCCAGGGTGGGCGCGACCATTTCCGCGTGGTGCAGGTCGCCAAAGATCGACATCGCGTCGCGCACCAGTTCCAGGTTCTCGTTCTGGCTGGTGCCGTAGGTCTTCATGTTCTTGGCGAACTTGATTGCCTGCTGGCTGGTTTCCGGCCCCAGTCCCAGGGCATTCACGCGGGCCTTTTCCAGCTGGTAGTGCTTCGCCTCGTGCAGCCCCTTGGCTATGGGCATTGCCATGACCGCGCCGGCCGCAGTCGCGCCAGCGCCGGCCATGGCCAGGTTGCCCGCCTTGTTGCGCAGCTTGTCGGCGTGCTGGGTGGCGTTTGTGACGCGCTGCTGCCTGGCGGCCCCATTGGCCAGCTTCTGCTGCTGCAAGGTCATGGTTTTGTTAGTGGCCTCGATCTCGCGGCGCAAGGTGCGCTCGTGATTGGCCAAGTCTTTGGTGCCGATGCCGGCGCCCGACAGGCGCTCGCGCATGACCTGCAGTTGCTGGGCCTGTTGCTGGCCTGCCGTCTTCAAGTCGCCGGCCGCCTTGACGGCGGCGTTAAACTCGCGCGTCATGGCGCGCGTGGGCGCCTCCGCCTGCTTCATCTTTGCGGCCAGGCTGGCCACCTTCTGCTGCGCCGCTTCCAGCTTGGTGCGGGTGGCGTCGAGGCCGCCATGCAGCTCGCGGAATTTGCTGATGTTCTTTTGCTGGGCGTTCAGCTCGCGCAAGCGGTCGCTAGTAGCCTTCAACGCCTTGGCCGTGTCGCCGGAGCCGCCCATGATTTTTTTCAGCGGGCCGGTAATCTTGTCCAGTGCCGCAAATACCACCTGTAATTTCAGATCCCGACCAGCCATCTATTCCGCTCCGCTTCGTTGCCGGGCGCGTTCGCGCCAGGCCATCAGTTCATCTATCGTAAAGCCGTCCATCGCGGCCGGCGTCCAGTGAAAGACGCCGGCAATGTCGGCCATGGCGTCTTCTACTTCGCCGGGGATACCGAAAGGCGATCGGCTTTGCTCGCCAAAAAACCGGCAACCTCGGCGCCCACGGCCAGCAGGTCGGCTGGGTCCATATTGGCGATGTCGTGTGCGGTCAAGGTCGGTTCGGTGATACGCGGCAGCACGATCTGCAGGGCCGACACGTTCAGGTTGGCCAGCTCGATCAGGGACACGCCGCGCAGGGCGCCCGCCTTGGGCTTGCGCACGGTCAGCGAGGTGATGACGGTGTCGCCGCGCTTGATCGGTTCGTCCAGTTCGATGACGGCTTGGTTTTGGGTATCGTTGTGCATGATGTTGTCCTTGTAGGGTGGTGGTGAATAAAAGGGGTTACAGGCCGATGGCCTTGCGGATGGCCGCATTGGTGTCGCCGCCGCCGAAGTTCTCGGTGCCGCTCATGAAGTCCAGTTCGATGACGGTGGCGCCGTCGATCATCAGCTTGTAGTAGCTGCAGGGCATCGTGTATTTGTGGGTGGTGTCGTCGCCCATCTTGGCCGCGCCCATGTCGATTTCCTTGTAGCGGCCGCGTACGACCACTTCCACGGCGGCGACCGTGCCGTCATCGTCTTCCTGGTAGGCGCCGGCAAAGCGCAGTTGCACGGCGCCGTGCGTGTGCGCACCGTACTGTTTCAGGGCTTCGGCGATCAGGCCGCCGCCGCTCCATTCCAGCGATAGCGCCTCGTTGCCGAAGTCCACGGACACGGGGCCGCTCATGCCGCCGGCGCGGTACTCTTCCATTTTGCGGCTGAGTTTCGGCAAGGTGACTTCCGGCACCATGCCCAGGAAGGACACGCCGTTTTGAAACAGGTTGAAATTTTTCAGTTTGCGGGGCAGGCCCATAGTGTTCTCCGTTGTTCAGTTGCGCCCGCGCGGGCGCGGGCTGGGTGGTGATGGCGATTACGCGGCGATGCGCGAGGCGAAGTCGGCCAGGTAGCGGTCGGTAATGCGCTGCTGGAAACGCAGGTTTTCCAGCGGCGGCACGGGCGTGTAGTCGTAATCGATGGCCAGCTTGCCCGCCTTGAGCGTGTCCTTGTCGTTGAATTGTTCGTCATACCAGGCGTGGCCGTCGATGATGTAGCCCTGCAATTTCAGGTCGCGGAATTTGGCGTTGATGCTTTCCAGCAGGTCGCGCACCAGGGACGGATGCAAGGGCAGGTCGACAAAGGTGAAATGTGCTTCGGCGATTGTGTCGGCCAGCACCTGGGCCGTGCGCGTGTAGCTCTCGAAATAGAAGAAGCCGCCCGGCGCCTCGCAGGTGCGCGAACCCCAGAAGCGGTAGCCGCCCATGTTAATCAGGGTGGTGACTTCCTTGGCGTTGAGCACGCCGGCGTCGGTGGCCGGGTCTTGCAAGTCGAAAAATACGTCACGGGTCAAGCCGGTGGGGCCGTTGACGACGACGTTGGACAGCGTCTTGTGCCAGCCCGTTTCCTCGTCGATCTTGGCGCGCAGGCCCATGGCGTACGCCACGGCCGACATGCTGGCCTCTTCATCGGTGGCGATATCCCAGTTCACAAAATCGGGCCAGATGATCATGACCTCGCGCTGGCCGAACTGGCCGCGATACGTGGTGGCGGCCACCACGTTGCTGCAGCTATACGCGGAGGCGTACACGAAGGCGCGCAGTTGCTGCGCCACGCTGGCCAGGGCGTTGGTGACGGCCTTGGTGTCCAGGCCCGGAGCGCCCAGGATGCGCGGTTTGACGCCGAGCTTGCTTTGCGCGGCCAGCAAGGCTTTCACGCCCAGGTACTTGCCGTCCGGCGAGACGCCGCCCACCACATTGGTGGTGGTTTCCGCTTCCGTTTCGCCTTCGGCCACGCGCACGACGACGCACAAGGGCTTGGTCTGCGCGGCGATCGCTTCCAGCGCGCGGTACAGGGTGCCGATCTTGCCGGCCTTGCCCATGGCGGCCAGCACGTTGGTGACGAGCACGGGCGTGTCGAGCGGAAAAGCGGCTGGGTCGGCGTCGTCTGCCGTGGCGATCAGGCCCAGCACGGCCGTGGAGACGGTGCGGATCGGGCGCGAACCCTCGTTGATTTCAATGACGCGCACGCCATGGTGGTAGTCGGTGGCCAAAATTAGTTCTCCTGATGAGTGGTGAATGGGGCGTTACTGGGCAATGGGGGGAACGAGGGCAATGCCGGCGTCGTCGAAGGCGCGGCGGGCCTCGCCCGGCAAGCTGGCGGCGATGCGGTCGTATTCGCCTTTGATGGCCGCTTGCAGCGCTGGCATATCCTGCGCGGCGACGACCGATGGGCAGATGGTGATGTCGAGCAGCGCCTGGCGCGCGTCAATGGCGCCTTCCACGATGTCCGTTTCGCCGTTCATCATCGCCGCGAAGCCGATACCGGCCAGGCGGTTCAAGACGGCCTCACGCGCGGCGCGCACTGCGTTGAGGTAGACGGCGGCCAATTGCACATACGGCGTGGGCGCGCGGGCCGTCACGATCCACTGGCCACGGGGATCGAGCGAGACGGTGGCGCCTTCGGCTACCGCCGCCTGCATGCCGGCGAGCAGTTCGGCAGGAATCAGCACGGCGTCAGCGGGCCATGAGCCGGCGGCGTCATAGGCCGCGCGCAGGCGTTCGGGGTAGAAGCCTGCCGTTTGCACGGAATAAAAAACGGCGTCAAGGTTGTCGGGGGCAAGCATATCCATGGGGCTTCCTCTTGTTAATAGCCGCGTGCGGTATAGGTGATGGGGTATGCCAGATAATCACTGGCGCTGGAATTGACAACCGCCACCGGCACGCCGCTGCGCGTTTTTGCATCCATGTTGAAGTTGACGGAACCGGCCCCCAGGGAACCATGGATGACGTTGCCTTGAATGGACAGCAACCCGTTAGGGAATGCCGTTGGGAATGTCAGCATGCTGTAGCCGGTTTTACTGGCGACAAAGGTTCCTGTCTGGCACATGATGCCGCCGGGCGATGCCTGGCAGGAACTCACGCCCGCGCTGGCAATGGACGTGAGGAAATCGGCGTTACGCCACATTTCCGCCGTCGTGTCGATGACCTGCCATACGCTATCGGCAATGGCGGCAAGGGTGATGTACTGGCCGGATTTGACGTCCATGCCATTCACGCCGGACACATCGGCATTGAGCGAGGCGCCGGGGCCGGGGGCAAGTCGTCCCACTTTTCCGGCCAGGCCGAAGAAGTGAATACAGCGGCCGGAATTGGTCGTGATACCCAGGTCGCTCGGCTTGGGAAGCGTGAACAGCACATTGTCGGCAGAAAAATACAGGCATTTGCCGATGTCCTCGCCGGTCAAGCTGCGCGACGCCGATACTGCGCCGGATGCCACGATATTGCCCTGTTCCTGCTGTACAAAAGCAGCATTGACCAGCTTTTTCGATGCATCGAATTTTTCCAATGTCGCCACTTCCTTCCTGCTGTACTGGGGGTGCGGGTCCAGCGCAGCCAGGTGCAGGGCCAGTTGCTTGTCTGCATAGGCGCGCACTTCGCTGTCCTGCTCGTCGGCATACTGGCGCGTGGCCAGCACGACGGACGGGTCGATTTTCAGCTCAATGGCGGCCGCGCTGGCGACGATCAGCACCACGCGCACCACTTGCGTGCGCGCGCTGCCCTCGGCCATGACGGGCTTGTAGCTGGGCGGGCAGTTGGCCACGGCGCACAGGTCGCCCGCCTCGTCGTAGATGCCGATTTCGCGCAGCCACCAGCCGCCCACGTTTTCGGGCAAGACTTGCTCGACGATGATCTGGCTGGCGTTGGCCGGGTCGATGGCGAGCTGGTTCAGGTCGGCGCGGCGCACTTCATGCACGAGCGCCTTTTGCGCGCGGTCGGGAATCGGCAGGGCGCCGTTGCCGTCGCCCACACCCATTTTTTTCAGTTTCAGGGTGTGGCCCAGGGCGATGGCGTTCGCCAGCTTGGCCTCGCCCACCTGCGTCAGAATGGCAAAGTATGTGCTCATGGATAGATGGTCATGGTGTCAATGGTATGGGGTGCGCCGCCCTGTACCAGCGTGCCGCGCACTTCGATTTCTTCGGCGATCCACGGATAAACTGTCATCGCATCGCCGTGATAGGCGGCCAGGCCGATCTGCACCTGGCCACGGGTTTCCAGATACAGCGCCAGGCCCGTCAAATGCCGGCTGACGGGCTTGGCGTCGGCGATCAGGCGTTCCATTTCCTGAAACATGGCATCCGTGATGCCCGTGTCGAGCACGCCCACGTCGAGGCGGAAAGTGCCCGGCGTACCGGGCGGCGTGGTCTGCCACCATTCGGTGATGCGGATTAAATAACCCAGGGACTCGACCACGCGGCGCACGGCGGCAATCGTGCCCTTGTGCTTGTGGATGAAATAGGCCGCCTTGATGGTGCCGCGCTTGATCGATTCGGGCCAGGCGTCGTCCCAGCGGTCGACGGAACAGGCCCAGGCCAGGAACGGCAGCAGGGCGACCGGGCAGCGGTCGGCGTTCCACAGGTCGCGCAGCGGCACGGGCACGTTGACCAGCTCGGCGCAGGCCACGGCAATGGCGCGTTCCAGCGCCGTGGTGTTGGGCGGCAGGGTCGGCACGATCTTATTCATCGAGCACCACCACATTCAAGTTGATGCCGGTGCAGCGCGCGGACTGGGTGGCGTCCAGTTCGATGTCGGCCGCCGGGCTGGTCAAGACGACCTTGCGCACACCTTCGACGTGCACGGCGGCGCTGCAGGCGGACCGGTAGATGCTGTGGCCCAGCGGGCGGCGCGGCTGCGACACGCGCACGGCGTTGGCGCGCGCGGCGTCCAGCAGAATCGGCACTTCCGGCCCGACGCCGATAAACAAGGTCGCCTCGATCTGGTAGTCGATGACCTGGGCGGCCTGCACGGTGAGGCGGTCGCCCAGGGGGCGCACGTCCTCGGCGTTGAGCGCGCGCGCCACGGTGCCCAGGAGCGCGGCGTCGGCGATGCCGGTGTCATTGTTCGCCAGCACCGTGACGGTGACGTGCGCCGGCGCGGGGCTGGTGGCGCTCGCGTCCTTGACGCGGCCGTCGCTGCTGCGGGCGTGGAATTCATACGACGCTTTCGGGCCGGCCACGGACAGGCCATCCGGCGCTTCCTGGATGCGCAGGCGGTAGGCGTCGTTGTCTTCCATGACAGCGGCCACGGGCGGCAGGGCGCTCGGATTGGCCGGCGTGATGACCAGGCGCGCTACGTTGACGTTGGCGCCCAGCTGGTCCAGGTCGCCGTCGAGGGCGAACGCCAGCATGACGGCCTTGCCTGCCTCGTTGACGCGGTTGCGCAAGATGGTTTCCTGATAGGCATTCTCTTCCAGCAGCTTGGTGGCCGGCTCCGATTCGAGGGCCAGCAGGGCCGTGACGGCCGCGCGCTCGGCTTCCGGCAGCAGGCTGACCAGGTGGGTTTTGCGCGTGGCGAGAATGGCTTCGAAGTCCAGCACCTCGACCACGCTGGGCGCCGGCAACTGGGTCAGGTCGATGGGCGTGCTCATACGACGCCCCCTTGCTTGACGGGTACGGCCAGGGTGATGCCCTGGCCATTCGCCGTGCCATCGAGCAGCAGGGTGATGGCGCCGTCCGTGTCGCGCGTGAGCTGCACGCTGGCGAGCTGCAAACGCGGCTCCCAGCGGAGCAGGGCAAAGGCGGTGGCGGCGTAGATGCGCAATTGCGTCGCGCTGTTCAGGGGCTGGTCGATCAGCTCGGGCACTTCGGAACCATAGCGGCGGCGCCGGATGCGCGAACCCATCGGCGTGGTGAGAATGTCGGCAACGGACTGGCGCAGGTGGCCCAGGCCCGTCAGGCTGCGCCCGGTGGCGGCGTGCATGCCCATCATGGCAGCGGCCCGCCCGATTGGTCTTCGCCTTGTTTGACGCCGCCGTGCGGGTGCTTGGCCAGGCTGATGTCGCCGGCCAGCACGTCCTCGCTGGCTTTGATCGTTCCTTGCACGGCCATGGCCACGCCGCCGGCGGCGCCGGCCTTGGCATTCACGCCGCCGTTCAGGGCGGTGGCGCCGTTCACGATGGTGGACTGCATGACGATCAGGTTTTGCATGACAGTCAGGTCGCCCGTGCAGATGGTGCTGGGCGCGTTCGACGTGACCTTGTCGGCGGTGATGGTGGCGGTGCCGCCGGGGAGCACAGCGGTTAAGGCGTGGGCCGCATGGTCATACTGCACCACGGCGCCGTCCGGGTAGTGCGTGGTGTGGATGGTGTCGCTGGAGTCGGGCGCGTCAAATTCCTGCGAGTACAGCGCCGGCAGGATGATGCCGCGTGTCAGGTCGCCGCCTGGGGAAAAGACGATCACCTGTTCGCCGACGGTGGGCGCCGACCAGGTGCGCGTGCTGCCGGCGCGCCGTGTGGCCCATTTCAGCCATTCGGTGGTGAGTGTCGGCCCGAGCCGCACGCGCGCCTTGGCCCCTTTGACCTCGGCAATGGTGCCCAGGCGGATCAGGTTTTGCAGCAAGCGGAGGAGGTCGGACTGGTCGGCGTTCATGCAGTGCATGTTGCCGAAGTCCGCGTGCGGATGCACGCGGGGGCGGGTTGATATGAGGCTTACTGCCTATGCAGAGTTTCGATGCGTCGAGTTAGCTCTAAAATATTACGAGTCGCCTTCTTTTTCAGCGGTGGTTTGCTGATAGCTACGGTGAAAGCGGCTCAACGCCTCCATTTGGGGAAGAGATTTCTTCAAAATTTCTATTCTTTCATTCATGAAGTTAAGAGCTTCCTCAAAAGTTCTTTTATTGTCAGCTGACAAATCAAACATCAAACCGCCAGAGCTAAAGGCGCGAGCATACTTTTGTGGCAGCTTTTTGTCTCGCTCCTGCATGTCTAGTAACACAGCGCGTCGCATTGCTTCCGGGCATCGCTGTTTCAATTCGTCGGTTATTTTTACCACAGAGTCATATACGTCGGAACAGAACGAGTGTGCTTCGCCCGGGTCGGGAATCTTCCCTTTATGGATAACGGCATTTCGGAAATTTACAAGGTCATTATTTATGATATATGGGGTTCCAATCTCAATGAGATAGAGGACCATGAACGCTCCAAGCTGTCTTTCAGATTGGCGGGCCATTTCCTTGAACTGACGCTCAAAATCGGTTTCGGCAATCCCCCTTTTTATTACAAATACTTTTATTGCAAATTCGTACAGACGTTCAAGCGCCGCCGAAAAACTCGCGCATGCCTCTAGTGTAAAACCCGCCGCCAATGCATTCGCGCCAGATTCCATGAGAACTTCGAACTTTTGATTCTGTAACACATGTACGCTAGTGTGGCCATAAGCACATTCGATAACTGATAAACGGTCCTCATAGTAAGGCACGTTGAAAACTTCAAAGCTGGGACGGCCTAACTCTTTTTGACATTCCATACAAGTTGCGAAAATTTTCATCCGGGCCTCTTTTCAATGAGTTCGCTGAGTTATATTTTTTCACGTCCATTCCTGGGTGATAGTGAAAGTAATAAGTAACTGTAACTCATTTGGATCTGGGATTAGGTGGGATTTTGATTGGCATATCTCAGAGCTGTGTAAGGTGGCTCAGCAATGAGTCGCGTATCAACGTCCGATCCGCTTCATTTACCCCCAGCAGCGGCCGTTCCGGATACTTGTATGCCGGCCCTTTCTTTGTGACGCGCTCTTGCCGGCCAAACTGATGCACATGCGCCACGCGCGCCACCCAGCCAAAGAATCCGACCTCGATCTGGTCGCCGGTCGCCTTTACTTTCAGGTGTTTAGCGGTGCGAATCTTGGCGAACATTGCCGCCTTCTGCCGCTTGATCCGCCCATTCTTCCCTTTGAATTCCTTGCGCCGCTTGCGCGCCGGATACGCCGTGCCATCCGGCCCCTGCTGCGCCTTGATGCGTTGCGCCTGGCTGCGGCGCAGGTCGATGGCCACCTTGTGATTGATGGCGCGGCGCTGGGCTGGCTGCAGCTTGGCCAGAAGGGCGCCGGCCCAGGCTTCCAGCGCGTGCAGGTCGTCGCTCATGGCGTCGCCTCGGGCGTGCGCCACTCGGCCAGCAGGGTCTCGCCGTCGTACAGCTTCCAGAACTCGTCCGCGTAGGCCGGCATGTGCTGTATCTCGGCCAGGTGCTGGATGTCGAGGCGGCCCGCCTCGCCGGTCTTGACGGCCACGCGCTCGGTCAAGCCTAGCTTGATGGAAATGTCGACTGTTTCGTGGTTATTAAAATCCACCTCAAAGGCGATGCCGTGCTTGCGCGTTTCCTCATTGGCCATCAGGTCGAGCTGGTGGACTTTCAGCCAGGCGATCAGGGCCACCATGATGGCGTCGGCGTCGCCCGCGTAGTCGGTGACGATCAGGTTGAGCTTGAAGCGGTATTCGAAGGAGAGGGAGGCGGTGGCCGACGCCACCACGTTTCCTTCGTCGGCGAAGACCAGCAGGCGATCGGGATCGCGCTGCAGGTCGGGGATGGCGGCGGCCAGGTGTTGGCGCAGGCTATTCGGTTTGTACATGGTAGGTGTCTCGTACTAGGTTGTAGGCGTCAATGCAGGCGTTCAGCTGGCGGGTGGCGTCGTCACCGTCGCCGGCAATGGCGTCAAGAGCTGCCGCAGTCGCTGCGTCAAGTTCGGCGCGCGCTTCAATCCGATGGCCTGCGGCAATGGCGGAATCTGCAGTGGCGGCGCACTGGGCGCCGGCGACGGGGATTGACAGGCGCACAGCGCCGCTGCGCACGTCATCGTTAAAACGGTCACGCTCGGATTTCGCATGGGTTTGCTCCTGGGTGAGGTGGTCGGCACGCTGCGCCAGGGCGGTGCCGGCGGCGCGCTCCAGGGTGAGCACGCGGGCGGTGGCCTGGGCCAGCGCGGTGGCGGCATTGGTTTTGCTGGTGGCCGCCTCCCGCTGCAGCACGGCGATGCTGGCATCCTTGCGCCAGCCCTGCGTCGTCCAGCCGACCAGGGCGCCGCATAGCAGGCAGGCGGCCAGCGGGCGCCAGGTGGTCGCGCTCACATGGCCACCCGTTCCTTGATCCAGCCGAACAGAAAACGGCGCTGGGTCTTGTTGGCCTCGGTGATTTCCAGGTAACGCGCCGCCTGCAGGCCGTTCAGGGCGCGCAGCAGCACGGTGACGCCATCCTGGCCGCGCCATTTGAGGAAGGTAGCCAGCGCGCCCAGCGACTGTTCGCCCAGGCGGCCATCGACGAACAGGGCTGGATAGCGCACGCCCGTATCGTTGAAACCGTTCAGCCAGCGCTGCAGGAACTCGGCCGCGCGATGCGGCCCCATGTTCACGCCCGTGTCGATCACTTCGGCGCCAATGCCGGCATGGATGGCCAGCACCTGGTCGAACTTCGGTTCCGTGATGTAGCGCGCCGTGTAGATGGCGCGCGCCACGGCCACGGGCAGCTCTCGCATGGGGCCCGTGTAACCGTTGGCGCGCGCCACGGCCACGGTGATGCCGTAATTGGTTTCGCCGCCCTTGTCTTGCGGGTCATTCACATAGCCGCCTTCGGCGCGCAGGATGGCGTCGATGGTGCGCGCGATCAGTGGATGGTCGGTGGTGGCCATCAGTGTTCCTTTGCGTCTTTGACCAGCTCGGCGATGTCCTTGTCGCTGCGGCGCTGGAACCACAGGGCCACGGCGCGCGATACCCACCATCCGGGCGCGCCGACAATCAAGTCGATGGCGGAGGCGTTGACCATGGTGCCAATGGCGGGGAGTTGGGCGCACAGCAGCTGATACACGGTGCCGCCCAGCAGGCACGAGAACACGCCCGCGCAAGCCAGGCGGGCGACGAATTCGCCCTTGTTGAAGGTGCCGTCGCTGTTCAAGGGCGGCAGCACGATGTACAGCATGGCCGCGCCGACCATGCCCAGCGCCGCCTTGAAGCCGTACAGTTTGACCAGGGTGGCGAAACCACCAAACGATTCTGCGGACATTGCTTGATTCTCCGGTGAGAGGGTAGATAGATTTTTCATGAGAGTAAAAATGGTGGATTGCTGCGTTAATCCCATAGCTGCACGATGTCCGCCACCTGGCCCGTGCTGGGCGCCGGCTCGGGCAAGGTGACGACCAGGCCGGCGGGCAGCACGGCGCCGTGGCGCGCCAGCGCCGGATTCAGGGCCAAGGCCTGCTCGACGTATCCCGCGCCGTCGCCCAGGTAGCGCCACACCAGGGCGTCTACCGTGTCGTGCTGCTGCGTGCGCACCTGCATCAGATCAATTCCACGGTCAGGTGCGTGCGGCCGACCATATCGGCGATGGCCCATTGCGCGTTGCGCCGCTGGGCGCCTGGGGCGTCGTCCAGCCATTCCATGCTTTTCTTGTCGCTCACGGACGTGGCCGTGCTGTCGTAGTCGCGGTAACGCTCGATCAGATCGGCTTTCGCCGTGCTGTAGACGGCGCGCCGATACTGCGCCAGCAGGCGCGATTCGCGGTTGATGCGCGTGGCCGGCACGTCCACCAGGGCGGCCATGCCGGCAGCGGCCTGCTTGCCTTGCCACTCTGCCAGCTCGCGGTTGACCTGCAGGATGGCATCGACCACGGCTTGCACCAGGCGCGCGTCGGTGACGGTGCCGTCCAGGCGCATGACGTCGCGCATGTCGGTAAGCAGGATGTCGGGAAACCAGCCGTCGTTCTCGATGACGCCGGCGGCAGGCGCCGGCGGCGCGGGGGCGGCGCTGGGCTGGGTTGACGGGGGCAGGGCCATGAAGGACATACGGGGCGCTTTCAATAATAGGGCGGTGGACGGGGTTCATCAGGCCAAGATTGTTGCCAATGCGTTAGCCAGAATCCCCCCGTGCCGCCGTGCTGCGGGGGATGCTCTTTACGTGGAACCGGCCGCGCGCTTGAGGCGCCGTTCCAGCTTTTCCATATCCTTCTTGACGCCGCACGATTCCGACAGCGCGCGGGCGCGCTTCAACTGAGCCATGGCGTTTTCCGCCTGCGCCACCAGCGCCGGGGCGATGTCCGTTTCGTCGGCCTGATCCAGCACGGCGATCAAGGCCAGGCCGATGGCCTTGTGCAGCTTGGCGCGCGCCTGGTCCGGGGCGTCGCTGGCGGCCGTCAGCCGTTCGACCGTGCCCAGCACCTGCGCGGCGTGCTGCGGATCGGCGGCCAGCTTGCCGTGCAGGTAGCCTTCGGCAAATTCGTCCAGCATCAGGGTGGCGATGTCGCGGCTGTAGGTGTCGGGCAGGGTGAACTTGTGCGCCAAAGCGTATTCGGCCATGACCAGCGCGCGGTCATACTCGCCCGTGTCGATGTGCCACACCAGCAGGGTGGCGAACACGTCATCCTGGGCGCCCTTGCCGCCGGCCAGCACGCCGTCGATCCATTGCGCATAATCCGGCAGCAAGGTGGCCTTGACCTCGATCTTGCGTTCCACCGACTGGATGGATTTCAGGCGGCGCCGGTCGTCGGCCAGCTTGTAGAGCATCAGCTCGTAGGCCGTGCCGGTGGTGACGCCCTGCGGCGCGGCGGCGCCGGCCGTGCGCTCGGCCAGCATGCGCGCCCGGTGGCGCAGGGCGGGGGACTGGTTCGCCATCACTTGTCTTTCAGCTCGATGTTTTCCACCAGCGCGGCCAGGCCCAGGTCTTCGATCACGTAGGCGTCGTTCGACGACTCGTAATTTTCGATGCGGTCGCGCTTGGGTTCGTCCACCACGCGGCGGCGGCGCGCGCCGTCCTGGAAGTAGATTGACAGATTGTCGAAGCGGGTAATCAGGATGGCGTTGTCCGGGAAGTAGGGCACGCGCGCCGCCGGCAAGCCGCCGATGCGTTTCTGGCTGATGATGATGTCGGCCGCCAGGGTTTCCGTGGGCGCCTGCTTGGTGTTCACCAGCGGGAAGTATTTATCGTTCAGCAGCTTGCGGCCGACGATGGCCACCAGGCCCGTGTCTTCCTGATACCAGGGATCGAGCAGGTTGACGGCATCGGTGACGGCCGCGTCCAGGTTGGCATAGTCGGCGCCGTCCACGTCGCCGATGACGACCTTGCCCGGCATGCCGGCGGCCACCAGGCCCAGCACGCGCTCGGGCGCCTGTTCGCGCAGGTGCTGCAGCCAGCCCTTGTTCACGTCCTGCAGCAGCGGATTGGCGGCCAGGTCGGTGGTGGCCATGACTTTCACGCCATTGAAACCGATGACGATGCGATCTAACGCCTGACGCGTCAGGATGGCATTGGCCACGCGCGACTGGAAGTCGGCGAACTTGGCCCAGGCGTCCAGCTTGGCATAGCTCAAATGCGTGTCGAAGTTGGTCTGCTCGCAGCGGTACTTGGTGCTGTCCATGGTGGACAGGTCGCGCGTTTCGCGTTCCTTGTCCTTGGTGTTGGTGCGGCTGGCAATCGGGCCGGACACGCCCAAGCCCAGCTTTTCGCCTTCCTGCTCGCCCACGCCGATGATGTTCACCTTCGACAGAAACTCGCTCGATTCCTGCATTTTGTTTTCCAGCTTTTGCTGCACGCTGGGCGTGACGCTGAAGGTCTTGGCCACGTTGTCCGTGTCGTTCAGCTGGCCCAGGCGGGTTTCATATTGGCCAAAGACCTGGCGCGTTTGCTTTTTCATGGTTCGGTGCTCCGTTGTTGAATGGGGTGTTGGTGGATGGCGCGGGCGCTTAAAACTCGGTCTGCACGGCGCCGTCGTTGCCGGTGGCGGCCGGGCGGCGCGGGCCGTTGCCGGGCGCTTCATCCATCTGCGCCTTGAAGGCGGCCAGCTCGTCCTGCGTGGCCTTCAAGGCCGTTTCGGTTTTTTCCAGACGGACCATGGCGCACGCATAGTTGTCGTTGGCGGTGACGACGTGGCCGGCCAGCGCCTGCACGGCTTCGCTGATGTCGGCGAACTGCGCCGCGTCGGCGCCGGATTTATTCGAAAAGCGCGACAGCAGGTTTTTCACGGCATCGGCCAGCCTGATGCCCTGCTCTTCGAATTCCAGCTCGACCTCGACGGCCGACGTAAACAGGTTGGTGCTTTGCTGCTTGCGGACGGCGGAGAATTTCAGCGCATCGGTGCCCAGGCTGGCCGGGCTGTCGGTGACCCCCAGGCCGACCAGGTAGGGCTGCGAGGAGTCGGCAAAGTCGGGCTGGATTTCCAGGCTGGTGTACAGCTTCTGTTTCGCCTTGTTGATGGCCACCAGTTCCGGCGTGGGTTCGATTTGCGCAAACAGGGCCAGTTTCTTGCCGCTGTCGGTGTCCACTTCCTCGGCTTTCACCGCGATCACGTCGCCGTAGGCCTTGAACTGGCTGTCGGGCAGGATGCCGCGAATGTGCTCGAGCCAGATGCGCGCGCCGTAGGTTTTCGGGTTGTAGGTGGCGGCGATCTGCTCGATGGTGGCGCGGTCGATGTTGCGGCCGTCCGTGGTGGCGCCTTCGGTGGCGACGCGGAAGAATTTCGATTTGGACATGGTGGGCGTTCTCGGTTGATCGGATAACGCCATGGTCAACGTCTTGGCGCTGCGATTCAATGCGCTGCGGGTTGCTATGGGCCATAGCGACTTTTGCCTTTCCCCGCTCCGCGCGCGCGCGGCCTACGCTGGCGGCATGTTAGGAATCCATCAAACCCCTGAAGAAAAAATCGCCGAACTGGCCGTGCCCGAGTCCGAGCCGCGCCGCGCCGCGCGCGCCCTGTACTGGAAGGGCTGGCGCATTTCGTCCATCGCCCGCCACCTGGGGATCAAGCGCAGCACCATCAATAGCTGGAAGCTGCGCGATGAATGGGACAAGGCGCAGGCCATCGAGCACGTCGAGGCGTCGGCCGAGCTGCGCCTCGTAAAACTGATCGAAAAAGAGGTCAAGAGCGGCAGCGACTACAAGGAAATCGATTTACTCGCCCGCACCATCGTGCAGATGGCGCGCGTGCGCCGCTATGAGCAACCGGGCGGCAACGAGGTCGATCTCAATCCCAAGCTGGCGAACCGCAATGCCGGGCCGAAGAAGAAGCCGACGCGTAACGATTTCAGCGACGAACAGCGCATTCAGCTGCTCGACGCCTTCCAGGATTCGTTGTTCGATTACCAGAAAGTTTGGTATCGCAACGGCGATCAGCGCACGCGCGCCATCCTCAAGTCCAGGCAGATCGGCGCCACCTGGTATTTCGCGCGCGAGGCGCTGGCCGACGCCATGGCGACGGGCCGCAATCAGATCTTCCTGTCCGCTTCCAAGAGCCAGGCACACGTCTTCAAGCAATACATCGTGCAATTCGCGCGCGAGGCGGCCGGCATCGAGCTGACGGGCGACCCCATCGTGCTGCCGAACGGCGCGCACCTGTACTTCCTGGGCACCAACGCGCGCACGGCGCAGGGCTACCACGGCAATTTCTACTTTGACGAATTTTTCTGGACGCAGAATTTCCAGGAGTTGAACAAGGTGGCCTCGGGCATGGCCATTCACAAGAAATGGCGCAAGACGTATTTTTCCACGCCATCCTCGACCACGCACCAGGCCTACCCGTTCTGGACGGGCGAGCTGTTCAACAAGCGCCGCGCCAAGGCGGACCAGGTGAACATCGACGTGAGCCATGGCCGCCTGTCGTCGGGCTACACGGGCGAGGACAAGATCTGGCGCCAGATCGTCACCATCCTGGACGCCGAGCGCGGCGGCTGCAACCTGTTCGACATCGACGAGCTGCGCAACTTCGAATACAGCCCCGACCAGTTCGACAATCTGCTGATGTGCAACTTTATCGACGACTCGGCCTCGGTCTTCCCGCTGGCCGAGCTGCAGCGCTGCATGGTCGATTCCTGGGTCGAATGGGACGACTACAAGCCCTTGCTGGGCCTGCGCCCGTTCGGCAACCGGCCCGTGTGGATCGGCTACGACCCGGCCTTGAACGGCGACAGCGCCGGCTGCGTGGTGCTGGCGCCGCCCATGACGGCAGGCGGCAAGTTCCGCATCCTGGAGCGCCACCAGTGGCGCGGGCAGAGCTTCGAGGATCACGCCGACGCCATCCGCCAGATGACCCAGCGCTACAACGTCGAATACATCGGCATCGACACGACTGGCATGGGCATCGGCGTGCTGCCGATCGTGCGCGGCTTCTTCCCGGCCGTCACGGCCCTGAACTACTCGCCTGAAGTCAAAACGCGCATGGTCTTGAAGGCGAAAAACATCATCAGCAAGGGCCGGCTGGAGTTTGACGCCGGCTGGACCGACATCGCGCAGTCCTTCATGGCCATCCACAAGACCCTCACCCCCAGCGGGCGGCACGTGACCTATGTCGCCGGGCGCAGCGACGAAACCGGCCACGCCGACCTGGCGTGGGCCTGCATGCACGCCCTCGACCACGAACCCTTCGAAGGCACCACCGACAACCACCACTCTTTCATGGAGATTTATTCTTGAGCAAAGCACGACACTTGCGCGCGCGCGGCCAGCAGGCCCAGGGCGCGCCATCAACAGCGGCCATGGCGCCGGCCGCCGCCGGCATCGAGGCGTTTTCCTTCGGCGACCCGACGCCCGTGCTCGAGCACGCCGACATTCTCGACTGTTTCGAATGCTGGAAGAACGGCCACTGGTACGAGCCGCCCGTCAACCTGGCCGGCCTGGCCAAGTCCTTCAACGCCGGCGTGCACCACAGCAGCGCCATCCACTTCAAGGCCAACGTGCTGGCGTCCACCCTGATTCCCAGCAAATATTTGTCGCGCGACGCCTTCAAGCGCATGGCGCTCGACTTCCTGACGTTCGGCAATGCCTACCTGGAAGACCGGCCCAGCCGCAGCGGCAAGGCGCTGGCGTACCAGCATGCGCTGGCCAAGTACATGCGGCGCGGCGTCGATCTGGATACCTATTATTTCGTGAACGGCTACCAGGCCGTGCATCAGTTCGACAAGGGCCGCGTGTTCCACCTGATGGAACCGGACGTGAACCAGGAGCTGTATGGCGTGCCGCAGTACCTGAGCGCGCTGCAATCAGCCTGGCTCAACGAGGCGGCCACCTTGTTCCGCCGCAAGTATTACAAGAACGGTTCGCACGCCGGTTTCGTGTTCTACATGACGGATGCCGCCGCCAACACCCAGGACGTGGACAACCTGCGCCAGGCCATGCGCGACAGCAAGGGACCGGGCAACTTCCGCAACCTGTTCATGTATGCGCCGAACGGCAAGAAGGACGGCATCCAGATTCTGCCGGTGTCGGACGTGGCCGCCAAGGACGAGTTTTTCAACATCAAGAGCGTCACGCGCGACGACCAGCTGGCCGCGCACCGCGTGCCGCCGCAACTGATGGGCATCCTGCCGAACAATGCCGGCGGCTTCGGCGCCGTCGAGCCGGCCGCGCGCGTGTTCGCGCGCAATGAACTGGTGCCGCTGCAGGCGCAGTTCATGGCGATCAACGAGTGGGCCGGCGTGGAAGTGGTGAAGTTCGCCCCGTATGACCTGGGCCTGGGCAAGGAGACTGCGCAATGAGTGACCACATCGACAACACCGACAAGATCATCTTCGCCGAAGTGGCGCGCGGCCTGGCCGCCGTGCGCGGCCGGCCCGCCCTGGTGGCGCACGGCGCTTGCCACTACTGCGACGAGGCGCTGGCGCCCGGCCTGCCGTTCTGCAACGTCGATTGCCGCGACGACTACGAGAAGGAGCAAGCCGCCAAGGCCCGCGCCGGCCGCCCAGGATGACTGCCACGCCGCGATAGTCGGCAGGGCGGGGCCGTGACAGCCCAGTCGCACCGAAGCGCCCCAGCCACCGCACAAGCCGCCCATGAGGCGGCTTTTTCACGTCCTGATGATTGATGTTGCTATGGATGCAAGAAAAAGGCCCGTCTCGGCCCGGCGCGCGCAGTTGTCCCCCCTCCACACCTGCCCGCTATATAGGGCTCTTTTGACTCAAATGTGCGCCATGGCCGAAGGCGCATGAGGACTGGCGCGGTGGGGCAAAGAGGGGGCGTGCGTTTTGACGCATTTTGACGCACTTTGAGCGGTTTTTCGTGCGGGTGGTGTTTGCGCCGTGAGAGCAGCGTTGTTTTCGCGCTGTGCCGCGCGCTGATGCGGTTCTGGCCCATGTATTGATCAAAGCTGCGAGGGAGGTTTCTCCCGTCCATTCTTGCAAGTGTGTATTGTGCAACTATTTTAATTGATAATTGCTGATAATATGTACTTTCTTGACATCATCCATTGTGTGATCTATAAAGTAATAATAGCCCGTAAGTAACATTACGTTAAAGCTCCAAAGTTCCTCCAACTTTGGGGCTTTTTTTAATTTTCTGTATTGGTGCTCGAGGTAAATCCAGTAACTTGGCAACGAATTTGGTAGATATGAACAAAAAAGACGCCGTAGCGTCTTTTGGGTATTGCAGTCAAGATTGGTTCCGGCGCCGCGCCAGGAAGCCGAGTATGCCCAGGCCTGCCAGCAGCATGCCATAGGTTTCCGGTTCAGGAACGGGCGCCAGGTTCAGGTTGAAGACGCCGCCATAGCTGCCGCCCTTGGTGTTGCCCATCACGGTCAGGACCAGCGGGCCATTGAACAGGATGCTCGTCGGTGCGAGTACTTCCCCCTGAGCATAGCCAAAGACGGTTGGGCCGCCAAATCCGGTCAGCCCAATGCCGTTCAGGTTGGCGCTGGTGAAGTGGATGGACGAACTGTCCGAGCCCGTGACGGACAGGTTGGCAAGGAAGGCCTGTGCGGTCGAGCCGAAGGTCGCAGTTGGGGTGAACGTGAAGGTATCCGTGAAGTCGCCGAGCGGGCTGGGCACGGCGTTGAAACCGCTGGTCCACAGGTTGCCCGAGGTGTTGGTGAGGTTGACAGTATAGGCGGTGGCGCTGGCGCTACCGATGGAAGCAGCACTCAGTACTGCCGCTGCGATAAGTGACCTTAGTTTCATGTTGATCTCCCCTGAAAAACGATTAAATTTCAGAAAAAGCGTACTGCGATGACAAATTATCACCAATACTAACAGTTATCAATGTTGTATTTTTATATCGTTACTTTCACTTAAATAGCCCGTTACTACTATACGGGCATAAATTTCGGATGGTTGCCAAAATAAAAACACGAATTATCGATATTGCACAAAAAAAAGAATATTTTTTTGTGATGGAAATACTGTTGCATAGGCACCTAATTGCTGTTTGGAAAGGAAGTATGCAATGGCCATGCCGTTTCGGTTTATTGCATGCTAGATTGCGAAACGCTAATTAATGTATGTCAGTCTCTTTCCGAGTCGGCGGTTGGGGAGATTATTGCTGATGGTTCTTCATCCTCCTTGGCACCGAAGTAGTGGGTGCCTGATGATGCCCAGTCAGCCAGCCGCTGTGATTGATCGATCAGCACGATGACCTGACAGCCGACGACCACGCTGCCGTAATTGAGCTGCAGCATGTCGCCCTGGTGATGATGGCTGGTGAGCGTTCAGATACGTGCTGCCAATGCGAAACTATCCTCGGAGAAAATCGTTTCCGCATCGCCTGTGTCGGGTGGCGCTAGCGGGGGCGGGCAAGGCACTACAAAAAAGTTGAGTGCGGAATAGAATTTATTGTAAGCCATTGATATAAATAGAAAATTTTGGAGACTATTTCGCCAATGAGTCATCCACCCATGCGGAGGCAGTCTGGATGGATTTTGTTAACGTGGCGCAAACGTTGCTCTCTCCCGGTGAGCCACAGGCGGTTGACGCCGCAGTGCAACGCTGTGAGTTGGCGTCGCATCAGGGACGTACCTGGGCTACCCGGCGTTATCTGTGGGTCGACCGCGTCGCCAGCGCCTGGCTGATTCGCCGCTTCATCGACCCGAATGCGCGTTTCCTTTGGTTGGAAGTGCCCATCGATTGCCCGTCGGACGCATTAGGTTTTGACTTCGACCGCGCAGCATTCACGCACGTCGGCGAACGCGTCACTTTCGAGGTGTTGGTGGCCAGCTTCGGGCTGGAGCGTGAACGGGGTCTGGCCCGTCTTGGGCGGATGGTGCATGCGCTTGATGTCGGCGGCGTTTTCGTCCCCGAAGCGAGCGGCTTTGAGGCGATGCTGGCTGGTGCTCGCCAGCGCTGCACTGACGACGACCAACTGCTGGCCGAATGAGTGTCGTACTCGACTCGTTACACGTTCATTTTTCAATCGATGCGCCGGCCGGAACGGCAAAATCATCAGGAGGCGCTCTTGAAAACGAGTAACCCTACGGTAGTCCAGGCCAATTACACGTTGTGGCAGATGATTTTGTACATGCTGCGCCTTGGGAGCCTTGGCTTTGGTGGTCCCATTGCCCTGGTTGGCTATATGCACCGCGATCTAGTTGAGGGGCGAAAATGGATATCGGAGGCTGATTACAAGGAGGGCTTGGCGCTGGCTCAACTAGCGCCGGGTCCGCTGGCGGCTCAGCTTGGCATCTATATGGGTTATGTCCATTACCGTATTCGTGGCGCAACGCTGGCTGGCCTGGCTTTCGTTATGCCTTCCTTCTTGATGGTTGTTGCGCTCGGCTGGGCCTATGTACGCTTCGGTGGCCTCTCGTGGATGCAAGCGGTGTTTTATGGCGTTGGCGCAGCCGTGATCGGCATCATTGCAATGAGCGCTAAGAAGTTGACGGCGAAGAGTATCGGCAAGGACAAATTGTTGTGGGCAATTTATCTGTTGCTGGCCGGGGTGACCATAGTGACAGAATCCGAAGTGGCCTGGCTGTTTATCGCCGCCGGCGTGCTGGTCTGGTTGGTGCGCGCGCCGCCCAAGTGGCTATCCAAGGGCAGTTTGCACGTGATTGGTTTGACGCAGATGCCAGCGGCACCGGCCGTCTTCGAAGTGCTGGACTTTCCGCTGTTGACACAAATTGGTATCTTCTTCGCCAAGGCTGGCGCATTCGTCTTCGGCTCGGGGCTGGCCATTGTGCCCTTCCTGTATGGCGGTGTAGTAACTGAGCATCACTGGCTGACGGACAAACAGTTTATTGATGCAGTGGCCGTCGCCATGATTACTCCGGGACCGGTGGTCATCACTGTCGGCTTCATCGGTTACTTGATTGCTGGCTTGCCTGGCGCGACGGTTGCTGCGCTGGCTACCTTTATCCCGTGCTACCTGTTTACGGTGATACCGGCGCCGTACTTCAAGAAGTATGGCAAGGTGCCTGGAGTGCTTGCATTTGTTGATGGCATTACGGCCGCAGCGATTGGAGCGATTACAGGCTCGGTGGTCGTGATTGCTCGGCGCTCGATCATCGATATCCCGACTGTTTTGATTGCAGTGGCAACGGTGGCGTTGCTATGGAGGTTCAAGAAATTACAGGAACCTGTGGTTGTAGCTGCTGCGGCGCTCGTGGGTTTGATTGTGTACCCTTTGCTGCATCACTAAAGTTGTAGGATAGTTTTTCCTGGCGATAAAAAAAGGCTGTCATTTTGTTGTCATTCCTAGGCTAAAACAGCCCAGAAACAACCCAAATAATGACAGCCTTCTTCTTGCTAACTACTTGATTCTAAACAATTCGGTGGTGGAGACGGCGGGAATCGAAACCGCGTCATGGTTTTCAATAGGTGTATTATTTTTAGAATACTATGAAATCTGGATGCAAGGAGAGGCACCTGTACAAGTTGGCTGAACTTACAGGACTACGTTCGTTGTCCATCCTAGAACCGCAAAAACCTTTTTTGCGATTTCATCGGGCGATTTTTCAGCGCTATCAATCACCACGTCATCCACGTTTGCAGCGTGGAGAATTGAATCGAGCTCTATGCTTCGGTGCAGATGCCACTGAAGTCCTTCCGCATCGTTGACATGCCTGGACCGTAACCGCTGTTCTACTGTTCCGGCCGGAGCTGTAAGGCGACAGATTGAGAGCTGCCCGTCGCGCAAGGCAGCGCGATAACGTGCCGCGGTACTTGCGTTTTCGATGACGCCGGCCATCACGAGGCATTGTGCTCCGGCACGCTCAAAGTTTGCGGCAAGGGCTGCGAGGTTTAAGAGTTCAATCTCCAGGCTGAATGGATCGCCTTCAGGCGCTGGCCAGAGCTGCCTAATGCTGTCCAGATCGATAACAGCGTGCGGAATTTTGTGTGCGATGAGGTGTGCGCCCAGGTGTTCGGCGGTGGTTGACTTTCCAACACCAACGGTGCCGTTGAGGAAGACTGATTTCATTGCTTAACTTCCAAGATGGTTGATTGGTATCTTTGCCACAAAATAAAGAGGTGCTAACGTAATTTAGCCCAAGATTTCCCTTATTTTTGAGTGCTCATCTCTATGTTAATTGGCGTAGTTTTTGGCGTAACTTTTCGAATTTCCAATAGGTTTTCACTGGGGAAATACGCTATTGCATCATCACTGTATCTTAGAGTCACCGCTCGGAGCAAATCGTTTCCGCATCGCCTGTTTCGGGTGGCATAAGCTGGGGGTGGCAAGACGCTAGAAAAACATTGCGTGCGGAACGGAATTTATCCTAACCTATTGATATAAATGGAAAATTTTGGAGACTTGAAAACTAGCGACGGGTTAAACTGTTCGTGAGTTCGAATCTCACCGCTTCCGCCAGGAAATAAAGAAACCGCCTTCGGGCGGTTTTTTATTTCCTGGCGGAAGCGAGCAGGGCGCCTTCGCGCGCTGCGTGTGAGATTCGAAGGGCTGGGCCTACCGGCCCAGCCCTCCCCGAATCCTCCAACCGCTGCCGCTGCGCGGCAGCCCCGCGCGCCGCAGGCGCGCGTTCGTGGTTCTAATTAGGTCTTCAACTGAGCCAGCTTTCACAGCACCCGACGCATCAGTCCGTGTCCGAATGGCGGACCTGACCCTGGCCCCTCCTACGTGAAGGGAAACGGATATAGGGGAACTATGAGCGCCGCACGAGACTGTGGGTTAGCTTGTACAGATGCTCGCACGATGTTTAGGCGCCGCCTTGCAGAAGCAGTTCGTGGGATTCGTTCTCATAAATCGCCCATTTGTGCAGATACAGTGGGTTTCTAGGAGCATCACTTACTAGACCAGTATCAATATCAACAGCATTTGCTTGTCCGTATCTTTGATAAATGAAATAGGTTTTCTCTCCATCTATAGCTACCAGCAAAGGGCCTTCGGGGCGCTGCTGACCCGCCCAGCCACTTGCACCTCTTGGTAGTTCCATGTAAACAGATTGAATCAATCATTGCACTTTCCTTCTCTCAAGGTACTCAACCTCATCGATGTGATTACCTTCCAAGAGTAAGAATCCCACGTCCTCACTGGCGTCTTGAAACGCGAATGCGGTAGTAGTTTGCTCATCAATCGTCAACAAGATGAGTTCTCCTGGCACTACAGCGTCAGCGGAAATAATTTCATACGGGGATACTGTTTTCACTTCAGCTCCGTTAATTAGTTGGCAACCATTTTGGCGTACCCTGTGTTTGTTTTTTTTGCAATGCATTGTTGCCTTGTTCATCGGAAACCCGTTCTGACGCAACTTTCCTCCATGCACTGGCGTGCAGGTACACAAAGACTTTTTGTACCGATTTTTATGCGTAGGCAGTGTAGTAGGTACGATCGACGTATGGATGCTTAGGCGCAGGGCATGACGTTGAAGTGCATCTGCTCCTGGCTATCAGTGGCGGCGTCAGAAGTGACTATTCAATAGAATCAATCGGCAAGTTAGAACTACTATGGAATTCTGCACTGTTGATGAGGATGGATGCCATCATACATACTAAAAATGGCGGCAAATGTTATAGCATTTAAATATTAATATTGAGTGGGCTATATTTAATTTATATATATTCAATCTCTTGTTGTTCTGCAAGAGGGGAGGCCGGAGTATATAAGTCTACTCCGGCGGGTAGGTGGGCGCATTTTTACTGATACCTATGCGCCATTTAACACAGTGATTCACCAATTTTATGGATGGAGAACTAATATGGCTTTCAATAACTTTGGACCATTAATATTCTTGGCGCAAGGCCAGCATGTTAACTGGTGGTACAGTTTTGGCGGCGATCGCGGAACTCAATTCGCCTCTGCCGATATCAAACGCCCCAATGGCAAAGCGGTCCATCTGGCGGACCAGCAGTGCAAGCAGTTAGATAACGACGGCATCGCCACCTATTTCGTTACCATCACCAATAGAGGCCCGGGTGGCTGCTGGCACAATCTGCAAGGCGGGGGGATGTCATGACCAAGATGACCGTTGTAACCGATGAGAACGGCGGCTTGGTGGCTGCCATCCAGGGCCATGTACTGAAAGCAAAGCAAGGCGACATGGAAGGGGGCGTGCTCATTCAAAAAGGGCATTTGGCGCATCAGGTCGAGGTGGACGACGACTTGAGCAAAGTGACCGACCACGCTGAAATGCTGCGCAAATTGCACAAGGTTATCCCGCGCTCCTGACGTCCGGTGTCAGACGTGCCGCCACAGCTCCACCGCCGTGGCGTCATTCGGGTCCCACTTCATGCCGCGATGGCATGGAGTGGGCAGTTGCGCTACCGGCCCGCGCGCATGAGGATGCGCTGCGCACATGGAGTTCGCGGCCCCGCGAAACAGTATCAGACCCTGGCGTTTTGCGTAAGATCGAACGGCGCAACTTTTAGCGTAGCTTTTATAAACTATCGCACACCATCCATAGGGGAAATACGCTGCTGCATCATCCATGTATGTTCGCGCCTGGCGTCTTCGCAGGTGAGTTCCGGCACGTAAGTCTTTTTCATGCTAATTTCCCTCTGTAGGTAGGTTAGTAGGTATGGATGTTATTTTGACGCTGTAGGACCCATAAATCCTAGTTATTCGAATCTCACACGCAGGGCGCCTTCGCGCCCTGCGTGTGAGATTCGAAGGGCTGGGCCTACCGGCCCAGCCCTCCCCGAATCCTCCAACCGCTGCTGCTGCGCGGCAGGCGCGCGTTCGTGGTTCTAATTAGGTCTTTAACTGAGCCAGCTTTCACAGCACCCGACGCATCAGTCCGTGTCCGAATGACAGACCTGACTCTGGCCCCTAATGTGGACTGCCGCGACGACTACGACAAGGAGCAGGCTTACAACGCGCGCGCCGGCCGCGCAGGATGACCGTCACGCTGCGATAGCCGGCGGGGCGGAGCCGCGACAGGCCAGCCACGCCAGCGCGCCCCAGCCACCGTAAAAGCCGCCCACGAGGCGGCTTTTTCACGTCCCGACGATTGATGTTGCTCTTGGAGCAAAAAAAAGCCAGTTTCGGCCCGGCGCGCGCAGTTGTCCCCCCTCCACACCTGCCCGCTATATAGGGCTCTTTTGACTCAAATTTAAGCCATGGCCAAACGCGCATGAGGACTGGCGCGGCGGGCGAAGAGGGACATGCGTTTTGACGCATTTTGGCGCACTTTGAGCGTTTTTTTTGATGGGCATGGAATGGGTGTTTTCGCGTCCTGGCGGGACTGTGTTGCGGCCCTGTGGCCCACATCTATTCGAGGCAGGCGAGCGGCGCGGCAGCTTGCGGCGTATTTGCGCCACAGATTAATGCAGTGTTCACCGCATGCCATTCGAACAGGTCGGCGCAAAGCATGGACGTGCGAGTAATATGTATGGCTTCGTTAATTGTCCGCTTTGGTTTGAAGGCATTTTTATATTGTCGGATCGACAAAATTATGTGTGTGATGCAATAATTAAATATTTTATGGCTATGAAAATGATAAATCTTTCTTGGTGCGTGCGGCGATTTTTGCCGATCTATTTACTGGGTCTTCCTCTAAGCGTTGGAGCTGAAGCGATGCTGCAGTATCGCAATATTTCTCTCGGCGATGCGTCGGATAAAGTGTTGCAATTGGCGGGAAATGAATTTCCGCACGTTAAATTGGAGTCTAGAGATAATTCATTTGATATTCTTGCGATCATGGCTGGGGATGATCAAGGAATTATAGATAATTCATGTCGCTCCGCTGATACTAGTGACTTGCAACAAAATTGTATATCAGCGCGTTTTATTTTTTCTGGCAAAGCACAAGGAGACCTTCTGGCCAGTGTTTTTGTTGACCAGGGTTTTAGTCCCGCAATTAATCGAGATAGTCTTATTGTTATGCTTGTGGCAAAGTATGGACAGCCTAGAATAACGTCTGGAGATGCCGTTCCTGCATCTCATATGAATCCTGAGTCGAGATTTATTTCGTTTCTTTGGGGAGGGCTGCGGACTCCCGTAGGAATCTATCGTCCTAGCCGTTTCCCTTACAAAGATAGGGAAATTATCGGTGGTAAGTACATATCAGCAGTGATTTATTACCAGGGAGACTTGGCAAATGGTTATAGTTTTCGTATCGTTGACTCTGAGACGATGGACGAAAGCATGAAGGTGGATATGAGTGAACCACAAAGGTTGGAGGCTGAGCGGCGAACTGAAAACGAAGCCTCAGCAAAATTTTGATTGTGACTTCATACCTTTCGAGAGTGCCCGTCAGACTGGGGAAATGCTAGCGTGAAGGCGAGAGGGATTAGTTTGAAGGGCGGAAAAAAAGCTGTCATTCTGTTGTCACTCCTGGGCTAAAACAGCCCAGAAACAACTCAAATAATAACAGCCTTCTTCTTGCTAACTACTTGATTTTAAACAATTCGGTGGTGGACACGGCGGGAGTCGAACCCGCCGCGCACGAAGTCCACTTTGGACCAGTCTAGGGCTACTGGTTCGGAATGCAAGCGGCAACAGGTTGCGGCCCTTGCCGGTTGCGTGCTCATGGGGTTAACGGTCGATCAAGGAACCCAGCATGGCGTGCGCTTGCAGGTCGCTCCGGGCCGTCGCCTGTTCCTCGCCGCTTAAAATCCAGTGCGTCCTGCCGTCTTGCGTATTACTGCTGCCATATGCCTGCAGCGCCTTGCGCAATGCCTGTTGACGCTCCGGCGGTAGCGCGTCGAGCCTGGACTGGCTGAAAATATTGATGGGATACACGTCGCGGATATGCTCATACTGCAGCCCGTTGCGCTTGATGGCACCCCAGTTATTGCCAGGATCGGAACTGGCCGGTACCCACGGATGTGCTTCATCGATTATCCGGTAGCCGCCGGCGTAACCCGTACCATAGCCCAGCGTTTCGCTGTAGCCGTACACATAATCGCAATGATCGAGCAAGCCGGGTATATTCTCTGCGCCTTGAAACAGCTGCGCCAGCGGCAGCTTGCTGGCGTGGACAGCCAGCATCAGCGAACAGCTATGTGAATACAGGGCAAGAACGTCGCAGTTCGCCCACTCGTCTATATCGTCGGGTGGTACGACCCGAGGCGAATACAGGCTGATGCTGTCGGCATCAGGTGCGAACAGGGTTTTCTCGTAGTTTTTCTGCGAAAACTTGACGACCTTGCCGGTCTTGCTGCCGTAGCGATCGACGCGCTCGCCCACCTGCTCAAACCAGGCAAACAGCTGCTCGCTGGCGGCGGCAGGAATAAATGGGCTATTCTTTTTGAATTCGCCTACCAGGAAATGAAATTGCTCCATGTGTCACCATAGTGAATGTTCTGCGCGCATGATGCCATGCGCGCGGTCATGCGGCTAGCGTGCGCGAGAGCATGCGGCTGCGCGCCATTTCAGCTTGCATTTGATTTGCATAGTAAAATCGCCAGGGGTGCAGGCTCACAAAGACTTTTTGTGGCGATTTTTATCGCTAGGTAGCCTGGTAGGTACGGTTGGCGCATAGCGGCTTGAGAGTCGCCAAAAACATAGATATTTGCATTACGCCGCCTCCGCCTAGAAATAAAGAAACCGCCTTCGGGCGGTTTTTTATTGCCTGGCGGAAGCGAGCAGGGCGCCTTCGCGCCTTGCGCGTGAGATTCGAAGGGCTGGGCCTGCCGGCCCAGCCCGCCCCGAATCCTCCACCTGCTGCCGCTGCGCGGCAGCCTCGCGCGCCGCAGGCGCGCGTTCGTGGCTCCAATCAGCTTGTCGACTGAGCCAGCTTTCACCGTACTCGACGCATCAGTTCGTGTCCGAATGGCGGACCGGACCCGCACGCCCAAGCGGATGCTGGTGATAGTGGCCGCGTGCGCTCTTTGAAATGGTCGATTGAAAATTTGTGTTCATAATCAGAATTTGTGGGCGCGAGTGTCGTACCAAAATTGGATCATGGGTGACGACGCTCAGGCACTCCAGACGGTGCTGGTAAGACGCTTATCGATTACTTCGTGGACGAGCTGCAGCGGGTCGGCCAGCACCCGACGACCATGGTGCATCAGCTCACGCCAACGATCTGGAAGGATAGGTTTGCCGATAATCCGATACGCTCGGACCTGCACCGCCTTGGTAGCCGACTTACTTCCGCCGCCGCGTGATCGTTTACCTCAAGAGCGTGAAACTTGTCATGGGGCAATGCACCAATGCTTAGCAGTTTTTTCGCGCCGTTGTGCAGCGCCGATTTGAAGCGCGACACGTTACCCACGATAGTTGAATGGGGCCCAATAGCCAATGTTCTTGACACGAAGCAAGCTCGATCTCGTATCGTAACCATATAGATAACATTTCTGTGATTTAATACAGCCTTGGACTTTTTCGCCACCAATATCTAGATGTGATCGACTCGCCTCCCAGGAGCATTTCCCCTATGTCAGCGCTGCTCAACAGCTTCACTCAAAATACGCGCTTGCTGACGTTCAGCACGCCGATTGGCCGCGACAAGCTTCTTGCCGAATGCTTTCGCGGCGAGGAAGGACTGAGCGAGTGCTACGCATTCAAGGTCACGGCGCTCTCGACCGACGCGGGAATTACACTCAAATCCCTGCATGGGCAGCCGGTTCTGCTTGAACTGCTCACGGCCACGAGTCGTGATGACAAACGCCCGTTCCACGGCCATATCACTTCGGCTGAACGGGCCGGTGCCGACGGCGGTTTCGCGCGCTACGTTTTCACAATTGGCCCCTGGTACGCGTTCCTGGCTCATGGCCGCGATAGCCGAATATTCCAGGACAAGACCGTATTCGACATTCTCGACGCGATCTTCGGTGGTTGGCAGAACGTGGGGCCCTTGGTGCCGGCGTGGCGCTACGACATACTTGACAGAGACGTGTATCCGATCAGATCGCTGACTTGCCAGTATCAGGAAAGTAATATGGCGTTCGTCGAGCGCCTGATGCGCGAAGAGGGCTTGTTCTACTATTTCGAGCACGCCGGCAATGCTGAAAGCGCCACCCTTGGCTCCCACACAATGGTCATCGCCGACCATAATGGCAGTTTCAAACCAAATGCTCAGGCCACGGTCAATTTCACGCAGCCTGGCGCGGTAATGAAAGAGGACAGCATCGACCGCTGGCGCACCAGCGTGCGTTTGCAAACGAACGCCATCGATTTGTCGAGTTGGGACTACCGCACGACCGGATCGCGACCGGTGAGTTCGGTCAGTGCCAATGGTGACGGCGGTACTCCGCTGGTCAGCCGCGACACGCCCGGCGCATACGCCTACGAGTCGAAGGAGCAGGGCCAGCGCATCGCCGACAAGCAGATGCAGGCGCTGGACGCGCTGCGTGAAACGCACATCGGCGCAGGTACCGTGCGCACGCTCTCGGCCGGCACGACCATCACACTCAATGGGCAAGCGCAGCTCGACGCCGCCGGTGCCACCGGCAGCGGCGATGCGCGCACCTTTGTCATCGTGCGCGTGGTGCACCTCGCCCACAATAACCTGAGTTTCGAGGCGAAAACGGAAATCACCGAACGACTGGGCCAGAGCATGCTCGACGCCCTTATTCAGAAAGAGTGCAAGAATAGTCTGCATGCAGTGGGAACGGAGAAGGGCGAACGTCCCGTCTACCGCAACCGTATCGACGCCATCCGCAGCAAGACCCCCTATCGCAGCAGCGGGCAGGATGGGCATGGCCAACTTCTGCATCCCCGTCCCACCGTCCGCGGGCAGCAGACCGCAATCGTGGTCGGACCGGCCGGCGCGGCCACCTACACGGACCGCGATCATCGCATCAAGGTGCAGTTTCATTGGCAGCGTGGCGCGGGCGAGAACGACCTGAGCCACAGCCGCCTGAACCATCCATCGCCCGACGGCCACGCAGGTGCGCCGGCAAACGAGAAGTCAGGTACGTGGGTGCGCATAGCCACGCCGATGGCGCCGGTCGCGGGCGCCAACTGGGGCTCGGTCGCCGTGCCACGCGTCGGCAGTGAAGTCATGATTGATTTCCTGGACGGCGACATCGACCGCCCCGTGGTCATTGGAAGCCTGTACAACGGCAAAGGACAGGACGACGCCCAGAACAACCACGTGGCACAGGGCGCGGGCGTTTCGACCGGCAACGCACCAGCATGGTTCCCGGGTGGAGCCGGCGCGCATGCGCATCCCGCAGTACTGTCGGGTTTCAAGACGCAGGCAATGCACACCAGTCAAAACGGCAGCGGTGCGTACAGCCAGCTGGTATTTGATGACACGGCGGGACAGTCGCGCGTGGCACTGCAGCGCCACGCCCATCGTCACCAGGGCACGGCCGAATTGAACATGGGCCATCTGCGTCACCAGACCGATAACCAGCGCCTCAACCCCGTGGGATTCGGCGCCGAGCTCAAGACGGAGCACGGCGCCGCCATTCGAGCCGGTTCCGGCCTGTTGCTGTCGACCGACGCGCTGGTCAATGCCAACGGTAGCCAACTCGATTCGCGCGAGGCAAAAGCGCAGATCGACCAGAGCCTGCAATTGCAGACGGCGCTGGCGACAACGGCGCAAAAGCACAATGCCATGCTCAAGGATGGCAAGGGCCAGGCCGAACCTGCGCCCGAGAAGCTGCCACCGACCGTGCAGATGGCGCACAGCGTCACCGTCATCGAGGCCACAGAGAGCAATGCGCCCAGCGGCGACAGTGCCGGCCGCGCGGGCAAGGTGACGGCCTACGCCGAGCCCCATCTGCAGTTGTCGAGCCCCGCCGGCATCGCGGCGACCACCCCGGCCGACGCGATCATCAGCGCAGGCAACACCAGCAGCATCACGGCCGGCCAGGACATCAACTTTGCTGCCCAAGGCAACAGCCTGTATGCCGTCATGGGCGGCATCAGCCTGTTCACGTATGGCAAGGCCGACAGCAAGGACAAGCCGAACCAGGAAACGGGCATCAGGCTGCACGCGGCCAGCGGCAAGGTGTCCAGCCAAAGCCAGTCGGACGAAACGCGCATCACGGCCGACAAGGCCATCACGGTGGCGAGCATCACCAAGAGCGTGTCCATCGCGGCCAAGGAACATGTGCTGCTGACCTCACAAGGCGCCTATATCAAGCTCGAAGGCGGCAACATCATGATCCACGGACCGGGGGCGATGACGTTCAAGGCCAGCATGAAGGAGCTGGCTGGGCCTTCTGCCGCCACTTCCGTCCTGCCGCCGCTCCCTAAGATCGACCAGATCAAGAACTTCATCGAATTTAACCATCACTGGCCCGATTTGACGCCGGTCGCTGGCGGCGCGTACCGTGCCGAATTCGCTGACGGCACCTCACGTGTAGGCAAGCTGGACGGCAAAGGCCACGCTCGCCTGGAAAACATTCCGCAGGGCGCGGTCAAGGTCTATTTCGGCGAAGACCCCAAACCGTTCATGGCAGACAGCGCCAAAGACGCCGGAAAGACCACCTTGGAAAACGTGCTAAACGAGTTGAAAAAACACGGCCACCCCACCGATCCAGATGATGTCGAGTCGCTGCTGCACAGCATGGCTGGAAGGGATATCCAATGAGCGACGCACCTGCGACCAGCGCACCTCAAGCGGCTGAGACACCAACCGACAGCGCGGCCATCACCAGTGCCATCGAAGAGATCAGCGTCGCCGTCGCCACCGGACTCGTCCCCTTCCTGGGGCAGGCGATCAATATCTACGACACCATCACATGCATGCTGACCCTCCACAACAGCACGTCGGCGGAAGACCAGATGGAAGCCAAATTCGACCTGGTCCTGGCACTGGTGGGCTGGATACCGGGTGCGGGCGGCGGCGTCAAGAAAACGATCCGCATCGTCAACAAGCATCCGGAGCGCTTTGCTCCGATTCTGTTCGACGTGCTGCGCATGGTCTGCGACAAGGTCGGCATCCACACCAGTCCGGAATTCTTGCTCGACAAATTATTCGATGCGGTCGGCCTGAAAAATCAGCTTGGCACGGTCCAGAGTGCGATCGAAGGTTCATGGCTTTACGACAACCTGCCCGCCGAAGGACGGCTCGCCTTGAGCACCTGCATGAGCACGGTGCGCTCCCAGTTGCCGGCCATGGTGATGCTTGTCACGCTCAAGCTGACTCACTGGAAGACCAAGCAACGCAACAATGCGGCGCAAGCCGCCGGTCCGCAAGGCAAGGTCAATCCGGTGGAAAAGAAGCCGGAAAAGAATGATCCCAAAGTCGCCGAAACCGGCCACAACGCCCCTACGCTTACCGCATCGAACAATACGGTCAATGCCTCGATCGGTACCAGCGTCGCCGAAGGTGTCAGCAAAAGCCTGACCGGCATTATAGGTGAGCATATTACCGATTATTTTCTGTATGAAAAATACGGTTGGGGCAAGGACTGGAGCCGGCACGACATGGGCATGCAAGGCGAGTGGAAGGAAAAGCCCAGCAAGACCTTTCCTGGCAAACTCAACGAAGCGACCCGGCTCAATCCATTGTTCGCCCTGAAAGCGCATGGCACAGGCATTGATGGCGTGTGGAAAGTGCAAATCGGGGACCCGCACAATGGCGGCAAGCCGTACGCGATTGTGGAGTCGAAGGCGTCGAAGGTGGGAAAGGCACCGAAGAATGCCGCCAGTAAGCCGGGCGTAAAGGGCAAGCTGTTGGACAATGCCCGGCGGATCAAGGACGCGGCGCTGCCAAAGTCAGAGGAACTGTTGGAGCCGGATACGAGCGAGGGCAGTGATTCCGCTGGGGCGGGGAAACCAGGCGGCAAACCGGTCGGAAAGCCAGGTTGGAAAGAAGGCAAGGGGAATGGGAAGCCTTCGGGTGGCGGTAAGCAAGCGCAGCCGAAGCAGGATGCGCCGGTTGGTGTAGCGTCAATTACATCGAAGAGTGATGCGGAGCAACCTCTTGTGCAGATGAGTCAGGAGTGGATTTCAAAGAATATCCGCATTGCAGTTAAGGATGAGGCAATTGCTTTAGACATAATTAGTAAGCGAACGAAAGTCTACTCTCGCCATTTATTCTATACGCCATTTTATCTACCTTCAGCCGCAGCGCATGAGAAGGCACTGCTGGAGGATGAACGAGAGAAACACGAGAAACATGCCGATCATGATATACCATCAACGCATCGTCACGACGAACAAGAAGTGAGAGCGGCTGTTAATCATAAGCATACTAAACTTGGTTTGGCACTTGAGCCATAGAACAATTCCGCATCTAGCACCGATCATAATCAGGTAAATATTATGCAATTTCATGAAAAACGTAGGCAGCAATTCTTAAATGAAACGGCTTTTGAAAAAACGACGACTTTTTTTATCACTACTGCGCACGCGGAATTGTCACGCGAACTAGGCGATCCAAGTAATGATGCACTGGGCCGCAGTCTTGTGTCAGCAGCAATCGCCGACTATACGTTTACAAATTATTTATTGAGCTACACCGCAGGCGAATCATTGCATGTGTTGCGTGAGAATCTTACCGAAATTATAAAGGTTCATGAGCAATCAACTAAATATGTTAGGGAATATCAACATGACTCAGCGTTTCCGCCGTTGCGCTTTGCCGAAATAGACGATTACGAGCGCGCAATGCAACTCATTGGCCTTTGCTATCTTCTACATCGCCGTGACTTATTGCCACGACTGGCGGCGATGCTTGACGGCGCATTTGCCGGCAAAGACACGCTCTATGAGGATTTGTTTGCCTATGAACTCAAGGATCGTTACGAAGTCGACGAGTGGTACCACGACGCGCCGTATCGCGACATCATCAATAGCTTTTATCGTGACACGCCAGAGGAAAGCATTCAGGACATCGAGGCCTATCTGAAGGTTTGGTATAAGTCCATGAAAAAGGCGCCTTGGCACGACAGTCATTTGAACATGAGCGCAGAAGGTTGCGGCGCGTATTTTGGCTATTGGGCCATCGAAGCTGCAGCAGCAGTATATCTTTTGGAGCTGGAAGACCGCAGTTTCCGAGAGCATATCGTGTATCCAAAAGACCTGGTGGACTACGCCAGAAAGCTCGATAAACAAGCTGCACCTATGTCCACAGCGCCAGAAAAACTGCGTGTTGAAGGCGGCAGCCCATGTCCCCAGGCTGGGTACTGGTTCACCCCTGCTATACCCGGCAGTCTTCGTCATTTCGAACAAGGCGAGATCATGCCGGTATCCGCCGATACACAGTATGGCGCGACCATCTGGCAATGGAGTAGTGAGCAATTATCTCCATAAGCGAACAGAGGGGTGAGGTACCCAGGCTTTTTCGGCCGCGCCTGTTTAGTAAACTTCTCCCACGGGGGAATTGATGAGGCGAGCAAACATACACGCCGGAGCGGTGAGCAGCGGTAGGCCGATGTACGCTCCGAACAGCCTTCTATGATCGCGGAGCCCAATTGCCGCCTGCATCGTCGCTTGGTGGCGCGCCGATAGGTGTGCGGGCGGCTAGACCCCGAAGCGTGGTGAGCAACGCAACAATGCGGCGCAAGCCATCGGTCCGCAAGGCAAGGTCAATCCGGTGGAAAAGAAGCCGGAAAAGAATGATCCCAAAGTCGCCGAAACCGGCCACAACGCCCCTACGCTTACCGCATCGAACAATACGGTCAATGCCTCGATCGGTACCAGCGTCGCCGAAGGTGTCAGCAAAAGCCTGACCGGCATTGTAGGTGAGCATATTACCGATTATTTTCTGTATGAAAAATACGGTTGGGGCAAGGACTGGAGCCGGCACGACATGGGCATGCAAGGCGAGTGGAAGGAAAAGCCCAGCAAGACCTTTCCTGGCAAACTCAACGAAGCGACCCGGCTCAATCCATTGTTCGCCCTGAAAGCGCATGGCACAGGCATTGATGGCGTGTGGAAAGTGCAAATGGGGGACCCGCACAATGGCGGCAAGCCGTACGCGATTGTGGAGTCGAAGGCGTCGAAGGTGGGAAAGGCACCGAAGAATGCCGCCAGTAAGCCGGGCGTAAAGGGCAAGCTGTTGGACAATGCCCGGCGGATCAAGGACGCGGCGCTGCCAAAGTCAGAGGAACTGTTGGAGCCGGATACGAGCGAGGGCAGTGATTCCGCTGGGGCGGGGAAACCAGGCGGCAAACCGGTCGGGAAAGGAGGGGGCGGAAAGCCTTCAGGCGGCAAGCAAGCGCAGCCGAAGCAGACCGCGGCGAGTACCGCTCCTACGTCAGCACGGCAGACAAACAACAGCGTTGAACAACCGCTCGTTCAAATGAGTCAAAAATGGATTACGAAGAACATTAAAGATGCCGTGAAATTTGGAGTTATTGCTGATGCTCGCGAAATTGTTGAAGAGATTCGAATCAATGGGACAAAAGTTTATTCGCGCCATCTTTTCTATACACCGTTTTACCTACCCTCAGCCGCAGAACATGAGAAGGCATTATTAGAGGATGAACGAGACAAGCATGAGAAACATGCTGATCACGACATCCCATCCACACATCGACACGATGAGCGAGAAGTAAAAGCCGCAGTCAATCATAAACACGCGAAACTCGGTCTGCCGCTGGAACCTTGAATGTT
This sequence comes from Janthinobacterium sp. GW821-FHT03A03, assembly GCF_059421435.1. Lineage (NCBI taxonomy): Bacteria > Pseudomonadati > Pseudomonadota > Betaproteobacteria > Burkholderiales > Oxalobacteraceae > Janthinobacterium > Janthinobacterium sp. GW821-FHT03A03. The sequence goes on along the minus strand of NZ_JBWKUZ010000006.1, from coordinate 215,747 downwards.
AGACCTCAAGTAATAACGCAACTAACACGCAGTTTTATCGGGTAAATACTATGCAATTCCATGAAAAACGTCGCCAACAATTCCTGAATGAACTGGCCTACAACAATGAAATTAAATATTTCAATGAAAAAGGACTTCCTCGGATTTTGCAAGCTTTATCCGAACCAAACAACGACGCAAACGACCGAAGCCGTATTTCATCTGTGCTCGCCGATGACATATTTTCAAACTTTTTGTTGAGCTACACGGCTGGCGAATCGCTAGATATTTTGCGTAATGGTCTTACGAAAGTCGTTGATGCGTTTGAGAGAAATGCCAAATACGAACAGGAATATGCAAACGACCCACTTTTCCCACCCTTACGCTTTGCCGAAATAGACGATTACGAGCGCGCAATGCAACTCATTGGCCTTTGCTATCTTCTACATCGCCGTGACTTATTGCCACGACTGGCGGCGATGCTTGACGGCGCATTTGCCGGCAAAGACACGCTCTATGAGGATTTGTTTGCCTATGAACTCAAGGATCGTTACGAAGTCGACGAGTGGTACCACGACGCGCCGTATCGCGACATCATCAATAGCTTTTATCGTGACACGCCAGAGGAAAGCATTCAGGACATCGAGGCCTATCTGAAGGTTTGGTATAAGTCCATGAAAAAGGCGCCGTGGCACGACAGTCATTTGAGCATGAGCGCAGAAGGTTGCGGCGCGTATTTTGGCTATTGGGCCATCGAAGCTGCAGCAGCAGTATATCTTTTGGAGCTGGAAGACCGCAGTTTCCGAGAGCATATCGTGTATCCAAAAGACCTGGTGGACTACGCCAGAAAGCTCGATAAACAAGCTGGACCTATGTCCACAGCGCCAGAAAAACTGCGTGTTGAAGGCGGCAGCCCATGTCCCCAGGCTGGGTACTGGTTCACCCCTGCTATACCCGGCAGTCTTCGTCATTTCGAACAAGGCGAGATCATGCCGGTATCCGCCGATACACAGTATGGCGCGACCATCTGGCAATGGAGTAGTGAGCAATTATCTCCATAAGCGAACAGAGGGGTGAGGTACCCAGGCTTTTTCGGCCGCGCCTGTTTAGTAAACTTCTCCCACGGGGGAATTGATGAAGCGAGCAAACATACACGCCGCAACTTCGCGAGGAAGCGGTCAAGCTGGCTGGGCACGGGAATGGATAGCCCTTGCTGTCACTTAGTCAAATAGAATATTCCAAGGAGTGCAAATGTTAACAAAACTGGCCAAAGCGCTGGGACTTAAGCAGCCGAACGGTTCGGATGCTGAACAAGATATCTTAATCCTGGCCCTGAAAGGAAAATGTGCCGGCGACAGTTATTACCACGACATGAGTCAGTCGGTTTTTGACAGCGCTATGGAAGGTAACGAGGAGGACGACTTTTATCACTTTTATGCTCGGCAGAGAGCGATAGGTATGCAAGCGTTCAAAAAAGAAGTGGAAAACGATCTCTCGGCACTGTCTGGATGTCAGCTTCATGCCATCGTCCAGCATCATAATTATGATAGTGGCATATGGCTTCTCACGCAGATCATAGCGCATCCCAATTGTGAATTTGCTACAGCGCTGTGTATCTACTGGGCCAATCAGCCGGGCGATCACTATGCGCGGTACGAGACACTCGATCTTGCTTGCAAGGACGTCAATGCCCTATCCCATGCGCATGCGGTGTTGCTCAGTAAAATCGAATGCAAGACAAAGCTGGGGACATTTGCACAGACCCTCCCAGTTCCCGACGTCGCCTGTTTCCTTGATCGCAAGCCAGATTATTCAGTGAAGCCATTGATAAATATTCCAATTGAACTCCGGGTACACTTGTGAAGAGCTAAGCTTGCGCTATAGGAATGTACGCGCAGGGATTTCTACAAGCCAATCTCTGCATAGTATTTATTCACCGATATCTGTACTTAGGTATTTCAGCAGGTGCGGCTGGTGCATTGCATCTAAAGCCGCATGAGACTTGTCTATTCGCATTGCACAGCAGGGCGCCAGCGCGCCCCGCGAATCCACCAACCGCTGCCGCTGCGCGCATTCGTGGTTCTGATCAGCTTTCCGACTGCGCCGGCTTCCGCAACGCCCAGCGCATCAGACCCTTTCGCCCGCACCGTGCTTGCGATCAGGGCCTGAAAGACTATCCATGCATGCATTGCTTTTTTGGAAATACTGTGTAAAGATACAGTATCAACGTTCAAAAAGGACTGATCATGATCAAAGGCAGTTGCTGCTGCGGCTCGGTAAAGTTTGAATTGGCATCGCCCCCAAGCATGATGGGCATGTGCCACTGTTCTCGTTGCCGGAAGTCGGGAGCGAGTGCCCTGGCCTTCGTGGAGAAAAATTCATTTACCTTGCTGGAGGGGCGGGAATTTATTCAGCGATATGAGCCTGAGCCTCCCTTTAAATATGCAAGAACTTTTTGCAAAAACTGCGGCACTTCGTTGGGGGAAGTCGGCTCGGAGAATGATTCATTTCCCATATCCCTTGACTGCCTGGATGACGACCCCGGGGCAAGAATACAGTTTCATGTTCATGTTGCTTCCAAGCCGGCATGGTATGAGATTTGTGATAATGCAAAACAATTTCAGGAAAGTCCGGCATAATAAAAAAAGCCAGTCATGTGACTGGTTTTTACCGCGTTCTTGAGATTGTGAACTGGAATCCCGGCGCAAAATGACAGGCTCCGGCTCCTGGTTTCCTGCCCCCCTCATCGGCTCTTTAAAATCACCCCACTCATATATTGATTCAAGTCGCGAAAATCCTGAACCCTCCAGGCGTAGGGCGGTATCTTTACGCCATTCTCCCGCAAGGTTTTTGGAATCAGGTCGCCATTGGGACGGAGTATTACCGATGACACTATAACGCCAGGATAATCCTTCAGGCGCTTCTTGAAAGCGGATGTCGTCAGGTCAGGCGTGGGGGGATTGCTTTTATTTGCCAATGCTCCTGTTCCTTTGATATCTGTTCCATGGCATACGGCGCATCTCTGTACATAAAGATTCTTTCCGTTGATATTCTCTGCGAAGGATAATGGCGTTTGCATCAGCGACAGAATTCCCAGCGAAGCGGCGAATAATATTTTCATTTTCATGCAGTCTTGTTGTATCAGTCAGGTCGGAACCGGGGACAACGCCCGGAATGTATTTTTCGGGGATTTGTCCCGGCTGCTCATTCCATCATTATATCTGCCGGGATTCTCCCCGTGGTGCCGCTGCGTATTTCGCGCAGCCATGTCCGGATTTGTTTTGCATGGATAATGTATGCAGGTATGCGGCAATAAAAGCTTGCCGGACACCCGAATGCCGCAGGGCGCCTGGCCGCTGCGTTTATTGGTAAATGATCAGGTATTTCGCGGGAATGTCGAGTGCGTGGAGCTTGCCCGCCAGAGCCAGGTTGATCAGCAGGGCGAACACCAGGCCGGCGACCGCCGGAACGCCCAGGGCGAGCCTGCGCACCAGGGGCGAGCGCACCTGGACTTGCCAGTAGGCGGCGCAACCCAGGTGCGCGAACAGGGCGAACATGGCGAGGAAGTAATACGGCGCAAAGAACCATGCATAGGGCATCAGGACAAAACCGGCCGCCGCGTAGTAAAAATTGGTGTCGAGCCCAAGTGCGGCGCGGCCGAACAGGACGGCACCGACATGCAACAGCAGGAACAGGGCCAGATAGATGCCCGTGCCGGCCTGCAGCCACGCTGGCAGCCCGGCGCGTTTCTTCCAGTTGCGCAGCACCATCCATGTTCCGCTGCCACATTGAAACAACACGCACGCCAGCAGCACCGGCTCGACCACGGCATTGCGATACAGGGGCCGGATCGCCTCCATGTAGGCGACGTGCGCGTGGGCGCCGGCAATGGCGGCCAGATGATTGCCAAGATGCAGCAGAATAAAGGCGGCCAGGACACAGGCCGACAGGCGGTGCAGCTTGCGTATGCTCATATGCACTCCGGAGCGAGGTCGCTTCCGCCTTTGTTGCGCTGGCGCAAGATTATCGCCAGCGGCGCGGCGCCAGTCCGGGGCCGAAGCCGAGCCATGTCGCCGTCCAGCAGCAGCATGGCTTGCTGCAGCTTGACAGGCTGGGCGCGCGGCGCCGGATCGGCTGCCCGGGCCGCCCGGGCGATAAAACCGTCCGTGGCCCCTTGCAGGGCGCGTGCGCCGCGTTCCAGGCGCCGGTCCGCGCGACGCCGCAAGCAGCGCCGGCAAGGGGCGGGCATCTGCGCAAGGCGGGCCACCCCGGCCCTTGCATCGCTGATATCTTCCTGCCGCTTGTCGTCGCCTTTGAGCAGCGTATGGACGTGCTCAGCAAAGGCGAGGCGGATGGCGCGCGGGTTTGGCTGGTGCGCATTGCCGGGAAACGGCAGGGCGGGCGGGGGCGGCAAGTCGGCGATGGCGCGCAAGACGGGCATGGCGGCTGTGTGCATGAAACTCCCTCGGTAGGCAACTGATGAAGGTAGTATCGTTTGCGCGTTGACGCAGGTCTTGAACGTTTGCGACACGCTGCAATGCTTGCACGACGGGATGCCATCTGCCCTCTGCCGCGCATGGCGCTGGCGTCCCGCCTACGGGTTGGGCTGGTGCCCAGCACCTTTGCTCGGTGCCGTTGCCGCCGGCACACGTCGCAAGCGCTTTGCGCGCTCCCGTCCTGCGCCAGCCCGCGTGAGCGGATTGCGCCCGCACAGACGGACAAGAGCGATTGCTATGCCGCATCCGGGGCTGACCCGGGTGCATCGCCACGCTGGTGCGTGGATGGCTGGCCTGGTGGCGGGGCCGGTTTTTTGAAACAGTTCCTGGAAACCGCATAACGCCCGGCTGTTGACGGCCAGGCGCGTTGGCGATTGCCCACCGTGCAGCGTCTAAGCTAATTCATCGCGCCGGTAGACGAATTCTTGACGGCTGATGCCTTGCGTGACGAAGTCCGCATCGGCTGGTATTTTTTCCCAGAAAAATTCCCGCTTGAAGAGTGGAATGCCGTTGAATTTTCGCGAACGGAATATCCATCTGTTTTTCGTGAAATCGCTGTAGCGGTCGCCTTTGAACTGCTTGTGTACCGCCGTAAACGGCAGCAATCTTTCCGCAATATCCGGGAATTTCAGGCCTGGCGTGTCGTTCTTGAATTTCTCAAAGGTGGCGAATTGATCCCGGCAGATGACTTGCAGGGCGGTTTCCGGAAAACGATAGCGCGGAGACCACAGGACGTTCCAGCCTGATTCTATTTCATTGATGAATTTTACCAGGCGGGGCGTCATGATATAGGCGTCCGATTCGATATGGATGATTTTATCCACGCCTAATTCATTTGCCACCTGAACGGAGTGGAGAAAGCTGCGCCACCAGCCAGGGTAGTCAGCCCCGCTTTGTCGTCCCAGGTTGTTATCAAAGTGAATGATGAGGTTTTTGTCGTCATTGGCGGCCAGCGGGGCGTCATGCGAGATCGTATTGATAATGTCGGCAGGCGGAAGAAATGGCGAGCCATCGTCGATCATTATCTTTTTTTCGGCATTGATCGGGATGTTTTCGTAGTAGTCAAGCCACCGTTGGTAGCGACTTTCCCACGATTGGGCATCTTTTATAAAGCTGGTGCAGAATATCATGGCTTTCATTAGCTAAGCACATTCCTTATATTTGAGAATCTCAGATTGTTCATGCTAATCTGGTAAGAATTGGGATATATTTTAACAGATGGGAGGCGGCGCCCTGGCTGCCTTGCGGGGCCATGTCGGCGTCCGGCGAGTTTCGCCGCGGACGCCGGAAACGCGGCCGGCGCCGTGGCAGCCCCCTGGATGCCGGCTAAAATCCGCACAGCTTGCTGGTAGCGAGCGCTGCGGCATTCCTGCTCGTGATGCGTCGCCCGCAGCCGCCTGTATCATTGTTGCTTGTTACATTGTTGCTTGTTATAAAGAGTTTGCTCCCGGCCCCCACAATGGCAATACGATGGAATGCCTGGACGCATGTGAGCGAGATTGGCCAGAAGCTGCCGCGTCCGTATCATCAACCCGCAACCTCATGCGTGATCGTCCCGCGCCTTTGAACGAATGAAAAACATCACCGTTGAATACCGTCATGACTTTCCCCTTGATCCGCTTGATGTGGTTCGCGTCTTCGATCGATCTGGAATCAAGCGGCCGACTGGCGATCTGCCGAGAATCGCGCGCATGTTCGCCGCGCCCTGTCTCTTGCTGTCGGCATGGGTGGATGGGCAGCTTGCGGGCCTGGCCCGCTCGCTGACCGATCATGCGTATTGCTGCTATCTGTCGGATCTGGCGGTAGACAAGCAATACCAGGGCCTGGGCATCGGCAAGGAGCTGGTCAGGCGCACCCAGGCGATCATCGGCGACGAGGTGTCGCTGATACTGCTCTCCGCGCCCGACGCCATGTCCTACTATCCGGCGCTCGGTTTTGACGCTGCCGCCAATGCCTACGTGATCCGGCGCAAACATTGAGCGAGTGCTGCCAGGAAATCCTGCCCCTGATGAAAACCGTCTACACCCTCGCCGACGCCCTGGCAAACGACCCCGGCCGCGTCACCCGGACCCAAGCCCTCACCCTCGACAGTTCCAGGCCCCGCATGGGCCTGAAAGGCGGCCACGGCCTGTTCGCCTCCGTAGCGTGGTGGCAAAGCATCGAGGCCGGGCGCCTCCAGACGCAAACCTTGACGGGCATCGTCGAACGAAGGTATTTCGCGGGCCAGGACAGCCGGCGGGGCGATCAAGCCAACAGCATCACCTTGCGCCTGGCGGATGGCTCGGCAGTGGACGAAAGCATCTACACGCAGCGCAGGCAGGATAGCAAGCTGTTCGTTCCCGGCGCCACGGTGACGATGACTTATGCGCTGGATGAGCTCAAGGCGCAGCCGGCGGCGGACGGCGTGTCGATTACGCGCGGATCGTGCTGGAAGTGTCTGTTTCTGCGGGATAAGGCGTCTATATCCACTTGATAGCGCTGACACAAGCCTCCTGTTTCCTGTCAACACCATCCCTCCAAGTTTGCATTAAATCAAGGATGTTTGATGATGGTGGCGAGACGGACGACGAACTCAGTGGTGAAAAATGGGGGCGAAGATTTCCAGGCTGCACCAACACCAGGGATGTGTCAGGAAATTTCCGTTTGGCAGTGGAAGATTTTCTACGTGCAATGAAAGAGGCGGGGATCAGGGTGCCAATGCTGCGGTGACCTGGTATGACAGGGAATGACATCCGCTGGTCTCTTGGGTGAACCTGCGGTGCAAGCTGCCGCCGCAGCAATCTTTGCAAGCTTGACCTAAGCGAATTCCCCACTGAAATTCATTTGACCGCCTCCCGCGCCAGGTCTACAGTCGTCGAAGAGACCTCAACTGACCCCATCGCCCTCCCATGGCCAAGCCCTTTCCCTTGAATCCCAGGAACCCCGAGCGCATCTGCTGGGGCTGCGACAAGTATTGTCCGCCGGATGCCATGCGCTGCGGCAATGGTTCCGAACGCACCCAGCATCCCGTCGAACTGTTTGGCGAGGGCTGGAATGACTGGGGGCTGGCGGCGGCCGAGAAGTCCGACAAGGACGAGAACCAGCCGTGACGGCATGCGCACCACGCCGGGCGCCGCTACAATCTCCTCATCGCACGTTCGTCCGAACCGAGGAAATCCGCATGCAAGAAACCCTGTCCCGCTGGCTGGCAAGCAGCGCCGGCGAAGTCCAGTTCGTCGAGCATCCTGCCGTGCACACCATCGATGAAGCACTGATGCATGTGCCGGCCATGCCCGGCCTGATGGTAAAAAACCTGTTCGTGCGTGACGAGAAGGGACGCCGGCATGTGCTTGTCATCGTACCCTTCGACAAGCGCGTCGACCTGGCGGCGCTGGGGCGGCTGTTGCCAGCGAGTAAGCTGAGCATGGCCTCGCCCGAGCGTTTGCTGCGGCACCTGGGCATTACGCCCGGCTCTGTCAGCCTGTTTGCGCTGATCCATGACGAGGTGCAGTCGGTGGAGCTGGTACTGGACCAGGCCGTGTGGGATGCTGGCCATATACAAGCCCATCCGCTGCGCAACACGGCCACGGTGGCGCTGTCGCATGCCACCCTGGTCAGTTTCCTCGCGCACACGGGACACGCACCCCGCATTCTGGACGTGCCGGCGGCGGGCTGAACGCCGTTTCAGTGTCCGGCCACGGGCGCGCCGCCGCTGCGCCGTCCCGGCCGGAAGCCGTGCGCGCGGGCCGACCAGGCGACCAGGAAAGCGAGCAAGAGCAAAGCCACCATGGCCCACGGGAAAGCGTCCGCGCCCCAGGCTTCCAGCAGGGCGCCGCCGGCCACGCCCGCGGCCGCAATCGCGCCATTCCACGCCACCATGTTCATCGACAGGGCCACGTCGGCGCCGCTGCCGGCCGTGTCGGCCAATGCCGTCTGCAACAGCGTTGCCGCGCCGCCAAAGCTCAGGCCCCAGACGGCCATGCCGACATAGATGACGGCAGGCAAGTGCGACGCGACGCCCAGCACCAGGGCCGTGGCGGCGAAGGTCGCCAGGCTGGCCAGCACGGTGGCGCGCAAGTGGCGCTCGACCAATTTCCCCGTGATCCAGATGCCGGCCATGGCTGCGGCGCCGAAGACGAGCAGCACCAGGTCGACTCTGGCCGCCAGTCCGGCCGGCGCGACGAACGGGGCGATGTATGTATAAAGAATGTTGTGCGCCAGCATCCAGGCGATGACGACGGCCAGCACGGGGCGCACGCCCGGCGTCGTGAAGACGCGGCGCAGGGGCATGCGCTCATGCGCGGACTGGCCCGGGTAGTCCGGCACTTTGGCCAGCACCCACCCGATCAGGATGACTGTCAGGGCGGAAATGATCCAGATGGCGGCGCGCCAGCCGACCAATGAACCGAGCAAGGTGCCCAGCGGCACGCCCAGGGACAGGGCGACGGGCGCGCCCACCATGGCCAGCGCCAGGGCGCGGCCTTGCTGCTGCGGCGCCACCATGCGCCGCGCATAGCCAGCCAGCAAGCTCCACGCCAGCCCGGCCGCCATGCCGGCAAAGAAGCGGGCCGCCAGGGTCAGCCAGTAGTGCGAGGACAGGGCCGTGACGGTATTGAATACGAGAAAGCCAATGATGGTCAGCAGCAGCACGTTGCGGCGGCGCCAGCCGCGCGTGGCGATGGTCAGCGGTATGGCCGCCAGCAGGGAACCGAGCGCATAGGCCGTGACCATTTGTCCGGCCAGCGCGGCGCTGATGCCGAGCCCCGCGCTGATCTGCGGCAGCAGGCCGGCAGGCAAGGTTTCCGTGACGATGCAGATGAAACCCGTCATGGCCAGGGCTAATAAACCCGAAACGGGGAGGCGGTCGGCCAGCGCGGGGCTGGCTCCGTTGGTGAGTGTGGCGTGATTCAAAGCAACGATCCTTGGAAGTGTGACGAGATAGCCGGGCGCAGGAGTGCCCCTGACCGCCGTGGCGGCATATATGTATCGATCGGTATAAATATAGGCGATGGCGTGCCGCGTTGTCAATGACTTCTGTATCGAGTAGTATGTAAGTGGTAAATAAGGAGATGAGAAGGAGCGAAGGATGGCGCAAATGGGACGGCCGCGCACGTTCGACCGGCAGGCAGCCGTCGAGCAGGCCATGTTTTTATTCTGGCAGCAAGGGTATGAATCGACGTCCTTGAGCCAGCTCAAGGCGAGCCTGGGCGGCGGCATTTCCGCGCCCAGCTTTTATGCGGCGTTCGGCTCGAAGGAAGCGCTGTTCCGCGAAGCGGCGCAATGCTATCTGGACACCTTTGCGCGCGTGACGGAGTGTTTGTGGGACGACGGCCTGGCGCCGCGCGCGGCCATCGAGCAGGCCTTGCGCCAGTCGGCCCGCATGCAGTCCGAGCCGGGCCACCCGCCCGGCTGCATGGTGGCGCTTGGCTGCATGAGCGCGCCGACGGCCGAACATGCGGCCGTGGCCGCACCGCTCACCGCTTCGCGCGCGCGCACCCGCGCCGGCTTCGTGCATTGCGTCGAGCGGGGCATGGCTAGCGGCGAATTGCCCACTGCTACGCATGCGGCGGCGCTGGCGGCCGTGTTCGACAGTTTTTTATCGGGCGTGGCTATCCAGGCCCGCGACGGCGTGAGTTACGCCGTGTTTGACGCCGCCATTACGCAGATCCTGCGCGTGTGGGATGCCAATCGCGGTGTTGAATAGCCGGCTGATTCATCAGACGCTTGCCGGGTATGATCTATTGCATTGATTGATAAATATTTCCACTGGGAAATTTTTGAAATTATAATATGGACATACTTTTAATGGAGTGTCCATGTTGTCTCAATTCAAAAAAACTGTATTGGCATCAACCTTGTTTTATATCGCTGGCGTATCGGCAACGTATGCGGCGGAAGAAAAGCAATATCTGATCTCGGCCAAGCCCGGCAAGGAAGTATGCGTCGCGGATGAGGCCAGCAAGTCGCAGGTATGCGTTGCAGGCGGTAATTTTTCGCATGATGTGTATAGCTTGAAAATCGATGGAAGCACGGTACTCAAAGGTATCGATGACCAGCTTTCCGTGGGATTGGCTGGTAATTACCAGAATCGGGCCATCGCCTTTGTTTGCGAAGCCCAGAACATATTCCCTAAAGAAACCCCGGAAGCAACGCTGGCGGAAGTGCAAAGACTGATGCCCAATTCGCCGCCGGAAAGAATCAAGACGATTGCGGGCCTGCTTGGGCCAGGTCCGATGGGAATGGAGATCGGCAGATTGTGCAAGGCCAGCAGCAATGGCCAAGCGTTCATCACCGTGCAAGTGATGTTCGACTGATCTGACTGCCAACTGCGGCGGCGCAGCCAGGCTGCGGCAGCATGGCCGGGCCTGCGCCGCACTTGCTTGTCACTTATGTCTCTGTGTTGAACATAAACTCCAGCACGTCGTCGCCATACTTGTCCGTCTCGCCCGTCGCCGTCCAGCCCAGGTAGCGGTAAAAGCCGTACGAGCGCGAGGCCGGGTCGCTGGAGCAGCCGAGGAACAGCCGCTGGTGGCCCTGGGCACGCAGGTCCGCCATGACCCGGTCCAGCAGGGTCTTGCCGATGCCTTGCCCTTCAAATTGCGGCAGCAGGGCCAGGACGACGATTTCGCCCGTGTCGCGCGCGCCAAAGCAGTAGCCGGCCAGCTGGCCGTCGTCATGGCAGACGTGGCCGGGCAGGCTGCCCGAGCGCATCATGTCCGCCCAGGAATCGGCCGTGATGCCCACTTCCGCCAGGCGTTCTTTGGAAACGGCGTTTTCCCGCGTCTTGCCGCGCAAGGCGATGAAGGCCGGCGTGTCTTCTTCCCTGGCGGCATGGAAGGTAATGGAGGCTGGATGTGTCGTCATGTGTTTTATTTATAGTGCCGTATCAATGGCAAGTTAAGGTGGGGCAAGCTCACTCCCAGGGTTTGCGCATGATTTGTCCATGGCGCCGCCAGTCGTAGGCTTTGGTATGTTCGATGGCCTGCTGGTCGGAATTGCCGCTATCGATGATTTCGTCTTTGATCAGGATCAAGTCATTCTTTTCATTCAAGCCATATTCGCGATAACGCTCGCAATCCTGTGCGCGCCGGGCGATAGTGATTAATCCACCGGCCCGCCACGCATAGCTGTCTTCATAAAAGCATTGCGCCGCGCAGCCGCAATTGGCGATGCCGCCTTCGATTCTTTGCTCGGCGATGCTGATATCGAGATTCGGAATCGCGGATAAGTCTTTGTTGAAACTGTATTGTTTTGCCTGCGTATCCCACAGCCACACGTCGGAACAGCGGATGCGTCCCTGGCTATCCGTATAACCGGTGACCCACAGGTCGGCATGGCCGTCGAAATTCATGTCCAGCAGCAGCGCGTGCAAATTGCCCATGCCGCTGCTGCTGCAACTGCCATTGAGCCACTGCTTGCCGGTTTTCAGCCGGTAAGTCTGTTTTTCATCGTGATTGACATAGCGGATATCGGCCGCTTGCCGCACTGTTCCTGTCGCGGCTTTGTCCAGATGCAGCGTGCCGCCATAAGCGGAGGTGGAAAGCAGGGATAAAAGCAAAGCAATCAGTTTCATGGAGATATACTTGAGCTGGCACTGTTCTGATGCCGGGATTAAATCGTGCAGTCAATGATCATAACGCAGGATCCGGGCAATGCGCCACACCGTTCTCCTATCGTGCATTCTGTGCGGAACAGTGCTGTGTACAATGCCAGAAATCCCCCAGTTAAGGAATCTTTATGACCGTTTCCACCGCATCCTTGAATGAAGCGGGCATACTCGCTTATAACGATGGCCATTATGCCGAGGCATTCCGGCAATTCGACGCCGCCGCGGCGGCCGGCGATCCCGCGGGACAGCATTTATTGGCCAGCCTGTATTACCAGGGCCATGGCGTCGAACAGGACGTGCCGAAAGCGGTGGAACTGTTCACGGCGGCCGCGCAGGCGGGCTTTCCGCCGTCGCTGGCCAATTTGGCCCTGATGTATGCGAGCGGCGATGGCGTCACGCAAGATATGGCGCAATCGCTGGCGTACGGGCGCCAGGCGGCCGAGGCGGGCGATGGCCAGTCGCAATTCAACCTGGCGCAGGCTTACCGCAAGGGTGTTGATGTAACGCAAGACTACGCCGAGGCGGCGTTCTGGTACAAGCAGGCGGCCGAGGCCGGCTCCCTGTCGGCGCAGAATGAATACGGCTTGCTGTACGCGCAAGGGCAGGGCGTGGAGCTCGATTATGTGCAGGCGTATGCGTGGATCGCCATGCCGGCCGAGGCGGGCAGCGCGCAATCGATCAAGAACCGCGACCAGCTGCTGGAAATTCTCACGCCGTCACAGCAGCAGGCGGCGCGCCTGCTGGCGGCCGAATACGCGGCGCAGTACGGCACCGATCCGCATTAATTCCTATTGTGGCCACAGCATTATTCTACTTCCCGTCAGTTCATTTATTATTCAATAAATATTTCCGCTGAGAAATTTTTACATTTACAATATAGCGATGGCGTGCCCGGCATGGGCAGGCCGGCAAGGCGAAGTCGCGCATGCGGGCCGATCACTATATAAAAGATGGATAATATGACTGTGCTGAAAGAGGGCGGTTTCCGGTTCTCGATATTGATGCTGCTGCTGGTTCCCTATGTTCTGCTGTATTGCGCGGCGGGCAAGGAAGACCGGCTGCCATTGGCCGCGCTTACGGCGGCCGCGACCTGCCTGCTGTCGCTGGCGGCACATTTGTACCGCAATCGTATCGCCATCCTGGAAGGCATTGCGGGATCGTTGCTGCTGATCGGGATATTGATGCTGTGCGCCTTCATTCCCGTCGTCGGCTGGATCGCCGATGTCCTGTTGATACTGTATGCCTTGGCCAGCGTCCTGGCGGCATTGCAGGTATTGCTGCCGATCGCTTTCAAGGCAGCCTTGATACTTGTCGTGTTTATCGCCGCGCTGGCGCCGGAAATCCACCATCCCCTGTTTAGCCCGCTCGCGTATGGCGTGTTCTGTCTTTTCCTGACGGCGTGGCTGTCACGCAAAAGCGATCCGTTCAGCGAATTGCTGCTGTTATTCGCCTCGCTGCCCCTGCTGGCCATCGTGATCGCATCGCTGGGCAAAATGTTCAGATCGGGTTTTTCGGTGACAAGGAATGTGAAAGTCGGCCAGCATGTGAGCGGCTATACCACGCAAGCGGGCGTGAATGTGGCCGACTACACGCGCATGGTGACAAAGAGCGTGACCACCGCCACGACATCCGTGAATGCCACGGCGGTGGCCGTCAATACGGCGGCAGGCAAAGCGGCCGAACGGACGGACGCGGAATAGCGCCCGCGTCCGGGCTACGCGCCGCTCATTTGCTGCGCGGCGTCTCGGGTTTGCTCAGCACGCCCGCCGCGTCGAGTTCATAGCTGTCGAAATCGCGCGCCAGGAACAGTTCGCCCGAGTAATGCAGCCGGGCTTCCGCTTCCAGCTCGGCCATGCCTTCCGCATTGTGATAGCGGGCGCTGAAGTGGGTGAGGATCAAATGCGGCAGGCGGACGGATTCGGCGAATTGCGCCACGCGCTGCACGGAGCTGTGCGTGGGGCCGGGCCCCACCTTTTGCAGCATGGCTTCCGTGTAGGTGGCTTCATGCACGAGCAGCTGCGCGTCCGTGCAGGCATCCGTCAGCAACGCCGGCGTGTCGTTGTCGCCGCCGATGACCACGGCGGCGCGTTGCGTTTCCGTCTGGCGGAAAGCGGCGGCGCGCAAGACCGTGCCGTCGTCGAGCAGCGCATCCTGGCCCGCCTGCAATAAGCCCCAGGCGGGGCCGGGCGGCACGCCCGCCGCCTGCAGTGCCGCCTTGTCCAGCTTCCATCTGCTCGTTTCCAGCGCGAAACGATAACCGACGCTCGGCGCGCGGTGCGACAGCGCATGGCGCGAGACGGTCAAGCCCGCTTCCTGGTGGACTACTTGCGCGCTGTTCACGTCGATGTGGATCAGCGGATACGTCAGGAACAGTTCCGTGTGCAGCAGGGTCGCGTCGATCCACGCCTTGATGGCGGCCGGGGCGATCAGCAGCAGGGGCTTCTTGCGCCCCGTCATCGAAGCGCTGGCCAGCAGGCCCGGCAGGCCATAGCTGTGGTCGCCATGCACGTGGGTGATGCAGATGCCCACCAGGTCGTGCACGGACAGGGGCAGGCGCTGCAGCCGGTGCTGCGTCGCTTCGCCGCAATCGATCATCCACCAGTCGCGGTTGTGCGTCGTTTGCAGGGCCAGCGACGTGACGTTGCGGTGGCGCGTGGGCACGCCGGATGACGTGCCGAGAAAAGTCAGTTTGAACATGCCCGCATTATGCGGCAAGGCTTGCCCGTTTGCCAATGCTGCTGGCTTCATCCTGCCGGCGGCACGGCGTCGGCCGTGTAGTCGACAAAGCCGTCGCGGCGGCAAAAGCTGGCCAGCTGCATGCCGGCCTGGCGCGCGATGCGGATGGCCAGCGAGGTGGGCGCCGAGATGGTGGCGACGAGGCCGATATGCATGCGCGCCGACTTGCGCACCAGTTCATAGCTGGCGCGGCTCGACAGGAAGACGAAGCCGTCGTGCATGGCGATGCGGTGCAGCGCCAGGTAGCCGATCAGTTTATCGAGGCCGTTATGCCGGCCCACGTCCTCGAACACTTTTACCACCGCGCCCTCGGCCGTGCACCAGGCGGCCGCGTGCACGCCGCCCGTCTTGTGCATCAGCTCCTGCCAGGGCAGCAGTTCGCGCGCGGCGCGTCCGAGGATGGCGCTGCTGGCGACCAGCGGCGGCAGCGGCCGCGTGATCTTTTCCGGCACCAGGTCCAGCAGGGCCAGGCTTTCGATGCCGCACACGCCGCAGCCCGTGCGCCCCGTCAGCGCGCGGCGGCGGGCCTTGAGCTTGATCAAATCCGGCTGCGCGATGGTCAGCCGCACTTCCGCGCTGTCCGCGCCGCAGCACACGTCGAGGTCGTAGATGTCGCGCACGCTGCCGACGATGCCTTCGGTCAAGGTAAAGCCGACGGCGAATTCCTCGAGGTCGCGCGGCGTGGCCATCATCACGGCGTGGGCGATGCCGTTGTAGACGAGGGCCACGGGATACTCCTCGGCCACCATGTCGCGGCCCGCCGTGGCCACGCTCGCCTGGTGGCGCATCATGGGAACGTCCAGGTAGCCGTCGCGTTCGATGGTCGTCGTGTCAAAGTCCATGCTGTTCTCCGGTTAATCGATCTGATAGCGGGGGCAGGGCCGTATCGAGGGCGGCAGCGGCTCGCCGTTCAATTCCAGCAGCGAGCGTTCCGTTTCCCGCGTCATGGCGTTCAGGGCCAGGCAGCTGGGGGCCAGGCCGAACGGTTCGGCGATCTGCTGCGCGATGGCTTCCAGCGCGAACAGGGTGTAGGCAACGAAGACGGAAATGAGGGGCGTGGCCACGCCGATGGCGTCCACCAGGCCCAGCGGCAGCAAGAAGCAGTACATATAGACGGTGCGGTGCACCAGCACGCCGTACGGATACGGAATCGGCGTGTTCTTGATGCGCTCGCAGCCTGCCACCGTGGCGGCCAGGTCGTTGAGCTGGGTGTCGAGCATCCACAGCAGCTGCGCCTGGCCCGGCTGGCGCTGCACGGCCTCGTGCAGCATGGCGCGCACCGCGTGCAGCACGGCGACGGGCTTGAAGTTGACGCCCTGCAAGCGCTGCACGTCTTCGGCCGGCAGGTAGCGCGCCAGGTCTTCCAGCGGGTCCGTCTGGCGCAGCTGGTGCTTGAGCGCGTAGACGAAGGCGATCAGGCGGCGCAGCAGCAACTGGTGGTCCAGGTCGCTTGTTTCCTGCGGCAAATACGTGAGCGCCTGCGAAGCGAGGGCCCGCGCGGCGATCAGCAATTGCCCCCAGATATGCCGCGCCTCGACGAAGCGCGCATAGCTGGCGTTGTTGCGAAAGCCGAGGAAGATCGCCAGGCTGATGCCGACCATGGGAAACGGCGCCGTATCGAGCGGAATCTTGACGCCGAAGATGCGGCCGTCCGTCAGCAAGGCCAGCGAACTGACGAGCAGCATCAGCAGCAGTTGCGGGATGATGGCTTGCAGCACCGAGCCGTTCCAGACGAACAGCATGCGGAACCAGTTGGTGGTAGGCCGAATGATCATGATCTGATGCCGATCAATGCTTGCGGGGCACGACTTTGCCCTCGAAGACGTAGTATTGGAACAGGTTGTAGCCGACCATGATCGGCAGCATGGAACCCATGCCGATCAGCATGAAGATCAGGGTCGGCTCGTCTGATGCGGCCGCCGCGATGCTCAGCTTGCCCGGCACCAGGTCGGGGAAGAAGCTGATGGCCAGGCCCGCGAACGAGGCCAGGAACAGCACGATGGCGCCGCGGAACGGTCCGCGCACGCCGTTCACATGCACGGCCCACAGGATGTAGATAAAAGCGCTGGCGGCGACGGCGGCCAGGGCCAGCAGCACGCCGAACACGCCCGGCTGCGCCCAGCGGTCGTGGCCGATGGCGCTGAAGACCATGGTGCCGGCCGACAGCACGATGGCGGCCGCGACCGTCGCCAGCACGCTGGTGGTCGCGTAGCGGCGCGCAGCCGCTTCCAGCCTGCCGCCCGTCTTCTTGATCAGGTAAGTGCTGCCCAGCAGGCAGTACCCGGCCACCACGCCCAGCGCCGTGCAGGCCGTGAAAACCGCACTCAGCGGGCCCGGCTGCAAGCCCGTGATGACCTTGCCCAGCACCACGCCCTGCGCCACGGCGGCCAGCAGGCTGCCCGCGCCGAAGACCAGGTCCCACAGGCGCTTGTTGTCGGCCGCATGGCGGAACTCGATCGAGGCGCCGCGCATGATCAGGCTGGCAATCAGCAGCATGATGGGGATGTACAGCCCTTCCAGCAGGGTGGCGTAGGCGCCGGGAAACGCGCCGAACAGGGCGCCGCCCACCACCACCAGCCAGGTTTCATTGGCGTCCCACACGTGGGCGATCGACTGGAAGATCAGGTTGCGTTCCTGCTCGCGGCGCGTGAACAGGCTGAGGATGCCCACGCCCAGGTCGAAGCCGTCCGTGACCACGTAAAACACCAGCATCAGGCCGATCAAGCCGAACCAGGCATTGCCCAGCATGGCATGCGAATTCATTTCCATTACAAACTCCTAGTCAGATAGCGGCGCACTTCAGTACCCCACGGCATGGGCAGCGTCCGGCAGCGGCAGCGCCACGTCCGGGCCTTGTTGCAACCATTTCCTGGCAAACACAAAGAAGGTGACAAACAGCACGATGTAAAACACATAGAACATCAGCATGCTGCCGGCCACGGCATGGGCCGCCACGTCGGAGACGGCGTCGCGCGTGCGCAGCAAGCCGTACACGACCCATGGCTGGCGTCCCACTTCGCGCACGATCCAGCCGCACTCGACGGCGATGTAGGGCAGCGGTATCGTCAGCACCCAGGCCAGCAGCAGCTTGCGCTGGCGCAAAAACGCGTCCACCCGTGCGCCCGCCTTGCGCCAGGCCACGAAGGTCCAGAACGCCAGCAGCACGAACCACATGCCGATGCCGGCCATGGCGCGAAACGCGTAGTACAGCAGCGGCAGCATGGGCGGCTGGTCTGCGCGGGCGATGTCGGCCAGGCCCGTGATCTTGCCAGTGGCGCTATGCGTGGCGATCACGCTGAGCATGCCGGGCACTTCCAGCGACCAGTCGTTCTTCTGCTCCGCCTGGTTGGGCCAGGCCAGCAGGGACCAGGCCGCACCCTCGCCATCGCGGTTCGTGTGCCAGTGGCCTTCGATGGCCGCGCCCTTGGCGGGCTGGGTCTTGAAGACGTCGACGCCGCTCGAGTCGCCGAGCCACACTTGCAACGGAGCAATCACCAGCAGCAGCATCAGCGCCAGCTTGAACGAGCGGGCGAAGAAGGCCGGTTCGCGGCGCTTGAACATATACCAGGCGGAAATGCCCGCGATGACGATCAAGCCCGTTTCCACGGCGGCCACCCACATATGGCCCACGGCCCAGGCCATGTCGGGATTGAAGATGGCGGCCACGTAATCGGTGACGATGATCTTGCCGTCAAGCACGCGCACGCCGGCCGGCGTCTGCATCCAGGAATTGGCGACCATGATCCAGAACGAGGAAATGCTGGAACCCAGCGCCACCATGCCGGTGGCAAACAGGTGCACGCCCTTCGGTACGCGGCCCCAGCCGAACATCATGACGCCGATGAAGCCCGCTTCCAGCATGAAGGCCATGGCGCCCTCGAAACCGAGGATGTTGCCGATGAACTGGCCGGAATGGTGGGAAAACGGCGCCCAGTTGGTGCCGAACTGGAATTCCAGGGGAATGCCGCTGACGACGCCGACGGCAAAGTTGAGCACCAGCAGCTTGCTCCAGAAGCGCGCGTGGCGGTAGTAGACGGGGTCGCTGGTGCGCAGCCACAGCGCCTCGACGACGAACAGGAACAGCGACAGGCTGATCGTCAAGATGGGCCACAGGATGTGGAAGATGGCCGTCATCGCAAATTGCGCGCGCGACAGGTCCAGGGTATCGAAA
This sequence comes from Janthinobacterium sp. GW821-FHT03A03, assembly GCF_059421435.1. Taxonomy (NCBI): domain Bacteria; kingdom Pseudomonadati; phylum Pseudomonadota; class Betaproteobacteria; order Burkholderiales; family Oxalobacteraceae; genus Janthinobacterium; species Janthinobacterium sp. GW821-FHT03A03. The sequence goes on along the minus strand of NZ_JBWKUZ010000006.1, from coordinate 196,777 downwards.
CCGAACATGGGGTGCTCCTGATCAGCCGAGGGCGGCCGAAGGCGCCAGCAGCACGGGGATGGATTTGAAGGTCGGCGTGCGCGAACCGTGGCCCACGCTGTCGAGCGGCACCAGCGGATTGGTTTCCGGGTAGTAGGCGCCGATGCAGCCGCGCGGAATGTCGTACTCGACCAGCAGGAAGCGGTCGGCGCGGCGTGCTATGCCGTCATGCCACACGCCGATCAGGTCGACCCAGTCGCCGGCCGCAAAGCCCAGCATGGCCAGGTCGTCCTTGTTGATGAAAACGACCCTGCGCTGGCCGAACACGCCGCGGTAGCGGTCATCCATGGCGTAGATCGTCGTGTTGTACTGGTCGTGCGAACGCGTGGTCATCAGCACCATCAGGCGTTCGCCATATTGCTGGCGAGCGCGGTGGATCGGCGTATCGAGCTCGACGGCGTTGACGAGGAATTGCGCCTTGCCGCTTGCCGTCTTCCACACGCGTTCGCGCGAGGCGATTTCCAGGTGGAAGCCGCCCGGTTTGGCCACGCGCAAGTTGTAGTCGAAAAAATCGTCGAATACTTGCTCGATGGAATCGCGGATCAGCGCATAGTTGCCGGCATAGCGCAGCCAGTCGATCTTCTCGCTGCCCAGGGTCGCCTGCGCCATGCCGGCCACGATGGCGATTTCCGAGCGCAGATCGGGCGAGGCGGGCTGGTTCATGCCGAACGAGATGTGCACCATGCTCATCGAGTCTTCCACCGTCACGCCTTGCGCCACGCCTTGCTGCACGTCGATTTCCGTGCGGCCCAGGGTCGGCAGGATCAGCGCATCCTTGCCGTGCACCAGATGGCTGCGGTTGAGCTTGGTGGCGATGTGGACCGTCAGGTCGCACGACCGGAGCGCGTCCCAGGTGCGCGGCGTGTCCGGCGTGGCCATCGAGAAATTGCCGCCCAGGGCGACGAACACTTTGACCTTCTTCTCCAGCATGGCCTCAATCGTGCCCACGGCGTCGTAGCCGTGGTGGCGCGGCGGTTCAAAACCGAAGACCAGGCCCAGGCGGTCGAGGAATTCCTTGCTCGGCTGTTCCTCGATGCCCATGGTGCGGTCGCCCTGCACGTTCGAGTGGCCGCGCACGGGGCACAGGCCCGCGCCGCGCTTGCCGATATTGCCGCGCATCATCATCAAGTTCGACAGGATCTGCACGGTGGCCAGCGAATTCTTGTGCTGCGTCACGCCCATGCCCCAGGTGGCGATGACGGCCTTGCCTTTGATATAGATCTGCGTCAATTCCTCGATCTTGTCGCGCGCCACGCCCGATTCGGCCAGCAGCAAGTCCCAGCTTTCCGCGCGCAGGTCGGCGGCGAAGGCGTCGAAGCCGCGCGTGTGCTCGGCGATGAAGGCGCAGTCGAGCACGCGCTCCTGGCCGTGGGCGATGGCTTCGTCATCGAGCTCGACGACGCGCTTGGCCATGGCCTTGATCAGCGCAAAGTCGCCGCCCAGTGTCGGGCAGATGAACAGCGAACAGATGTTCGTGCTGCCGCCCGTGAGCATTTCCAGCGGATGCTGCGGGCTGGTGAAACGCTCCAGGCCCCGTTCGTGCAGCGGGTTGATGGAGACGATGGTGGCGCCGCGGCGCGACGCTTCGCGCAATTCGCCCAGCATGCGCGGGTGGTTGGTGGCCGGGTTCTGGCCGAACAGCAGCAGGGTGTCCGCATGCTCGAAGTCGTCGAGCAGCACCGTGCCCTTGCCGATGCCCACCGTTTCCGGCAAGCCGCGGCTCGTCGCTTCGTGGCACAGGTTGGAGCAGTCGGGGAAGTTGTTGGTGCCGTAGGCGCGCACGAACAGCTGGTACAAAAAGGCCGCTTCGTTGCTGGCGCGGCCAGACGTGTAGAAGGCGGCCTGGTCCGGGTCGTCCAGCGCGTGCAAATGGCGCGCCACCAGGGCATACGCATCGTCCCAGGCAATGGCCTGGTATTTGTCGCTGGCCGCGTCGTACACCATGGGATCCGTCAAACGGCCATGTTGTTCCAGATCATAGTCCGACTGCTCCATCAATGCGGTGACCGTGTGTTCCTGGAAAAACTCGGGGCGCACGCGCTTGCTCGTCGATTCGGCGGCCACGGCCTTGACGCCGTTTTCGCAGAATTCAAACGTCGACGCGTGTTCGCGGTCTGGCCAGGCGCAGCCGGGGCAGTCGAAGCCGTCGGGCTGGTTTTGCTCGAACAGCGAGCGGTAGTTGCCTGCGCTGACTTTTTCCTTGAACAGGTTGATGGCCACGTATTTGAGTGCTCCCCAGCCGGCCGCGGCATGGGTGTAGGGCGCGATGCGCGCGTCGGACTTTGGCTTGCTCATGATGACTCTCCTGATGATATGCGATGGGACAATCACATGGTAGGGGCGGCGGGCCGCCCCGTAGGCGCACAGTTCCGGACAAAAAAACAGAGTACAGATGGGGCGCGGGCGATTTGCGTCGCGCCGGCAAGGTCCCTGATTTATGATGCAAACGAGGGCAGTGCAGCGTGCATGCCGGATCGTGAACGGGGTAGAACATGGAGCAAGAAGACGGAATCGACGCGGCGCTGATAGCGTTGCTGGCGCTGCTGTGGCAGGCGCGCCAGGAAGCGCCCGGGAAACCGTGGTCGCTGGCCAAGCTGGCCAAGCGGGCAGGGGTACAGATGAGCACTTTGTTGCGCCAGCTCAATGCGCTGTCCAGCGCGGGACTGGTGACACTCGCCACGGCGGAGAGCGGCGGCGGCAGCGCATCCTTGAGCGCGGCGGGCGCCGAGCTGTGCGCCAGCGTCTTTGCTGCACCGTCAGCGGATTAGATCGCGTCTGTACTCTATCGCCCGGCGCCGGACTGTACCTCCTGGCCTGCCCCCATTCGCCCTATGCTACGTCCTGACGTATGCCTATCGAGGGGAAGCACCATGAACACCATCCTGTATCCGCAGCCGGCGCTCCGGCAGCCAGACCATATTGAACCGTGCGTGGACATGCTGGGCCGCCCCCTGACGGACTTGCGCATTTCCGTCATCGACCAGTGCAACTTCCGCTGCACGTATTGCATGCCGGCCGAACTGTACCCCGGCGATTACCCGTTCCTGCCTTCGAGCGAGCGCTTGTCTTTCGAGCAGATCGAAACGATGGCGCGCGCCTTCGTGCGCCTGGGCGTCGATAAAATCCGCATCACGGGCGGCGAGCCGCTGCTGCGCAAGAACCTGGAACAGCTGATCGAGCGCCTGGCGCGGCTCGCCACGCCGGACGGGCGCGCCGTGAGCATCGCGCTGACGACGAATGGCAGCTTGCTGGCGGCCAAGGCGCGCTCGCTGAAGGAGGCGGGCCTGGAGCGGGTCACGGTCAGCCTCGACAGCCTGGACAACGGCATTTTCCAGCGCATGAACGGCGTCGATTTTCCCGTCGAGAAAGTGCTGCACGGCATAGCGGTGGCGCAAGCCGTGGGCTTGCACCCCGTGAAGGTCAACATGGTCGTGCAGAAAGGCGTCAACGACAGCCAGATCGTGCCGCTGGCGCGCCATTTCCGCCACACGGGCGTGATCCTGCGCCTGATCGAATTCATGGACGTGGGCGGCATCGGCGCCTGGTCGCGCACGCATGTCGTCCCGTCGGATGAAGCGCGCGCGCTGATCGCGGCAGCATTTCCCCTCGTGGCGCTGGGCGAAGGCAAGCCGATCTCGCACGAGACGGCCAGCCGCTACAGTTATCTCGACGGCGGCGGCGAAGTGGGCTTCATTTCCAGCGTGTCGCAGCCGTTCTGCGGCGACTGCAGCCGCGTGCGCGTCTCGTCGGACGGCAAGCTGTTTACCTGCCTGTTCGCCCAGGACGGCCTGGCCCTGCGGCCCCACCTTGATCCTGCGCAAGGCCCGGGCGGGCTGGAAGCGCTGTTGCGCCGGCACTGGCAGCGCCGTGGCGACCGCTACTCGGAAGTGCGCGGCGCACTGGCCCAGGCCGGCGGCGGCCAGCGCAAGCAGTATCGCACCGTGCGCATGTCGCTGGTGGGCGGATGATGGGTTTATAAAAACTCGGTGATCAGTTTACCGAGCAGAATAATGGCCTGTTCCACGCCCGCGTTCCACGGATAGCTGTAGTTGAGGCGGATGCAATGCCTGTAGGCCTGGCTGACGGAAAACATGCGTCCCGGTCCCACGGTGATCTTGCATTCCAGCGCGCGCCGGTACAGCTGCATGGCGTCGACCTTGCCCGGCAACTCCACCCACAGCACATAGCCGCCCTGCGGTTGCGAGACCTTGGTGCCGGCAGGAAAGAAGCGCTGCACGGCGGCGGCCATGATGCGCGCCTGCTGGGCATAGGCCTTGCGGATGCGGCGCAGATGCTGTTCGTAGCCGTCGTTCTGCAGGTATTCGGCGATGGCCAGCTGCGGGAACGAGGAGGTGGTGAGCGTGTTGAGGAATTTGAGTTCCTCCACCTTGCCGCGGTAGCGTCCGGCCAGGGCCCAGCCCACGCGCTGCGCGGCGCTGAGGCTCTTGGAAAACGAGGAACAGTGCAGCACCAGGCCCTTGCGGTCGAACGATTTGAGCGAGGACGGGTGGGCGTCGCCGTAATACAGTTCGTTGTAGACGCCGTTTTCGATGGCGGGCACGTCGTGCTGCTCCAGCAGCTGGACCAGGGCCCGCTTGCGCTGGTCCGACATCTGGAAACCCAGCGGATTCTGGAAGTTCGGCATCACCATGACGGCGGCGATCGCTTGCCGGGCCATGATGTCGGCCAGCGCTTCGATGCAGATGCCGTCATACGGATCGGTGGACACCTCCACCACCTTCATGCCCAGCCGCTCGACGGCCAGCAGCATGGCGTAGAAGGTGGGCGATTCGACGGCGATGGTGTCGCCCGGCCTGGCCACGGCTTGCAGGCACAGGTTGATCGCTTCCGTGGCGCCCACGGTGACGATGATTTCGTCGGGATCGACGGCCAGGCCGTTTTCCAGGTAGCGGCGGGCGATTTCGCGTATCAGTTGCGGGTTGCCCGGCGGCAGGTCGTCCGTCACGCTCCAGTCGCGGTTGCGGCGCGCCACGGCGCTCGCGTACTGGTTGATGCGTTCCCACGGGAACAGCGAAGGATCGGGGTAGGGCGAGCCCAGCGGTATCGCCTCGTGCAAGCCGATCGAGCGCAGCGTCGACAGCACCAGGCGGCTCACGTGCACTTCGGCCGGCACGGTGCTCGGCTGCGAGGCCTGCATGCACAGGCCGGCAGCTTCGCCGTCGCCGGCGCGGGGCCGCACGAAGTAGCCGGACTGGGGCCGGCTTTCGATCACGCCCATGCTTTCCAGCTTGACGTAGGCGCGCAGCACCGTGGTGATGCTCAGCTTGTGCTGCTGGCTGGTCTGGCGCACCGAGGGGATGCGTTCGCCGGGCAAGAGCACGCCTTGGGCGACCAGTTGCTCGATGTCGCCGACGAGCTTTTCATACAGTTTCATGCGATGTTGTCCAGTGGTTCAGATCTTGCTCTACGTCATTGCATTATCGTTTAATTCATGCGGGCGCGCCCCTGGTTTGTTGCAATTTATCACTATTGGTATGGAAAGTGGTGCTTTGAATAAGCTTGCATGCCTTTGTTGTTGAAATGAAAGAGCCATTCGGGCAGAGCTGGTTTAAGATCACGGTGAAGACGCAAGAGCAAAGACGCGACGGCTATTGCGCAGCGCATGCGGGCCGCCAGCAGTTCGGCCGCGACATCGCGGTGACCATGGGCATGCTGCGGCAAATGTCTGGCGTGGGCGAGGACGGCGTTGCCAGTACGCACAGGCCGCCCGATTTTTCCACGGCGCTGTCGTCGGCGATCTGTTTCCTGCCCAGTCTCGACGCCTTGCAGAAAATGGACATTTCGCCTGCGGACCCTGGCCAGGCCCGCTTGCCCGTACAATTGCCCCTTATTTACTTTCTTACCAGGAGTCTTCCGATGCGTATCCCTACCAAACCACTGTTTTCCGCCCTGATCCTCGGCAGCGCCGTCCTGTGCGCCTCCGCTTCGGCCGTCGGCCTGGGTTTCCTGGCCGATACGCCGATGGCTTACCTGAACAAGAATGACAAGCCCGTCTTCGTGAAAGCCGTCACTGACGTCCTGAACGAGAAAAAGGATGGCGAAACGGTGCAATGGAGCAATGAAGGCTTGCGCAATTCCGTGCGCATCGCCGCCGAGATCACGGCCAGCGACACGCAAAAGACGGACGCGCAAACGTGCCGCAAGGTGCAGGTAGGCTTGAGCGCCAAGGGCCAGGAACAGACCCTGAAGCTGAAAGTGTGCCAGGCCGGCACTGCCGCCTGGAAAGTGGCGAAGAGCTGATCGCCCGTGCCTTTCCTTGCCGGTCCTGCGCCGGCAAGGCGACGACTTTCTCATAGCTAAGTCTGGCAGCGGTTAGAATCACGCTTTACCCTCACTTTTGTCACCTGCATGCAGCAAAGCCGCCTTCTGTTTTTCCGCCTGGCCAGTCAGTTTCGCCGCTACGGCGCCATCGTTGCCGCCACCTTGCTGGCCGTGGGCGTCGCGTCCGCCACCGATGTATTGCTGATCCGCCAGTTGCAAAACGTCGTCGACGCCATGCGCACGACGGCTAGCACGCAGGTCGCGCCCGTATCCGGCGTGATGGGCATGCTGCAGGGCTGGGTCGACCGTTTTCTGCCGGCGCAGGCGGGGCAGGTGGATATCTGGGTGATCCCCGCCACCATCCTGGGCCTGGCCGTGCTGCGCATGGTGTCCAGTTTTGCCGGCGACTACGGTTCCGTCTGGCTATCGAGCCGCGTGCAGGCCGATTTGCGCGAAAAGATGTTCGCCACCATCATGCGCCTGCCCAGCCGTTTTTTCGACACCACCACCACCAGCCTGACGCAGTCGCGCGTGGCCTTCGACGCCAGCCAGGTGTCGCAGGCGGGCTTGAACGTGCTCAATGTGATGGTGCGCGATTCCGTCGCCACCATCGGCTACCTGATTTTATTGTTCAGCATCGACGTGAAACTGGCCGTGTTCTGCATGGCGTCGATGCCCATCGTGGCCGTCGTCGTGACCCTGGCGGGGCGCCGCATGCGCCACCTGAGCAAGAGTTCGCAGCAAGCCGTGGGCGAACTCACTTCCGTGCTCGACGAAAGCATAGGCGGCCAGCGCGTGGTGAAAATCTTCGGCGGCCAGGATTACGAGCAGGCGCGCTTCGTCGACGTCGTCAAGCGCAACCGCCAGCTGGCCGTCAAGCATGCTGCCACCTCGGCCATGAATTCCGGCTTCATCATGATGCTCGTCGGCATTACCCTGTCGTCCGTGATCTACTTCGCCATGCTGCGCGCGCAAAGCGGCGCCATCACGCCGGGCGCTTTTGTTGCCTTCATGGGCGCGCTGATGGCGATGCAGTCGCCGATCAAGAATTTGACGAAAATCAATGAGCCGCTGCAGCGGGGCCTGGCGGCGGCCGAGTCCGTCTTCGGCCTGATCGACACGCCGCTGGAGCCGGACCCGGGCAGCATCGCCCCGGCGGCCGTGCAGGGCAATCTGTCCCTGCAGAACGTGCACTTCCGCTACAACAGCGACGATCCCGATGCGCCCACGGCCTTGAGCGATATCACGCTCGACATCCGCGCCGGCGAAACGGTGGCCCTGGTGGGCGGCTCGGGCGGCGGCAAGACGACCTTGCTGGGCCTGCTGCCGCGCTTCTATGACGTCAGCGGCGGCCGGATTTTGCTCGACGGCGTAGACTTGCGCGACTACGCGCTGCTGGCCCTGCGGCGCCAGTTCGCCCTCGTCAGCCAGGATGTGATTTTGTTCAACGACACGATGGCGGCCAATATCGCCTACGGCGACCCGGCCCCGGACCAGGACAGAATCGAAGCGTCGGCGCGCGCCGCCTACGCCCACGACTTCATCATGCAGTTGCCGCAAGGCTACGAAACCCAGGCGGGCCAGAACGGTTCGCGCCTGTCGGGCGGGCAACGCCAGCGCCTGGCCATCGCGCGCGCCCTGTACAAGGATGCGCCGATCCTGCTGCTGGACGAAGCGACCAGCGCGCTGGACACGGAATCGGAGCGTTCCGTGCAGGCGGCGCTGGAAGTGCTGATGCGCAACCGCACCACCATCGTCATCGCCCACAGGCTGTCCACCATCGAAAGCGCCGACCGCATCGTCGTCATGCAGGGCGGCCGCCTGGTCGAGTCGGGCAGCCATGCCGACCTGCTGCGGCAGGGCGGCGCGTATGCGCGGTTGCATGCGAGCCAGTTGTCGCCCGTCAAGGATGGCGCGGCCTAGACCCTTAGAACACGTGAATTTCCTGTAATACCAGCCTGGCGCCCTCCACGCGAAAGGTGGCAGTCAGATCCGACCAAACGCCGTTCAGGGGCAGGGAATGGCGCGCTTCGGCGATCACCATGCCGCCATCCTGGCCGTCCGGGCGTTCGACGCAGCGCTCGTGCGGCGTGCCGCTGGCCAGCGCCGCCGGGGTGACCCGGTAGACCCGGCCATCCGCATACGGCTGCGGCGAACCATAGCCTTCGATCACAGCGCGCAGCAGCGCCGGCGTCCAGCCGTAATACGCGTCGTGCGCCGTGCGCGCATGGGCGCACGCGTAATCGCCGCGCGCGAGGTCGGCGATCCAGGCATCGATGATGTCCAGTATCTGGGTGTCGCTCGGGGCGGCTGGCAAGTGCATGGCTTTCTTTCGTGACGGGGGAAAACGTTGCTTTCCATTATGATGGCAGCCGCACAATATCATTGCAACGGAACACAATGCACACACCACAGACGACGCGCGCGGCACTGGCCGCACTGTTGGGCATGGCCCTGGCCTTGCCGCTGGCGGCACAGGAACAGCCGGCGGCGCAGTCGCCAGCGCCAACGCCAACCTTGCAGGAGGAAGACCACACCATGTATCTGGATGAAAATTTCATGCCCAGCAATCAGCGCCGCGCCGCGTATGCGCTGCGCACGCCGCCCGTGCGCGACGAGGCGCTGGGCGCCTGGCATGTGCGGCTCGAATTTCCCGACACGCCGGGCGTGCTGGCCTTTGAAACCTATGCCACGGACCTGGATTTGAGCCAGATCAAGTTCGTGCGTTTTCGCAAGTATTACTACGAAAATGGCCAGTTGCTGCGCGAAACCTACTTCAATGCCCAGGGCGAGGAGCTGCTGGGCGGCTGCGTGTACTTCGAGAATGGCCAGATCCAGCAGAAGGTGACGGCGCTGCCGAACGGGCGCGACAGCATCTCGGAAACGTATCACAAGAACGGCCAGCTGATGAGCCGCACGCTGTATCACGGCGACGAGATGGCCGATGGCGAGCACGTGTCGTATGGCGCGAATGGCGCCGTCAGCAACCGCTCGTACCGGCGCAATGGCCAGATGGATGGCCTGGAGGAATCGTTTTATGCCGATGGCAAGCTGTTCCGAAGGGGACGGCACGTCGATGGCAAGCGCGAGGGCGAGTTTGTCATGTATGCCGAGGACGGCAGCGTGCTGGCCCGGACCGTGTGGGTGCACGGCCAGCCCGACGGCTGGTCGTTTGAAAGCCATGGCAATGGCGTCGTGTCGAACAGGACGCTGTACCGGAAAGGTGCCGTGCTCAGCTTGCAAACGTGGGGCCCGAATGGCCGGCCCATTTTTGCGTGGCAGAAAGACGAGCAGGGGCGCGACCACGGCGACACGACGGACTGGCATGCCAACGGCGTGCGCGCCAGCGTGACGCCGTTTGTCGAGGGCCGGCGCCACGGCTTGCTGCAGACCTGGTACAGCGACGGCAGCCTGCGGCAGATCGTGCCTTACGAACACGGCAAGAAGCACGGCGTCGAGCGCCAATGGGACAAGACGGGCAAGCTGGTGCTGGAGCAGGCCTGGCACGATGGCCAGCCGGTGGCGGCGCAGTAGGGGGCCGCATGCCATATCGACTGACCATACGGACCCTGCGCCTGGCGCTGCTGGCGGCGCTCCTGACGGTGCTGCCGCTGGCGGCGCAGGCGCAGGCGCCGGCTGGCGGCACATCGTTCTATGACAGCGGCCGGCTCAAGCAAAAAGTGACCCTGCTGCCGAACGGGCGCGACCGCATTGCCGAGACCTACCATGAGAATGGCCAGCTGATGAACCGCATCCGCTACCACGGCCAGCAGATGGCCGATGGCGAGTATGTGTCGTATGGCCCGAATGGCAAGGTGAGCAGCCGCGCCTTCCTGAAGGGCGGCAGGATGCATGGGCTGCAGCAATTGTTTTACGCCGACGGCAAGCTGTTCCAGCGCAGTCATTTCATCCATGACCAGCAGGATGGCGAGGCCGTCACCCTGGCGCCCGATGGCAAGGTACTCGCCAGCATGATGTGGCGCAATGGCGAGCCCGACGGCTGGTCGTTTGAAAGCCATGACAATGGTCAATTGGCGCAGAAGGCGCTGTACCGCAAGGGCAAGTTGCTGCGCATGCAGAAGTGGGGCGCCAACGGCCAGCCGGCCATTGCCTGGCAACAGGATGCGCAGGGGCGCGAGCAGGGCGACCTGACGCAGTGGCATGACGACGGCGTGCGCGCCCAGGTCACGCCCATGCGCGACGGCCAGCGTCACGGCTTGCTGCAAAGCTGGTACGCCGACGGCAGCCTGCAGCAGCTCGTGCCGTATGTGCACGGCAAGAAGCACGGCGTCGAGCGCCAGTGGGACCCGTCCGGCAAGCTGGTGCTGGAACAGGCGTGGCAAGCCGGAGAGCCAGTGTCCATGCGCTAGGAGCCGCCCGCCTTTGCAGGTATCATGCAGGGATTCCGGTCCGCCAGCAGGCGCGATGCCGGATCTGATAACTGGAGGCAACGGTGGTGGAAGCGGAAGTATCGGCGATGGTCAAGGCGCAAAGCCTGGCCTTGCAAAACATGCGTGTCGTCATGCGCGCGGCGCAGCGGCACTCGGCGCAGATCGAGAAGCAGTGCGGCGTGTCGGGCGCGCAATTGTGGGTGATGCAGGAATTGCTGGAGCTGCCGGGGCTGCGCATGGGCGAACTGGCTGCCAGGATGTCCATCCACCAGACGACGGCCAGCAACCTGGTCGATGCGCTGGTGAAAAAAAGCTATGTGCGCAAGGCGCGCGACCAGCCCGACCAGCGCGTGGTCACGCTGACCCTGACGGCCGAAGGCCAGGCCGTCATCGCCGGCGCGCCCCAGCCGGCACGCGGCTTGCTGCCCAGCGCCCTGGGCCAGCTCGATGCCGACAGCCTGGCGCATCTGAACCGGGGCTTGAGGGCCTTGCTGGCCGTCGTCGCCCCCGATGACCGCAAGGCGGGGCTGCAGCCGTTTCCTTTCACCATGTAGGGCTAGCGTGTGGCTGGACCACACTGTTAGCCCTTATCATCGGCGCTATCGCAGCGTTGATGAAAGCATGCATTGAAGATACTCAATTCCGTTCTGCTGGCCGCCGTCCTGGCCGGTTCACCTTTTTCCATGGTCTATGCCTTGGCCTCCCCAGCCTTGCCTGCCGAGCCGTCGCCGGCCATCCTGTATTTCGACGCCGACTACCAAGCCGTCGAACGTGCCGCCGCCATCTACGAGCAGCGCGCGCCGCTGCGCCACGATGCGGCCCGCCAGGCCTGGCATTGGCAGCTGCATTTCGCGCAGCCGCCAGGCAAGCTGCACATGGATGCCTGGCTGCGCGACGCGGATACGACGCGGCTCAACTATGTTCATCAGCGCAGCGTGTATTTCGCCGATGGCCAGCTGGGCCTGCTCGAAGAGCGCAATGGCGAGGGCGATTTCGACGGCGTCAACGTCGCCTGGTACGCGGATGGCACGCTAAAAAGCCGCAAGGCTTACCGCGACGGCGAGTACGAGGGCTTGCATAGCCACTACCATGCAAATGGCCAACTGAGCCGTGAATTGCGCTACCAGGCGGGCCAGCCCGCCGATGGCGAGTACCTGAGCTTTGACGAGCAAGGCCAGGTCAGCAACCGCGCCCATTTTGCCGATGGCGTGCTGTCGGGCGAGGCGGAGGCGTTTCATCCGAATGGCCGGCTGGCCGAGCGGGGGATGTATCTGGACGGGCAGCGCACCGGCCTGCATCAGGCCTGGTGGCCGGACGGCCGCGAAAAATCGCACCTCCATTACGTGCATGGGGAAAAGCACGGCCTGGAGCGCAGCTGGGCCGAGGATGGCACGCGCACCGTTTGCGCATGGCAGGACGGCCGCTTGCTGCGCCCCTGCAGCCATTTCTAGTTCGGCGGCGCCGGCAGCCGCTGCAGCTGCAGCTGCGCCAGCGCCCCGTACAGCGGTTCGCTGAGCACGCGCGAGACGGTGCTGGCCACCACGGCGCAAGCCATCAGGCTGAGCACCATGCCGTGGCCGTCGACCATTTCCATGACAATGATGAACGCCGTCAGCGGCGCCTGCGTGGCGGCGGCCAGGAAACCCACCATGCCCAGCGCGATCAGGGCCGGTGCATGCGGATAGTGCAGCAATTGCGCAATGTCATGCCCGATGCCGGCGCCGATGGCCAGCGACGGCGCGAAGATGCCGGCCGGCACGCCCGACCACACGGTCAGCCACGTCGCCACGTATTTGAAGGCGACAAAGGCCGGCGCCGCATCGCTGGAACCTTCGAGCATGGCGCGCGTGGCCACGGTGCCGCTGCCGAAGGTGGCGCCGTGGCTGGCGATGCCGATGGCCGCCACCAGCAAACCGCAGGCGGCGGCGAACAGCACGGGCCGGTGCTTTCTCCACGCCGATAATTTTCCCAGCGGATTGCCCCGGGCGGAGGCCAATAGCAGGCGCGCGAACAGGCCGCCGGCCACGCCCGCCACCAGGGTCACCAGCAAGCCTGGCAGGGCCAGCGCCAGGCCGATGGGGCCGGGATGGATGATGCCGAAGTGGGTGGCGTTGCCGTGGATGGAGACGGCCATCATGCCTGCCAGCACGATGCCGGCGACAATCAAGCCGCTGTTGCGTTGCTCGGGCGAGCGCGACAGTTCTTCGATGGCGAACATAACGCCCGCCAGCGGCGTGTTGAAGGCGGCCGCGATGCCGGCCGCGCCACCGGCCACCAGCAGCGAATGGGCGCTCACCTGCGAGTGACGGGGCAGCCAGCGGCGCGCGGCCAGCATCACGCCGGCGGCGATCTGCACGGATGGCCCTTCGCGCCCCAGCGAGAGTCCGCCCAGCAAGCCGCCCGCCGTCAGGACGATTTTCGCGGCGCTGAGTTTCAGGGAGACGAACAAGGAGCGCTGCTCGGGCGCCACGGCCGGGTCCAGCGTGGCCATCACCTGCGGGATGCCGGAGCCGGCCGCGCCCATGGCGTAGCGGCGCGTCAGCCAGACGAGCAGGGCGGCGCAAGCGGGCGTCCACAGCAGGGCGAACCACCAGGCCTTGCCGTTAAAAAAGAGAAAACAATCGAGCGCTGTTTCCGCCAGCCACGTAAAGCCCACGACGACGAGGCCCGCGACGGCGGCCATGCCGACGACGACGGCGCGCGACCACCACAGGCGCGGGTTGGCAAATTCATGCTTGAAGGCAGAGGGGATGTCGTGCAAGTGCTTCATTGCGGCAAGTCCAGGAAGGGGCGCGCAAGGCGTCGGGGAGGCTTGCCATTATAAGGCTATATTTGTCCAAATGTATTTTATGTGCCTGATCCGTGGGCAGCCGGCAACAAAAGGTCTGTTCCGGCCAGGAAATCGACGAGGGCCCGCACCTTCGGCGCCAGGTGCGGCCCGGACGGCCACAGCAGCCAGCAGCCGTGGGCCGGATGGCCGTCGAGCGCGTAGTCTCTCATCACTTCGACCAGGCTGCCGTCGGCCAGCGCCGCCTGCACCGTACACTCGGGCAGCCAGGCGATGCCCCGGCCTTGCCGGGCGAAGTGCAGCCGCGCTTCCACGTTGTTGCACACCATCGACAGGGGCAAGTCCAGGGGCGCCGCGCCGTCGTCCTGGCGCAGCTGCCACGCTTCGACCCTGCCGCTGTGGCGGAAGCGGTAGTGCAGGCAGGCGTGTTGTTGCAGATCAAGGGGGTGTTGCGGCGTGCCATGGCGCGCCAGGTAGGCGGGCGAGGCCACGAGGCAGGAGCGGAACTGGCCCAGCTTGCGGGCGGCCAGGCGCGAGTCGCGCGGCGCGCCGATGCGGATGACGGCGTCGAAGCCGTCGCCGACGACGTCGGCCAGCGCGTCGGAAAAATCGAGGTCCAGCGCGATGGCGGGGTGCAGTTGGGAAAATGCGGCCAGGGCGGGCAGGAACAGGCCGCCCAGTTCCGGCAAGCCCAGCCGCAGCTGTCCCTGTGGCGCGCGCTGGCCCGCCAGTTCCTCCTGCGCCGCCTGCATTTCCGCCAGGATGCGTTCGCTGCGCGCCAGGAAAAGCTTGCCTTCCGCCGTCAGGCTCAGCTGGCGCGTGCTGCGCTGGAACAGGCGCGCCCCCAGCCGCTGCTCGAGCCGCGCCAGGCTTTTGCTGACGGCCGATGGCGAAATGCCGGCCTGGCGCGCGGCCGCGACAAAGCTGCCCGCTTTGGCCAGTTGCACGAACAGGGCCACGCCCGAGAGATTATCGATATCTTGCATGATTCATGACAGTTTGGTCAGTAGTGAAACGCATTGAAGCATATTTTTCTTTCCCGTGGGGCTGCCTACCATGCAGATTTAGCTGGGAGCATGCAATGAAGATGATCGGTTTCAACAAGGGCAGCAGCGTGGACGAACAGGACGGCCTGTTCGATACGCAGGGCGAGATGCCCGTGCCCGGCCCCCGCGACGTGCTGGTGCGCGTGCGCGCCGTGGGCGTCAATCCGCTCGACACCAAGGTGCGGGCCGGGCTGGTCGCCGTGCCGCAAGCCGTCGCCACCCTGGGCTGGGATGCGGCCGGCGTCGTGCACGCGGTGGGCAGCGCCGTGACCCTGTTCGCGCCGAGGCAGGCCGTGTATTACGCGGGCTCGTTCGACCGCGCGGGCGCCAGCGCCGAATACCACCTGGTCGACGAGCGCATCGCCGCGCGCATGCCGGCTACGCTCGATTTTGCGCAGGCGGCGGCCGTGCCGCTGGCGGCGCTGACGGCGTGGCAGCTGCTGTTCGAGCGTTTTGCCATTGCGCCCGGCGACAGGCGGGAGCGGGGCAGCCTGCTGGTGCTGGGCGGCGCGGGCGGCGTCGGATCGATGCTGACCCAGCTGGCGCGCCGGCTGACGGGTTTTACCGTGATCGCCACGGCTTCGCGCGACGACAGCGCGGACTGGTGCCGCGCCATGGGCGCCCACCATGTGATCGACCATGCGCGGCCCATGCCGGAGCAGGTGGCGGCATTGCACGTCGCCCCCGTCACGCACATTGCCGCCCTGTCGCACACGGCGCGCCATGTTGCGGCCTTGACGCAGATCATCGCGCCGCACGGCAAGCTGGCCGTCATCGACGACCACGCTGTTTTCGATGCGGCGCCGCTGAAGGGCAAGAGCGTGTCGCTGCACTGGGAAATGGTGTTTACGCGGCCCCTGTACGCCACCGCCGACATGCAGGAACAGCACCGCATCCTGCAACGCGTGGCGGCGCTGCTGGACCAGGGCGTGCTGCGCTCTGCCCTGCGGCAGCGTTTGTCGCCGATGGACGCGGCCACCATGCGGCGCGCGCATGCGCTGCTGGAGAGTGGCGGGCAGCCGGGCAAGATCGTCGTCGGCGCCGCGTAGCGCCTAGACGAACAGCTCGTGGCGCGCGCTCTGGCTGATGGCGATGGTGGCCGGGTGGCTCAGGCGGCGCTCCGTGGTGATCGCATACACCTGCTCGACGAGGCTGTCGACCCGGCCCAGCGCCACCACGCCATGCTGTTCGCACACCTGGGGCGCGATCACGGTGGGGGCGAAGAACAGGCCGGCGCCGGACTGGCCGAAGGCCTGCATCATGGCGCTGTCGTCGAACTCGCCGACGATGCGCGGGTGCAGATTGTGCTCGCCCAGCCACTGCAGCAGGCGGCCGTAGATGGCGAAATCCTCGCCCGGCAGCAGCAGCGGCGCGCCGTCCAGGCAGCGGGGAAAGCCGCCTTCCAGCGTGGCGGCCAGCGCCGGCGTGCCGAACAGGGTCATGCCGCTTTCGCCCAGCAGGTGGTTGTAGCCGCGCACGCTCAAATGGGACGGCATGGGCCGGTCGGCGATGATCAGGTCCAGCCGGTGCACGGCCAGGTCCGCCAGCAGGCTGGCCAGCCGGCCTTCGCGGCAGATCATGCGCAGCGGCTCGGCCAGGCCCAGCGCCGGTTCGACGAGGCGGCAGGCGATCAGCTTCGACACGGAATCGGCGCAGCCGACGCGAAACGTGGTCGTCGCCGTGCGCGACTGGTCGCGCACGATTTCCAGCAATTCGTCGCCCGTGCTGAAGATCTCTTCCGCATGGCTGAGGATGCGCCTGCCCGTCTCCGTCAATTCCAGCTTGCGCCCGCTGCGGCGGAACAGTTCCACGCCCAGGGTGTCGGCAAAGTCGCTGAGCTGGCCGGAAATCGATTGCGGCGTCAGGTGCAGCTGCTCGGCCGCGCGGGCGATGCTGCCCGTCTTGGCCACCATCCAGAAATAGCGCAAGTGCTTGAAGTTGAGCGTGGACATCGTCGATCCTTGGTTGTTGCATCGAGTTTTTCGATGTATTTCTTCATTATATTCGATTTGTTCGATGTTTCAATTGCGCCTATGATGACTGCTCATTCATGCAAGGAGAGACATCATGTGCTGGCGTAGAGATAGAGGCAGTAGCGGAGGCCGCCGATGAACGGCCTGGAGAGCATTGCAACGGCGCCCATGTGGGCCGGCTTCATCGCTTTTGTATTGCTGATGCTGGCGCTCGATTTGTTCGTCTTCGGCGGCAACAAGGCGCACAAGGTCAGCGTCAAGGAAGCGGCGACATGGTCGCTCGTGTGGGTCAGCCTGGCCCTGCTGTTCAACGGCGGCCTGTGGTGGTACCTGAACGGCACGGCCGGACCCGAGATCGCCAACCAGAAGGCGCTGGAGTTTTTCTCCGGCTACCTGATCGAGAAAGCGCTGTCGGTCGATAACGTGTTCGTGTTCCTGCTGATCTTCGGCGCCTTCCAGGTACCGATGCAGTACCAGCGCCGCGTGCTGATTTACGGCGTGCTGGGCGCGATCATCATGCGCGCCGTGATGATCATGGCCGGCGCCTGGGTGGTGAGCGAGTTCAGCTGGGTGCTGTACCTGTTTGGCGCCTTCCTGCTGGTGACGGGCTTCCGCATGCTGGTGGCGGCCGACGCCGAGCCGGACGTGGCGAACAACCCGGTGCTGCGTTTTGCCCGCCGCCACCTGCGGGTGGCCGACGGCGACCACGGCGAACGTTTCTTCGTGAACAAGGGCGGTTTGCGCTATGTCACGCCGCTGTTCCTGGTGCTGATCCTGATCGAGGTGACGGACCTGGTGTTCGCGGTCGACTCGATCCCGGCGATCTTCGCCATCACGACGGACCCGTTCATCGTCTTCACGTCGAACCTGTTCGCCATCATGGGCTTGCGCGCCTTGTACTTCCTGCTGGTGGACGTGGCTGACCGCTTCCATCTGCTCAAGTATGGCCTGGCGATGGTGCTCGTGTTCATCGGCGCAAAGATGCTGGTCATGCCGTGGTTCCACGTGCCGGTCGAAGCGTCGCTGCTGGTGGTGTTCGTGCTGATCGCGGCAAGCTGCCTGGCCAGCGTGTTCGCCACCCGCGGCAAAAAGTAAGCGGTACCGCGCGCCCCGCCACGGCGGGGGCGCGTTTCTTGAATAACAATGGAAGGAATGATCATGCGTACTTATGAAATCAATAGTCCCCAGGCAGCGGGCCGTATCCTGGCCCTGATGATGATCGTCGATGGCAACCTGGACAGCTCCGAACTGCAGGCCTTGCACGGCAGCAAGATCCTCGAACATATCGACTTGCCGCCCGCCGCTTTTCAACGGCTGCTGCAAGACCTGTGCGACGACATGCTGACCTCGACCGTGCATGGCGCCGTGCAGCTGGCCCATGGCGTGATCGACAGCCTGCTCGATGAAATCACGGACCCGGACCTGCGCCGCAAGCTGCTGCAAGCGATGTGGAAGATTGCCGACGCGGACGACTGGCTGGCCGATGGCGAAGCCGTGCTGCTGGCCCGCGCCGGCACGGCATGGTCGGCGGAAACGAACTTCCGCCAGCACGCGGCGTAATTACGCTGCCTTGTGCCCCATGGCAATGACGGCGGCGCCGGCCAGGGCCATGCCCACGCCGGCGATGTCGGTCCAGGCGGGCGTGACGCCGTCCACCAGCCACAGCCAGCCCAGCGCCGTGGCGATGTAGATGGCGCCATACGTGGCGTAGACCCGTCCGCTGGCGGCCGGATGCAGGGTCAGCAGCCACACGAAGACCAGCAGGCTGACAGCGGCCGGCAACAGCAGCCAGGCGCCGCCCTTGTTGCTCAGCCACAGCATGGGCAGGTAGCAGCCCAGCAGTTCGGCCACGGCCGTGACGGTAAACAGCCCGAAGGTGCGGGCAAGACTGGTCCATTCGATGGCGTCGCTCATGGTGTTCCTGTGATGTGGTGAAGACGCCATTCTAGCCGCCGGGCGGCGCCGTCCCTGCTATGATCGGGTTCGGATACCGGAGGACACACCATGACGACGACCCCAGCGCCGCGCGCCTTGCTGCAAGCCATGTTTCACGCCGCCATCGCAGCGGCCCAGCCGTCGCACTGCGTGCCGCCCCATCTGCCGCCCGCGCCCAAGGGGCGCTTGATCGTCATCGGCGCCGGCAAGGCCTCGGCCGCCATGGCGCAGGCCGTCGAACAGCACTGGCCGGGGCCGCTGTCCGGCCTCGTCGTCACGCGCTACGGCTATGCCGTGCCCTGCGCACGCATCGAGATCGCGGAAGCGTCGCATCCCGTGCCGGATGCGGCCGGCATGGCGGCGGCGCGGCGCATGCTGGAATTAGTTGGCAACTTGCAGGCGGACGACACGGTGCTGTGCCTGATCTCCGGCGGCGGCTCCTCGCTGCTGGCCTTGCCCCTGGACGGCATCACCCTGGAAGACAAGCAAGCCTTGAACCGGGCGCTGCTGGCGTCCGGCGCCACCATCGGCGAAATGAATTGCGTGCGCCGCCATTTGTCCGCCATCAAGGGCGGCCGCCTGGCGGCCGCCTGCCATCCGGCGCAAGTGGTGACCTTGGCGATATCCGACGTGCCTGGCGACAAGCTGGGCGATATCGCCTCCGGCCCCACGGTGGGCGACGCCACCACCTGCGACGATGCGCTGGCCATCGTGCGCCGCTATGGCATGGATTTGCCGGACAGCATAAGAGCAACGCTGGAAAGCGGGCGCGGCGAATCCGTGAAACCCGGTGACCCGCGCCTGGCGCGCACGCGCACGACCCTGGTCGCCACGCCGCAGATGGCCCTGGAAGCGGCCGCCGCCGTGGCGCGCGCGGCCGGCGTCACGCCGTATATATTGGGCGACAGCCTGGAAGGCGAGGCGCGCGACGTGGGCAAGGTCATGGCTGGCATCGCGCTGCAAGCGGCCATGCGGGGCCAGCCGTTTCCCGCCCCGTGCGTGCTGCTGTCGGGCGGCGAAACGACGGTCACCGTGCGCGGCAATGGCCGCGGCGGGCGCAACGTGGAATTCTTGCTGGCGCTGGGCCTCGCGCTCGATGGCGCGCCGGGCATCCACGCGCTGGCCGGCGACACGGATGGCGTCGACGGCCAGGAAGAGATCGCCGGCGCGCTTCTGGCGCCCGACACTTTGCAGCGTGCCTGGGCGCTGGGCATCAAGCCCCGCGACAGCCTCGACAACAACGATGGCCACGGTTTCTTCCAGGCGCTGGGGGACAGCGTGGTGACTGGCCCGACCTTGACGAATGTCAATGATTTCCGGGCCATCCTGATTACCTGATCAGTTAAAACCTTCCAGGACGATTTTTCCCTTCGCCGTATTGCTCTCCAGCAGGGCATGCGCGCGTTTCAAATTCGCCGCATTGATCGTGCCGAAGCGCTCGGCCACGGTGCTCCTGATGACGACCGCGTCCACCAGCTGCGCCAGTTCCTCCAGCAAGGCGTGCTGCTGGATCATGTCCGCCGTCTGGAACAGCGAACGGGTAAACATCAGTTCCCAGTGCAGGGACACGCTCTTGCCCTTGAACTTGCGCACGTCGATGTGCTCGGGATCGTCGATCAGGGCAAATTTCCCCTGCGGCGCGATCAGTTCGACGATTTGCTCGAAATGCCTGTCGGTCTGGTTCAGGCTGATCACGTAATCGACGGGTGGCAAGCCCAGGCGCGTGATTTCGGCGGCCAGCGGCAGGCTGTGGTCGATCACGTGGTGGGCGCCCAGTTCCTGCACCCAGGCCGCCGTCTCGGGACGCGAGGCCGTGCCGATGATGGTGACGCCTGTCAATTGCCGGGCCAGCTGCACCAGCACGGAACCGACGCCGCCGGCCGCGCCGATCACCAGCAGCGACTTGCCGCTCAGGCTCTTGTCGCGGCTGAGCTGCAGGCGGTCGAACAGCAGTTCCCAGGCCGTAATCGCCGTGAGCGGCAGGGCGGCGGCCGCGGCGAAGTCCAGGCTGGCCGGCATGTGACCGACGATGCGCTCGTCGACCAATTGAAATTCGCTGTTGCTGCCGGGGCGGTTGATGGCGCCCGCGTACCAGACCTTGTCTCCCACCTGGAACAGGGTGACGTCGGGACCGACGGCGGTGACGACGCCGGCCGCATCCCAGCCCAGCACTTCGGGCTGGCCGTCCTTCGGCGCGCGGTTCCTGCGCACCTTGGCGTCGACGGGGTTGACGGAGATGGCCTTGACGGCGACGAGCAGGTCGCGTCCCGTGGCGACGGGCACGGGCAGGGCGATGTCGAGCAGGGCGTCGGCATCCGTGATGGGCAGGCTGTGGCGGTAGGCGATGGCTTTCATGTGCTTCCTCGTTGAGTGGATACCGTATGATGGTCGTATTGTCGCCCTGGAAAAAGGGGGCGCGTACCGAAACACTTTCAAAGGAATGTTGAAAATTGCTGCGACTCGATGACTTGCAGGTATTTGTGCGCACGGCCGACCGGGGCAGTTTGTCGGCGGCCGCGCGCGAGATCGGCATCTCGCCCGCGCTGGCCAGCGCCGCCGTCAAGCGCCTGGAAGGGGAGCTGGGCTTGCGCCTGCTGGCCCGCACGACCCGTTCGCTGAGCCTGACGGCGGAAGGCGCGCAGTACCTGGAACACGCGCGCGAAGCCTTGCGCCTGCTGCGCGCGGGCCACGACGCACTGCTGGCGGGCAAGGACAGTTTCGGCGGAACCTTGAAAATTGCCATGCCCTCCGACCTGGGCCGCAACCTGATGCTGGGCTGGCTGGACGAATTCCAGGCGCGCCACCCGAAGCTGCATTACCAGCTCAGCGTCAGCGACCGGGTGGCCGACATGGTGCGCCAGCAAGTCGACGTGGCCATCCGCTATGGCCTGCAGGATGATTCGAGCATGATCGCCATGCCGATCGCGCCCGCCAATGACCGCGTGCTGGTGGCTTCGCCCGCCTACCTGCACGAGCATGGGACCTTGCTGGCGCTGGGGGACTTGCCGCAGCACAATTGCCTGCGCTTCGCGCTGGAAGACGGCTTGCACGACCGCTGGACTTTTTACCGCCTGCCCCAGCGCGAGCAGGTGACGATTTCCGTCAGCGGCAACCGCAGCGCCGACGACGCCGACCTCGTGCGGCGCTGGGCCGTGGCCGGCCTGGGCATCGCCTACAAATCGCGGCTCGACGTGGCCGGCGACGTGGCCGCCGGGCGCTTGCTGGCCTTGCTGCCCGAAGTGGCGGGCGAGGCCACGCCCTTGCACCTCGTGTGCATGCACCGGGCGCAGGTGACGCCGCTGGTGCTGCAGCTGCGCGATTTCCTGCGCGACAAGTGTGCGGAGTTGCTATAAGGTAATGTTTCTTTACAACTCGTTGCAAATGGCAATCATGCGCGGGTCAACGAGGGCGTACTCTCATGCATTCTGGTTGAAACCGCCTGAAGGATCGCCATGCCCCCCAACCGATTATTGCCGACCACCCTGATTTCCCTGCTGTTGCTGGCCGGCTGCGCCGCAACGGAACCCGCCGTACAGGCCGATCATCGCGTGCCGGCCAGTTCCGCGCAGGACATTGCCATGCTGGCACGGGTCAGCTGGGGCGTGAACGCGGGCAGCGTGCGCCAGCTGCAGGCGCAAGGCTGGAACGCCTGGCTGCAGGCGCAGTTGCACCCAAGAAAATCAGCCTTGCCGCCCGCCGTGCAGGCGCAGATCGACGCCATGACCATCAGCCAGGTGCCGCTCGACCAGCTCGTCATGTCCGTGGAGCAAAAGCGCAAGGCGTCGGCCGGCGTGATGGACGACATGGTGAAGCAGCAGGCGCAAAAGGAGTATCAGCAGGAACTGAACCGCCTGGCGCGCGAGGCGGCCACGCGCTCGCTGCTGCTCGACGTGTATGCGCCGAACCAGCTGCAGCAGCAACTGAGCTGGTTCTGGCTCAACCATTTCAGCGTGCACCAGGGCAAGCACAACTTGCGCGCCATGGTCGGCGATTACGAGGCGAACGCCATCGCCCCGCATGTTTTGGGGAAATTTCGCGACTTGCTGGGCGCCACGGTCCACCACCCGGCCATGCTGCGCTACCTGGACAATGAAGCCAACGCGGCCAACCGCATCAATGAAAACTATGCGCGCGAGCTGATGGAATTGCACACCCTGGGCGTGAACGGCGGCTACAGCCAGAAGGACGTGCAGGAACTGGCGCGCATCCTGACGGGCGTAGGCGTGAACCTGGGGCCGGACACGCCGAAAGTGAAGCCGGCGCTGCAATCGCAATACGTGCGCCGGGGCTTGTTCGAGTTCAATCCGAACCGCCACGACTACGGCGACAAGCAATTCCTCGGGCAAACCGTGAAGGGCAGGGGCCTGGCCGAGCTCGATGAAGCGCTGGATCGCCTGAGCCGCAGTCCCGCCACCGCGCACTTTATCAGCGGCAAGCTGGCCCAGTACTTCGTCGGCGACAATCCGCCCGAAGCGCTGGTGGCGCGCATGGCGGCCACCTTCCGGCAAAGCGACGGCATGATCGCCGATGTGCTGCAGACCATGTTCAGCAGTCCCGAGTTCAGGCAGTCGCTGGGCAAGAAATTCAAGGACCCCATGCATTACGTGGTGTCGGCCGTGCGCCTCAGCTACGACGACAAACCCATCCTCAACGCCGGTCCCATGCTGAGCTGGCTCGCGCGCATGGGCCAGCCCCTGTACGGGCGCCAGACGCCCGATGGCTATCCGCTGACGGACGCTTCCTGGGCCAGCCCCGGCCAGATGACGACGCGCTTCGATATCGCCCGCACCATCGCCTCGGGCAGCGCCGGCCTGTTCAGGACGGAGGGCCCGCAGCCGCAGGAAAAAGCGGCGTTCCCCCAGCTGGCCAGCGCCCTGTATTACCAGTCGCTGCAGCCAACGTTGAGTCCCGCCACGCGCCAGGCCCTGGAGCAGGCTGGCTCGCCGCAGGAGTGGAACACCTTTTTGCTGTCTTCGCCAGAAATGATGCACCGCTAAGTTGAAACCGGAGGATAGCCATGAACCGTCGTGACCTGTTGAAAGCCCTGGCCGCCGCGCCCTTGCTCGCCCATGCGGGCAGCCTGCTGGCCGCGCCCGCCACGGATGCGAAGCTGCTGTTCGTCTTCCTGCGCGGCGGCTATGACGCGAACAACCTGCTGGTGCCCATCGGCAGCGATTTTTACTATGCATCGCGGCCGAATATCGCCATCGCGAAACCGGGCGCGGACAACGGCGCGCTGGCGCTCAACAGCGACTGGGCCCTGCATCCCGCCTTGCGCGACAGCATTTATCCCATGTTCAACGGCGGCGAGGCGGCCTTCGTCCCGTTTGCCGGCACGACGGATTTGACGCGCAGCCATTTCGAGACGCAGGACAGCATCGAGCTGGGGCAGGAGATCGGCGGGCGGCGCGACTTCCGCTCGGGCTTTTTGAACCGCCTCGTGCAGACCTTAAACAGCGGCAAGGCCAGCCCGGCCATCGCCTTCACGGACCAGCTGCCCCTGATCTTCCAGGGCGGCGTGCAAGTGCCGAACATGGGGCTGCGCGCGCTGGGCAAGTCCGGCATTGATGCGCGTCAAAGCCAGGTCATCGCCGCCATGTACAAGGGCACGCCCTTGCAGCAGCAGGTGGCCGCCGGCTTCGTCGTGCGCGACGATGTCGCCAGGGAACTGACGGGAGAAATGCAGGCGGCCAACCGCAATGCCATCAGTACCAAGGGTTTTGAACTGGAGGCGCAGCGCATCGCCCGCTTGATGCAGGACAAATACAACATCGGTTTCGTCGACGTGGGCGGCTGGGATACGCACGTGGGGCAGGGCGGCGCCAGCGGCTATCTTGCCGGGCGCTTCGATGAGCTGGGACGGGGGCTGGCCGCGTTCTCGCAGGAAATGGGCGGCGCCTGGCGCCATACCGTGGTCGTCGTCGTCAGCGAATTTGGCCGCACCTTCCGCGAAAACGGCAACCGCGGCACGGACCATGGCCACGGCAGCGTGTTCTGGGTGCTCGGTGGCGGGATCAAGGGCAAGCAGGTGGCGGGCGAGCAGGTGGCGATTTCGCAGGCAAACCTGTTCCAGAACCGCGACATGCCCGTGCTGAACGAATACCGGGCCGTGCTGGGCGGCTTGCTGCGCCGCACCTTCGGCTTGACGCCGGCGCAACTCGACCACGTATTTGCCGGCGTGAAACCGGCGGAGCTGGGCCTCGTGTAAATCGGCGAATCGCCGTGTTACGCTACGCCTGCGCATGTGGCGCATAGCGAATACTGGCTGCCCATGGCGCCGGGCACGAATGGAGTGGCATGAACGATACCCAGCGCGACATCGTCAGCGCAGGCTTTTCCCTGGCCCTGATCGCCGTGACGGCCTTCGTCATGCAGCGTTTCTTTTTGCCGCTCGTGTGGGCCGGCATCCTGTGCGTGGCCACCTGGCCCCTGTACCTGCGCGTGCGCGCGGCGCTGGGCCAGCGCCCCATCGTGGCGGCGGCCGTGCTGACCCTGGCGTTCGCCTGCATCTTCATCATCCCCGTGCTGTTCGGCGTGGCGCAGGCGGCGCGCGAAGTGCCCGTGCTGGCCAACTTCGTCGTCCATGCGAATACGGACGGCTTGCCCGTGCCGGACTGGGTGCCGCACATTCCCCTGGCCGGCAGCGCCATCGGCGACTGGTGGCAAGCCACCTTGAGCCAGCCCCATGGCCTTGGCCACTTTTTTGCGGGCAGCGCCGTGGGCGGCTTTCATTCCGCCCGCGACATGCTGAAAGTCCTCGGCGCCGACGTCTTCCACCGCCTGGTCGACTTCGGCCTGGCCTTTTTATGCCTGTTTTTCTTCTACAAGGATGGCGAAGCGCTGACGCGCCAGATCACGGCCATCGGCAGCCATTTTTTGCGGCCCGAGCGGTGGGGACGCTATGCGCAAAAGATCCCCACGGCCATCCGCGCCACAGTCAACGGCCTGGTGCTGGTGGGCCTGGCCGAAGGCGTGCTGATCGGCATCGCCTATGCGATTGCCGGCTTGCCGTCACCGGCCCTGTGGGCGTTCGCCACTGGTATTTTGGCCATCATCCCGTTCGGCGCGCCGCTCGCTTACCTGTGCGCGGCCGCCTTGCTGGTGTTCCAGGGCAATGTGGGCGCCGCCATCGGCGTGGCCGCCTGGGGCACCGTGGTGCTGTTCGTGGCCGACCATTTCGTGCGGCCAGGCATGATCGGCAACGCCACCCGCCTGCCCTTCCTGGCCGTGCTGTTCGGCATTCTGGGCGGCGTGGAAACGCTGGGCCTCGTGGGCCTGTTCATCGGCCCCGTCGTGATGGTGCTGTTCGTGACCCTGTGGTACGAGGCGAATGTGTTTGACGGTAAAACACCTGCCAGCCCGGCCGCACCGGAACGCACGCAGTAATGAGGGGTCGGCCAGCGTTGCCGCTGGCCGGTACTGGCGCGCTCCCGGCGTGGCCGGACAGAGCTGACTTTAGAACAGGGTGCAAGCACCATGCTTTAAAGGCATTCTTAATGCGCCTTGGATAGAATGAGGAGCCAACGGCGCATCAGCAGCACTTCAACATAGCCCGGCTCGATGCCCGTACCGCACTCGATCAAGGGATTGACGGTGTAGTAGCGCTTGCGGAAGTCGCGGCAGACGAGGATTTCGCGCTTGCCCATGCGGACGAGGAAAGAGCTTGGGGCGTATTCCAGGCCGAACCGTGAGCCAAAACCGCTATTCAATGTTGCCATGACAATTCCTTTGAGGGAGATGTGTTGAACGAGTCATCAGAATAGCATAACTACTGTATGAAAACACAGCTACTGTATGAATAAACAGTATTTTTTTACTGGTGTGGTTTTTTTGATCATCACGCCTGATTTGAGGAGCAAGTAGTTTGCAAGAGAAAAATGACATGGGCATGACCACAGGCTGGACCCTGAAACTGCGCCGCTTCGTCGAGGCGCGCCTGTCGCCCGAAGGCGAACTGGGCCTG
The DNA here is from genome assembly GCF_059421435.1 of Janthinobacterium sp. GW821-FHT03A03. Lineage (NCBI taxonomy): Bacteria > Pseudomonadati > Pseudomonadota > Betaproteobacteria > Burkholderiales > Oxalobacteraceae > Janthinobacterium > Janthinobacterium sp. GW821-FHT03A03. The sequence goes on along the minus strand of NZ_JBWKUZ010000006.1, from coordinate 170,360 downwards.
CATATGACGGTCGGCGTGGCGCTGATGCTGGTGGCCATCGTGGTCTTCCACGAGATCGCCGAAGCCGTGATGGGCATGGCCCGGATTACGGTGATCGACCTGCAGGTGGCGCAGTGGTTCAACCGGCATGCCGTGCCGTGGATTACCAGCTGCCTGCTGCTCGTTACGCACCTGCATGGCGTGATCGGCGCCATCACCCTGGCTACCTTGCTGGGCTGGTATCTGCACCGCAAGGGCGCCAATTACTGGCTGTTTACCCTGGTCATCACCATGCCGGGCGTCATGTTTTTGAACCTGCTGTTAAAGTACATTTTTGTCCGCGCGCGGCCCAGCTTTGACGAGCCCATCCTGCAGACGGCCTTGAGCACGTACAGCTTTCCCAGTGGCCATACGGCCACGTCGACAGCCTTGTACGGCTTGCTGGCCGCCTACCTGATTTGCCAGACGGCGCCTGGCGCCTGGGGCCGGCGCATCGCCATCGCGCTGGGGGCATTCCTGATGGCGGCGCTCGTCGGCTTCAGCCGCATCTACCTGGGCGCGCATTACCTGAGCGATGTGCTGGCGGCCATGGCGGAAAGCTATGGCTGGCTGGCCATCTGCATCGCGGGCGTGTCGACCCTGCGCCGCCGCCGGCATATCCGGCAAACCACATAAGGGGAACGATCCTGAGCAAAATCGCCGTCATCATCAACGCGGGCGCCGGCTGCGGCTACGCGCCGGACTGGGCGCAGCAGCTCGAAGCGCAATTCCTGGCCGTGGGCCTCGACGCCGCCGTCACCCTGGCGCAAAGCGGGGCCGAGATGATCGCCACGGCGCAGCAAGCCCTGCGCGATGGCGCGCCCATCGTCGTGGCCGGCGGCGGTGACGGCACCATCAACGCCGTCGCTTCCGTTGTCGTGGGCAGCGGCACGGCGTTTGGCGTCTTGCCGCTGGGTACCTTGAACCATTTCGCCAAGGATCTGAATATTCCCCTCACGCTGGAGGCGGCGATTGCCAACGTGGCGCGGGGCGTGCCCGTGAAGGTCGACGTGGGCGAAGTCAACGGCCGCATCTTCCTGAACAATTCCAGCCTGGGCCTGTATCCCGACATCGTGCGCGACCGCGAAAAGCAGCAGCGCCGGCTGGGACGGGGCAAGTGGCTGGCCTTCAGCTGGGCGCTGGTAGCCGCCTTGCGCCGCTATCCCTTTCTCGGCGTGCAGCTGAAGCTCAACGACGCCGTGCATGCGCGGCGCACGCCCTTCGTCTTCATCGGCAATAATGAATACCTGATGGAAGGCTTGAATATCGGCGAGCGCGAACGGCTCGATGGCGGCCAGCTGAGCCTGTACGTGGCGCAGCGTCCGGGCCGCCTGGGCCTCGTGCGCCTGGCCCTGCATGCGCTGTTCGGCAAGTTGTCGCAGGCCAAGGACTTCGACGTGCTGACGGCCACCGACCTGGAGATCGCCACGCACCACCGCCGCCTGCGCGTGGCCACCGATGGCGAAGTGACCGTCATGAATACGCCGCTGCGCTACCGCATCCGTCCCGCCGCGCTGGACGTGCTCGTTCCCGCGCCGGCGCCAGCCCAGGAGTAGGCCATGCGTACCCTCGTGCATTTGTCCGATTTGCATTTTGGCAAGGTCGATGCGGCCCTGCTGGCGCCCTTGCGCGCGCTGGTCGAGCGCCTGGAGCCGGACGTGGTGGTGGTCTCGGGCGACCTCACGCAGCGGGCCCGCAGCGTGCAATTCCAGCAGGCGCGGCAATTCCTCGACAGCTTGCCGGGGCCGCAGATCGTCGTGCCGGGCAACCATGACGTGCCCTTGTATAACGTTTTTTCCCGCTTCCTGACGCCGCTGGTGAAATACCGGCGCCATGTGACGGACGATTTGTCGCCCGAATACGTGGACGAGGAAATCGCCGTGCTGGGCATCAATACGGCCCGCTCGATGACGTTCAAGGATGGCCGCATCAGCCATGAGCAGATCGATTTCCTGCGTGAACGCCTGGGCCGCTTGCCGCCCGGTTTGACGCGCGTCATCGTCACGCATCATCCATTTGACTTGCCCGAGCACTTCGACGAGGATGACCTGGTGGACCGCGCGCCGCTGGCGCTGCAGATGTTTTCCGAATGCGGCGTGGATTTATTGCTGGCCGGGCATCTGCATGCCAGCGTGGCGGGCAACACGGCCGAGCGCTACAAGATCGATGGCTACGCGGCCCTGATGGTGCAGGCGGGCACGGCCACGTCCACGCGGGGCCGGGGCGAGTCGAACTCGTTCAATGTCATCCGCATCGAGGACAGCTGCATCCGGGTCGAGCGCTACAGCTGGAGTGACGGGAAGGGCGACTTTGAAAAGGTCAGCACGGAAGCGTTCGCGCGCCAGGGCGGGGTGTGGGCCAGCTTGCGGCCGTTGTAGGCTAAGGGCGTGCCTGGGACCACAGGTCGCATGGCACATTGCTGGTGAAAAAGCTCATCCACACTTGCTTGACAGCGGGATCGTCCGTGACAAAGCGCTTTTTCCGGGTATCGAAAAAGAACGGCCCCATGAAGATCAGGCCATCGTCCGTCTCGTCCAGATGGGAAAAATCGATGCTGCCGTCAAACACGATCGGCGAACGGTACACGTGTCCGGGGTGGGCGATGTCGGTCAGGCGCACATACCCCTTCTCGAACAGCGTGAAGATGCCGGCCGCCGAGACCGATTCGATCTTGTACTTGCCGGAGGCACTGACGACGGGTGCGGTGCCGGCGCGGTGGATGATGCTCCAGGCCGAGACGGCCACGCTGGCGCCGAGCAGCAAGCCCAGCGCCAGCGAGAGGCAGCACAGCCATTTCAGCAAACGCATCGGGACCGCTCCGCTTACAGCCAGTAATTCATGAAACGGGCCGCCCATTCCTTCATGCGGTCGGAAATCGGCCGCGTTTCCCATTTCGCCTTGGTAATTTCTTGCGAATCGCGCAAGTCTTCCTGGAAGGCGTTTTCCATTTCGCGCCCGAAGCTGTCGCCCAGCACGATCACGTTCAGCTCGCTGTTATGCAAAAAGCTGCGCATGTCGATGTTGGTCGAGCCCACGGTCGACCAGGCGCCGTCGATGACGGCCGTCTTGGCGTGCAGCACGGCCAGTTTCAAATGAAAGATGCGGATGCCGCCGGCCAGTAGCTGGTCGTACAGCGCGTGTCCCGCATGGAACACGAGGCCGCTGTCGGATACGCCGGGCAGCACCACGGTCACGTCCACGCCCCGCTTGGCGGCCGCCACCAGCGCGTCGACCGTCTGCTGGTCGGGCACGAAATAGGCGGACGTGATGTGGATCGATTTTTTTGCCTCCTGGATGGCCAGGATGTAGGCCTTGTAGATTTCAAAGCCGCCGTCCGGCTCGCTGGCCACGACGCGCACCAGCTTGTCGCCCACTTCGGACAGCACGGGGAAATAATTGGCGTCCGGCAAGTCGGCCTGGTCCTGCTGGGCCCAGGTGCGGATGAACAGCCACTGGAAGGCGGCCACGGCCGGGCCTTCCACTTTCACGTGGGTATCGCGCCAGCCTACGTCGCTCTTGTCGGCGGACTTGTTCCTGGAGCGGAACAGCGAGCTTTTCGCGTAGGTATCGCTGATATTAATGCCGCCCGTAAACGCCGTCTTGCCGTCGACGATCAGCACCTTGCGGTGGTCGCGGTTGTTGATCTTCCAGTCGTCGCCCTTGAGCTTGGCGGGGTTGACGGGGTTGAAGGCCACCAGGTGCACGCCGGCCGCGCGCATGCGCTCGAAGAACGCCTGCGGCACGCCGATGGTGCCCACGCTGTCGTAGATGACGTTGACCGTCACGCCCGCTTGCTGCTTTTCGATCAGCATGTCGGCAAATTTCAGGCCCAGCGGGTCCTGGTCGAAGATATAGGTTTCCAGGTTGATGCTGGTCTTCGCTTCGCTGATGGCCTGGAACATGGCGGCCATGGTTTGCGGGCCGTCAAACAGCAGGGTCACCTTGTTGCCCTTGATCAAAGGCACGCCCGTGGCCGCCTCTTCCAGCGCGGCCTGGGTCTTCAAGTCCATGCCGGACCTGGCCCAGCGCTTGTTGAGCAGGGCGGCCCGGCTGTTGACGTCCAGCACGGCGCCCTTGCCCGTGATCACCTTGGGCTTGGCCACGGGGGCCAAAGTGGTATTGAGATTCTTAACGTTTGGCAACGCGGCGCATGCAGCCAGGGTCCAGCACAGCAGGAGGGCGGTGAGGCAGGGTTGCAAGCGCCGAGCGGTCATTTTTGAGCCTTGGTCGTGGGTGACAGGTTTGCCGAGTCATCGGCCAGTGCCAGTGGCGGCGGGTTTTTCGAGCCGAAGAAGAAGACGATGGGCGAGCGCAGGAAGCGCTTGCCCAGGATCTTCAGCAATTGCATGCCGTGCTTGAAGCGCACCTGGCGCGAGCGCAGGGCCACCCACAGGGCCAGGCCGAAGCTGACCAGCAGGTTGGCCGTGCCGATGGCGAAGATGCCCGACAGCGACTTGACGGCCAGCTGCCAGCTCATATTGTGATCGAGTCCCACCAGCGCTGTCGCAAAGTTGGCGGCCGAGAAGGTGATGTGACGTATATCAATCGGCAAGCCGATCAAAAAGCCCAGGGTGCCGATGGAACCGAGCAGGATGCCGAAATAGAAGTTCCCCATCAGGCCGCCCAGGTTGTTTTCCAGGTACAGGCCCAGCCGCTGCAAGCGATCCTGGCCGATGACGCGGCCCAGGCCGCGCAATTGCGCGATGCGCTGCGCCCAGCGCGTGTACAGGGCCTGGTTGTCGTAGTAGCCGGAAATCAGGCCGGCCACGAACAGGCACACGCCGGCGATCATGGCGTAAAAGATGGCGGGGCTGCCGATGGGGTCTATGTCGTGCAGCAAGTGCATGGCCTTTTCCGGCGTCACCAGGTTGTGCCCCGTGATCGCCTTGTAGCCGAGCGCGATCAGCCATGCCGTGGGGATGGCCGTGGCCAGGTTGCCCAGCACGGCCATGTTTTGCGTGCGGAAGACCTTGTTGATCAGTTCGGCCATGCTGTCGAGGTCGATATTCCGGCCATCCTTGCTGTGCAGGCCGGCGGCGATGCGCGAGGCCGTCATGGCCGGCTGCTTGGTGGCCACCGTGAAGTGCAGCAAATGGATGAACATGAAGCCGATCGAGTAATTCATGCTGAACATGAACGCTTCGACCAGCGGCGCCGAGCGCAAATACGACATCAATATCTTGAACAGGGCCATGAAGCCGATGATGATGCCCGCGCCCGCCGACGAGAGGAACATGGCGCCCATCTCGCGGCGGTTTTCCGCGATGTAGTGCTCGCCCGTGCGGCTGGCGTTTTCCGTCACATTGCGCGCCAGCAAGTTGATATTGTCGGAGAACAGGTCGCTGACCTTGTACTTATGGTTGTGCGCGCGTATCAGTTCCAGCGCCAGTCCCACGGCGCCCGCGCGGCGGCGGCTGACCGGTTGCGGGTGCAGCAAGTCCTGCGTGGCGTCCACCGTGATGGCGTCGATGTCCACGTTGCCCGAGGCCGGCAGCTCGCCGCTCGTGTCGACGAGGAACAGCAGCTTGCGCAGGCGGTCGATGCTCTGCGCCAGCGCCACCAGCAGATAGGTGAGGGGAATGCTGGTGCCCTGGTACAGGGCCTTCTTGCGGATCTTGGCGATGACGGCGTCGCACTGGTCCAGCATCACCAGCAAATGGCGCGCGTCCTCGATATGCTCGATGTCGCCTTGCAGCAAATTCGTGTAGGCGTCCAGGTAGGCGTTTACTTCCGTGTTCTGCACCATGAACGGCGACTGGAATACTTCAATTTCGCTGTGGAAACGCGTCAGTTCCGGCTCCAGGCCCATGGCGCAGACGCGGTAGGACAGCGTGCGGATGGCGTCGAGCATGCCGGGCAGCATGATATTACCGTCGCCGACGGCCAGTTCGATATCGTCGCTGGTGAGCACGTCGAACAGCTCCAGCCAGTCCGTGGCGGGCACGTTGCTGATCCACAAATAATCGGTCTTCAGGTACAGCACCTGGTCGAGTGCGTCGTTCAGGTATTCGTCGCCGAGGGCGGGCGGCAGCATGCGGTAGGCGATGCGGCGTTTCAATTCGGTGAAAAAGCCGCTGTTCGACAGCACGCCGATGTCCGTGTACAGGCTGGCGTGGCGGCGCGCGGCCAGCACGCGCAGCACGTATTCGTGCAGGGCGCGGGCCTGGGCGGGATTACCTTTGAGAAGCTGGCGCAGGGTGCGCACGTTGGCGATCGCGGTAGCGCTGTCGTGGGGGCGCTTGGGACGCAGAGAGTTGAACAATTCCACCAGCAAGTCGATATTGCTGGAGTTGGGGTCTATGCGTTCGAGGATAGCTAGCATGCAGAAAAAACGGGCGAGCCGCTGTCGGTAAAACCAGTAGTGTACTGCCTGCGTCAAATCCAGCAACGTTCGCCACCGAACATTGCTTCACGGCAGGGCCTGTTTTTGACCTTATTGTGCAGCAATTGCCATGGATCATGCTCACCCTTGCGTGTTGTCAGTATCCGACTCTTTTCCCAGGGCTAAGCTGAAGTTTCTGTTGTACAACGCACAGATTGCTGGACAAAAAGCGAGGATAAGGTAACACTAAGATCAGACACCGAGCGCATGTCCTGATCAATACCCGGCAGTTTCAACTCACGTTACCGAGATATTTATCATGAAGACCTCGTATTTTGCGCTTGCTGTGATAGGGATGGGGCCACTCGCGCTGGGCGCAGCGGCCCAGGCCGCCGATGGCGCGGGCAGCGCCGCATCCAGTAACATTGCCGTGTATGGCGTGCTCGATGCGGGCATCGTGGCCGAACGGGGCTGTGCCGCCAATTGCGCCGCCACCAGGGTCTCGGGCGGCGTCGCGTCCGGCTCGCGCCTGGGCGTGCAGGGCCGCGAAGCGCTGGGCAACGACGTCTCCGCCGTGTTTACGCTGGAAGCGGGCATCCAGAACGACACGGGCCAGTCGGAAGACGGGCGCCTGTTCGGCCGCCAGGCCTACGTGGGCCTGGACAGCCGCCTGGGCGCGCTGACCCTGGGCCGCCAGTACAACCTGCAATACCTGGCCCTTACCGACGTGGCCGACCCGTTCAAGGGCGGCATGGCCGGCAGCGCCGGCAACCTGGCCGGCTACAGCGTGAAACGCTACGACAATACCGTCAAATATGTGACGCCCGCCTTGCGCGGCGTGACGGCCAGCGCCATCTACAGTTTCGGCGAGTCGCCCTACAGCAGCGCCAACAACCGCGCATATGGCGCCACCCTCGGCTATTCGGCCGGCGCCGTGAATGTCAGCGTGTCGCACCAGCGCAAGAACAATTTCATCCTCGCTTCCGGCACCTTGCCCGCCATCGACATGTCTTCCCGCAACACCCTGATCGCGGCGAATGTCGACCTGAAAGTGGCCACCGCCTTTGCCGCCGTGGGCGTCAACAAGGGCTATGGCAGTTCGCCGTGGGACCCCAGCAATGCCTACAGTTCGCTGGCCCTGTCGATGTCGTCCTCGGACAGCCGCGACACCCTGCTGGGCGTGTCCGTGCCCGCGGGCGGCTTCAAGCTGCTGGCGTCCTGGGTGCACAAGGATGACCGCGACCTGGCCAACCGCGACGCCACGCAGGTGGCCGTCGGCCTCACGTATTCGCTGTCAAGGCGCAGCGATTTCTATGCGTCCTACGCGAAAATCCACAACAAGAACGGCGCCCGCTACACGGTGGGCAACGCCAGCGACGCCGGACGCGGCGATGCGGCATTCAACCTGGGCTTCCGTCACGGTTTCTGACCGGCCGCGGCGGATGGGGCAGGGCAGCTTGCCCCCAGCCATTTGCCGTTGCTCGTCACATTCACCTGTTCCGGCGCGCCGCGCGCGCTGGTCGTCACCGCCAGCTGCATGCTGAAAGCCTGGTCGCCCGTAAATATCACCTTGCCTTCGCCGCTCGATTTCGGGTTCGCGCAGCTGAACGACACTTGCATGCCACCGGCGATGTCCTTGTTCCTTGAGGTGCAATCGCCGGGCTGGCCCGTGGGAATCTGCTTGCGCGCGGCCATCTCCGGCGTCACGCAGGCCGTCACGCGCACGGCGCCGTCGGCGCCCACGCTGGGCATGGCCATGCCGCGGCTGGCGGCCATGCTTTCGAGCTGCTTGCGTTGATCGGGGGGAAGGTTGCCCAGTTGCTGCAACACCATGGACATGGCGTTGTCGGTGGCGGCGTCGGGCGAGGCCATCTTGCTGTCGACTTGCCACAGGCCGGGCTTGATGGTGGTCGACGGCGTGGCGGCCTGGGCGCCGGCCTGGGCGCCCAAGGCGGCGCAAGCGAGCAGGGTCAGGCGTAGCAGGGGTGATTTCATCTTGGCGTCTCCGGAAAAGGCAGACCCCAGCATACGGCATGGCAAGCGCGGCACGCTTGCCATTGTGTTACAAACTGTGATCGGGCTCGATGCGGCGCACGTCCACGCAGGCGATGCGGCGCTCGTCGGCCTCGACGATTTCATAGCGCAGATCGCCAAGTTCCAGCACTTCGCCCACGGCCGGCATGTTTTCAAAGTGCGCCAGCAGGAAGCCGGCCAGCGAGTTGTACTCGCCGTCTTCGCTGACGAGCGATGCCGTCTCGAACACCTGCTCCAGGTAATGCAGGTCCGTGGCGCCGTCGATGCGCCAGTGGCCGGGGCCCAGCACTTCCACGTCGGGCTGCTCGTCCTCGTCGGGGAATTCGCCGGCGATGGCTTCGAGGATGTCGATCGGCGTGAGCACGCCCTGCACCGTGCCGAACTCGTCGACCACCAGGACCAGCTGGCCGCGCGAGCGTTTCAGGGTTTCCATGGCTTTCAGCACGCCGGCCGCTTCCGGCACGACGATGGCTTCGCGCATGCTGGCCGGGTCGATTTTGCCGTGCGAGACGAGATCCTCGATCAGGTCCTTGCTGCGGGCGATGCCGACCACGTTGTCGAGGTCGTCATTGCACACAGGAATCATGCTGTGCGGCGTATCGCGCAGCAATTTGAGCATCTTTTCGCTGCTGTCGTTCAGGTTCACCCACGAGACGTCGCCGCGCGGCGTCATGACGGAGCGGATCGAGCGTTCGGCCAGGGTCAGCACGCCGCTGACCATGTTGCGCTCTTCCACGCCGAAGGCGGAGACGTCGGGCAGCTCCTTGACTTCGTGCTCCTCGGCCGCCTCGCGGCCCTTGCGCCCGCCCAGCAGGCTCAATACGGCTTGCGCCGTGCGGTCGCGCAGCGGGGCGTTCGACTGCAGCTTGAGGATGTTGCGGCGCGCCAGCTGGTTGAAGAACTCGATGACGATGGAGAAGCCGATGGCCGCGTACAGATAACCTTTCGGGATGTGGAAGCCGAGGCCTTCGGCCACCAGGGACAGGCCGATCATCAGTAAAAAGCTCAGGCACAGCACGACGACGGTGGGGTGGGCGTTGACGAAGCGCGTCAGCACTTTCGAGGCCAGCATCATGACGACGATGGAAATGACGACGGCGGCCATCATCACGTACAGGTTTTCCACCATGCCGACGGCCGTGATGACGGCGTCGAGCGAGAAGACGGCGTCGAGCACGACGATCTGCGCCACCACCAGGCCGAAGCCGGCGTAGACTTTCGGGCCCGTCTGGGCGTGCGTGACGCCTTCGAGGCGTTCGTGCAGCTCGGTGGTGGCCTTGAACAGCAGGAACAGGCCGCCGACGAGCAGGATCAGGTCCCGCCCCGAGAACGAGAAGGTCCAGATGGCAAACAAGGGCGTGGTCAGGGTGACCAGCCAGGAAATCAGCGACAACAGGCCCAGGCGCATGACGAGGGCCAGCGTCAGGCCCAGCACGCGCGCCTTGTCGCGCTGGTGCGGCGGCAGCTTTTCGGCCAGGATGGCGATGAAGATCAGGTTGTCGATACCCAGTACGATTTCCAGTACGACCAGCGTCAGCAGGCCGACCCAGATTGTCGGGTCAAATAACCATTCCATGTGTGTAACCTTGTAAAGTTAAATCAAAATAAAGCTTGCCTAGAGGCAACCTGCCCCAGGCCTGAATGCGATGCGTGCGGCGCTATCCGTGGCGGACGCGCGGCGGCCGGGTGGCCGTCCGCACGTCCGCTTCGGCAAGTGCGCCCGGTCCCGCTTGCCAAATGATGGCGCAAAACGGCGCCTCCAGGCGCGGGTTCGGGTACGGCGTGACGGGGTCGTTGTCGCACTCTTCCAAGGCGCAGCTGTCGCCGGGCAGGCCCGCATGGGCGCTGGCGTCGTGGCCATGCATGTCGGAGGCGGGCGTGGCGAAGACGCCGGCCGCAATTGCTTGCTGGAATGGGGAAGGGCTGGCGTAGGCCATGCTGGCAAACGCCTGGGGCAAAGCGATGAAAACAAAAAGGCAGAGCAGGACGAGAGCTCGTCTCATATACAGGCAGATAGTTCTGGAACCGTGGAGTATAACACGCGCATATAACCGCTCCACGACAGGTACTTGCGTAACTGATAAGTATGCCGTAAATTGCGAGAGCAATCATTTCCCTGGGCGGCGAAGACGCAGCGCGGGTCCATGGCAATTTTTGCGCCCGTATCGTATTGCGCTTGCGCATCTTTAAACGTAGTGTTACCAGGAATCCGCCTTGAAACCAATTACTGCCCTCCTGCTTGCCGCCGGCATCCTGTCGCCTTCGCTGGCATTCGCCGCCACCCCCGTGGAAGCGGCCCCGACCCAGAAAACCGGCAAGCTCGCCGCCGCCGTCAAAGTCACCTCCGTCGAAGGCATTACCGAATACCGGCTGGCCAACGGCTTGCGCGTGCTGCTGTTCCCGGACGCCAGCAAGCCTACGCTCACCACCAACATCGTCTACCTGGTCGGCTCGCGCCATGAAAACTATGGCGAAACGGGCATGGCCCACTTGCTCGAGCACCTGCTGTTCAAGCCCAGCGCCAACTTCGGCGTCAGGAAGGGCACGAAAACCCCGGTCGAGATCCTGAACTCGACGGGCGCGCAGTTCAACGGCACCACCTGGTACGACCGCACCAATTACTACGCCACCTTCCCCGCCAACGACGACAACCTGCGCCAGATGCTGGCGATGGAAGCGGACCGCATGGTCAACGCGGCCATCGACCAGAACGACCTGTGGAACCCGAAGACGCAGAAGGGCGAGATGACGGTCGTGCGCAACGAGTTCGAGATGGGCGAGAGCGACCCGATCGGCGTAACCAGCGAACGCATCCAGGCCATCGCCTATGACTGGCACAACTACGGCAAGTCGACCATCGGCGCCCGTTCCGACATCGAGCAGGTCAACATTCCCCGCCTGCGCGCGTTTTATCATAAATATTATCAGCCTGATAATGCCGTGCTGATGGTGGCGGGCCGCTTCGATGAAGCCAAGGTCTTGAAGCAGATCAATGATTTGTTCGGCAAGATCCCGAAACCGACGCGCGTGATCGAACCGACTTATACGGCTGAACCCGTGCAGGATGGCGAACGCGCCGTGACGGTGCGCCGCAGCGGCGGCACGCAGTTCGTCGGCGCCGGCTACCACGTGGCGCCGTCCGGCAACCCGGACGCCGTCGCCATCGAGGTGCTCGGCCATGTGCTGACGGACGCGCCCGCCGGCCGCCTGCACAAGGCGCTGGTGGAAACCAAGCTGGCCAGCAAGATCGAATACAACTCGGTGAGCAACCTGGAACCGGGCTACAACCTGTTCGGCGCGCTCGTGCCCGTCGATGGCAACCTGGACGCGGCGCAAGCGGCCATGCTGAAAGTGCTGGAAGAGCTGAAATCGCAGCCGATCACGGATGCGGAAGTGGCGCGCGTCAAGCAACAGCTGAACAAGCAGGTGGAACTGATCACCTCGAACACGGCGCGCATGACGATCGCCCTGACGGAGTCGCTGGCGGCCGGCGACTGGCGCCTGTTCTTCCTGCAGCGCGACCAGCTCGACAAGCTGACGACGGCGCAGGTGCAGGCGGCGGCCGAGAAATACCTGAAGAGCTCGAACCGCACCCTGGGCCGTTTCATCCCCACCGATGCGCCGGACCGCACCGTCGTGCCGGCCTACGCCGACGTGGCGCCGCAGCTGGCCGGCTACACGGGCCGCGCCGTCGTGGCGCAGGGCGAAGCGTTCGACCCGAGCCCGGACAATATCGAGGCGCGCACCCAGCGCTTCACCTTGCCGAACGGCTTGAAAGGCGCCTTGCTGCCGAAGAAAACCAAGGGCGGCAACGTTAGCGTCGTGTTGAAATTGCAGATCGGCAGCGAAGACAGTCTGCGCGGCAAGGGGCAAGTGGGCAGCTACACGGCCAATCTGCTGTCGCGCGGCACGGATAAACTGTCGCGCCAGGAAGTGAAGGACAAGTTCGACCAGCTGGGCATGCAAGTGGCCATCTCGGGCGGCGCCGAAGGCGTGACCGCCATGCTGACGGGCAAGCGCGAGAACTTGCCGGCCGCCATGGACCTGCTGGCGCAAGTGCTGCAAAAGCCGGCCCTGAACGAGACGGAATTCCTGGAATTGCAGCGCGAGCGCGTGGGCCGCGCCGAGCAGGAATTGCCTGAGCCGCAGCCGCTGGCCGTGAACGCCTTCCGCCGCCTGCTCGACGCCACGCCGGAAGGCCATGTGCGCCACGTGGCCACCCTGCCGGCCGAGCTGGCGCAATGGAAAGCCATCAAGGTTTCCGATGTGAAAGCCTTCCATGGCGCCTACTATGGCGCGTCGAACGCCACCTTTGCCGCCGTGGGCGACTTCGACCCGGCCGCGCTGAAGGCGCAAGTGGCCAGCCTGTACGGCAGCTGGAAGGCGCAGCAGCCGTATGTGCGCATTCCCGACGCCGTCAAGCCCGTCAGTGGCGAGAAAGTCACGCTGGAAACACCGGACAAGGCCAACAGCGTGCTGTTCGCCATCCAGCCGATTCCCCTCAAGGATGACGCCGCCAGCTATCCGGCCTTGCTGATGGCCAACCACATGCTCGGCGGCGGCGCCTTGCGCAGCCGCCTGGCCGACCGCATCCGCCAGAAGGAAGGCCTGTCGTACGGCGTCGGCTCGCAAGTGTCCGTGCCGTCGCGCGAGCCGGCCGGCTACTGGATGGCCTACGCCATCAGCGCGCCGCAAAACACCGTCAAGGTGGAAGCGGCCCTGCGCGAGGAAATCGCCAAGGCGCTGGCCGACGGCTTCACGCAGGAGGAACTGGCCGAAGCGAAGAAGGGCTGGCTGCAATCGCAGGAAGTGGGCCGCACGCAGGACAGCGGCCTGGCGCGCGAACTGGCCGGCTACCTTGCCGAAGAGCGCACCATGGCCTATGACAAGGACCTGGAAGCGAAGGTATCCGCCCTGACCCTGGCGCAAGTGAACCAGGCCTTGCGCGAGCACCTGAAGCCAGCGGCCGTGTCGGTGGTGACGGCGGGCGATTTTGCCAAGGTGGCCAAGGAAGGCGGCGCCAAGGCGGGCACGGCCAGGTAAAGCGCCGCGCATGAAGAAATAGCCGGCACTCCGCATGCCCCCGGCAAGCTGGACGCCAGCTTGCCGGGGGCAATGCCAGCACGGGCCGGCCGCTGTCGATGGCGAGAGGGCAGGCTTCGTCGAAGACTGTCCTGGTGGCCTCCCTGGAACGCCACGCCGCGGAGGCGAAATGATCTCCCTGCATGGTCCTGCATCCGCGCGCTGTCAATACATGGCGGATAAGCTTGCCAAACGCACCTCCCGGCAAAAAAATGCGCGCAGTGATCGCCTCGCGGCGATCGCCCGCAGAACTGGCCGCGGCCCCGCAGGCGCTGTGCCCCACGGCTGACGCACATCCATGCTGTTGATTTTTTTACAAATTACTGAACCGTACCGAGGATTGTCAATGTTACTGTCTCTGCCAGAGGTATTGCGCACGCCAAGGCTCACCTTGCGCAAGCCGCGCACATCCGACAGCGCCGTTATTTTTGATGCGTATGCTCAAGATACTGACGTCGTCCGCTATATGGTCTGGCGGCCGCACCGCGCCATCGCCGACACGGAAGCCTTTATTGCATATTGCATACAGGAATGGGATAGCGGGCGTAGCCGTCCCTACGTCCTGGCCCGTCAGGGCAAGGAGGACCAGGCTATCGGCATGCTGGAAGCCAGCTTGCATGATCACATGATCGATATCGGATACGTTTTGCAACGCAAGGATTGGGGCGCCGGTTTCATGTCCGAGGCCGTCCATGCCGTGAGCGAGGCCGCGCTGGCGCTGCCGCACTGTTTTCGCGTCCAGGCAAGCTGTGATACAGAAAATCGTGCCTCGGCGCGCACCCTGGAAAAGGCCGGGTTTGTGCTTGAAGGAAAGCTTGCGCGACACTTGGTCCTGCCAAATCTTGCCGAGGAACCCAGACAATCCCTGCTGTACGCCCGCTGCAGGTAAACTGCCGGCCAGACGGGCGCCGGGCCCGGACGGGACTTCTCCGCCTCCGCAGGCGTCCATGTCCCGCGCATCAAGGCGGCGTCACGCCCAAATGACAAGGGCCGGGTTCTGTCGGATACAGAGCCCGGCCCTGAACCGCATGGTGTCAGTTCATCTTGGCGGAAGTTTAGCGTGGCGCCAATTCCGCTACATAGATTTCCACGCGGCGATTGCGTGCGCGTCCCGATGCATCCGCGTTCGAGGCGATCGGCTCGCGGGCGCCGCGGCCTTCCGTGACAACGCGGGTGGGCGAGACGCCGCGCATGGACAGGTAGTCGCGCGTGTGGGCCGCGCGTTCCACCGACAGCGGTTCATTGATGGAATCGCTGCCCGTGCTGTCCGTGTGGCCGATGATGCTGACCGTGGTGTTCGGGTTTTCATTCAGGGTGGCGGCAAAGCGGTCGAGGATGGGGCGGAAGTTGCCCTTGATGTCGGCGCGGTTGGTGTCGAAGGAAATATCGCTGGGGATTTCCATTTTCAGGCGGTTGTCGGCCGTTTGCGACACTTGCACGCCCGTGCCTTGCGTGGCTTGCTCCATCGCGCGCTTCTGGTTTTCCATGCGGTTCGACCAGATATTGCCGACCACGGCACCCGCGGCCGCGCCCAGCAGGGCGCCGCCGGCCGTGCGGCCGCTGCTGCCGCCGCCGGTGGTGCCGCCGATCAGGGCGCCCAGGCCCGCGCCGATGCCCGCGCCCGTGGCCGTGCCGCGTTGCGTTGCGGACATATCCGCGCAGCCGGTGGCGGCCAGCGCGAGGACCAGCATGCCGATCAGGGATTTGGCGCCAGCGCCGTTTTTGAATGCTTTCATGGATTTTCTCCTTGTTTTGTTATTGGGACCTACCCAGAACTACCCGCACACGTTACTGCAAAATGGGCCGGCTTGCCAGCGCACGCAAAAAGGCGGCGCCCGTTTGCACGTGCACCGCCCGGCCTGTGCTGACGCTTGCGGGCTAGAGCCCGCGTCCGCTAATCAGGCGCAACAGGATCATGATCACGGCCACGACGAGCAGGATGTGAATGAAGCCGCCGATGGTATAGGATGTTACCAGGCCCAGCAGCCAAAGAATGATGAGTACTACTGCGATTGTGTAGAGCATGATGTGTCCTCCGTGAGTAGTGTGTGGATGGCGGCGCGGGCCTGTTTCCGGCTTGCAAGCAGGTAGCGGGCGGCGCTGCCATCGTTGTTTTGTCATTCGCGTTGCCCTGCATATCGCGCAACGTTGATGCCATGACTTATTGTCTACTTTGTTTCTGAAACTATCTGTACGCTGCCGTACACAAGCCTTATTTAGCCAGCTTATTTGCCGCGCCGCTGTCGCGCGCCAGCGCCGGGCCGGCATCCATGCCCGGCAGCCAGGCCAGCATGCCGGCCATGCCGACGGCGCCCGCCAGGCAGCTGAGCATGCCGCCGGTGAGCAGCAGCATGACGCCGAACACGGGCGCGCTGCCGGCCGCGGGCGCCAGGTCCAGCGCGCAAAAGCCCAGCGCGGTAGCGAGCATGCCGCCGCCGATAAAACCCAGCCAGATCCTGTTGCTGCCTGTCTTGTCGTGATTCATCGCATCTCCTTGAAGTGAGCACGGTTGAGATTTCCTGAGTGCATCATCTCGCGTCATGGCCAACTCATCTGTACGCCAACGAACATTGTCAAAAAGAAAACGCCCGGACGGGCCGGGCGTGTGTTTGTTTTGCAACTTGCGCTGGCGGCAAGGCCGCCGTGCCACGCTTAACCGAGCGCGCGCAAGCCGCCGTTGACGACGCGCACGCGGTCGCCCTGGCGCCAGTTCGGCGCGGCGCTCTGGTGCACGGTGCGCGTCTTGCCGTTATCGAGGCGCACGACGATGTTGTAGCTGCGCGTGGCGCGCACGCTGCCCTCGATCTGGTTGCCGGCCACGGCGCCGCCAACGGCGCCCAGCACGGTGGCCAGCTGCCTGCCGTGGCCGCCGCCGACCTGGTTGCCCAGCAAGCCGCCGACGACGGCCCCGCCGGCCGCGCCGACGCCGCTGCCTTCGGCGCGCGTATTGACTTCATGGATGGCTTCGATCACGCCGCAGTTGCTGCACACCTGCGGCGCCGGCGCGGCAGCATATTGCTGTGGCTGTGGCTGTGGCTGTGGCTGTGGCTGTGGCTGTGGCTGGCGCGCGGGAGCGGGCTGCTGCATGGGCTGTGGCTGCTGCGCCTGCTGCGGCAGGGCCGCCAGCGGCTGCATGGCGGCCGCCTGGTTCGGCTGGTTCGCCTGCAGGCTGGCCATCTGTTCGGCCGAGGTGCTCGCCGGCAGCGGCTGCGTGTCGCCCTGCGAGGCGGGCAGCCAGCCCATCAGGGCGGCCGTGCCGACGCCGCAGAACAGCAGGACGGCGACGGCGGCGGCCAGGACCAGCGGGTGGAGGGATTTGGTGGTGGTAGTCATGGAATGCTCCTTGGTTTTTTAAAATAATGAATCCGGTACTGCGTGTGTTCGGGCTGGCCAGGCCGGTATCGCAAGCCGGTGCAGTCAGTGTGCTGCGCCGCGTCCCGCGCTTCCGTGCGTCACCGTACATACAGGACCGGTGCCGCGCCGTACGCTAGGTAAAAATTATGTCGAGTTGTAACGACGACCAGGAAAAGGCAATGCCATCAATGACCGCCAGCTTGAACCTGTCCCGCGACACGGGCCGTACCGGCTTGAGCACGCCTGCCGCCAGCAACCGCTTGCTGGCCAGCCTGCCCGAGCCTGACCTGCGGCACCTGTCGGCGCTGTTCCACACCGTCACGGTCGAGGTGGGCGACGTGCTGTACGAACCTGGCCAGGCCATCGACTACATCTATTTTCCCGGCGACTGCCTGATTTCGCTGCTGGCCGTGGCGGAAGGCCGCATGACGCTCGAGGTGGGTTCCGTCGGCCGCGAAGGCGTGCTGGGCGCCTCCGTCGCGCTCGGGCATGACCTGGCGCAAGTGCGTGCCGTGGTGCAACGTTCCGGCACGGCCAGCCGCATCGCGCGGGCCGACTTCTGCGCCGAATTCGTCCGCCTCGATTCCCTGCAGCGCCTGCTGTACCGCTACACCGACACCCTGCTGGCGCAAGCCATCCAGATTGCCGTGTGCAGCCGCTTTCACGTGCTCGAAGCGCGCCTGGCCCGTTCGCTGCTGATCACGCGCGACCGCCTGCAGTCGGAAAAATTCCACCTGACCCACGAATTCCTCGCCCATACGCTGGGCGTGCGGCGGGTCGGCGTGACCAAGGCGGCCAGTGCGCTGCAACAGCAAAAACTCATCAGCTACAGTCGCGGCAACATCGAGATCCTCGATTCGGCGGGCCTGGAAGCCGTGTCCTGCCGCTGCTACGAACTGGTCAAGGATGCCGGCCCCATCGGCATGGCCAACGTCTTCGTCTAATTTCTTGAGAGTAATTTTTCAATAGCGGCAACGGCAGCCGGACGCAAAAAAGCGGGGCAGGCGCCTGCGCGCCCGCCCCGCTTTTCCGCCGGCCGGTTACTTCGGCTTGACCTGGTTGCCGATCACGCCGCCGACGGCGGCGCCGCCGACTGCGCCGACGGCGCTGCCGCCCGTCAGCACGGAGCCGGCAACGGCGCCGACACCGGCGCCGATGGCCGTGTTTTTATCCTGGTTGGACATGTTGGCGCAGGCGGTCAGGCTCAGCAGCAAGGTGGCGACGGAAGCGGTGGCGGCGAGTTTTTTGATGGTTTGCATGATAAATCTCCTATGAATTCGGACCTCGTGGCGCCGGCATGGTATGCGCGGGAAGGTCGTTCGTATCGCCACGTCTCGGGTGTTTCAGGCACGATCACAGAATAGAATTGTGGCAAGGCAGGGTCTGTTCGGCAACGCACATAGGGGTGTAACAATTGTAAAAGCGCCCAGCTGCCGCACCCATCAGCGGCTTTTGCGCGGCGTCTTGCCCGGTTTCGGCGCCACCGGCTGCGCGCGCGCGCGGGCCAGCAGCGCGGTGCATTCGCTGTCGTTGCCGGGGCCGGTGTTGACCAGCGGCAGCAGCGCCGCCACGGGCGCCACCACGGCCAGCGCCAGGGCGCCGCCGGCGCGCAGGGCCAGCACGCCCTTGTCGACGCTCACGTCGGGCTGGCTGAAGGTGCCGTGCACATACAGGGGCGAGCGCAGCGAGAAGATGCGCAAGCCCTTGCTGTCCGGCTGCAGGGTCAGGTCCAGCCGTTCATTGCCCAGGTTCACCGTGCCGTCGATGTTCAGGACGGCGTCGTCCGTGTCGACGATGAACTGGCGCGTGCGCATCAAGCCCTTGGTGACGACGAAATCGGCGGCCATGCAGTTGAGCCTGACCTGCTTGTCGCCGGCCAGCTTGGCCAGCACGACGCTGCCGATATTCAAGCCCATTTCTTCCAGCAGCAGCTTGCTGATGCTGCCCCGGTTGATCAGCGCGCGCACTTCGCCGTTCGAGCTGCCCAGCAAGGTGGCGACGGAATTGCCCGTGGCTGACAGCGAGGCGTCGCCATTGATTTCGCCCACGCTGGCCTGCAGGGCCGGCAGGCGGGGAAACAGCTGCTGGATGTGCAGATGGCGGGCGCTGGCCTTGAGTTCGGCGGCGATGCCGTTGGCGATGACCTTGCCGCTGCCGTCGAGCTTGATCTGCGAGGTCAGGGTGCCGCCCGCCACATTGAAGTTGAGCGGTGTCAAGGACAGCACGCCGTCCGTCAGCACCACGTGCGTATCGAGCTTGCTGATCGGTAATTCGGCGTCGCGCGTGATTTTATCGGCCGTGTAGCGCACGTCCGCGTCCAGGCTGGTCCAGCGTTCCGTCCTGAACGTTTCCACCGGCAGCACGCGGCCGGCCGGCTGCGTGGACGGCACGCCGCGCTCTTTCTTGCTGGCGCTGGAATCGGCGCCCACCAGCGGGCCGAGGTCGGAAAATTGCAGCAGGCGCGAGTGGACGTCGCCCGTCAGGCGCTTGCGCGGCGTGCTGGCGGAAAAGGCCAGCTTGCCTGCGACGTCGCTGGAACCGACCCTGCCGCTGAACTTGTCATAGACCCATTCGCCGCCGCGCGGCGCCAGCGTGCCCGTCAAATGGCCTTCCGTGCTGAAGTGCGGCGTTTCCGGCAGCAGCACGCCCGTCAGCGGATACAGCCGGGCCATGCTGGGGCCGGACAGCTTCAGGCGCACGTCGAGCGCGGCCAGGTCCGTGGGGCGCGTCAGCGTGCCTTCGATGGCCACGCTGCTGCCGCCCGCGCGCATGTCGGCCTGGATGGGGAAGGGCGTGCCCTGGCGCTGCAGCGACAGCACGCCGCCCGCCTTGCCGCCGCCCTGGACGCTTTCGCCGCGGTAGGTGCCGGACAGGGTCCAGGCGATGCCGTAGCGCGCATCGCCGGCGATGGTGTCGACCTCGGCGCGCATCGCCGTTTTGGTGACGCCGTCGTCCAGGGTCACGCTGCCCTTGCTGAAGACCACGCTTTGCAGTTCCAGCTGCCACGGCGATGGCTGGTCCTGCTTGTCGAAGGTCCAGTTGTTCTTGCCGTCCTTGCTGCGCAGCAAGCGCACTTGCGGCGTATCAAAACGCAATTCGGGGATGACGATCTTCTTGTTCAGCAGGGCCAGCGGATTGAGCGAGAAGGCCAGCTGGCTGACGGTAGCCAGCTGTGCCTGCTCTAGCGTGCCCGTCATGGCGCTCGGGTTGCCCAGGCGCACGTCCTTCGCTTGCAGGTGGGGCCAGGGCAAATAGTCGCGCCAGGTTTTTTCCGCGGCTGCACTGCCTGGCTGCTGCCACGTCAGCGACAGGTCGCCGTCGATGGAGAAGGGCCGCCCCAGCGCTTCGCTGGCGCGCGCATTGAGCCAGGGCTTGGCGCGGTTCCAGTCGGTATGGAGCAGGGTCACGACGGCCGCGACGGGCAGGGCGACGAGGATGGCGGTGCCGGCGAGGGCGATTTTCTGGCGGCGTGACAGTTGCATGGGAGACGATTCTTTCTGGACAAGTATTTACGATGCTACAGGAATCGCTCCACGGCCGGGTTCGTTTCTCGCGTTTACCGTCCGGCGCGTGCGCTGGCGCACGTTGCCGATGCAAGTATTGTCGATTTCCTACTCTATGTGCGGCACCGAACGGATATGCGGGGAGCCGGAGCCTATAACGTCATACATCAAACGCCGTTCCCGATTCGTTCCACCTGTTACACATCACTCACATTCTCTAGGAGAAAAAAAATGACAAACCGAGATTCCATCAACAGCCCCATGACCGCTCTGGCCGCCTGTCTCACCGCCGTTGTCCTGATGACGGGCTGCTCCAGCCTGAAAACGCCGGCCACGGCCGACGTGGCCGTGTCGCGCGCCGCCGTCGATAACGCCGCCAGCGCCGGCGCCGCCGACCTGGCGCCCGATGAAATGCGTTCGGCCCGCGAAAAAATGCGCATGGCCAACCAGGCGCTGAAAGACCGCGACTACAAGACGGCGCGCGACCTGGCCGACCAGGCGCAAGCGGACGCCAAGCTGGCGCAAAGCAAGGCCAATTCGGCCAAGGCCACCAGCGCCGCCGATGAAATCAACGAGAACATCCGCGTCATGCGCGAAGAACTCGACCGTGCCAACCAGCAAGCCCCGAAACAATAAACCAAACAATAAGAACAGGATTCCATCATGAAAAAAGCTACCTACACCACCATTCCCGGCCTGCTGGCCATGGCCGCCCTGGTTGCCGCCTGCAGTTCCGCACCGACCGCCACCAGCCTGCTCGACCAGACCCGCGGCGACTACATGGCGGCGCAATCGAACCCGATGGTATCGACCTATGCGCCACGCGAATTGCGCGAAGCGAGCGCCGCGCTGGAAGCGGCCAACGCGGCGGCCACGCGCCAGGATGACAGCGAGAAAGTTGACAAGCTGGCCTACCTGGCCAAGCAAAAAATTGCCACCGCACAAGAAGTAGCCAAGCAGAAAGCCGCGGAAGCCGATATCGCCAACGCGGGCAAGCAGCGCGACCAGTTGCGCCTCGACGCGCGCACGCAGCAGGCGGACCAGGCCACGGCCCGCGCCCAGGCGGCGCAAGCGGATGCGGAAGCGGCCAAGGCCCAGGCGCAAATGGCAGAAGCATCGGCGCGCGATGCGCAGGCGCGCGCCGCCGGCCTCGAAGCGCAGCTGGCCGACCTGGCCGCCAAGAAAACGGAGCGCGGCATGGTGATCACCTTGGGCGACGTGCTGTTTGGCACGGACAAGGCCAACCTGACGGCCGATGGCGCGAATACGGCGCGCAAGCTGGCCGATGTGCTGAAAAACAATCCGCAGCGCACGGTATTGATCGAAGGCTTCACGGACAGCACGGGCGGCTCGTCGCACAACCTGGAACTGTCGCAGCGCCGCGCCGAATCCGTGCGCAATGCGCTGCTGGAGCAGGGCATCAGCCGCGACCGCATCGCCACGAAAGGCTATGGCGCCGCCTATCCGGCGGCCGGCAACGATACGGCGGCAAACCGCCAGCTGAATCGCCGGGTGGAAATCGTGCTGTCGGAAGACAACACGGCCATTCCCGCCCGCCGTTAAAGCCCCAGGCCAAACTACGTTTTTTGCCTGGCGTTTGATTTGTTAGTAGGCAGCACCGGCCGAAGTGTGGCCGGTGGATACCCATGCAATACTTGAAAGGACGCATCATGACACCAACATCTGTTGAGATTCCAGCTGGCATCGATACGGCCGCCATCCGCGCCGCCGCCAAAAACCTGGACGACGGCGCCGTCACGGCCGGCTACCAGGGTAATCGCGAGGAATTGATTACCTTGTTGAATGGGGCGCTGGCCACGGAACTCGTGTGTATTGCGCGCTATAAGCGCCATTACTACACCGTGAGCGGACGCGACAATGGCACCATCAAGGCCGAGTTCCTGGAGCACGCGCAGCAGGAACAGGAACATGCGGACTGGCTGGCCGAGCGCATCGTGCAGTTGAACGGCAAGCCAGATTTTAATCCTGCAACATTGCTCGCCCGCAGCCATGCCGAGTATGATGACTCCGAGGACGTGCAAAGCATGGTGCGTACCAATCTGATCGCCGAGCGCGTGGCGATCGAATCGTACCGCCAGATGATCGTCAAAGTGGGCGACAGCGACCCGACGACACGTCATTTATTGATCAAGATCATGGCTGTCGAGGAAGAGCACGCCGATGATATGCGCGATCTGATGGAATAGTGTTTTAGAGTAAAGTTGGTATAGTAACTAAATATTCATTCATAGCTAAGGAGCTAAACCATGTTGGAAAATAATATCACCACCGTCAATAACGACGTCAAGACCCTGGTCAAGGATGCGCAGGCCCTGTTCAGCGCCGCTGCCGCCCTGACGGGCGAAAAGGCCGATGAGGTGCGCATCAAGGGCATGAAAACCCTGGACGCCGCCCTGGCCAAGGCGCACGAAGCGCAGGCATCGGCCATCGTCGCCACCAAGCAGCTCGCCTCCCAGGCGGACGGCTATGTCAAGGAAAACCCTTGGCGCACGGTGGCCGTCGCCGCTGGCGTCGGCGTGCTGGTCGGCTTCATCCTGGGCCGCAAGTAATCCCATTCAGGAGCGATATGGACAAGTCTGCTTCGTCTCACCAGGGGCCGGGATTGATCGGCTCGCTTGCCGGCCTGGCCAAAAACGCCGTCGGACTGATGTTGTCGCGGCTGGAACTGGCCACCATCGAACTGTCGGAAGTGCGCAATCATGTGTTGCAGCTGATTGTCATTTTCGCGCTGGCGACGGTGGCAGGCTTGTTTGCCATCGCTTACGGCAGCGTGCTGATCGTTTTCCTGGCCTGGGATAGCCTGGGCTGGAAGATCCTGGCGATCATGACGGTCGTGTTCATACTGCTGGCCATCGGCCTGGTCATGTATGCGCGCGCGATGCTGCGTCAAGGAAAGCTCTCCATGCCGGCCACCATGGCCGAACTGAAGGCCGACCGCGACATGCTGATGTAAGCTGCCGGCGGGTGCCACCCGGACCTGTGCCGGCGCGGGCTCGCCATGTCCAGCCTGCCTTACGAGGAGAATTCATGTCGGAAAACGACAAACTGGCGGCGCAAGCCGCCCGCAAACGCCTGCTGATCGCCCAGGGCGAGATGTATCGCGTGGGCATCGTGCATGCGCGCGCCAACGTCGGCTATGCCCTGCGTCCGGAGTCGCTGCTGCAGGGCGTGGTCGAGACGGCCGTCGGCTTTGCCGGCCACCGCGTCGAATCCCTGCTGGCGCCGGGCGGCATGCGCCTGCAAGGCGCCATGCCCTACGTGCTGACGGCGCTGTCCTTCATCGGCCGCAAGAGGCTGGTCAAGCCGGCCCTGGTGCTCGTGGCCGTGGCCGCCTTCGCCGCCAGCTGGCTGCGCCGCAAGCGCTGAACGCCAGCCGCACAGGAACGCCGTCATCGACGGCGTTTTTTTTTGCCCATACGCAAGGTCCGGCACGGGAAGGCGCAAGCGCGCACAATCCCTTACAATGATTCACGCCGCAGTCCGCGCGGCGCACAGAGGGCCACCTTGATGACGAATGCGAAGACACCGATCAATCAGTTAAATCCCTCGCGCCTGCGCATCGTGCTGGTGCTGCAGGGCGGCGGCGCGCTGGGCGCCTACCAGGCCGGCGTCTACCACGCCTTGCACGAACACGGCTTGGCGCCCGACTGGGTGGTGGGTACCTCGATCGGCGCCATCAATGCCGCCATTTTGGCCGGCAACAAGCACGAGGACCGGCTGGTGCGCCTGAAACAGTTCTGGCAGCGCGTGGCGCACCGCGACAGTATCGACATGAACCTGGTGTCGGACCAGCAGCGCCGCTCGAACATCTGGCTGGCCACGCTCGATACCGTGCTGCGCGGCGTGCCCGGCTTTTTCAAGCCGCGCACCTTCAGCCTGTTTCCCGCCGGAATCGCCGTCAAGCCGGAAGAGGCCAGCTTCTACGATACGAGCGAGCTGGCCGGCACGCTGGAGGAACTGGTCGATTTCGATTACCTGAACCAGCCCGGCGGCATGCGCCTGACAGTCAACGCCCTGCGCGTCAAATGCGGCAGCCTCATCAGTTTCGACAGCCACCAGCAGCCGCTGACGGCGGACCACATCCGCGCCAGCGGCGCCTTGCCGCCCGGCTTTGCCGGCGTGCGCGTCGATGGCGATTTATATTGGGATGGCGGCCTGTATTCGAACACCCCGCTCGAAACCGTGCTCGACGACACGCCCCACGTCGATACCCTCGTCTTCATGGTGGACCTGTGGAGTTCGCAAGGGCCGGAGCCGACGACGCTCGATGAAGTGCAGACGCGGCAAAAGGACGTCACCTTCGCCTCGCGCTCGAAACGCCACATCGAGGATTACGTCAACACGCATACCTTGCAGCACAAGCTGCGCGAACTGTACGCCCGCCTGCCCGAGGACGCGCACAGCCACCGCCAGGCCGAAGAACTGGCGGCGCTGGGCTGCGACAGCACCATGCATATCGTGCGCCTGCCGTATGCGGGGCGCGACTGGCACATGGCGGCCAAGGACATCAATTTTTCCAGGGGCTCCATCGAGTGGCGCTGGGAGCAGGGCTACCAGGATGCCTTGCGCGCGATCAAGGCGGCCGGCTGGCTGGCCTTCGTCACGGAAGACACGCCGCTCGTGGTGCATGAATTGCCGCCCTACGAACGCGACGCCGCTTAGTGACGCCTGTCAAAACCTGCCGCGCGTCGGTATAGGCGGCCTGCGATGCTCACCGGCTCGGCGCCCCCGTGCAGAGTACGGTTGCGCTTCTTAGCCACCTCTCCGTTCCGCTCGCGACGGTTTTGTCAGGTGTTGCAATTTTGTTTAGCGTCGCAACAGCACGGCATATCACTGCGGATGCGCCGCTACACGCAGTTTTTCCGCGTTTGCCATGTCTTGACGGTAGGTGTCCTGCGCTTCCTTCAGGCAGCTGGCGCGCGCGGCGGACGGTTCCAGACGACAAGCTTTCTTGGCTTCGGCCAGGGCGGCGCTGATTTCCTTGCGCAGGGTGCGCAGCTGGGCTTGCGGCGTGCTGTCTTCCTGGTACCAGCGTTGCGGGTCGCCCGGCTGCGGCGTGGCCGTCTGGGCCAGCGCCAGCGGCGCCACGCTGCAGGCGAACAGGACGGCCAATAGGGTGTTGTGGGTAGTCATGATATTTCCTCCTTGAAATAAAAAAGGCGCCGCAGCGCCTTTTTTTACAACCTGCCCGTCAGTAATAGCAGGATCAGTATCACTACGACCAGGCCGGCGATGCCGCTGGGACCGTAACCCCAGTTGCGGCTATGCGGCCAGGTAGGCAGGACGCCGACCAGGGCCAGGATCAAGATGATCAGAATGATGGTGCCCATGGTATCTCCTTGTTGGTGCATGGTCCGGCGCAGGCTTGCGGGCAAGCCTGGCCAGCGGATTAATAGCGGTAGACGCGGCCGTCGACGACGCGCACGCGGTTACCCGGGCGCAAATCGTTGGCGTTGTCCTGCACCACGGTGCGGTATTCGCCATTGTCCAGGCGCACGCTGATCTGGTAGGCCTGGGCTTGCTGCCTGCGGCCTTCCACCTGGTTGCCGACGACGCCGCCGGCGACGGCGCCGGCCACGGTGGCGGCCGTGCGGCCGCTGCCCGAGCCGATGGTATTGCCCAGCAGGGCGCCGGCGATGCCGCCGACCACGGCGCCGGCGCCGCTGGTTTGAGCGCCGCCCTGCACGATCTGGATGGAATCGACAGTGCCGTACATGGCCGATTCAGGCTGGTTGGCGGGGTAATACTGTTGTGACTGGGTAGGGCCGGTGGCGCAACCGCTCAGAACAGCGGTGGCGGCGAGCATCAGTGCGGCCAAGGTGGCGTTGGTTTTCATTTTATTCTCCTGACGAGGTGAGGGTGTAGTGCCATCTTAGTCACGCCCCTGTCCCCGGTCTGTACGCTGCCGCACGTACTTATTTGCTGCCGCTCCCGCCGTTGCACGGCCGGATTTCTGCACAAACGTTGTTATTTCTCCCCACTTGCCTGCTTGATTCAAAATAAATTGCTTGTGTACGGCAGCGTACAGAAGAACGGAGGCGATCCACGTAAAACGGTAGTCATGCCAAGCAGACATGCTTGTCACGACCAGGGAGAAATACATGAACAAGAACAAGCTCTTCACCGCCATCGTCGTCAGCCTGGCTTGCGCCGCATGGGGCGGCCAGGCAGCCGCCGCCACGCCAGAGGCAAAGGCGGCCTACAAGGCGGCAAACGAGCAGGCTGCCTTGAATTACAAGCAGGCCCACGCGGAATGCGACAAGATCACGGGCAACCCGAAGGATGTCTGCATTGCCGAAGCGAAGGCCGTGCGCGCCTACGATGAAGCAGTTGCTCAAGCGCAATACACAAATACCCTGCGTGCCTACACCAAGGCGCGCATCAAGATTGCCGATGCCAATTACGACGTTGACCTGGCCCGCTGCAATGCGCTGACGGGCAATGACAAGGATGTCTGCGTCAAGCTGGCCAAGTCCACCAAGGTGGCGGCCCTGGCCGACGCCAAGGCGGACAAGAAAGTCATCGAAGCGCGCAGCGATGCGCGTGAAGCAAAGAGAAAAGCCGAGTACAAGGTCGCAGCAGAAAAATGCGATGCATTAGCCGGCGCAGCCAAAGATGACTGTATCAAGGCTGCAAAAACCCAGTTTGGCTACTGAGGCCATCCGGCACGCAGTCACCACACTGGTATAAGAAGCTCACTGTGAGCACATTGATTGACCACTCCTAAGGAAAAAACCATGAAATTCACCAAATCTATCGCTACCGGCCTTTTCGTCGCTTCCCTGTTCGCCGTTGCAGGCTGCGCTTCGACCCCAACCAAGGAAGGCACGGGCGAGTACATCGACGACGCGGCCATCACGACGAAAGTCAAGGCCAGCATCTTCAATGAGCCGACCCTGAAATCGACGGAAATCAACGTTGAAACCTTCAAGGGCGTGGTACAGCTGAGCGGCTTCGTTGCCCAGCCGTCGGACGCCGCCAAAGCGGGCGAAGTCGCCCGTGGCGTGAAGGGCGTGAAGTCGGTGAAAAACGACATCCGCGTCAAGTAATGGCATGACCTGCCGCAGCGGCCAGCCCCACGGCTGGCGCTGCGGTCCACCACCGACCGTCGCGGGAATCGCATGTCTATCCAGCCTACAGATACCCCGCCCGAGCCGATGGCGGCTGCCTCCACCGAGCCTGCCGGGCTTCCTCCCGGCGCGCCCGTGGAGCTGCCGGACGCATCCTTGCGCCTGCCGCTGCATGTCCATGCGCGCGGCATGGCCCTGGGCATCATCGCCACCGTCAGCTTCATCTATGCGCTGCAGTGGGCACAGAAATTCCTCATTCCCGTCCTGTTCGGCATATTCATCGCCTATACGCTCAATCCCGTCGTCGCCTGGCTGGAAAAGCTGCGCCTGCCGCGCGCCATCGGCACCACGGCCGTCACGGCCCTGATCCTGTTCGGCTCCCTCGTCGTCGTCGAGCGCGTGCAGGGCGAATTCGAATCCATCGTGGAAGAGCTGCCGGCCGCCACGCACAAGCTGTCGCGGCTGATCGCCGCCAATACGGGAGGCAAGAACAGCACCTTCCAGAAAATGCAGGCCGTGGCCAATGAAATCGAGCAAGTGGCCGCCGGCGCCGAAGCGCGCCGCAACAACCGCCGCGCCGCCGCCGAGGCGCCCAACTTCAAGATCATGGACTGGGTCTGGGCCGGTTCGCTGGGCCTCGTGGGCTTCATCAGCCAGGCCACCATGGTCATCTTCCTCGTGTTCTTCCTGCTGCTGTCGGGCGACACCTTCAAGCGCAAGCTCGTCAAGCTGACGGGACCGTCGCTGAGCCGCAAGAAGGTCACCGTGCACATCCTGGAAGACATCAATACCTCGATCCAGAACTATATGTTCATGCTGCTCGTCACGAACGGCTTGCTGGCGCTGCTGATGTGGATCGCCCTGCGCGTGATCGGCCTGGAAAACGCGGGCGCCTGGGCCATCGTGGCCGGCTTGCTGCACATCATGCCCTACTTCGGTCCCCTGCTCATCACCATCGCCACGGGGCTGGTGGCCTTCCTGCAGTTCGAATCGCTGGAAATGGTCTTGCTGGTGACGGGCACGTCGATGGCCATCGCCACCCTGGTCGGCACCTTTGTCACCACCTGGATGACGGGACGCATCGCCCGCATGAATCCCACGGCCGTCTTCATCAGCCTGCTGTTCTGGGGCTGGCTGTGGGGCGTCTGGGGCTTGCTGCTGGGCGTGCCCATCATCGTCATCGTGAAGGTGGTGGCCGAGCGCGTGCAGGGCATGGAAGTGGTGGCCGAGCTGCTGGGCGAATAGTTTGCGGCAGCGCAAGAACAACGGCGCCCGCGGGCGCCGTTGTTGTATCTGGAATGCCGCTTTACGACTGGTGGCGTTTCAGTATCTTCACCTGCACGTCGCCGTCTTCCGTCTTTGGCATATCCTTCATGCTGCCCAGCTGCAGGGCGAACTGGCGCGTGAATTCGGCGCCCAGGAAGAAGATTTGCGCTGAGTAATACACCCACAGCAGCAGGGCCACCAGCGAACCGGCCGCGCCATAGCTGCTGGCCACGCCGCTGTTGCCGATGTACACGCCGATCGCATATTTACCGAGAGAAAACATGAACGCCGTGCCCAGGGCGCCGATCAGCACGTCGCGCCAGGACAGGCGCACGCGCGGCAGCATTTTATAGATGACGGCGAACAGGCAGGCGATGACGGCAAAGCCGATCAGGTTCGACAGGGCAGTAAACAGCAGGGCCGTGTCTTTCCACACGCCTTCCCAGAAGTTGGCGAGGATGGCCATGGCCGCGTTGACCACCAGCGACACCATCAGCAGGAAGGCCAGCACCAGCACCAGGCCGAAGGACAGCAAGCGCGTGCGCAGCATGTCCCAGGCGCCCGCTTCCTTCAGCGGCGGCACTTGCCAGATTTCATCGAGACTGGCTTTCAGCTCGGCAAACACGCTGGTCGCGCCAAACAGCAGCAGGGCGCTGGCGATGAGGGTGGCGATGCGGCCCTGTTCATGGTTCTTCGCGCCGGCCAGCACCAGCTGGATGGCTTCGGCGCCCTGCGTGCCCAGCAAGCCTTGCAGCTGCCCCATCAGTTCGCCGCGCGCGGCGGCCGGGCCATAGAAAAAGCCGGCGATGGCGATCACCAGCACGAGGATGGGGGCGATGGAAAACAGCGTGTAATAGGCGAGGGCGGCGCCCTTGCTCGAGGCGCGGTGTTCCAGCCATTCGGTGACGGAACAGACGACGACCTTGCGCATCTGCTTGCCGAACGGCGCCAGGCCGGACAGTCTGGGATAGCGGGTAGAGAAATTCATGGTGGCTTTCAATGCAAAAAAGGGGCCTTAGCCCCTTTTTTTATTCACAAGTGGCGTACCACTGTCGAGCTTACTGCACGCGGCGTTCGATGGTGATCTGTTCCACTTCAACGCGGCGGTTAGGTTCCAGGCACTTGATCAGGTCGGCACGTTTCTTGTTATTGCATGTGACGACAGGATTGGTGGAGCCCTTGCCTTCGGCCGTCAGGCGGTTGGCGGCCACACCGTGGGCGACCAGGTATTCCTTGACTGCATCAGCGCGCTGCTGCGACAGTTTCAGGTTGTACTTGGGCGAACCGATGCGGTCGGCATAACCGCTGATGACGACGTTGTTGACGTCCGGCGATGCGTTGAGCACGCGGGCGATTTCGTCGAGCTTGGTCTGTGTCGGACCCAGCTTGGCGCTGTCGAACGCGAACAGTTCCGTCGCCGACATCGTCACTTTCTCAAAGCGGGCTGGCGGCGGTGGCGGTGGTGGCGGCGGCACGACCACGACGACTTCCTCGCGCGCTGGCGGCGGTGGCGGTGGCGGCGGCGGTGCAGGCGGTTTGTCGAACGCGAAGTTCAGGCCCACGGTGACGTAGTAGTTGTTCGATTTGCTGCTCGGGTCGAAGGTGTTGCCGCGCAGGAAGCCATGCACATTGCGTACGTCGGCCTGGAACGACAGCTGATCGGTGATGGTGGACTGGAAGCCCAGGCCGACGCTGGCGTATGGCGAGCTCTTCGAGCGTTCACCGAAGGCGAAGCTGGTGTCCTTGTCGCGCTGCATGCCGGCGCCAACCAGCAGGAAGGGGCGGAAGGCCTTGCGCGAGAACATGTACAGGCCGTCTACGCCCAGCGTATTTTGCTGGTAGCGCTGGCCGCCGTCCTTGGAGCGGGCATACGTGGTGCCCAGCTGGATATCCCAGTCCTGGGAAACGGGCTTACCGAAACGCAAGCCTGCGCCATAGCCGGTTTTATCCGTGGCGAAGTCCGAGTCTGGCTTGAGTGCGTTGATGCTAGGTTGAATGTACCAGGAGGGATTGATTTCCTGGGCCTGTGCGCCGAGGGCGGAGCACAGGACTGCGGCGGCAACGGCGATTTTTTTTAGATTATTCACAAGTAACTCCCAACGTTGATAAGAGATTGTCTCTACTGCATCAATGCGACAACTGCCAGACATGCTATTGCTAGAGATAGACGACGATTCCAGGTGCGCTTTCTTGCGATAAATGCACTGCTGTTGGACTAGAGAATACGGTTGCAGGTTCAAGCGGTCCGTGCGTTAGCGCACAAAGTATTGTGGTATATCAATGGTGTTGCAGATTTACGACGAATACTTTGGTATTGAAAAAAACGCATCCGCCTCGCAAAAAAATTGCGGTAACAGCCAATGACGGGTGTCATTGCGAGGGGCAATCGTACGACTTGTTACGGGCTTGCCACTGTATATTAGCAACAATGATGAGCTTGATAACTAATATTACATTAGTGTTGTATTCCTGCCGCGTTCTGTTGCTTACTCTGGATTCCCATGGGCAACTTTCTTGCGCCGCAGCCGGCTCCGCCACTTTTTCTCAAGGAGTTACCCGTGTCTAAGGCTATCCCCGTGTTCCCATTTTCCGTGCCCGGCCATTTGGGCGCGCTCTGCCTGATGTTGTCGCTGGGCAGCGCCATGCCGGCCTGGGCCGACAGCGGCGTGGCCCTGTTTTCGCCCAGCGGCACCGTCAAGGCCGTGCGCCAGGCGCGGGCCCAGTTCGCCACGCCGATGGTGCCGTTCGGCGACATGGGCTTGCCCGCGCCGTTCGCCATCGATTGCGGCAAGGCCGAGCCTGCCGTCGTGGCGGGGTCCGGGCGCTGGGCCGACGAGCGCAACTGGAACTTTGATTTCGAGCGCGACTTGCCGGCCGGCGTGGCCTGCAGCTTTACCCTGAAGCCGGGACTCAAGGACCTGGCGGGCCTGGCCTTGCAGGGAAGTACTTCCTACCGGTTTTCCACGGGCGGGCCGGCCATCGTCGACGCCGTGCCGTATGACGGCCAGCCCTACATCGATGAAAACCAGATTTTCGTGCTGGGCCTGGACGCCGTGCCCAACGAGGCCAGCGTGGCGGCGAACGCGTATTGCCGCGCCGATGGCATCAATGAAAAGATTCCCGTCCGTTTGCTCAAAGGCAAGGAACTGGAGCAGGTATTGACCTTGCGCAAGAACTTTCTCGACCGCTACCTGACTGTCTACTTCAAGGCGCGCGGCGGCCTGTGGAAGGTGGGCATGCCCGTCGCCAGCAAGGGCGCGCCGCCGCTGCCCGTGACCGTGCTGCAATGCAAGCGCAGCTTCCCCGCCAACGCCAAGGTGTCGCTGGTGTGGGGCGAGGGCATCGCCGCCGCCAGCGGCATCGCCACGGGCAAGGCGCAAAGCCTGCATTACCGCACGCGGCCCGATTTCACGGCCAGGTTCAGCTGCGAACGCAGCAACCCCAAGGAGCAGTGCATCCCTTTCCTGCCCATGCGCGTGCAGTTTTCCGCGCCCGTGAAGGCGTCGCTGGTGCGCGCCATGACCCTGAAGGGCGGCGGCAAGACGTATGCGCCGAGCATCTCGAAAGAGGAAGAAAAAGCGGAATTCTTGCAGGATGCCACCTTCAAGGGGCCGTTTCCCGTACAGGCCAGTTTTGTGCTGAGCTTGCCGCCGGGCTTGAAGGACGACGCGGGCCGCGCCCTGCTCAACCAGGCGCGCTTCCCCATGACGGTGCACACGGGCGAACAGCCGCCGCTGCTGAAGTTCCCGGCCCCGTTCGGCATCATCGAAGCCAAGGGCGACGGCTTGCTGCCCGTCACCGTGCGCAATATCGAGCCGGTGCTGTCGGGCAAGGAAGTCGCGCAAGCCTCGGCTGCCGCCACGGGCGCCACCTTGCGCGTGCCCGACAATGACGACAAATTCATCATCGAGTGGATGCAGCGCCTGGCCGGCAATGGCGACGGCGGAGAGTACTGGCAGCCATACGCCCAGTATGCGGGCAACATGAGCAAATCCGTGCTGGCCGGCGCCACCGGCGCGCGCCCGCTCAGCCTGCCCCGTCCTGACGGCAAGAAAACCTTTGAAGTGATCGGCATCCCTTTGCCGAAACCGGGCTTTTATGTGGTCGAGCTGGCCAGCCCCATCCTCGGCAAGGTGCTGCTGGGCAAACCGACGACGGCGTACATCCGCACGGCCGCGCTGGTGACGAACCTGGCGGCCCACTTCAAGCATGGCGCGCAATCGTCGCTCGTGTGGGTCACCTCGCTGGACAAGGGCGCGCCTGTTGCGAAAGCGCAAGTGGCCGTGCGCGACTGCGCCGGCAAGCTGCTGTGGCAAGGCGCCACGGGCGCGGACGGCGTGGCCCACATTCCCGGCGAGCTGGCCAATTCCAGCTGCAAGAACAATGGCCGCTACTTTATCAGTGCGCGCAGCGGCGGCGACATGACGTTTACGCTGTCGGACTGGGTGGGCGGCATCGAAGCCTGGCGTTTTAACTTGCCCACGGACGACACGCGCGCCGACAACACCCTGCTGGCCACCGTTTTCGACCGCACCCTGCTGCGCGCCGGCGAAACCGTGCACATGAAGCACTTTATTCGCAAGCACACGGCCGAAGGCATGAGTCTGGTCGACAGGAACAACGGCCCCGGCAGCGCCACCTCCGTCGTCATCACGCACCAGGGCAGCGACCAGAACTATCAATTGCCGCTGCGCTGGTCCGCCGGCGGCACGGCGGAAAACGACTGGCTCATTCCCGCTGACGCCAAGCAGGGCGAATACAGCGTCACCATGGCGGGCCGCCCGTCCGGCAGTTTCCGCGTGGAAGCGTTCCGCGTGCCGACCATGAAAGCCGTGCTGCAGGGGCCGAAAGCGCCCGCCGTGCAGGCAAAGCAGCTGGCCCTCGACGCGCAAATCACTTATCTGGCCGGCGGCGCCGCCACCAACGCGCCCGTCAAGCTGCGCACGGTGCTGCAGGACAAGAGCGTGACGTTTGCCGATTATCCCGACTATAGCTTCAGCAATGGCGACGTGAAGGAAGGTCTCGTCAAACAGGGCACGGGCTACGACGACGATGAAGGCGAGTGGCAGGACGAGGGCCGTGGCGGCCCCTCCGGCGCCGGCGCGGCTGCCGCGCGCACGCAAAGCTTGACCCTGGACAAGGCGGGCGGCGCGCGCATCGTCATCGACCAGCTGCCGCAGCTGTCCGTGCCGCGCGACCTGGTGGCGGAAATGGCTTTCCAGGATGCAAATGGCGAGACGGCTTCCATCGCTGCAAGAGTACCGCTGTGGCCGTCGAACTATGTGATCGGCATCAAGCCTGACGCCTGGGCCTTGAGCAAGGATGCCTTCAAGTTCACGGTGGCCGTGCTGGGCACCAATGGCAAGCCCGTGGCAAATGCCGCCGTGGCCGTCGACTTCTTCCAGCGCAACAGTTATTCGCACCGCCGGCGCCTGATCGGCGGCTTTTATGCATATGAAAACAGCAGCGAAGTGGTCAAGCTGGGCCCTGCGTGCTCGGGCAAGACGGACAACAAGGGCCTGTTGATCTGCGACGTGAAGGCGCCCGCCAGCGGCAATCTGATTCTGCGCGCCCGCACGCAGGATGGGTCCGGCAACGCGGCCGTCGCCAACCGCGAAACCTGGGTGGCCGGCAGCGGCGACTGGTGGTTCAACGCCAGCGATAATGACCGCATCGACGTGTTGCCGGAAAAGAAACGCTATGAACCGGGCCAGGAAGCGAGCTTGCAGGTGCGCATGCCGTTCCGCTCGGGCACGGCCCTGATCACGGTCGAGCGCGAAGGCATCCTCGACACCTATGTGCGCCAGCTCAATGGCCGGGAACCGGTGGTCAATATCCCCGTCAAACCGAACTATGCGCCGAACGTGTATGTGTCCGTGTTTGTCGTGCGGGGCAGGGTCGATGGCGTGCAGCCGACGGCGCTGGTGGACCTGGGCAAGCCGGCCTACAAGATGGGCATCGCGCCGCTGAACGTGGGGTGGCAGGCGCATGAGCTGAACGTCATGGTGGTGTCCGACAAGGAAGTATATAAGACGCGCGACAAGGCGGAGGTCTCCGTGCGCGTGCGCCGCGCCGACGGCAAACCGCTGCCGGCCGGCGCCGAAGTGGCGCTGGCGGCCGTCGACACGGGTTTATTGGAGCTGATGCCCAACGATAGCTGGAAGTTGCTCGACACCATGATGGCGCAGCGCAGCCTGCAGGTGGAAACGGCGACGGCGCAGATGCAGGTGATCGGCAAGCGCCACTTCGGCCGCAAGGCGTTTCCGGCCGGCGGTGGCGGCGGCAAGGGCGCCAGCCGCGAACTGTTCGACACCCTGCTGTTCTGGAAGGGCACCGTCAAGCTCGACGCCAAGGGCGAAGCGACGGTGCAAGTGCCGCTCAACGATTCCTTGACGGGCTTTCGCATCGTCGCCATCGCCAGCGCGGGCCAGGAATTGTTCGGCACGGGCAGCACGGACATCCGCAGCTCGCAAGACCTGATTTTGATGTCGGGCTTGCCGACCCTCGTGCGCGAAGGCGACCAGCTGCGCGCGGGCTTTACGGTGCGTAACACCTCGGCAGCGCCCCTGAGCGTGGAACTCAATGCCAGCGCGGCCGGCAAGGCGCTGCCGCGCCAGAGCTTGACCCTGGCGGCGGGCGAAGCGCGCGAGACGGGCTGGGATTACCAGGTGCCGCTCGGCGCGGCAAGTCTCGTGTGGGAGATCAGCGCGAAAGCGGGCGGCCACACCGATAAACTCAAGATCACGCAAAAGGTGGGCCAGGCCACGCCCGTGCGCACGTACCAGGCCACCTTGCTGCAGATCGACAAGCCCGTCAATATGTCCGTGCAGATGCCGGCCGGCGCCTTGCCGGGCCGGGGCGGCATCCAGACCAGCTTTGTCGCCAGGCTGGGCGGCGAGCTGCCCGGCGTGCGCGAGTATATGGCCGCCTATCCGTACACCTGCTTCGAGCAAAACACGTCGAAGGCCATCGCCCTGCAAGACCAGGACGCGTGGAACCGGCTGGCCGCCCGCCTGCCCGCCTACCTGGACAGCGACGGCTTGCTGAAATATTTCCCCATCATGGAGCAGGGCAGCGACAGCCTGACGGCCTACGTGCTGTCGGCCACCAGGGAAGCGGGCTACGCGATTCCGGAACAGACGAAGAACCGCATGGAAGCAGCCCTGACGGCCTTCGTGCAGGGCAAGATCGTGCGCCATTCCGCGCTGCCCACGACCGACCTGGCCGTGCGCAAGCTGGCCGCGCTGGAAGCGCTGTCGCGTTCTGGCAAGGTGCCGCCCGACGCGCTGGAGAGCATCAGCATCAGCCCGAACCTGTGGCCGACCTCGGCCGTCATCGACTGGAGTCTGTTGCTGCAGCGCACGCCTGGCCTGGCGCGCCGCGATGCCTTGCAGGCCGAGGCGCAGCAGATTCTGCGTTCGCGCCTGAATTTTCAGGGCACGACCATGGGCTTTTCCACCGAGCGCAAGGACAACTGGTGGTGGCTGATGGTGTCCGGCGACGTCAACGCCAACCGCCTGCTGCTGGCCGTGATGGACAATCCGGCGTGGAAGGACGACATCGGCCGCCTGGTGCGCGGCAGCATGGGCCGCCAGAAGAAGGGCCGCTGGGATACGACGGTGGCCAACGCCTGGGGCACCCTGGCCATCGCCAAATTCTCGGCCACATTCGAATCGACGCCCGTGACGGGCGCCAGCGCGGTGAAACTGGGCGGCGATACGCAGGCGCTCGTGTGGAATGGCGCGGCGAAGGTCGGCCCCGTGCTGCAGGCGTGGCCGAAGGGCACGGACACCCTGGGCCTGGCGCACAGCGGCACGGGCAAGCCCTGGGCCACCGTGCAAAGCCTGGCGGCCATCCCGCTCAAGGCGCCCGTCTCCAGCGGCTACACAATCAGGAAAACCGTGACGCCCGTGGAACAAAAGACGGCCGGCGCCTGGTCGCGCGGCGACGTCTACCGCGTGCGCCTGGACTTGTCGGCGCAGGCGGACATGAGCTGGGTGGTGGTCGACGACCCGATCCCGGCCAGCGCCACGGTGCTGGGCAATGGCCTGGGCCGCGATTCGCAGCTGCTGACGGCCGGCGAGAAATCCACGGGCTGGGTCTGGCCCACGTTCGAGGAGCGCGCGTTTGACGCCTTCCGCGCCTACTACGCCTACGTGCCGAAGGGCAACTGGAGCGTGGAATACACGGTGCGCCTGAACAATGCGGGTGACTTCAGCCTGCCGGCCACGCGCATCGAAGCCATGTATTCGCCCGAGATGTTTGGCGAGTCGCCGAATGCGCATGTGAAGGTGGGGCAGTGAAGAACTTGATCTTGATCATGGGCTGCATGCTGGCCGGCCCGGTCTTCGCTGAAGCGATATTGACGCCGGCCCAGGTGCAGGCCGCCTACCGCAGTTCGGAAGCGCAGTTGCTCGACCGTGGCGGCGCGCCCCTGCAATCGTTGCGCGTGGACATGAAAGTGCGGCGCTTGCCGTGGGTGCCGCTGGCCGATATTTCACCGGCCGTGCAGCAGGCCGTGCTGCTGGCGGAAGACCAGCGCTTCATGCGCCATGGCGGCGTGGATGTGTCCGCGCTGGCCACAGCCGCCTGGGACAATCTGTTTTCCAGGAAACCCCGGGGCGCCTCGACCATCACCATGCAGCTGGCGGGCCAGCTGGACGCGGATTTGCAGGCATCCTCGGGCGGACGCAGCCTGCGCCAGAAATGGGACCAGATGCGCGCCGCCCAAGCCATCGAGGACAGCTGGAGCAAGGCGCAGATTTTCGAAGCGTACTTGAACCTCGTGTCGTTCCGCGGCGAGCTGCAGGGCATCGCCTCCGCCTCCTACAGCCTGTTCGGCAAGGCGCCATCGGGCCTGAACCAGACGGACGGCATCATCCTGGCCAGCCTCGTGCGCGCGCCGAATGCGCCGCCGGCCGCCGTCACGCGGCGCGCCTGCGCGCTGGCAAAAGAATGGCGCATGGACAGCAGCTGCCAGCTGATCGGCCAGCGCGTGCAGACGGCCCTGCAGCGCACGGCCCTGTACGCGGACCTGGCCCCCGCGCCGCAGGTGGCGCAGCAGCTGCTGAAACAGCCGGGCGCCCAGGTCGCCAGCACGCTCGACGGTGCGCTGCAGCGCTTCGCGCAGGAAAACCTGCGCCAGCAGCTGGGCTCTTTGCGCGAGCGCAATGTCAACGACGGCGCCATCATCGTGTTGGATAACCGCAGCGGCGACATCCTGGCGTATGTCGGCAATGCGGGCGGCAGCCACGTCGATGGCGTGACGGCCCTGCGCCAGGCCGGTTCCACCTTGAAACCGTTTTTATATGAACTGGCCATCGAGCGCCGCCTGATGACGGCCGCCTCCGTCATGGACGACTCGCCGCTGGACGTCGCCACGGCGTCGGGCATGTATGCGCCGCAAAACTACGACCGCAATTTCAAGGGCTACGTCAGCGCCCGCACCAGCCTGGCCAGTTCGCTCAACATTCCCGCCGTGCGCACGGTGCTGCTGACGGGGCAGGACGGTTTTTATAACCGCCTGAAGGACGTGGGCCTGTCCAGCCTGACGGAGCCGGCCGAATACTACGGTCCCTCGCTGGCCCTGGGCTCGTCGGAAGTGACCCTGCTGGAACTGGCCAACGCCTACCGCGCGCTGGCCAATGGCGGGCTGTACAGCACTGCCAGCCTGCAGCCGGGGCAGGCGGGCAAGGACAGGCGCCGCGTGATGGAGGCGGGCGCCGCCTTCATCGTTGGCGATATCCTGGCCGACCGCGCCGCGCGCAGCATGACCTTTGGCTTGCGCAACGAGCTGGGGACGAATTTCTGGAGCGCCGTCAAGACGGGCACGAGCAAGGACATGCGCGACAACTGGTGCATGGGCTACTCGGCGCGCTACACGGTGGGCGTGTGGGTGGGCAATTTCGACGGCAAGCCCATGTGGGACGTGTCGGGCGTGACGGGCGCCGCGCCCGTGTGGCGCGACGTGATGGACTACCTGCACAAGAACGTGCCCAGCCATGCGCCGAAAGCGCCGCCCGGCGTGCTGCAGCAAATGGTGGCGTACCAGCCCGCGCTGGAAGCGCCGCGCCGCGAATGGTTTATCGCGGGCACGGAAAGCCCCGTCATTGCCGTCGTGGGCGACACGGTGAAGCCGCCCGCCATCGTCTATCCGGCCGAGGACAGCATCCTCGCCATCGACCCCGACATCCCGCCCGCGCTGCAGCGCGTGTTCTTCCAGGCGCAGGGCAGCCGCGATTTGCGCTGGGTGCTCGACGGCAAGGACCTGGGCGGCGCGGCGGAGAGCATCAGCTGGCGCCCCGTGCCCGGCAGGCACGCGCTGGCCCTCGTCGATGACGCGGGCAAGACGGTGGCGCGGGTGGCGTTCCAGGTGCGGGGGAATGCGCTGGCGCAGCTGAACTAGGCGGTGTGGCTTGTTCCCTTGGGCAACCCAGGCCTGCCAAAAAGTGTTTACGGCGCGCTGATGATCTTCGTCAGCGCAATGCGGTACGCGGGCTGCACGTCGCCATCCTGGTCAATCTTGTCCGTCATGATCACGCCGAAACCTTGCGCGTACCACACGTATTCGCCGCTTTTGCCACGGCTCTTGCCACCGACGTCATGCAGTTCGAACTTGCAGGCGTCGGGGAAGCGGCGCCCGCCCAGTTCCAGGCGCTCCCAGCCCAGGAAGGTGATCGAGAAATCGCGCTTGTCCGTGCGCGTGGAGGTGGTGATCTTGTCGGACAGGCCCGCCAGCGGGTAGTGGGTGCTCGTTTGCGTGTCCGTGAACTGCACGCGCACTTCCTGGCCAGGGCGCATTTTGGCGGGGATGGCGGACTGCGGCGCGTAGACGTTCTTGCTGCGCACGGTGCCGTCTTCGTTGTAATGGACCGTGCCCGTCAGGAATACCTGGCCGTCGCGGATGTCCTGGTAGGACGTGGCCAGCAAGACGCCGCCGTCGAGGATCAGCTGGATACCCTTGAGTTTCTTGCCTTCGAAGACTTCCTCGACGTTCACTTGCGCGTCGCCATTGTTCTTGCTGAACTTGACGCCCGTCGTCAATTCCATGCACTCGCCCACCGTCGGCGCCGCCTGTACGCCCGCGGCCGCCAATACGCCTGCCGCCACCAACACTTGCCATGCTGCTTTCATTGTCATCCCGGCTATCTTGTAAAGGCGTGATGATAGCGTGCCTTGGAGCAATGTGGCGCAGCGCTGATCCTATTTCGCAGGGGCGACGGGGATGCTCGGCACAGCGGGTGTGGACGCTGGTGGCGCCGTCGGCTTGCCGCGCCGCGTGCGCTTGTCCGTGCGCGTCCTGGCGGGCTTGGCGTCGTGGATCAGCCTGCCTTTGTTGTCGAGCTTGTCGGACTGGTCCGATTGCTGGCCCGGATCCCTGGCATTGTTGGTGTGGTTGCCCGTCTGGTTCACATTCGTCGTCGACTGGGCTTGGACCCAGGCGCCGCCGACGGTCATCAGGGTGGCGGCCAGCAAGAGAGCGGCGGTTTTCATGGCGGTGTCCTGTGCAGAAGTGAGGTTGAGCTTGCATTCTCACACACGATACCGCCCGCACGGGTAGGACGCCGCCGCATGGCCGTGTCGGCCATTTGCTTCAGATCAACGGAATTGCTCCGTCGAGATGTCAAAGCGCTTGAGCTTGTCGTACAGGGTTTTCTTCGGGATATTCAGGCTGGCGGCCGCATCGATGACGTTGCCATTGTGGCGGCGCAAGGCTTCCTCGATGATGGAAATTTCGAAGGTGTCGACCTGTTCGGCCAAGGATGCCTCGCGGCAGCCGGCCGGACTGAGCGTGTCGTCGAGCAGGCCCAGCACGAAGCGGTCGGCCACGTTGTGCAGCTCGCGCACATTGCCGGCCCAGCGCTGCGCCATCAGGGACGCGATCAGTTCGCCGCTGACGAGGGCGGCCGGCTGGCCGTAGCGCAGCGCCGCCTGCAGCACGAAAAATTCGAACAGCAGGGGGATATCCTCGCGCCGGTTGCGCAGCGCGGGCAGCGTGAGGCTGGCCACGTTCAGGCGGTAATACAGGTCGGGCCGGAATTTTCCTTGTTCGGCCAGCACATTGAGGTCTTCCTTGGCGGCGGCGATCACGCGGAAATTGACGGATATCAATTTGTTGGAACCGAGCCGCTCGACTT
The DNA here is from genome assembly GCF_059421435.1 of Janthinobacterium sp. GW821-FHT03A03. Lineage (NCBI taxonomy): Bacteria > Pseudomonadati > Pseudomonadota > Betaproteobacteria > Burkholderiales > Oxalobacteraceae > Janthinobacterium > Janthinobacterium sp. GW821-FHT03A03. Next base: position 129,553 of record NZ_JBWKUZ010000006.1, on the reverse strand, counting down.
GCCGCTCCTGCAGCACGCGCAGCAGTTTCACCTGCAGGGCCAGCGGCATGCTTTCGATTTCGTCGAGGAACAGCGTGCCGCCGTTCGCGTACTCGATCTTGCCGATGCGCTGGCGCTGCGCGCCCGTAAACGCGCCTTCCTCGTGGCCGAACAGTTCCGATTCGAAGATCGATTCGGGCAGGGCGCCGCAATTGATGGCCACGAAAGGGTGGTCGCGCCGCTCGCTGAAGTCGTGCAGGCAGCGGGCGATGAGTTCCTTGCCGGTGCCCGTTTCGCCGAGGATGATGATGTCGGCCGACTTCGGCGCCAGGTTCAGCACCAGCTGGCGCACCTTGGCCATGGCGGCGCTGCGGCCCACGATGCGCGCCTCGATGCCAACCCGCTGTTCGAGCTGGCGGCGCAAGTTCATGTTTTCCAGCACCAGGTGGCGTTTATCCAGGGCGCGGCGGCACACTTCCACCAGCAGGTCGGCGGAAAACGGTTTTTCGATGAAATCGTAGGCGCCGCGGCGCATGGCGCCCACGGCCATCGACACGTCGCCATGGCCCGTGACGAGGATGACGGGCAGGCTGGCGTCCTGTGCCACGGCGATATCGAGCAGTTTCAAGCCGTCCATGCCGGGCAGCTTGATATCGCTCAATAAAATGCCGGCAAATTCGGGCACCAGGTAGGGCAGCGCTTCCTCGGCCGTGGCGACGGCCGTCACTTGCAGGCCCGCCAGTTCCAGCGATTGCCGCGCGCCCTTGCGCACGACGGCATCGTCTTCCACCAGCAGCACTTGCATGCCTTCAAAATTATTCTCGTGCATCAGATATTTCCTTCGTCTCTATCCCCCGGGTCGCAGCTCAGGGTGATGGTAAATTGTGCGCCGCCCCCTTCCTGCGCGCTGCGGTTGCGCACGGCCAGCGCGCTGCCGGCCGCGCGCAGGATGCCGGCGCTGATCGACAATCCCAGGCCCAGCCCGTGTTCCTTGGTGGTATAGAAGGGGTCGAAGATCTTGTCGAGCGAGGCCAGGGGGATGCCGGGGCCATTATCGGTGATATGGATGACGGCGAGGGTGGCTTCGCGGCGTATCTGGAACCAGATCTGCACGGGTTCGCCTTCCGGCACGGCATCCATGGCATTCGTGATCAGGTTGGTAAACACCTGTTCCAGGCCGATGGCGTTGCACAGCACGATGATGTCGTCCTCGGGCCAGCTTTCATGCAGGATCAGGCGCTGCGAACCCTTGCGCGTGCGGATCTGCAGCATGGTCTGCGCAAATGCCTGGCGCACGCTGACGGGCTTGCGGGCGTCGTCGCTGCGCCGCGCAAAGCCTTTCAATTGCGATGTCACGTAGCCGAGGCGCTTGACGAGGTCGGAAATCGTGGACAGATTGTCGAGCGCATCGTCGATCCGGCCGCGCGCCAAAAACACCTTGGCGTTGTCGGAAAACGTCTGCAGGGCGGCCAGCGGCTGGTTCAGCTCGTGCGTGACGCCGGCCGCCATCTGGCCGATGGCGGCCAGCTTGCCGCTTTGCACCAGTTCCGCCTGGGCATAGCGCAGGGTCTGCTCAGCCCGCTCGCGCTCGGCCACCTCGGCCTGCAGGCGGCCATTCGCGTGGACCAGGTCGGCCGTGCGTTGCTCGACCTTGATTTCCAGCTGTTCATAGGCGCGCGCCAGCGTTTGCTGGGCGTTGAGCTTGTCGGCGATGCGGCGCCGGCGCTGGCGCGCATACATCAGGGCCAGCAGCAGCAAGGCCCAGCCCAGCGCCGCGGCGATGGCCGCGTTGCGCGCCGCCTCTTCCACCTGGTCGAGTTCGGCCAGCACCGTGATCTGCCATTGCAGGGGCCCCAAGGCGCGGTTCACGGCCAGATAGTCCACCTTGTCGGCGCTGCCGGACAGGGCCGGCGCATCGCCAGCCTGCGGGCGCTCCAGGGTCATCAGGCTGGCGCCGTCGGCGAACTGGCGCCGCACCTTGTGCGGCAGGATGGGCAGATTTTCCTGCAGGAACTGGCGTTGTGCGCTGATGTCGCTCTTCGCTTCCGCCGACAGCGGGGCCAGGGTCTTGAACTTGAAGGCGGGCGTGGTGGCCAGGATGATCACGCCATTCGCATCCTTGACCCAGATCTGCTCGCCCGCGCCCGGCGTGCGCCACGATTGCTCGATCCAGTCCAGGTTGACCTTGGCGGCGACGACGCCGAGGATGCGGCCATCGCGCTGCACGGGCTGGGAAATGAAATAGCCGGCCTCGAAGGTGGAAAAGCCGATGCCGTAGAAGCGGCCGATGCCGCCCGCGATGGAATTCTTGAAATACGGGCGGAAGCCGTAGTTGACGCCCACGTAGGAGCTGCGGTCCTGCCAGTTGCTCGACGCCAGGGTCGTGCCCTTGTCGTCGAGCACGTAGACGGCAAAGGCGCCCGCGCGGCGGTTCATGTCGACCAGGTAGGCATTGATCTGCGTCACCCTGCCGGCGCTGGGCTGCTCCAGCAGTTGCGCCACGGCATCGCTCTGGGCCACGGCCAGGGGCAGGAATTCGTATTTGTTCAGGGCGCCGCCGATGGACGCCGCGTACAGTTCCGCGCGCGAATCGAGGGTGCGGTGCAATTCATCGAGCTGGCGCTGCTTGACCCAGGCATACGAGGCCCACGTCAGCACGACCAGCGAGCCCACGGCCAGCAGGGGGGCAAGCAGCTGTCTCAGGGGCCATTTGCCGAATGCCATGGTGCTCCGTCTATTTGGTTAAGCTTGCGTGTGCCGCAAAGAAGGAATTGTAGTGTACGGTGGGATTCACCCGAATGGGCGAATCCTGATTTACGACTGACATGCAAAGTTGCAGTGTCTGACAAAACCGAAGCTGAAACCCGCAAGTCGAGGACTGGGGTCGGACCTTAAGGCCCGACCCCGGCACTTGCTTTCTGGTTTGGCCGCACGACGACTAATCTGCCGTACTTGCCATGGTCTCGGCATTGTGATGACGCTGCTGCTCTTCCATCACCATCTCGCCCAGCATGCGCTTGAGGCGGTTGAACTCGGGGTCGCTCGGGTCGCGCGGGCGGGGCAGTTCGATGGCCACGTCGCGCTTGATGGTGCCGGGACGGTAGGTCATGACGATGGTGCGGTCGGCCAGGTAGATCGATTCTTCGATCGAGTGCGTGACGAACACGATGGTGGTGCCGAAGACTTTCCAGATTTTCAGCAATTCATCCTGCAAGTTGCGCCGCGTCAAGGCGTCCAGCGCGCCGAATGGCTCGTCCATCAGCATGATCGGTGAATCGAGGGCCAGCACGCGGGCGATCGCCACGCGCTGGCGCATGCCGCCGGACAAGTCTTTCGGGTAGCGGGTACGGAATTCCGTCAAGCCCAGCATGCTCAGCAGCATGTCGACCCTTTCCTTGATTTCGGCCGGCGTCTTGCCGGCGATTTCCAGGCCGAAAGCGATATTGCTCTCGATGGTCATCCAGGGGAATAGCGCGTATTCCTGGAACACCATGCCGCGGTCCGGACCGGGGTCGGTGATCAGCTTGCCGCCGGCCAGGATCTGGCCCGACGTCGGCTGCGAAAAGCCGGCGATGGCGTTGAGCAGGGTCGACTTGCCGCAGCCGGACGGCCCCAGCAGGCAGATGAACTCGCCGCTGGCGATTTCCAGGTTGATGTCCTTCAGGGCGATGACGTCGGCGCCGCCCGTGGTGAAGATTTTATTGACTGCTTTGATGCTGATGGTGGTCATGGCCGTTCCTCTCAGTGTTCCAGGCCGCGGTGCCACTGCAGCAGATGATTATTCAGGGCATTCATGGCGATATCGATGGCCAGGCCGAACAGGCCGATGGTAAACATGCCGGCGATAATCTTGTCAGACCAAAAATACTCGCGCGCTTCGAGGATGCGGAAACCGAGGCCGCTGTTGACGGCAATCATCTCCGCCACGATCACGACGATGAAGGCCGTGCCCATGCCGATGCGCGCGCCGGCCAGGATGTAGGGCGTGGCGGCCGGCAGGATGACGCGGCGGAACATGGTCATCTGGCTGGCGCCCAGGTTGCGCGCGGCGCGGATATAAATGCCGTCGACCTGGCGCACGCCGGCGATGGTATTCATCAGTACGGGGAAGAAGGAACCGATGCTGATCAGGAAGAAGGCGGGCGGGTTGCCCAGGCCGAACCACAGGATGGCCAGCGGAATGTAGGCGATGGGCGGAATCGGGCGCAGCACCTGCACCAGCGGGTCGAACAGTTTATAGACGGTCTTGTTGGTGCCCATCAGCAAGCCCAGCGGCAAGGCCAGGCCGGCGCCGATGGCAAAGCCGCCCAGCACGCGCGACAGGCTGGCCCAGGCGTCGTGCGGCAGCTCGCCGGAGAACATCCACACCAGGTAGTTGCCCGCTTCGGGCGTGTAGGCTTGCATGGGGATCAGGTATTCATACCATTTCACCAGCACGGCCACGGGCGAAGGCAGGATTTGCGGATTGATCCAGCCAAACGTGGACAGCGCTTGCCAAAGAAGCAATGCGGCTGCGGGCACGGCGGCGCCGTGCGCGAAGCGTTTCATCATTTGTATATTCATCGTAATACTTTCAGATTAGCGAGGTGCGTAGGACTTCTTGGCTTTTTCCAGCAGGTCCAGCTTGACCCAGTCCTTGGCGGCAGGCGGTTTGGCCATGCGGCCCACGCCGAACTTCACCATGTAGTCGGTGGTCAGCTGCACGTGGTTCTGGGTGATGTCTTCCGTGAAGATGGCGTTGTCGATGGCGTCGCGGTAATCCTCGCTCGTGATCTGGTTCTTGAACATCGATTCGCGCACGTATTTTTCCGCCAGTTTCGGGTCGGCCAGGAAGGCGCGGGTGGCGGCGACGAAGCAATCCATGAAGCGCTGGGCCACGGCCGGCTTTTCCTTGTACATCTTTTCCGTCATCACGAGGGCGCGCACGGGCTCGCCCAGCGGTGTGTCATAGGGCTTGAGGATGGCCGAACCGTATTTCTTGTGGATCGCCTGGGTCGAGTACGGCTCGGACTGGCTCATGGCGTCGATGTCGCGGGTCAAGAGCGCCTGGTTCAGGTCCGGGTAGCCCATGTACAGGATCTGCACGTCCTTGCCCGGCTTGTCCGACCAGGTCAGCTTGGCCTTCGACAATTCGGCAAACAGCAGGATTTCCTGCGGACCGCCGCGTGTGACGCCGACCTTCTTGCCTTTCAGGTCGGCGATGCCCTTGATGTTCAGGTCGGCACGGCCGACGATCTGCACGCCGCCCTTGGCGAAACCGCCCACCAGGTAGACGGGCAAGCCCGTGGCGCGGCCGGTGATGGCCGCTTCCAGCGCGCTGGCCGACACGTCGACTTCGCCGGCGATCATGGCCGGCACGATGTCGAGGCCCTTGGCGAAGATGCGCTCTTCGATCTTCAGGTCGTATTTCGGCGCGATTTCCTTCATGTAGGCGACGGCGCCGTAATGGGCGAATTTCAGGTTGCCCAGGCGAACGGTATCGGCCGCGTGGACGGCCAGCGGGAATTGCGCGGCCAGCGCGACGGCGACGGCCAGGGCCTTGGTGTTGAGGAAGGACGCGATGCGGAAGGTGCTTGCCATGCTGTTGTCTCCAAAAAAGGTAGATGGTTTTATATGGTGGGTCAGGCTGCCGCTCTGGCGGCGGCTATGAAAATATAAAAGCATCTTCCGTGCCAGTGGAGCGCATTTTATCGTTTATGGCAAGTGATTGTTTATAAAGGTTTAATTTGAATCTATTGAAAAGCGGAAATACTGACATTCCGCTTTTCCGCACGCCGGCGGTAAATGGCGTGCGGATTACCGCACTGGCGCCGGGGCGGGAGGGGCCGGTGCTGGCGGCGCGGGCAGGCAGTTTTGGCGCGCGCGGATGAACCTAAATGGCGCGGCCGACTCCAATCGTAAAAAAACGCGTTGCAAACCGACTGGCAACGCGTAACTCCCCCGTGGAGTAGGGACGGCGCCGCGCGGGCGCCTGATCAATGGCCGACCGGCGGCCTTATTTCGGCGCCGTGGCCGGCGGCAACGCCGGCGCGGTGGCCGGGTCCGTCAGCGGCGCGGGCGGCGTCACGTGGCCAGGACCGGCTTCCGGCATGGCCGGGGCGGGCATGACTTGCGGGGCGGACGCGGGATTGGGCGCCGTTTCAGGCAGCGGCGGTTCGGCGGGTTTTTTACAGGCGGACAAGGTGAGCAGGGCCGCGGCGGCCAGCAGGGAAGGCAGGTTCATGACGGTTCCTTTGCAGAGTATCAAGATTATCACGATGCGGGCGGCGCCGGCGGATGCGCTTGCGCCATGCGCGAAGCTTAAATTTATTGCAAGAATGCTGGCGCTTCTGTTCGCCACTTCACCTTGGGGACAGATTTACATGTACCAGAGAAATAATTCACCAAGGAAATATTTTTCACTTTCTTGTTCCTAATGTTCGTTAACGCACAGACTGAGGGGGCACACGATGGCATTCTGTGGTCAGACGCCCAGGATTTGTGGCTTTCTGGCATAAAAATTGCCAAGAACTTAACAATCCGGGCTACCGGCAATCGTTAAAAAGGAGTATTCAAATGCATGCAATGACTCAGTCTCACGTGAAGAGCGAATTAAAGGCAGCGCACCAGGAACTTCGTAGCCCCGAAAAAGGCTCGCAAATGGTCGAACGAGTAGCACCCATTCCCCCGGAACGCATGAATCCCATTTCCATGGCCCCGATCGAGCGCGTGCGTTCGACGTCGGCCACCCTGCGCCGCATCGAAAACATGCAAAAGCTGATCGGCGAACTGTCGCTGCACGAGATGCTGGCTGATGAAATCGCCTGGTTCCTCAAGTTTTCGCCGTCGGGCGCCCGCAAATACATCCGCGACCTGCGCGAAGCGGGCGTGATCGAACTGGCACGCTATATCGAAGGCACGGCCACCTATCTGGGCAAGGCAGTGTACCAGCTGACGCCGGACCCTGAGCGCGTGCGCGCCTTCCTGGCCGCCATCGTCCAGCCGAAACGCGAAGGCGCGCCGCCGCGCAAGGACCGTCCCGGCCTGCGCGAGCAAAGCATGGCAGGCAGCGGCCGCCACTTCCACATCCTGGCCGACGACACGCATTACGCCATCCGCGTCAACCGCGGTCCCGTGACGCGCGATCCGCTGGTGGCCGCCCTGTTCGGTGCGCCGCAGCAAAAATCTGCAGAATAACGCCTGACCAAACCTCGCGCGGCGTGCGGCCTGCGATGCTCACCGTACTGGAGTACGGTTGCGCTTCTTGGCCACAACTCATCGCCGCTCGCTACGGTTTTGACAGGCGTTGTAACGTTGTAATGAAAGAATGAAAGCCGGGTTGCGACCCGGCTTTTGGCGTTCGAGCCAGCCCTTTGATCTTGGCGGATTGAAAAGATGTTAATCAACCCCATGTGGGCTGGACTGCCGCCGCGCGACGCGCGGCTTCACCTGAAGGAGCTTGTCCTTGCCTGCCTACGCCGCCGTATTATTTTCCTGCTACGTTATCCTGCATCGGGCCGCCGCATGAACCCGCTGCTGTGGATCGCCCTCGTCACGGCCGCCATCGCCCTGTCACTGTGGCTGCCCCGCTGGCGCTTGAAGCGGGCGCTGGCCAGGCCCTTGCCGCCCGCAGGGCTGGCCGTGCTGGAACAGAATATTCCCGTCTACCGCCACATGCCGGCGCCCCTGCAGGAGCAATTGCGCCGTCTCGTCGTGCAATTCCTGTACCAGAAGAAATTCGTCGGCTGCGGCGGCCTGGAGATCACGGACGAGATGCGCTACACCATCGCCGGCCAGGCGTGTTTGCTGCTGCTCAATCGCCAGACCCAGGTGTATCCCGAGCTCGACACCATCCTCGTGTATCCCACGGAATTCATTGTCACGCGCGATGAAGTGGGGCCGGGCGGCGTCGTCACGCCATCGGCCAACGGTTTATTGGGCGAATCCTGGGGCGATGGCCGCGTCGTGCTGGCCTGGGACCACGTGCAGCGCGGCGCGGCCGACTGGAGCGACGGCCACAATGTGGTGCTGCATGAATTCGCCCACCAGCTCGACAGCGAATCGGGCGCCGCGAATGGCGCGCCCTACCTGCCCACGGTGTCGAGCTACCGCAGCTGGGCTACCGTGCTGTCGCGCGACTTCGACAACCTGCGCCACGACGCCATGTACCGGCAGCAAAGCGTGATGGACCACTACGGCGCCACCAATCCCGCCGAATTCTTCGCCGTGGCCACGGAAACCTTCTTTGAAAAGCCGTACCAGATGGCCGAGCACCACGCGGAACTGTACGAGGAGTTTCTCAAGTACTACAAGGTCGACCCGCGCGACTGGATGGCGCCGCCCGTGGAGCCGGAGCACATGGTCTCGCCGTTTCCCAGCTACGCGCCGCACTGCTAGGCGGGGACTTACATGATTTACTCATAAGCAAGGCTGAAAAGATTCCTTTTTGGAAATAAGGACGCTGCGGTCTAATGGCGGCATTCGTAATCCACCAGAGGAATCCCATGCAGACCCGTCTTCATTTCGCCGCGCTTCTTTTCACTTCCATCGCCTTCACCCAGGTAGCGCAAGCGGACCAGCTGGCCGCCGTCAAGGCGAAGGGCGAGCTGGTCTGCGGCACCCTGGGCACGGACGAGCCGAACAGTTTCATCGACGCCCGGTCGCGCCAGCTGGTCGGCTATGAAGTGGACCTGTGCCGCGCCATCGCCCAGGGCCTGGGCGTCAAGCCGGTGATCAGGCAGCTGGCCGTGGCCGCCCGCATTCCCGAATTGCAGCAGGGCCGCGTCGACATCCTGACGGCGTCCTTGACGCACAACAAGGAACGCGAGGCGCTCGTCGACTTCTCGCTGTCCACGTTTTACACGGGCCAGCGCGTGCTGGTCAAGAAAAGCAGCAACATCACCAGCATTGCGGGACTGGCCGGCAAAAAAGTGTTGACCGTCAAGGGCGGCACGCAGGAACCGAATCTCCGCAAGGCCGTGCCCGGCGTGGACGTGGTGACGTTCGAGACGGCGGGCCAGGCGTATTTGGGCTTGCAGCAGGGCAAGGGGGTCGGCTATGTCGACGATGAAGTGTCCCTGCTCAACAACTACGCCAAGCTGGGCGCCGCGCAAAAAGACTATATTGTGCTGCCGCAAAACATCAGCCAGGAAGTGTTTGCCTTCGGCATCCGCAAGGGCGAGAAGGGCGTGAAAACGGCCGTCGACCAGGTGCTGCGCGGGCTGGAAAAATCGGGCGAAGCGGAAAAACTGTTCTTCAAATGGTATGGCCCGACGAGCAACGTGAAATTTCAAAAACGGAACTTCAAGATTGAATCGGACAAGATCGACGCCTGAACCTTGCCTGACGCTTCCGCATGTTTGATCTGCACTTTTTGCTGTCCGGCGATTACCGCGACTGGCTCGCCGCCGGCCTGCTGCTGTCCTTGCAACTGATGGGCATCACCTTGCTCCTGTCCCTGCCGCTGGCCTGCGGCGTGGCCATGCTGCGGCTGGCCCCGTCGCGCCTGCTCAATGGGCTGGGCATGGCGTATGTCGAGCAGATCCGCAACGTACCGTTGCTGGCGCACTTCCTGTTCTGGTATTTCGGCGCGCCCGAACTGCTGCCCGATGCGTGGAAGGAGCGCTTGTACGCCGGCAATATCGAAGCCGTCAGCGCCGTCACGGCCCTGACCCTGTACACGGCCGCCTACATGGCCGAAGACATCCGCAGCGGCATCCGCGCCATTCCCGCCCAGCAATTCGAGGCGGGCCGGGCGCTGGGCCTGAGTTTTCTCGCCACCATGCGCCTGTGCATCGTGCCGCAGGCGCTGCGGCTGGCGGCGCCGCCGCTGCTGTCGCAAACCCTGACCCTGTGGCAAAACACCAGCATCGCCACCGTCATCGGCGTGGCCGAGCTGATGTACCAGACGCAGCGCGTGGAAGCGGCCTCGTTCCGCAGCGTGGAGGCCTTCGTCTTCGCCAGCGCGGCCTACCTGGCCGTCTCGCTGATGCTGTCCGGCCTGGCGGCCTCGCTGCAAAGGAAGGTGGCCTGATGCTGGAACTGATCCACGACTACTGGCTGTATTTCCTCGTCGGACGCTATCCCGAGGGGCCGCTGGGCGGCCTGGCGCTGACGCTCGTGCTGGCCAGCCTGGCGCTGGTGCTGAGCCTGCCCGTGGGTCTGCTGCTGGGCCTGGCCCGCATCAGCCCGTGGCGCGCCCTGCGCTGGCCCGTGACGGTGCTGATCCATGTGGTGCGCGGCATTCCTTTGTTGCTCGTCATCTTCTGGGCGTATTTCTTCCTGCCCAGCATCACCGGGCATGAAAGCGGGCAGTTCGGCACCATGCTGGCCGCCCTCGTCCTCTTCGACGGCATGTATCTGGCGGAAATCGTGCGCGCCGGCGTGCAAGCCGTGCCCAAGGGACAGGTGGAGGCGGCCCGCTCGCTGGGCCTCACTTACCTGGACAGCCTGCGCGCGGTGGTGCTGCCGCAGGCGCTGCGCCACATGCTGCCCTCGCTGGTGAACCAGTTCGTCTCGACCATCAAGGAAACCTCGCTCGGCACCATCATCGGCCTGGCCGAAGTGTCGTTCATCGCTTCGCAAGTGAACGGCCTCGTGCTGACCAAGCCCGTGCAAGTGTATTTCCTGCTGGGCATGACGTATTTTGTTTTATGTTTCAGCCTGTCGCGCGCCGCCTTCTGGCTCGAGCGGCGCCAGGCGCGTCTCCTGAAAGCGGCAGCATGATTACCTTTGACAACGTCAACAAATACTATGGCGAGTATCACGCCTTGCGCGAGATCAATGAACACGTGGCCAGGGGCGAGGTGCTGGTCGTGTGCGGCCCGTCCGGCTCCGGCAAGTCGACCCTGATCCGCACCATCAACCGCCTGGAGCCGATCGCTTCAGGCCGCATCGCGGTGGCCGGCCAGGATATCCACGCGCCGGGTCTGGACGTGAATGCCTTGCGCTCGCATATCGGCTTTGTCTTCCAGCAATTCAACCTGTTTCCCCATTTGTCCGTGCTGGCTAATTGCACGCTGGCGCCGCAGCGCTTGCGCGGCCTGGGCCGCAAGGAAGCCGAGGCGCGCGCACTGGTTCTGCTGGAAAGGGTGGGCCTGGCGCACAAGGCCGGCGCCAGGCCGGCGGACCTGTCCGGCGGCCAGCAGCAGCGCGTGGCGATTGCCCGCGCGCTGGCCATGCAGCCGCCGCTGATGCTGTTCGATGAACCGACGAGCGCGCTGGACCCGGAAATGGTGGGCGAGGTGCTGCAAGTGATGCGCGACCTGGCGCGTGACGGCATGACCATGGTGTGCGTGACGCACGAGATGGGTTTTGCGCGCGAGGTGGCGGACCGCGTCTGGTTCATGGACCACGGGCAAGTGCTGGAGCGGGCCACGCCGGACGAGTTTTTTGCGCGTCCGCAACATGCGCGCGCGCGGCAATTCCTGGCCGATATCCGCAGCCCGCTGGGCCTTCCCGCCTGACGATTGCGCGGCTGTGTGCGCAAGCGAACGGTATTTCGCCGGCGTCCGGCGCACGCTATCGTGACAAGTGGCGCGCGGTGCGCCAGCAGCCGACCAGGAGGACAGCATCATGTCACGCATCATTGCAGGTCATTTTCAGTTGCAGGAACAGGTCGACGCCGCGCGCGCCGCCCTGAACCAGGCGGGCTTTCCCGATAGCCGCATCAGCGCCTTCTTTGTCAACCAGCCGGGCCAGCACGATCTGCATGCGCTCGGCGGCGACCGCGACGTGTCGCCCGGCGCCAGGGAGACGCCCGTGGGCGTGGTGGAGGGCGTGGCGGTCGGGGCCGCCGTCGGCGCGGGCATCGGCGCGGCCACCGCGCTGGCCACGGGGCCGCTCGGTCCCGTCGTCGGCGCGCTGGTGGGCGCGCATGTGGGCTCGCTCTACAGTTTCAACAAGATGAAGGAAGCGGGCGAGCCGGAAGGCCATGGCGACGGGAATGGCGAAAACCGCCGCCAGCCCCGGCATCCGGGCATGCTGATCGCCGTGGCGCTGGGCGGCCTCGACGAGCGCGAACGGGCGCTCGAGGCGCTGCACCGGCTGGGCGCCGAGCATATCGAGGAAGCGGAAGGCACGATCGTCAATGGCGACTGGCATGATTTCGACCCGCTCAGCATCCCCGTGCTGGTGGCCTGATGTGGCGGCGATATCGTCAGCCTTGGCATAAATGCCGCGCAGCACGAAATTTAGGTATTATTCTTGTTAGTATTGGTAGTGATTGCTAAAACAATGCCGACAGGGATAGTTTCCGTGCGCCCGCAGTGAGATGGACCCAGGTGACTGCCCGCAGTACTTGCCTCGCATGCTAACGAGTATGGATAGGAGGGCGCGTCATGACACAGGCATGGTTCATTCTGACACGGGCCGACGGGCGCGACATCTGCGCGCCCTCGCCGGCACAGCTGGCCGATGCGCTGGCTGAGGTGTACCGCAGCCCCGTCGTCACGCCGGACGGCGGTCCGGCCGCCGTCGTGTTGCGTTTTGGTTACGATGACGGCCTGATGTATCAGGTCGAGGTCGCTAGCGGAGGCGAAGTCACTTTCGAGGAATGGTCGGACCGCGATTGCGAAATCGCCCTGGCCAGCCCGCGCCACATGTCCGCCCTGCCACAGGACGCCGCGCTGCAGCTGTGGCAGTGGCTGGCGCAGCGCCAGGTGGCGAAGATCCGCAGCCAGCCCTGGCAGGGCGGCTAGCCTTGCCGTCTTTCCCACTGCCTAGTGCGCCATCAGCACGGGAATCGTCATGCTCTGCAGAATCGTGCGCGTGACGCCGCCCAGGATGGTTTCGCGCAGGCGCGAATGGCCATACGCCCCCATCACCAGCAAATCGGCCGACAGGTCGGCCGCCTGCGACAGCAGCGCTTCGCCGATGTCGCCGCGCCGCACGCCGCCGCCATCGAGCAGGTGCACGCGCGCCGCCACGCCGTGGCGCGCCAGGTAGTGCAGCAGTTCCGCGCCCGGCTGTTCACCGTGCTCGGCCGCATGCACCTGGGCGTCAAAGATGGCGACGTGGACTTGCCCGGCGCGCTGCAGCAGCGGCAGGGCGGCGCTCACGGCGCGGCTCGCTTCCTTGCTGGCATTCCATGAAATGAGCACATTGCGCGCGGCCGCCGGCGGCGCCAGCAGGGGCAGCGGCGGCGCATACGGCACGATCAGCACGGGGCGGCCCGAGTGCAGCAGCACATAGGCGGGAAAATCGCGCATCACGGACGGCGATTTATCCTTGGCATTGTATTGGCTGATGACCACCAGGTCCGCATAGCGGGCCAGCACGCTGATGCCGCCCGCCGCCTCGTCGTCGACGACGCGCTGCTCGAACGAGGCGACGCCGGCCGCGCGCACCTGTTGCTCGAAACCGGCGAGGGAGCGCGTGGCCCGTTCGCGCAGGAAATTGAGGTGCAGCGCCAGGTTCGGATCGGCATCGAGGTCGGGCTGGTTCTGGTACAGCAGCCGCGACACGCCCGTCAGGGCCACGCCCGTCAGGTGGCCGCCGCAAGCCTGGGCGATGCTGGCGGCCGCTTCGATGCGGGCGGCGCGTCCCGCGCTGTCGTCGATGTGGAGCAATACGGTTTTATACGTCATGGCCTGGCCTCTCGCTATGCAGTAAGACCCATTCTGGCACAGTCCGGGGCGCCGGCCGCGCACGACTGCGGCCGGCGCCTGCTGCGTCAGTTCATGGCGATGATGATGTCGGCGTCACAGTTGCGGTAATGAATCACGATGACGATGATGCGCCGCAATTGCGCCGCCCTTTGCGCCACCTCCAGCATGGCGCGGTCGGCGCGGTTCTTCATGGTCACCTGCACTTGCGAGGCATCGCTGACGGGGATGCCCATGGCTTTCAGCGCCGCTTTCGGGTTGGCCATCAGGGCCAGCGCATGCTGTGGATCGAGTTCCGCCTGATGCAGCGATTCCACGTCGCTCATGCCGGGATTGATCTCGTTGAACAAGTCCCTCAATGCTTCCGTATCGTCCTGGATTTCCATCGCGTTCTCCTTTGAATCATGCCATCAGGTAAGGATTAGCTGCCTTGCCCGCCGAGCTGCCATCACCTCCTTGAAAAGTATGATTTTGATAATTTTTATCGTATGGACACAGCGCAGACGAACGCGTGCATATGCAGGCTCAGCCTTTGATCTGGCGCAATGCCGTCGCTAAAAGCGCCACCTACACTTGATCCCACGCAGAACAACCACAACAAGAGGGGAGACGGCAATGAAGGAACAGAAGGTGGCGCTGGTGACGGGCGGCATGGGCGGGCTGGGCACGGCCCTGTGCCGGCGTTTGCACGATGCGGGGCTGATCGTCGTGGCCGCGCATACGCCGGGCAATCCGCGCGTGCAGCAGTGGCTCGACGGGCAGCGCGAGCAGCATTACCATTTCCAGGCGCTGGCCGTCGACGTGGCCGATTTCGCCGCGTGCAGCGAGGCCGTCGGCAAGGTGCTGGCGCAGTTCGGTCACGTCGACGTGCTGGTCAACAACGCCGGCATCACGCGCGACCAGAGCATGCGCAAGATGGAGCTGCCGCACTGGTCCGAGGTCATGCGCACCAATCTCGACAGCCTGTTCAACATGAGCAAGCAGGTGCTCGAACCGATGCTGCAACAGCGCTGGGGCCGCATCATCAATATCTCGTCCGTGAACGGCCAGAAGGGTGCGTTTGGCCAGTGCAACTACGCGGCCGCCAAGGCGGGCGTGCATGGCTTCAGCAAGGCGCTGGCGCTGGAAGTGGCGCGCCACGGCATCACCGTCAACACGGTCTCGCCCGGCTACCTGCGCACGCAGATGGTGACGGCCGTGCCGGCCGATATCCTGGAAACGAAGATCCTGCCGCAAATCCCCCTGGGCCGCCTGGGCGAGCCGGACGAGGTGGCGGCGCTGGTGGCTTACCTGGCGTCCGACGAGGCGGCGTTCGTGACGGGTGCGAACATTGCCATCAATGGCGGCCAGCACATGAGTTAAGCAAGCTGAGTCAGGCAAGCGCGCAGCTTGCGGCAGGGCAATGGCAGTAGAGGAGACCCGTCCACCCAGCCGGCGCGCACGATGCTGGCGGGGGACGATAACAGGCAGCAAGGCTGGAAAGCAGGGGGCAGGGCAGCGATGCCTTGCCCTTTGTCATGGCGTGACGGCGCGGACGGCTGCGTGGCCGCGCCGCTTGCCGGCCTAGCGCTGCGCCTTTTCCAGCCGCGTCTGGCAATCGATGCACAGCCGCGCTTCGGGGCGGGCGTTCAGGCGCGACAGGCCGATGGCTTCGCCGCAGTTGTCGCACAGGCCGTAGCTGCCGTCGGCAAACTTGGCCAGCGCATGCTTGATGATGGCCAGCTGCGCCAGGTTGTGCTCGGCCGCTTCGCTGACGAGGGCGTTCAAGGTGCGCACGCTGGCGTTGTCGGCCGGCGAGGCTTCGATTTCATTGAGCAGCGAGGCGCGCGCATCCGCTTCGGCCGCTTCGCTGTCGATCTGTTCCTGCAGCGCCTGCTTGCGCTGCTCCAGCTCGCCGCGCAGGCGCTGCAGCTGGTCTTGCGGCAATCCGTTCATGGCTGTCCCCGATAGGCGTCTCCCCTCTATGGTAGTCCAGTATGGGCGGTTCTGCTTGCGCTACTGCCTGCGCCGCGTTTGACGCGGCGCAGGCAGGCAAGGGCCGTTCTATGCTGGTTCTTTCAGGCAGTTGACCATCCAGGCAACGCCGAACTGGTCTTTCAGCATGCCGAAGCGCTTGGCCCAGAACGTTTCGGCCAGCGGCATCTGGATGTTGCCGTCACGCGCCAGCGCGTCGAACGCCCGTTCCGCCTCTTCCGGCGTATCCACGGTCAGGCAGACCGAGCAGCCGCTCATGCCCCTGGCGCCATCCTCGCTGCAGCCGCCGTCCGAGCCCATCAGCATGGTGGGACCCAGTTGCACGGAACCGTGCATGATCTTGTCGTACCAGTCTTCCTTGACTTGCTCCTGGCCTGGCGAGCCCCGGTACGGCATCAGGCACAGGTCCGTGCCATGCAGGTGCTGGCGGTAGTATTCCATCGCTTGCGCGCAATTGCCATTGAATTGCAAATACGGTTCGATACGCATATTGGCCTCCTCTGGTCGTCCCGCAGGCGTGATTGCCATGCGGGGACGTCCCAGTATAGGCGCTCGCCGGCCGATTTCAATCAGTCCTGCGCCATCTCTTGCAGCCGCTCACGCACCTTGCCCACGCTGGCGAGGATACGCTCGGGGCTGCCTGCCAGCACGGAGCTGCCCAGGTGCAATAAACTCGTGGCCAGGCTGATCCACTGGCGCACGTCGTCGTTGCGGGCGATGCTTAGGCGCACCGTGTCGAGCAGGCCGCTGAGCTGGCGCTGCGCCGTGTCCAGGCCCACTACCGTATGCCCGGCGGCATCGGCATACAGCTGGTTGGCTTGCTGGCGCAGGGCCACTTCCAGCGCGAAGACGGCGTGCGCCTGGCTCAGGCTGATGCCGTTTTCTCCCTGGCTGGCGCGCTTGCGGATGGCGCGCATGACGGCGCCATGCAGGGTGACGGCCGCCTGCGACAGGCTGTCGGCCAGTTGCTCCACGCGCATGGCGCTGCTCAGGGCCGCTTCGCGGCGTTCGCTGCCTGGTGATCCGTCCATCTTGCCTCCGTGGCTGCGGCGGCCAGGCGCGCATGCTCGCGCGCCAGGTCCGCCAGGTGCTGGCGCGTCAAGGTATGGCGCAGGCCGGCCAGCCGGTATTCTTCACTCTTGCTTTGCTGCATGCTTTTCGCCAGCACGGCCAGCAGGCGCTGCTGCGGCGTGTCCGCATATGCAATTTCCACCTCGAGCAGGCCGAGCACCACGTCGCGTTCGTTGTCGCCGCTCTTGTCGTACAGCGCCAGCAGGCTGTCGAGCGCGGCCAGCAGGGTTTGCAGGGGCGCGTCGCCGTCGTGCAGCACCTGCGCCAGCTGCGCCTGCTGGCTGGCCGCCCCGGCCAGCCGGGCCAGCTGCTGCAGCAGCACGGTGTAGGCGCTGACATGGCGGTCGTCGATGCCGCTGCCGGGCCAGGCGCGGATGGCCGCGCCGGCGCCGGCCAGTTCGGGCTGCACGTCGTAGGCCTCGGCCTGCGCCAGGCGTCCCAGCGCCTGCAGGTACAGGCGCACGGCCTGCGCCACGCGGGCCACGTCGGCCTGGGCGGCGCGCCGCTGCGCATCGAGCGCGCGCTCGCGCGCATCTTCGGCGGGCGACAGGTAGGGACGCGTGCGCTGGTAGCTGTCCACGTGGCGCTGCGACAGCTCGCTGAAGGCGTTCAGGGCCGTGCCGCCGGCGGCCAGGGCGCGCACTTGCGCCAGGTCCGTGCGCGGGCTGGCGCAGGCGCACAGCAGCACGGCCAGGCAGAGGCACAGGGCACGGCGATGGCGGGCGGGCAGGGCGGACACGGCACCTCTCGACAGGAAATTCTGTATGGAAAGGTATTGTGCTGCCGGCCGGCGCGGCCCGCCTTGTGCGGGCGCAAGCGGGCGGCGATCAGGGCCGTAAAAATGCGGCGTCTAGCCCGTCGTCAACTGCTCGCGCCAGCCCAGTCCCGCGACGGTGTCGCTGCCGGGCCGGTATTCGCAGCCGACCCAGCCCGCGTAGCCGACCTGGTCCAGCAGCCTGAACAGGTGGCGGTAGTTGATCTCGCCCGTGCCCGGTTCATGGCGGCCCGGCGTGTCGGCGATCTGGATATGGCGGATCAGGGACAGCAGGGTGCGGATGGTGTTGCTCAGTTCACCTTCCATGCGCTGCATATGATAAATATCATATTGCAGGAAGACATTGCCGCGCTGGCAATCGGCGATGATATCGGCCGCCTGCTGGCTATGGTTCAGAAAGTAACCGGGCATGTCGTAGCGGTTGATCGGCTCGATCAGCACGTTGATGCCGTGCGGACGGCAGGCGTCGGCCGCATATTGCAGGTTGCCGATCAGGCTTTGCCGCGCCCGCTCCAGGCTCATGCCGGCCGGCACGATGCCCGACATGCAGTGCAGCTGCTTCGCGCCCAGCGCCAGCGCGTAGTTGAGCGCCAGCTGCACGCTGGCGCGGAATTCCTCGCCCCGGCGCGGATCGCAGGCGATGCCCCGCTCGCCGTGCTCCCAGTCGCCGGGCGGCAGGTTGAACACGGCCAGCTGCAGATGGTGGCGTTCCAGCCGCATGGCGATCTGCCGCGCCTCGACGGCATACGGAAACAGGAACTCGACGGCATCGAAACCGGCCTCCCTGGCGGCGGCAAAGCGGTCCAGGAAGGGCAGTTCGGTAAACATCATGCTGAGGTTGGCAGCGAAGTTCGGCATGGCGGCACGCAGGTGAGGAAGATGGACACTATCCTAGCCCAAATTGCCAATCAGTGGCGTGCATGAAAAAACCGTTCCAGAAGCAAGTCCTGGAACGGTTTTGTCGTGACACTTTCAATACATGGCTGAAAACCGTAGCGAGCGGGAGTGATATCGGTTCGAGTAGCACAGCCGTACTAAAGTACGGCGCGCAACGGAGAATCGATAGCGCCCCGCGCAGTAGGTTTGCAGCCGTGTATTAGCGGCCGCGGCCGCCGGAGCGGTGGTTGGCCGCCGAACGCGGCGCATTGCCGGAACGGTTGCCGCCGCCACCGCCGCCCGACGGGCCGGCGCTGCGTGGCTTGGCGCCGCCGCCGCCCGTTTTCACGCGCACCACGGCGCCGGCTGGCGCGCGGCTGTTGTTGCGGTGGCCGCCGGTGCCGCTGCGCAATTGCACAGGCTGGGCGCGGGCGTTCAGGTCCGGTTCGAAGCCGGCGATGACTTCGCGCGGCAGGGTTTGCTTGATCAGTTTTTCGATGTCTTTCAACATTTCGTGCTCATCCACGCAGACCAGCGACACGGCTTCGCCCTTGGCGCCGGCGCGGCCCGTGCGGCCGATACGGTGCACATAGTCTTCCGGAATGTTCGGCAAGTCGTAGTTGACGACGTGCGGCAACTGGTCGATGTCGATGCCGCGCGCGGCGATGTCGGTGGCGACCAGCACTTGCAGGGTGCCGTCCTTAAATTCCGACAGCGCGCGCGTGCGCGCCGACTGGCTCTTGTTGCCGTGGATGGCCAGGGCGCCGATGCCGTCCGCCCCCAGCTGCTCGACCAGTTTATTGGCGCCATGCTTGGTGCGCGTAAACACCAGCACTTGCGTCCAGTTGTTCGACTTGATCAGGTAGGACAGCATCGGATGCTTCTTGTCGCGGTCGACGGGATGGATCTTTTGCTTGATCACTTCCACGGTCGAATTGCGGCGCGCCACTTCGATCATGGCCGGCTTGTTCAGCAAGCCGTCGGCCAGGGCCTTGATCTCTTCCGAGAACGTGGCCGAGAACAGCAGGTTCTGGCGTTTCGGCGGCAGCACGGCCAGCACTTTCTTGATGTCGCGGATGAAACCCATGTCGAGCATGCGGTCGGCTTCGTCGAGGATCAGGATTTCCACCTTCGACAGGTCGACGGTGCCCTGGCCCATGTGGTCGAGCAAACGGCCCGGCGTGGCGACGAGGATGTCGACGCCGTGCTTGAGCTGCTTGATTTGCGGGTTGATGCCGACGCCGCCGAAGATCACGGCCGAGTTCAGCTTGGTGTACTTGCTGTAGGCGCGCACGCTTTCCTCGACCTGGGCGGCGAGTTCGCGCGTCGGCGCCAGGATCAGGGCGCGGATGGGGCGCGTCGAGGTGTTGCTGGTGATGGCAGCGCCATTCGCGTCCGTGGACAGGCGGTGCAGCACGGGCAGGGTAAAGCCGGCCGTCTTGCCGGTACCGGTTTGTGCGCCGGCCAGCAAGTCGCCGCCAGCGAGCACGGCGGGAATCGCCTGTGACTGGATCGGGGTCGGCACGGTGTAGCCGTGTTCGGTAACGGCACGTACGATAGCGTCGGACAATCCGAGGGAGGAAAAGGACATGGTAACTTTATTGTGAGATCGGCCTGTCGCCATCGTGGGGCGCCAGTCGCAGGCAATCAGATTAGGGGTCGAAAGACAGCGGCAAGGGGACTGGTCATATGTGCCGCACACGCGAAGTATAACAGCATGGCAAAAAACCGCCGAGTTTGTTTAAAGTATGCAATGCCACAGGTAAAAGAAATATGGCTGGGGCGCGCCATTTCATGGCGTTATTCATTATGATTCCCTGTAGCACTCCATCCGCGGGACTCGCCGCGGCGCCGGGGTGTTCACCCCCGGAGGACTATCATGCGTATTGCCGATCTTCGCATCGCCACCCGCCTGTATGGCGGTTTTGCCACCATCGTCCTGTTGCTGGCCGCCCTGGTCACCGTCGCCACGCTGAATGTGTCGCGGCTGGCCGATGCCAACGCCATCAACACCCACACCTACCAGGTACTGGCCGAAAACAGCGCCATGCTGGAAAGCCTGATCAATATGGAAACGGGCCAGCGCGGCTATGTGATCACGGGCGCGGAGACGTCGCTGGAACCGTACAAGGCGGGCCAGGCCGCGTTCGGCGCGCACCTGGAGAAGGCGCGCGCCCTGACCAGCGACAACCCGGCCCAGCAGGAGCGCCTGGCGAAGCTCGATGCCGCCAAGCAAGCCTGGCTGGCCGGCGCGCTCGAACCCGTGATCGCCCTGCGGCGCGCCGTGGCGCAGGGCACGGCGGCCATCGAACCCGTGCTGGCGCTGGAAAAAGAGGGCAGGGGCAAGCAGGGCATGGATGCCATGCGGGCCCTGCTGGGCGAGATCGGCCAGGCGGAAACGGTGTTGCTGGCGCAGCGCTCGGAAGCGGCGGCCCTGCAGGCGCGCACGCACTGGACCTTGCTGGGCGGCGGCGCGGTGGCGCTGCTCCTGGCCGCCAGCATCGCCTGGTGGCTGGCGCGCAACATCAGCGTGCCGCTGCGCTCGGCCATCGGCGTGGCCAGGCAGGTGGCGCAGGGCGACCTGACGGTGCAGGTGGAAGTGCGTTCGAAGGATGAGACGGGCGAGCTGATGCAGGCATTGAAGGACATGACGGCCAGCCTGCTGCGCATCGTCACGGAAGTGCGCGGCGGCACGCAAGCCATCGCCACGGCGTCGCGCCAGATCGCCTCGGGCAATATCGACCTGTCGGCGCGCACGGAGCAGCAGGCCAGTTCGCTGGAAGAGACGGCTTCGTCGATGGAGGAGCTGACCAGCACGGTACAGCAGAACGCGCAGAATGCCCATGAAGCCAACGGCCTGGCCGCCTCGGCCTCCGCCGTGGCGGGCAAGGGCGGCGCGGTGGTGGCGCAGGTGGTCGACACCATGGGCTCGATCAACGACTCGTCGCGCAAGATCGTCGACATCATCGGCGTGATCGACGGCATCGCCTTCCAGACGAATATCCTGGCCCTGAATGCGGCCGTGGAAGCGGCCCGGGCGGGCGAACAGGGGCGCGGCTTTGCCGTCGTCGCCACGGAAGTGCGCAACCTGGCGCAACGTTCGGCTGGCGCAGCGAAGGAAATCAAGGCCCTCATCAACGACTCGGTGGCGCAGGTGGAGAGCGGCGCGCGCCTGGTCGACGAGGCGGGCCACACCATGCGCGAAATCGTCGACAGCGTGCACAAGGTCAGCAGCATCGTCGGGCAGATCTCGTCGGCCAGCGACGAGCAGCGGGCCGGCATCGAGCAAGTCAACCAGGCGATCACCGAAATGGACCAGGTGACCCAGCAAAACGCGGCGCTGGTGGAAGAGGCGGCCGCGGCGGCGGAATCCATGCAGGAGCAGGCCGCGCGCCTGGCCGATGCGGTGGCCGTGTTCAGGACGGCGCAGGTGGACGCCGCGCCGCCGGCACCGCGCCGCAAGCAAGCGCGCCCCGTCACGCGCCTGGCCGCCCGCCCCGCGGCCAAGGCGGCGCCTGCCAGGGTGACGGCGCCGCGCGCCGCGCAGGCAGGCGACAGCCAGCGCCACGCCAGGAAGGACGAATGGGAAGAGTTCTAGCCCGCGCCGGCCTTGCCTGGCGGCCGCGACGCTGGTTCGCGGGCCACAACTTGCCGCCCCGGCTGCCTCGCCCCGCCAGCCTGGCCTAGTCGTCGACCTCGTCGACGGCCCAGCTCACGCCCTCGGCGTCCAGGTAGGCGCGCAGCGGCGCCAGTCCGTGCCACGGGTCCGGGCGCAGGTTCTGGCAGATATACAGGCCGGCCTCCGTCAGCCGGATATCCGTCTCCGGCATGGCGGCGCCGGGCGCGCGCGCCGCCCGTGCTTCGAGCAGCTGCGTGACGTGCTGGCGCTGGCCTGGCGTCAGGCTGGCCGTGATCCTGAATTCATATCCCATGTTTTCTCCTTGTGTCGGCCGCGCCTGCGCGCGCCATGTTGATTATCGAAAAAATCGAATATAGCTTGCTATTCTTTCCGTTTTTCTTTTCAGGGCGGCTCCTCCATACTGCACAGCACTGGCCCGGCACGCACTGCGTGACGCAAGGGCAGGAGCAGGATCGCCGTACAGAGAACGCTTTTTTCATATTCAATTATTTTCACTAAGGAAAACATCATGCCTATCGCCACCGCCCACGCCGCCCAAAAACTGCTGACCCCTGACGATCATACCCTGATCATGATCGACCACCAGTCGCAGATGGCGTTCGCCACCCGCTCCATCGACCTGGCCCTGCTGCGCAACAACGCGGCGCTGGTGGCCAAGGCGGCGGCGCAATTCAAGGTGCCGACGATTTTGACGACGGTGGCGGCCAAGTCCTTCTCCGGCCCCATCTTCGACGAAATCCAGTCCGTCTTTCCGGACCAGGCGCCGATCGACCGCACGACCATGAACACCTGGGAAGACGCGCGCATCGCCGACAAGGTCAATGGTTACGGCAAGGGCAAGATCGTGCTGGCCGGCCTGTGGACCTCCGTCTGCATCGTCGGGCCGGCCCTGTCGGCGCTGGCGCAGGGCTTCGAGGTGTACGTGATCGCCGACGCCAGCGGCGACGTCTCGGACGAAGCCCATGCAATGGCCATGCAGCGCATGATACAGGCGGGCGCGCAGCCGATGACCTCCGTGCAGTACCTGCTGGAGCTGCAGCGCGACTGGGCCCGCGGCGAGACCTACAAGAAACGGTGGCGACGGCCGTGGCGCACGGCGGCGGCTATGGCCTGGGCTTGGTCTACGCCAAATCCATGTTCAACGCCAGCGAAGGCCATTGATTTTGCATTGATATTGCGCCACCGCCGCCCGCCGGCGGGGCCGTACCCTTCACCTGAACCGGGAGTTCCCATGCACGCAAGCACGATTTTACTCAATGGCCGTTTCCACACGGTCGACAGGACGCAGCCGCTGGCGTCCGCCGTCGCCATCGCCGATGGCAAGTTCCTCGCCGTCGGCGACATGGAAGACGTGATGCGCCATCGCGGCCCCGCCACGCAGCTGATCGACCTGGCCGGCCGCACGGTGATTCCCGGCCTGAACGACTCGCACCTGCACCTGATCCGGGGCGGCTTGAACTACAACCTGGAGCTGCGCTGGGAAGGCGTGCCCTCGCTGGCCGACGCCTTGCGCATGCTCAAGGAGCAGGCCCTGCGCACGCCGAACCCGCAATGGGTGCGCGTCGTCGGCGGCTGGACGGAATTCCAGTTCGCGGAAAAGCGCATGCCGACCCTCGATGAAATCAACGCGGCCGCGCCCGACACCCCCGTCTTCATCCTGCACCTGTACGACCGCGCCCTGCTGAACCGCGCCGCCCTGCGCGCCGTCGGCTACGACAAGAACACGCCGAACCCGCCGGGCGGCGAGATCGTGCGCGACGCGGCCGGCAACCCGACCGGTTTGCTGATCGCCCGGCCGAACGCCATGATCCTGTATGCCACGCTGGCGAAAGGCCCGAAGCTGCCGCTGGAACTGCAAGTGAACTCCACGCGCCAGTTCATGCGCGAACTGAACCGGCTTGGCGTCACCAGCGCCATCGACGCGGGCGGCGGCTTCCAGAATTATCCCGAGGATTACGCCGTCGTCGATGAGCTGGCGCAACAGGAGCAGTTGACGATACGCATCGCCTACAACCTGTTCACGCAAAACAAGGGCGCGGAACTGCAGGACTTCCAGAAGTGGACGGGCATGCTGCAACCGGGTGACGGCACCGATTTTTACCGCCACAACGGCGCCGGCGAAATGCTGGTGTTTTCCGCCGCCGACTTCGAGGATTTCCTCGAACCGCGCCCCGAGCTGGCGGCCGGCATGGAAGACGAGCTGGAAAAGGTCGTGCGCCACCTGGTCGAGCAGCGCTGGCCGTTCCGCCTGCACGCCACCTATGACGAATCGATCGGCCGCATGCTCGACGTGTTTGAAAAGGTCAACCGCGACACGCCGTTCGGCGGCCTGCACTGGCTGTTCGACCACGCGGAAACCATCAGCCCGAAAAATATCGACCGCGTGAAAGCGCTGGGCGGCGGCCTGGCCATCCAGCACCGCATGGCGTTCCAGGGCGAATACTTTGTCGAGCGCTACGGCGCGCAGGCGGCCAAGGCCACGCCGCCCGTGCAGCGCATGCTCGACGCGGGCGTGCCCGTGGGCGGCGGCACGGACGCCACCAGGGTCGCCAGCTACAACCCGTGGACGGCGCTGTACTGGCTCGTTTCCGGGCGCACCGTGGGCGGCCTGGCCCTGACGGATGCGGCAGGCAGATTGTCGCGCGACACGGCGCTGGAACTGTGGACGGCCGGCACCGCCTGGTTCTCCAGCGAGCAGGGCAAGAAGGGGCGCATCCGCGAGGGCATGCTGGCCGATTTGAGCGTGCTGTCGGCCGATTACTTTGCCGTGCCGGAAGAGGCGATCAAGTCCATCGAGTCCGTGCTGACCATGGTGGGTGGAAAAATCGTCTACGGCCAGGGGGAATTCACGGCGCTGGCGCCGCCACCGATTCCCGTGCTGCCCGAGTGGTCGCCCATGCGCACGGTGCCCGGCCATTACCGGCCGGCAGCCAGACCGGCGCAAGCCATGCTGCCGCACCAGTGCGCGGGCGCCTGCGGCGTGCATGCGCATGCGCACGACCGGGCGCGCAAGTCGGCCGTGCCGATCAGTGACTTTTCCGGTTTCTGGGGCACGCTCGGTTGCAGCTGTTTCGCTTTCTGAAAGAGGAGAGGATCATGCGCTGCAAGAAAGTCATCCTGGGCCTGCTGCTGGCCTTTGTCGTGGGCTTCGTGTGCCAGCTGGCGCGCATTCCCGTGCCGGCGCCGCCCGTGCTCGGCGCCGCGCTGCTGGTATTTTTGACCAGTTGCGGCTACTGGCTCACGGGACTGTACCTTGAGCGCCGCGCGCGGCGGCACGGGGAGGCGCCATGAACGTCATGCTGGCCGGCGCCGTGCTGGGATTGCTGGTGGGGGCGGTGTGCCGCTGGTTCGACCTGCCGTCGCCCACGCCGCCCACGCCCACGGGCGCGGCGATGGTGGTGGCCATGACCCTGGGTTTCGTCGTGGCGGGGAAGCTGGGCTCCTGAATGCGAAAAAACCGGCCAGGGCCGGTTTTTCGTGGGTACTGCTTGCGCTACATCAAGCGAATGGCGTGAGCAGGGTAATCATCTGGCCAAAGATCTTCGGGCTGGCGGCGATGACGTCGCCCTTGTACAGATACTCCGATTCGCCGTTGAATTCACCGACGATGCCGCCCGATTCCGTGATCATCAGGGCGCCGGCGGCGATATCCCAGGGTTTCAGGCCTTTTTCGTAGAAGCCGTCCAGACGGCCGCAAGCGACGTAGGCCAGGTCCAGCGCGGCCGAACCGGCGCGGCGCACGCCCTGGCTGCGTTCGCCCATGATCGCGTACATCTTCAGGTATTCGTCCAGCGCGCGGGCGCTGCCGGCCACGTAGCCCGTGCCCAGCAGGGCGTTCGCGATGCGATCGAGCTTGGTGACGCGGATGCGTTTTTCGTTCAGGTAGGCGCCGGCGCCCTTGGTGGCCGTGAACAGGTCGTTGCGGACCGGATCGTAGATGACGGCTTGCGTGACGACGCCGCGATGCGCGAGGGCGATCGAGATGCAGTATTGGGGGAAACCGTGGATAAAGTTGGTGGTGCCATCGATCGGGTCGATGATCCACTGATATTCATTCTCGTCGTGCGAGTTGGCGGAAGCTCCCGATTCCTCGGCCAGGAACGCATGGTCCGGGTAGGCTTTGGACAGCACCTCGATGATGGCTTGTTCGGCCGCCTGGTCGACGTCGGTGACGAAATCGTTGTGTTGTTTTTCCGTGACGACGACGCGGTCGAGGTCGAAAGAGGCGCGATTGATGACGGCGGCGCCGCGGCGGGCGGCTTTGATCGCCGTATTGAGCATTGGGTGCATGTGAGCTTCCGTTAAAAGCACGCGACCGCCCAGCGTCGCCTTTCGGCGCCGGTACGATGGAGTGCAAGAATGAATTAAAGAGCGGAGCGGTGCCGAAGTGGTTAAAATCCCGGCCTGGAGTCAGCGTTTTGTGGCTCCGTTTCCCGAAATTTCCTGTATCGATACCGCGCAATAGCGCTATTTTAAATGAATCTGCCCGAAATCAACACGTCTCTTTTCACACGCCTGCGATTTATTCTTGTCGAAACTAGTCGCTCTGGCAACATTGGCGCTGTCGCGCGCGCCATGAAAACGATGGGTTTTTCCGATCTGGTGCTGGTCAACCCCCGTTTTCCCGATGCCCTGACGGATGCGGAAGCGGTGGCCTTTGCCAGCGGCGCGCAGGATATTTTGTTCGGCGCGCGCATCGTCGGCTCCATTGCCGAGGCGCTCGAAGGCTGCAACTACGCGGCGGCCGTGTCGGCCCGGCTGCGCGAATTCTCGCCGCCCGTCACCGCCCCGCGCGCCATCGCCGGCCAGCTGGCCGCCGGCACGGACCTGCACGCGGCCGTCATCTTCGGCAACGAGCGCTTCGGCTTGCCCAACGAGATCGTCGAGCAGTGCAATGTGCTGATCAATATCCCCGCCAATCCCGCGTATTCCTCGCTGAACCTGTCGCAGGCGGCGCAGGTGGTCGCCTATGAGTGCCGCGTGGCGGCCCTCGATGCGTCGGACGAGGCCCGGGCGGCCAGCCCCGTCGGTTTCCATGGCGACGCGGCCAGCCTGGCGCAGGTCGACGGCATGTATGCGCACCTGGAACAGGCGCTGGTGGCCATCGACTTCCTCGACGCCGACAATCCGAAAAAGCTGATGCCCCGTTTAAAGCGCCTGTTTTCGCGCACGGGGCTGGAAACGGAAGAAGTCAACATCCTGCGCGGCATCGCGCGGCATATCCTGGCGGTCGCCAAAAAAGGCCCATGATCGAGACGCGGCTGCTGCGCCAGTTCATCGCCGTCGCCGAGGAACTGAACTTCCGGCGCGCGGCCGAACGGCTGCACATGGCGCAGCCGCCGCTGTCGCAGGCGATCCTGCGGCTGGAAGAAGCGCTCGGCTATCCCGTATTCGAGCGCACGAACCGCAAGGTCAGCCTGACGCCTGCGGGCGATGCTTTCCTCGCCACGGCGCGCCAGGTGCTGGCCAGCCTGGAAGAGGGCGTGGCCGCCACGCGCCGCGTGGCGCAGGGCATCGAAGGCCATCTGCGTCTCAGTTTCATCCACGTCACGCCGTATGCCCACGTATTGAACGCCTTGCGCGCCTTCCGCGCCGCCTCGCCGGCCGTGCAATTTACCTTGCGCGAGGCGTCGACGCAGCAGCAGGTCGAGTGGCTGGAAGCGGGGCAGGTCGATATCGCCCTGCTGCGCGCGCCGGGGCGCAGCACGCCGGGCCTGCGCCTCGAGCGCCTGTCGGGCGAAGACATCGTGATTGCGCTGCCGTCGGACCACCGCTGCGCGGGGCTGGCGCGGGTGGACCTGCTTGAGCTGGCCGGTGACGATTTCGTCGCCTCGCCGCGCGAGCTGGGCCAGGGTTTCCACGACCAGCTGGCCAGCCTGTGCCTGCATGCGGGCTTCGTGCCGCACGTGGCGCAGCAGGCGCGCCGATTGCAAACGGTGCTGGGCCTGGTGGCGGCCGGCTTCGGCGTGGCCCTGCTGCCGGCCAGCCTGGCCGCGTGCCTGCCCCCCGGCGTCGTCATGCTGCCGCTGGCTAGCGGCGCACCCGAGGCGCTGCGCCAGCTCGACCTGTACATGGCATGGGACCCGCAGCGCGCGTCTCCCGTGCGCGAGCGGCTGCTGGCGCAGTTGCGCCTGTCCGTCGCCGAATGAGACTTTGAAAGTCTTGTTTCAATATAAATAAGATATTTTACAGATGGTGGCCCGGGGGGCAGCATGGCGTTTTTGATTGTCAGGAACTGCCATGTCCACCATGTCCTCGCGCACAGTGCTGCCGTCCGCCGCGCTGCCATCCTCCATTTACCTGCTCTCCCTGTGCAGCTTTGCCTTCGGCTTGTGCGAATTCATCGCCGCCGGCCTGCTGACTCCCATGGCGCGCGAGCTGCACGCCAGCGTGGCGGCGGCCGGCGGCGCCATCGCCGCGTATGCGCTGGGGGCGGCCATCGGCGCGCCCGTGCTGACGGCCCTGCTGGCGCGCCAGTCGCCGCGCCGGCTGCTGGCCGCCACGATGTTCGTGCTGGCGGCCGGCAGCATGGCCATGGCCGTCGCGCCGACGCTGGGCGCCTTGCTGGGCGCGCGCTTCGCCGTCGGCCTCGCGCACGGCGTGTTCATGGCCGTCGCCTCGCACGCGGCCAGCGGCCTCGTCGACCCGTCGCGCGCTGGCAGGGCGCTCTCCATCGTCTGGCTGGGCCTGACCCTGGCGCTGGCCGGCGGCGTGCCGCTGGGGACGTGGCTGGGCGCCGTGTCGTCGTGGCGCTGGGTGTTTGCCGCCATCGGCGCGCTGGGCGTGTGCGGCGGCGCCGGCCTGCTGTCCGCCATGCCGCGCGCGCGCCCCTCTGCGCCCGCCGCGTCGGCCCTGGCCAGCCTGCGCGCCATCCTGCAGCCCGCCTTGCTGCTGGCGGCCGGCGTGGCGGCGCTGGTCAGCGTGGCCACCTTCAGCTTTTTCACGTATGTCTCGCCCTTCCTGCTGCAGCTGGGCGGGCTCGATGCGGACTGGCTCAGTGCCGCCATGCTGTGCTTTGGCGCGTGCGCCATCGGCGGCAACCTGCTGGGCGGCTGGTGCGCGGACCGCCCCCACGCCCTGCGTTTCACCATGCTGGCGCTGGCCGCGCTGGCGCTCAACCTGCTGGGGTTTTATCTGCTGCGCGCGCAGCCCCTGGCCCTGCTGGCCCTGTGCGGCAGCCTGGGCTTGCTGTTCTTTGCCCTCGTGACGCTGTCGACCGTGCGGCAGCTCGCCCTGGCGCAACGGCATTGCCCGGGCAGCGACGCCGTGGCGGCGGGCTTGAATATTGCCGCCTTCAATGCGGGCACGGCGGCCGGCGGGGCGCTGGGCGGCATGCTGATCGTCGCGTTTGGCCTGCCCGGCATCGCCATCGGCGGCGCGCTGGCGGCGCTGCTGGCCATGCCGGCGCTGTGGTTACAGTCGCGCAAACTAGACGGCCCGCTCTAGTTTTTGCGCGCGGAAGCGCAGCGCCTTTGGCGTACACTGGCTTGCAAAGGCGGTACAAGACAAGGGGAGACATGGGAATGCGACGCAGATCGTTTCTGACACTGGGACTCATCGGCGCCTGTGCGCTGGCGGCCGGCGGCGCCGCCTACCGCGCCGTGCGGGGACCGGCGCCGCCTGGCCGCTTCGCGCTCGATGGCGAGGCGCGCGCGGCGCTGGCGGCCATCGTGCCGGCCATGCTGGGCAGCGCGCTGCCGCAGGAAGCGGGCGCGCGGGCGGCGGCCCTCGACGGCGCCATCGCCGGCGTGGACACGGCCATCCACGGCTTGCCCCTGGCGGCGCAGCAGGAGGTGCAGGATCTGTTTGGCTTGCTGGCGCTGGCACCCGCGCGGCGTTTCGTCGCCGGCGTAAAAGATGGCTGGCCCGAAGCCGATCCGGCCCAGGTGGCCGCTTTCCTGCAATCCTGGCGCACGCACCGCCTGGCCACCCTGCAGACGGCCTACCTGGCCCTGCACGATTTGATTCTCGGCGCCTGGTACGCCGATGCCGCCCACTGGGCCGCCATCGGCTATCCGGGGCCGCTGCCCGAACTGAGCGCATAAGGCCACCATGAGCACATCTCCGATTCCTGATCCCATCGCCGCGGGCCTTGCCGCCGGCTGGAACGTCACCGACGCCAGCACCCTGGCCGCCGGCCGCACCCTGGAGGCGGACGTGGTCGTCATCGGCAGCGGCGCCGGCGGCGGCGTGACGGCGGAAATCCTCGCACTGGCAGGCCTGAAAGTGCTGCTCGTCGAGGAGGGTGGCCTGAAGTCCTCGAAGGACTTCAAGATGCGCGAGGCGCAGGCCTATCCCGCGCTGTACCAGGAATCGGCCGCGCGCAAGACGCGCGACAAGGCCATCAACATCCTGCAGGGGCGCACCGTGGGCGGCTCGACCACCGTCAACTGGACCTCGAGCTTCCGCACGCCGCCCGGCACCCTGGAATACTGGCGCGGGCATTTTGGCTTGTCCGGCTATTCGGTGGACGCCATGGCGCCGTGGTTCGCCATGATGGAGCATCGCCTGCACGTGAGCGACTGGGCCGCGCCGCCCAATGAAAACAACGATTTATTGCGCCGTGGCGCCACGGCGCTGGGCATCCCCACGGCCGCCATCCGGCGCAACGTGAACGGCTGCTGGAACCTCGGCTACTGCGGCATGGGCTGCCCGACGAACGCCAAGCAGTCGATGCTGGTGACGACGATCCCGTCGGCGCTGGCGCTGGGGGCGGGCTTGCTTACGCATGCGCGCGCCGAGCGCTTTACTATCAAGGGCGAGCGCATCGACAGCCTGCAGGTCACTGCGCTGGACGCTGCCGGGCAGGCGCCCACGGGCGTGCGCCTGACGCTGCGCGCGAAACATTTTGTGCTGGCCGGCGGCGCCATCAACTCGCCGGCGCTGCTGCTGCGCTCGCAGGCGCCCGATCCGCACGGCTTGCTGGGGCGGCGCACCTTTTTGCATCCGACGGTGGTGTCGGCGGGCCTGTTCGAACAGCGCGTCGACGCCTACGCGGGTGCGCCGCAGACGATTTATTCCGACCATTTCCTGCACGTGGCGCCCATCGACGGCCCCATCGGCTACAAGCTCGAAGCGCCGCCCCTGCACCCGCTGCTGATGGCCACCACCATGGGCGGCTTCGGCGACGAGCACGCGCGCACCATGCGCGACTTCCCCCATGCGCACGCCCTGCTGGCGCTGCTGCGCGACGGCTTCCACCACGAGGCGGCCGGCGGCACGGTCTCCATCGACAGCTTCGGCGCGCCCGTGCTCGACTATCCGCTCACGCCGTTCATCTGGGATGGCGTGCGGCGCGCGCTGCTGTCGATGGCGGAAATCCAGTTCGCCGCCGGCGCGCGCAGCGTGTATCCCGTGCACGAGCTGGCCAGCCACTACACGGGCTGGACGCAGGCGAAGCAGGCCATCGGCGCGCTGCCGATGCAGGCGCTGCGGGCGCGCGTGGTCTCGGCCCACGTGATGGGCGGCTGCGCCATGTCGGACGATGCGCGCCTGGGCGTGACGGGGGCCGACGGCCGCTACCACGGCGTGCGCAACCTGTCCGTGCACGACGGCTCGCTGTTCCCCACCTCGATCGGCGCCAATCCGCAGTTGAGCATTTACGCGCTGGCGGCGCGCCTGGCCAGCGGCCTGGCGCGGCAGCTGACGGGCAAGCCTGCGCCCGTGCCCGAGCCTGCCGCCGCCGCATGATCGCGCGCATCCTCAAGTGGCTGATGCTGCTGCAGGTGCTGGCCGTGCTGGGGCTGGCGTACCTGGCCAGGCAGGCGTGGGGCGTGGACTCGCCCGCCATGGCCCTGCTGCTGGGAGCGGCCATGCTGCTGGCCGTGCGCGCGCTGATCGTGGCGCGCAATTTCTGGCAGAGCCGGCGCCTGGGCAGCCCCGTGCCGCCGGAGCACCAGCTGGGCGCCATCGGCGCCGCGCGCCTGTTCCTGGGCGAGCTGCGCGCCACCCTGTGGACGTCGTCGTGGGGCATGCTGCGTCCGCGCCTGGCGGAGAGTGGCGCAGCCGTGCCAGGGCGGGGCCTGCCCGTGCTGCTGGTGCATGGCTATGTGTGCAACCGCGGCTACTGGACAAAGCTGAGCCGGATGCTGGCGCGGGCCGGCATCGCGCACGACGGCATCGACCTGGAACCGATAGGCGCCGACATCGAAGAGTTCGTGCCGCAGGTCGAGCAAGCCGTCGCCCGGCTGTGCGCCCGCGCGGGCAGCGACCGCGTGATTCTTGTCGCCCACAGCATGGGCGGCCTGGTGGCGCGCGCCTGGCTGCGCCACTACGGCGCGGCCCGCGTGGCGCGCATCATCACCATCGGCACGCCGCACCACGGCACGGCGCTGGCCAAGCTGGCGGCGGGCGCGAATGCGCGGCAGATGCGCCGCATCGACGATGCGCCCAGCGGCTGGCTGGCGCAGCTGGCCGCCAGCGAGACGCCGGCAGCGCGCGCCCTGATCACCTCGATCTATTCGCATCACGACAATATCGTCGCGCCGCAAGCGTCCGCGCAGCTGCCAGGGGCGCGCAATCTCGCCTTCGGTGGCATCGGCCATGTGGCGCTGGCCAGCGATGCGCGCGTGCTGCGCCTGGTGCTGGAAGAAATCACTATCAAGAGCGAAGTCGCCCGGCCTGCGTTTGCACCTCCCTTTGTCTGAATCCTGTTGTGTTTTATCTGCATGGCAAGACTGTCTGTTTTAACTCTGCTGTTGCCTCCTTTTAACAATGCCAGGGGTAGAAAATGCTGTTTTCCATGGGCGTACTGTATTAAGCTAACGTCAGGCAGGCGGCAGCGGGAAACCCATTCCTGAGCCCGTCTGGCCATGCCGCCGACAGGCGCCGGCGAGATATTTACCGGGATGTATGGCAGAATGTTGTAGGATTATTATGTTACACGCGCAAGCGGAAGATGAGCGCAGGCGGAAAATGGGTCAATGCAGTTTTTATTGGGGGTGCTAATTGTCCGCACGAATCCTGATTATCGAAGATAACGCCACCAATATGGAATTGATGGTGTATCTGCTACGTGCCTTCGGCTATACGCCGCTGGCCGCCTATGACGGCGAAGAGGGCGTGCGCATGGCGCGCAGCGAGGTGCCCGACCTGATCATCTGCGATGTGCACTTGCCCAAGCTCGATGGCTATGGCGTGGTGGCCGAACTGAAAAAGGATCCGCTGCTGCGCAAGATCCCGGCCCTGGCCGTGACGGCGCTGGCCATGGTGGGCGACCGCGAACGCCTGCTCGAAGCCGGTTTCAATGGCTATATCGGCAAACCGATCGAGCCCGACCTGTTTGTCGCGGAGCTGGAGTCTTTTTTACCCGGGGCGCCGTCGACGCCAGTTAAAAACGACATAGCCAGCATACTCATCGTCGATGACCATGTACTGAACCGCGAATTCCTCACCGCCTTGCTGGGCTACGGCGGCCACCGCCTGATGGAGGCGGCGAACGGCGCCGATGCGCTGGAACTGATGCGCACGGAGCGCCCGGACCTGATCATTTCCGACATCCTCATGCCGAACATGGACGGCTATGAATTCGTCACGCGCGTGCACGAGGACCCCGCGCTGGCCGACGTGCCCATCATTTTTTATACGGCCACCTACCGCGAACAGGAAGCGATCCTGCTGGCGCAGGCGTGCGGCGTGCGCTGGGTGCTGCCCAAGCCGTCCGACCCCGACGTCATCGTGCGCACGGTCAACGAGGCGCTGGGGCTGATGCCGCCCGTGGCCAGGGTGCCCGGCCGGCCGGACGGCGTTCCCGGACAGGCTGGCAGCAAGCTGACGGGCATCGACCACCAGGTCAGCGGCTACCTCGATGAACTGGAGTCGTCGAGCCAGAAGATTTCGCAGCTGGCCGGGCAGGGCGACGGCCAGGCGGCCGTGCCGGAAGACCTGGCCATCATGACGGAGCGCCTGTCCCGCTCGCTGGCCAGCCTGCAGGCGGTCAGCCTGCGCCTGACGGCCCTGATCGAACTGGGCATCGAACTGGGCGCCGAGCGCGACCCGCGCGCGCTGATCGAGGCGGGCTGCAAGGTGGCGCAGAATATCTGCGTGTCGAAATACGCGTGCATCGGCGTGCTGGAGCCGGACGCCGACAAACTCAGCTATTTTTCCTCGTGCGGCGCCGAGAGCAACCTGGAACGCATCGCCAGCGCGCCGCGCACGGGCATCCTGAACCGCTTGCTGGAGCAGCGCCAGCCCTACCGCGTGAATGGACTGAAGGGCGATCCGGCCGCGCTGGGCCTGCCCGACACGCACCCGCCCGTCCATTCCTTCCTCGGCGTGGCCATCGCCTCGCGCGAGCGCAGCCACGGCTGGCTGTACCTGGTCGACAAGCTGGGCGCGAACGAGTTTTCCGAAGTCGACGAGCGCGTCGCCGCCACGGTGGCCGCGCAGATCGCCGTCGCCTACGACAACCTGCTGCTGTACGATGAAATCAAGCGCCATCACGAGCAGCTGACCCTGGACATGGCGGCGCGCATCCGCCTCGATGAAGACTTGCGCCGCTTCCGCCTGGCGATGGACGCCACGGCCGATGCGATTTTCCTCGTCGACCGCGCCGGCATGTGCTTTGTCGACGTCAACCAGACGGCTTGCCGCATGCTGGGCTTTGAGCGCGAGGATTTCCTGCGCGTGGGGCCGGGCCGCGCGCACGAGGGCGAGACCCAGCTGGAAGCGCTGTACAACAAGCTGCTGGCCGGCGACCAGGGCGGGCCGATGACGGAATTGCAGCTGCAGCGCAAGGATGGCTCGCCGCTGTCGGTGGAAGTGCAGCGGCGCACCCTGCGCTCGGGCCAGAGCTGGATCCTGGTGGCCGTGGCGCGCGACATCACCGAGCGCAAGGATGCCGAGCAGCGCCTGATGAAGCTGGCCCATTTCGACACCCTGACTGGCTTGCCGAACCGCAGCCAGTTCTATGCCTCGCTGACCCATTCGCTGGCCCAGGCGGCCGAACACCAGTGGGCCGTGGCCGTGCTGTTCATGGACCTGGACCGTTTCAAGAACGTCAATGACACCCTGGGCCACACCATCGGCGACGACCTGCTGCGCCAGTTTTCCAGCCGCCTCGTCGACTGCCTGCGCGTGCGCGACACCATCGGCCGCTTCGGCGGCGACGAATTCGCCGCCATCCTGGTGCTGCCCGAAGGCGCCCAGCACTCCGTGGGCGTGGTCGACAAGATCCGCGAAGCGATGCGCAAGCCCTTCGACCTGCAGGGCCACGAGGTGACGGTGACGGTCAGCATCGGCATTTCCGTGTATCCCGACGACGGCGTCGACGCCGACACCCTGATCCAGTACGCCGACACGGCCATGTACCGCGCCAAGGAAGCGGGGCGCGACGCCTTCCGCTTTTTCACGGCGGAGATGAATGCGCAGTCGATGGCCCGCCTGGACATGGAAAACGCCCTGCGGCGCGCCATCGAGAACGAGGAATTCGTGCTGTTCTTCCAGCCCAAGGTGAATATCATCTCGGGCCGCATCAGCGGCGCCGAGGCGCTGATACGCTGGCGCCGCCCCGGCCACGGCATGGTGTCGCCGGCCCTGTTCATCCCCCTGCTGGAAGAAACGGGCCTGATCGTGCGGGTCGGCAACTGGGTGCTCGACGAGGCGTGCAAGAAGATCAGCGAGTGGGGCGCCAGCAGCATCGGTCCCGTGCACCTGTCCGTCAACGTGTCGGGCATCCAGTTCTTTGTCGGCGGCCTGGAAGAGGAAGTGCTCAAGGCCATCCGCAAGTACGACATCGCGCCCGACCTGCTGGAACTGGAGCTGACGGAAAGCTCGCTGATGTCGAATGCCGAGGAAACCATTTCCGTATTGCGCAATCTCAAGGCGCTGGGCATCCAGATTTCCATCGACGATTTCGGCACCGGCTATTCCAGCCTGGCTTACCTGAAGCGCTTCCCCATCGACAAGCTGAAGATCGACATCGCCTTCGTGCGCGAAGTGACGAGCAATCCCGATGACGCGGCCATCGTGCTGGCCATCATCAGCATGGCGCACAGCATGAAGCTGCAGGTGATCGCCGAGGGCGTGGAAAAAGACGCGCAGCTGGCCTACCTGCGCCGCCACGGCTGCGACGAGATGCAGGGCTATTATTTCAGCCGCCCCGTGCCGCAGGAAGAGTTCGAGCAGATGTTGATGGGCGGCAAGCTGCTGCAGGCGCCGCAGGACGCGGGCAGCGAAGAGCAGCAAACCCTGCTGATCGTCGACGACGATGTCTTCATGCTCGACGTGCTCAGCGACTTCCTAGCGCAGGACGGCTACCGCATCCTGACGGCGCAGACGGCCGCCGAGGGTTTCGACATCCTGGCGCGGCACAAGGTGCAGGTGATCCTGTGCGACCAGTGCATGCCGCTCATGAGCGGGACGGAATTCATGGAGCGCGTCAAGCACCTGTGCCCCGACACCTTCCGCATCATGCTGTCGGCCTTTGCCGACCTGACGCCCATCATGGCGGCCATCAACCGCGGCGCCGTCGACCGCTTCTACACCAAGCCGTGGAAGGGCGCCGTGCTGCGCGAGAACATCCGCGAAGGCTTCCGCCTGCATGGCTTGCTGCACGGCCCCGTCAAGGCGGCCGCCTAGGCCGCCGTGTGCGCTGGCGCACCGTGCATGCGGGATTCCTGTCGGATTAGACGCCCGTCTCTAGTTTTGCTCACTAGAATAAAAGGCATCCATGACAGACATGGCCTTGCACATGAAGGGAGTTGACGATGGTCAAGAAACTGAAGGAACTGGCGGACGACAAGGAGCTGGCGAGCGCCGTGCGCTCGTCCGCGCAGCAGATCTGGCAGGCTGGCCTGGGCGCGTTCGCCAAGGCGCAGGAAGAGGGCGGCCGCGTCTTCTCGAAGCTGGTGAAGGAAGGCACGGAATTCCAGAAACGCGCCGAAGACAAGGTGTCGGGCGTCAGCGACAGCGTCAGCAAGCTGGCCGACGGCGTCGGCAAGCAGGCCAGCGGATCCTGGGACCGGCTGGAGCAGGTGTTTGAAGAGCGCGTCTCGCGCGCGCTGGCCACCATCGGCGTGCCCATGCAGAACGACATCGCCGCGCTGCACGCCAAGATCGACGCCTTGAGCCTGCAAGTGGCGGCCTTGTCCGGCAAGACGGCGCCAGCGGCCAAGCCGGCAGCCAAACCGGCAGCCAGGCCGAAGGCCGCGGCCAGGCCCGCCGTGAAGGCGGCGCCAAAAGCGGCACCGGCCGCGGCGCCGAAAACGGCTGGCGCCAGGGCGCCGGCCAAGCGGGCGGCCAAGCCTGCCGCCAGGCCGGCGGCGAAGAAAAAAGCACCGCCGGCCTGAGCCGGCCCCAGCGCTCCCCCAGCCTGCTTGCGCAGGCTTTTTTTTGCCCGCCCTTTTCGCCGGCGCCCCGGGGCGCAGTGTTTCATTGCAGCTATCTTAGGTGGTATGCTTGAGGCAGAACAAAGAGAGATTGCCCGCCATGCTACAAAAAGCACCACGCCGTACCCGCGAACGCATCCTGGAATTGTCGCTGCGCCTGTTCAACGAGTTTGGTGAGCCGAATATCACGACCACCGTGATCGCGGAAGAGATGAATATCTCGCCGGGGAACCTGTACTACCACTTTCGCAACAAGGACGATATCGTCAACTCGATCTTCGTCCAGTTCGAGGCGGAAATCGAACGCATCCTGACCGTGCCGGACGGGCGCCGCTCGAATATCGAGGACGTCTGGCTGTACCTGCACCTGATGTTCGAGCTGATCTGGCGCTACCGCTTCTTTTACCGCGACCTCAACGATTTGCTGTCGCGCAACCGCAAGCTGGAACTGCACTTCAAGCTGATCCTGGCGCACAAGATCAAGGTGGCCACGCAGCTGTGCGAAGACTTGCGCAGCGAACAGTCTTTGGAGGCGTCGGACATGGAAATCGGCGCCATGGCGACGAACATGGTGGTGGTCGCCACCTACTGGCTGTCGTACGAATATGTGCGCAATCCGCGCAAGTACAGCGAGCAGCAATCGATGGCTGATGCGCTGGCGCGCGGCTGCTACCAGGTGCTGTCGCTGATCGGGCCGTATCTGCGCAATGAAACGCATTTGTTATTTCGTAAGTTGTCGGAAGAGTATGTGACTAAACTCAAGAGCGACTGACGGCCGTGCCCGGCGCGGCAGCGCCGCCGGGTGCGTGGGCATGACCTTAAAACAGGAGACATGGTATGGCCTGGAAACAATTTCCCTATCCGGACGACGCCTATGTCCACACCCCGCAAAGCCTGGAAGCGGCCTGGCCGCGCCTGCATGCGGGCGACGTCGAAGCGTTTCCCCGGCAAGCGGCGCTGGTGCAGGCCTGGCTGGCCTTTCACGCCGGGGACTTCGAGCGGGCCGTGAAGCTGGGCCTGGCCATCGGCGTGCCCGGCTATGCGGTGGCGCACAAGGCCACCTGCATCTACGCCACGCACCTGGAAGTCAATGACAGCCAGAAGCTCGACATGTACGAGGAAGTGGCCGAGCGCTGCGAACGCCAGCAGAGCGAACAGCCGGACAACCCGGCCGGCTATTACTGGCATGCT
The DNA here is from genome assembly GCF_059421435.1 of Janthinobacterium sp. GW821-FHT03A03. Taxonomy (NCBI): domain Bacteria; kingdom Pseudomonadati; phylum Pseudomonadota; class Betaproteobacteria; order Burkholderiales; family Oxalobacteraceae; genus Janthinobacterium; species Janthinobacterium sp. GW821-FHT03A03. Next base: position 91,138 of record NZ_JBWKUZ010000006.1, on the reverse strand, counting down.
TACAGCCTGGGCCGCTATGCCCTGGGCACCTCCGTCGTCAAGGCGCTGGCCCAGGGCATGGGCGCGCGCGTGCGCAACAGCCTGGACCGTACGATGACCCTGGCGCCCATGCATGCGGAAGCGCATATCGCGTTTGGGATTTATCATACGGAAATTATCGACAAGGTGGGCGCCATGATCGGCAGCCTTAGCTACGGCGCCAACAAGGACGACGGCTACCAGCATTTCAAGACGGCGCTGGCGCTGACGCCGTATTCGGCCCTGGCCCACAGCGAATATGCGCGCGCGTTGAACATGCTTGATGGAAAGAAAAAGCTGGCGGAAGCGCTGGCCCTGTATGAAAAGGCGGCCCAGTGCGTGGCGTTGGACGCCAAGGAGCGCCTCGAGGTCGAGGCGGCGATTGATGAACTGAAAGAGTAAGGAACACCGTGATCAAGGCTTTATGTGTGTACTGCGGCGCCAATGCGGGCGTCTCTGCCGACTATGCGGAGGCGGCGCGCGCGCTGGCGCGCGTATTGGTATCAGAAAATATTTCGTTGGTGTACGGCGGCGGCAAGGTCGGCCTGATGGGCGTCATCGCCGATGAAGTGCTGCGCCTGGGCGGCGAGGTGACGGGCGTGATTCCGACCCAGCTGGTCGAGCGCGAAGTGGGACACATGGGCTTGACGCGCCAGTTCATCGTCAAGGACATGCACGAGCGCAAGGCCATGATGGCCAGCCTGTCCGACGCCTTCATCGCCATGCCCGGCGGCTACGGCACCCTGGAAGAGCTGTTCGAAATGCTGACCTGGGCCCAGCTGGGCCTGCATGCCAAGCCCATCGGCCTGCTCAATGTCGACCGCTTCTATGATGGCTTGCTGGAATTTGTGCAAAATGGCAAGGAGCAGGGTTTCATCCGGCCGCAACACGCGGCTTACCTGAATGCCGATGCCGACCCTGCCGCGCTGGTGCAGCGCCTGAAGGAATGCATGCCATAAATTTCCGTATGGAACCTCATCGGGAGCCATGCACGGCGGTGCATGGCTTTTTTATTTCCGTACGGGAAAATTGATCAATCTCAATAAATTGATTAATAAAAATATGTCCATAATATTTCCTTCGATGCATGTTCTTTTGAAAATGACGATGCTTTTTATGTAAGTCTGTGGTCTACTTGCCTGGTTCACAAGACAGGCATGTCGGATCGCCGCTGGGCGCATGGCGCCGCCCCCCGCGATGCCGGCATGTCTCAAGTTGCCACGACCTCGCTACTTCATCATCTTGAAAGGATGCTATTTTGAAATCTATGACCCTCTTGCGCGCGACCGCTGTTGCCGCCATTCTTGCCGCCGCCGGTGGCGCCCAGGCACAAAGCACCACCATCAGCTTCGATGCGCTGGAACAGCCGGGCATCTTCGGCTCCGTGTTTACGTCGTACTCGGAAAGCGGCTACGACTTCAACAGCAGCTTCCTGGGGCTGCTGAGCTCTGCCCATCAAGGCAGTTTTGCCTACGCCGGCTCGGCTGGACTGGGCGCGGCGGCCCTGACGACGACGACCCTGAAGCGCACGGACGGCGCGGCATTTTCGCTGAGCACCATCAGCCTGGCCGATTTCGTCAGCTTTCCCGGCTCCTACGACGTGACCTTCGTCGGCCACCAGGTGGGCGGCGGCACGGTGACGCAGACCTTCAGCCTCAACGGCAGCCATACTTTCAGCAATTACACGTTCACGGGCTTCGATAACCTGCTGTCGGCCTCGTGGAAAGAGGGCGCCTTCCATACTTTCCAGGTCGATAATATCGCCGCCAGCGTGAGCGCCGTGCCGGAACCGGCCACTTATGGCATGCTGCTGGGCGGTTTGGGCCTGATGGGCTTCATGCTGCGCCGCAAGAACGCCGCCTGAGCCTGAGCCAGTCGCCGGCCACGCCGGCGCGCCAGGCGTCGTCAAAAAGCAAAAGCCGCCTGTTTCAGCAGGCGGCTTTTTGCTGCGTGCCGGCGCCGGCCCTTACGACCACAGGCGCCGGCCCGACAGGTCAAGCTGGGTCAGGTAGAGCCGCACGTCGAATTCGTACTGGTGGTACTGCGGCTCCATGTAGGTGCACAGCTTGTAGAAAGCCTTGTCATGCTGTTTTTCCTTCACGTGCGCCAGTTCATGCACGGCGATCATGCGCAGGAATTCCAGCGGCACTTCCTTGAACATGGTGGCCACGCGGATCTCGTGCTTGGCCTTGAGCTTGCCGCCCTGCACGCGTGAAATCGACGTGTGCAAGCCCAGCGCATGCTGGATCACGTGGATCTTGCTGTCGAACGCCACCTTGTTGATGGGCTCGGCATTGCGCAGGAATTCGTTCTTCAGTTCTTGCACGTACTGGTACAGCGCCTTGTCGTTGCGCACCTCATGCGCGACCGGATAGCGTTTCTGCAACACTTCCGCCAGCTTGTCCTGCGCGATCAGCTGCCGCACTTGCGCCTGGGTTTGTTCGGAATAGGCGCTCAGGTATTTCAGGGATGGCTGCATGCGGGAGGGGCGGGGAATCGGTCGAGGCGAGAATGTACCATACCGCCGCGCCCCGCGTGGCGCCATGCCGCGATCCGAGGCCAGTACATGACGCCGCGCTGCGCCGTTGCCATCGTGCTGCAGCCGTGTTGCAGCCGTCCTTCCGTGCGCGGCAGGCGCGCACCGCGCCAGTGCCGGCCGCCGCCCGCCAGGCCAGGCTCAGTCCAGCCTGGCGGACCCGCGCGAGCCGCACTCAGCCCTTGTCATCCTCGCCCTTGCCGCCTTGCCGGCTCGTCTTGGACTGCTCGCTGCCGCGCGCCGCCGTGCTGCTGCGGTTTTCATTGGCGCGCTGGGCCGATTGCCGGCTTTCGCCGCCCTTGCGGCCGATTTCAGCCATGTGTTCACGGTTGCGGCTGACGGCTTCGCCCCCTTTTTGTCCGGCGCGCCGGGCTTCTTCCGAGTCGAATTCATGCGCCGTGCCCTTTTGATGGGCGGCCTGACCGCCCTTGCTGGCGATCTCGCGCTGCTGTTCCTCGTTCATGGCGGCGAAACCGCGCTTGCTCGTGCCTTTCGTGCTGCCGGACTCGGCTGCTTTCTGGCTGCTGCCAGCGCCCTTGCCTTGTTCGTTACCTTGATTGCTAGCCATGTCGTTCTCCTTGCGGTCGAGTGGGGGTCAAGTGGTCAATGCCGGTGCTCAATGCGCCTGCTCGGATTGCCTGCCGGTATCGCGGCTGCCGCCAGCGCCGTCGCGGTGGCCGGCGGCATGCATTTTTTCGATCATTTCGCGCTGGCGCTGCGTGGCTTTTTCCGTTTCCTCGGCCGTCTTGCGCACCACTTCGTCGGCAAAGGCCACGGCCGTGCGGCTCGCTTCGGGGATGTGCGTCTCGGCAGTGCGGTTCATCTCGACATTGGCATGCGCGACGAGATTGCCGAGCTGCTGCTGGTACTGGCGCAGCTTCTCGCCGCCCGGCTGCAGCTGGGCCGCCGCCGTCGACATGAACTCGCCCGTGTCGCGCGCGCACAGCAGTTGTTGGCCGGCATTGCTCCATTCCTGGAACAGGTCTTGCGCCAGCTGCAGATGGAGCTCGCTCATTTTCTGCGCCGTATCGAACATCTTGCGCGATAGTTCGGTGGCGAAATTGAGCTGGGCTTCCAGGTGGGACTTCAGGGCGGGGCTGATGCTATTTGTGAACATGTTCTACCTCAATGAAAATCTGGTCCGGGAAACATCCGGTGCACCGGATGCGGCGTGTGCTGAAACAAGCAAAGAGATAGACGCCGGACGGCGCGCCAGGTTCCGCGCCCGATGCCGGTTTAGGGGGGGAATGGCCGGTGGAGGCCCGCAAAACGTGATGCCTTTGCGGCAGATCAAGAAACCTTCATGTAGCCCGCCGCCAGCGGCGGCCGGGGCCCTGGCGTGGAAAATGCGGGTTGACGGGCCCCGGCGTGCGACAATAGCCGGCTCGCGGCAGCGCAGCCGATGGCCGGCGCGCGTGGCTGAGCCGAGCATAGCCCACTTTTTTGTCTTATTTCGCGACCATGACGCATCCCGAATACATCCTGACCCTGTCCTGCCTGGACCAGCGCGGCATCGTGCACCGTGTTTCCGGCTTCCTGGCCGACCATGGCTGCAACATCCTCGATTCGGCCCAGTTCGGCGACCAGGAATCCCAGCTCTTCTTCATGCGCGTGCACTTCGCGCTGGAAGACGGCGCCGTCAGCGACGCCCAGCTGCGCGCCGACTTCGCCGACCTGTCGCAAGGCATGCAGTTGAATGGCCCCTTCCATGGCCAGCTGCACGATGCGCGCGTCAAGCCGCGCGTCATGCTGATGGTGTCGAAGATCGGCCATTGCCTCAACGATTTGCTGTTCCGCTACAAGAGCGGCTTGCTGAACGTGGAAATTCCCGCCATCGTGTCGAACCACATGGAGTTCTACCAGCTGGCGGCCAGCTACAATATTCCCTTCCACCACCTGCCGCTGGCCACCGGCGCGCCGGAAGCGGCCAAGCTGGCGCAGGAAGCGAAGATCATCGAGCTGATGGACACGCACAAGATCGACCTCGTCGTGCTGGCGCGCTACATGCAGATCCTGTCGCCGGGCCTGTGCCAGGCGCTCGACGGCCGCGCCATCAATATCCACCATTCCTTCCTGCCCAGCTTCAAGGGCGCCAAACCGTATGCGCAGGCGCACCACCGCGGCGTCAAGCTGATCGGCGCGACGGCCCATTTCGTCACGGGCGACCTGGACGAAGGCCCGATCATCGAGCAGGATGTCGAGCGCGTCGACCATGCGATGGACGCCGAGACCCTGACGGCCATCGGCCGCGACGTCGAATGCGTGGTGCTGGCGCGGGCCGTGAAATGGTTCGTCGAGCGCCGCATCCTGAAAAATGGCGACAAGACCGTCGTCTTCCGCTAAATTGGCGGGCAGCATTTACTTACCTGATTGATTACCGAGACAGAAATACGATGGCCCTTAAAGCAACAATTTTCAAAGCCGATCTGCAGATCGCCGACATGGACCGCAATTACTACCAGGATCACGCGCTGACCCTGGCGCGCCACCCGTCCGAAACGGATGAGCGCATGATGGTGCGCCTGCTGGCGTTCGCCATCCATGCCAACGAGGCGCTGACCTTCACCAAGGGCCTGTTCGACACGGAAGAGCCCGACCTGTGGCAGAAAGACCTGACGGGCGCCATCGAGCTGTGGATCGAAGTGGGCCAGCCCGACGAAAAACGCATCCTGAAGGCGTGCGGCCGTTCGGAGCAGGTGATCGTCTACAGCTATGGCGCGACCAGCCACATCTGGTGGAAGCAGATCGCCAACAAGCTGGAACGGGCGAAGAACTTGACCGTCATCAATCTGCCGTCCGACGCGGCGCAAGAGATGAGCAAGCTGGCGCAGCGCACCATGCAGCTGCAATGCACGATCCAGGATGGCCAGATCTGGCTGACGGACAGCGTCAACACGGTGCTGATCGACCGCGAACCGGTGAAGCCGGCGCGCTGATCCTGACTGTCTGAAACGCAAAAAGCCCGGATCGCTCCGGGCTTTTTGCATTGCGGCGCCGCTTTATCGGGCCGCGTCCTCGTCGTTGCTGACGATCACCAGCAGCTGCGCCTGCTGCGCGCCGATGCTGCGCGTGCGGTGCGGAATCAGGGCGTTGAAATACACGGAGTCGCCCGCGTGCAGCTGCACGGTTTCCTGGGGGAATTCGATTTCCACCGTGCCCTGGTGCACGAACAGGAATTCCTCGCCCGCATGTTCCTTGAAGGCGGAGGCGGCGAAATCGGGCGCCGGATACACCATGAAGGGCAGCATTTTCTTCGGCGCCACGCCGGCCGCGATGCTGGCGAAATGCGGCAGCGGCGGCATCGCGCCCGCGCCGCCCGGATCGCCCGCGCGCGTGATGGTCACGGCCGCCTGCCGGTGGCTGTCGCTGAACAGCTGCTCCACGTCCACCTGCATGGCGTGCGACAGTTTCAGCGCCACGGCGATCGAGGGCACGCTCAGGCCCCGCTCCACCTTGGACAGGTAACTCTTCGTCAAGCCGCTCTTTTCCGCCAGCTGTTCCAGGGTCCAGCCCTTGTGTTTTCTCAGCAGTTTCAGACGCATGGCCATGGTTGCATCGTTCGATTTAAAAAAACTATTGTACCTCATGACACAAAGTGTCCTAAAATACACTCAGTTTCCTCGGATTGGGTTGCACGGCCACTGCCGTGCATGCCGGGAAGCGTGGCAAGCATGAGTGAAGGAAAGACGATGCAGCACAATACTCCCTATGAAGCGGCAGCGCCGGGCGCCAGCCTGGCCTTGTCGAAAGACGAACTGGTGGCCATCGCCGAGCGGCGCCTGGCCAGCGTCACGCAGGACAGCCCGTGGTCGGCGCTGCAAACCCTGGCCCTGTCCTGCCGCATCCTGTTCGACGGCGGCCACGATGCGGGCCTGGCCGGGCAGATCAGCTGCCGCGGCGCGCAGGACAACACGTTTTACACGCAGCGGCTGGGCCTGGGCTTCGACGAGATCACGGCCGGCAACCTGCTCGAGGTCGACCACGACCTGCGCGTGCTGCACGGCGAGGGCATACCCAACCCGGCCAACCGTTTCCACAGCTGGATCTACCGCCAGCGTCCCGACGTGGCCTGCATCATCCACACGCATCCCACGCACGTGGCCGCGCTGTCGATGCTGGAGCAGCCGCTGCTGGTGTCGCACATGGATACCTGCCCCCTGTTCGACGACTGCGCCTTCCTGCCGTCGTGGCCGGGCGTGCCGGTAGGCAACGAAGAGGGCGAGATCATCGCTGCCGCCCTGGGCGACAAGCGCGCCATCCTGCTGGCCCACCATGGCCAGCTGGTGGTGGGGCGCACGGTGGAAGAGGCGTGCATGCTGGCGCTGCTGATCGAGCGGGCCGCCCGCCTGCAATTGCTGGCCATGGCGGCCGGCAAGATCCAGCCCTTGCCGCCGGCGCTGGCGCGCGAGGCGCACGACTGGATTTCCACGGCCCGGCGCGACACGGTGACCTTCGCCTACTACGCCCGGCGCGCGCTGCGCCGGCACGCCGACTGCCTGGCCTGAACCGCACACATTCATTAAATAAGGGAAACAACATCATGCAGACACCATTTCACGGCATCATTGCCTACCCCGTCACCCCCTTCGCGGCCGATGGCGGCGTCGACCTGCCGCGCCTGCGGCAGCTGATCGACCGCCTCATCGCCGGCGGCGTGCACAGCATTGCCCCGCTGGGCAGCACGGGCGAGAGCGCCTATCTGCAGGACGGGGAATGGGACGCCGTCGCGTCTGCCTCGCTGGCCGCCGTGGCCAGGCGCGTGCCCACGGTGGTGGGCATTTCCGACCTGACGACGGCCGGCGCCATGCGCCGCGCCCGCCACGCGGAAAAGGAGGGCGCCGACGCGGTGATGGTCTTGCCCGTGTCGTACTGGAAATTGAGCGAGGAAGAGATCGCGCGCCACGTGGCGCGCATCGGCGACGCCGTCGGCATCCCCGTCATGCTCTACAACAACCCGGCCACCAGCGGCATCGATATGTCGCCCGAGCTGATCGTGCGCATCTGGCGCGAGGTGCCGAACGTGACGATGGTCAAGGAAAGCACGGGCGACATCCAGCGCATGCACCGGCTGGCCCAGCTGAGCGGCGGAGAATTGCCGTTCTACAACGGCAGCAATACCCTGGCCTTCGCCGCGCTGGCGGCCGGCGCCCGCGGCTGGTGCACGGCCGCGCCGAATCTGCATGCGGGCTTGCCGCTGGCCCTGTACGCGGCTGTGCAGGCGGGCGACCTGGCGCGGGCGCGCGAACTGTTCTTCCAGCAATTGCCGTTGCTGCAATGCCTGATGAAAGGGGGCTTGCCGCCCACCGTCAAGGCGGGCCTGGCGCTGCAGGGTTTTGACGCGGGCACGCCGCGCGCGCCGCTGCAGCCGCTGGGCGAGGCGGCCACGCGGGAACTGGCCGCCGTGCTGGCCGGCCTGGCTGCTTAATTTGGCGCGGCGCCCAGGCGGCGGATGCTGCTTGAGCGCTGCATGCTGCGGCTGACGCGCGGGTCGCCGTAGTAGCTCACTTCGCCCGAGCCGCCGATGCTGATGTTGAGGTTATCCTTGGCCCATACCTGCGCCTCGCCCGAGCCGCCTATGCTGACCTGCACCTCGCGCGCGGCCAGGCGGCCGGCCTGGATATTGCCCGAGCCGCCGATCGAGGCCGTCAGCTGTTCCGTCTTGCCGCTGGCCTTGAAGTTGCCGCTGCCGCCGATGGCCACGGCCACCGCGCGGCTGTCGAGGTCGCGCGCATCGATGGAGCCGGAACCGCCCACGTCGAAACGCAGCTTTTCCGCGCGCAAGCCCGTCGCCGTGATGTTGCCCGAGCCGCCCACGCTGACGCGTTCCACCTGGCGCGCCTGGATGACGATGGTCAGGCTGCTCTGGCGGAAATTCGTGTTGCGCCTGGCGGGGCGGATGCGCAGGGTGCCGTTTTCCACGGCCGTGTCGATCAGCGGCAGGATGTTGTCGTCAGCCTCGATGGTGACGCTGTCCGTGTTGCCGATACGCAATTCGACCGTGCCCGGCACGTTCAGTGCCACGCCATGGAAGCTGCCCACCTCGCGCGTCTGCTTCTGCAGCTTGCCGCTGCCCTGGATGCTGTTGCCGGCAATCCAGTCGAGCGGCGAAGCCAGGGCCGGCGCGGCGGGCATGGCCAGGGCGCAGGCGGCCAGCAGCAGGGCGGCGCCGGCGTGGCGGCGTTGGCGGGGATGGAAAAAGGCGTGTGTCATTCTTGCTCCCTGTGTGGAATTAGTATGCTGGCATGGTATGCCAGCGGGCCGCGCCTGCGTACCGCGCTGCGACAGACTGCGCCGGCAGCGGCATAGAATGCAGGAGGATGCGACAGGATGGCATGAGGTATCATGCGGGTATTGGATATACGACGAGCGGCATGCGCCGCTCACACTACTGGACTTACATGCTGATCATCACCATCAAACAGGGCAAGGAAAAGAGCTTGCTGGGCCAATCGTGGATTTACGCGTCCGCGATTGAAAAAGTCGAAGGCAAGCCGCAGGAAAAAATGAAGCCCGGCTCGACGGCCATCGTGCAGAGTTCGTCGAAGCAATTCATCGCCCGCGCCGCCTACAATTCGAAGTCGCAGATCCGCGCGCGCATCTGGAGCTTCAAGGAAGACGAACCGGTCGACCACGCGCTGATCAAGCGCCGCGTCAAGGCCGCCATCGAGAAAAAACTGCCGGCCATCAAGAAAGCGGGCGAGAACCAGCTGTTGACCCTGATCAAGGGCGAGGACGAGGGCTTGCCGGGCCTGGTGGTGCAGCTGTTTGGCGGCGTGCATGGCTATCTGATCTGCGAATTCAACGCCGGCGGCGTCGACGCGTGGAAAGTGGCCATCGTGCAATCGCTGATGGCGTCCACGGGCTGCGTCAACGTCTACGAGCGCTGCGACGAGCTGATGCGCAAGGGCGAAGGCTTGCCCCTGATCGACGGCGCCCTGGCCGGCGAGGAACCGCCCGATGAAGTCATGCTGACGGACAACGGCGTGCGCTATGCGCTGGACCTCAAAACGGGGCACAAGAGCAAGTTTCGCTGAGAATTGCTGTGATTTATGAAAAAGCCGGCGCGAGCCGGCTTTTTTTATTTCATATGCACGTCTGCAAAACGTTCAGGGCTAGGCGCATCGACGCAGACAGTACGAATAGTACGGCAAGGAGATGCAACGCCGCCATGGACGTTTTTCAGGCGCGCTACTCCAGCGGCACGCTGCGGTACTTGTTTACCTCCAGCGCCGACACGGCCGGCGCATCATTGCCCCACGAAGCCCGCAGATACGTCACCACGGCCGCCACTTCGCGGTCGTCCATCACGGGGCCGAACGGCGGCATGCCGTAGGGGCGCGGGTTGCCTTGTGTTCCCGGCGCAAAGCCGCCGTTGAGCACGAGGCGGATGGCGTTCACGGCCGAGTCCGTCGTCAGCGCGCGGTTGCCGGCCAGCGGCGGGTAGCCGGGCGGCACGCCCTTGCCGTCGTCGCGGTGGCAGCTTGCGCAGTGCGCCTCGTACAGTTTCGCGCCCAGCGCCAGGTGCTGCCTGGCTTGCTCCGACGTGTCGCGCGGCGCGCGCGGCGCGGCCCGGGCCGGGGCGGGCAGGCTTTTCAGGTAGACGGCCATGGCCCGCACGTCGCCGCTGTCCATGTGCTGCAGGCTTTGCCGCACCACCTCGGCCATGGGGCCGAAGACGGTGGCGCGCGGCGAGACGCCCGTTTGCAGCAATTCCACGATATGCGCCGTGTCCCAGTCGCCCAGGCCCGCTTCCGCGTCCGACGTCAGCGACGGCGCGTACCAGCCCAGCACGGGGATCAGGCCGCCCGACAGGCCGTCGTCGCTGCCGCCCAGGGTGCTGCGGCTGCTATGGCAGGCGCTGCAATGGCCCAGGCCCTGCACCAGGTAGGCGCCGCGGTTCCATTCCATGCTTTGCGTCGTCAGGGGCTGGTATACGCCCGGCTTGAAATACAGGGCGCGCCAGGCAGCCAGGGCGATCTGCTGGTTGTAGGGAAAGCGCAGCGCGTGCGGCGCGTTCGCCTGCCGGTGCGGCGGCACGCGCTGGAAATACGCGTACAGGGCGTCGCTGTCCTCGCGCTGCACCTTGGTGTAATTGGTGTACGGAAAGGCCGGATACAGCAGGCGGCCGTCCTTCGACTTGCCGTTGTGGATGGCGCGCCAGAAATCGTCGGCCGTCCAGCTGCCGATGCCCGTTTCCCTGTCGGCCGTGATGTTGGGCGAGAGCACCTTGCCGAACGGCGTCTGCAAGGCCCGTCCGCCCGCGTAGGGCACGCCGCCCCGTGTCGTGTGGCAGGCCATGCAGTCGCCCGCCTTGGCCAGGTAGGCGCCGCGCGCCACCAGCTGTTCCTGGCTCAGGGCGCTGGCGGCCGGGGGCGGGCCGATGTCGTCATCGGGCCACAGCAGGAGCTTGGCGCTGCCGCCGGCGATCAGCACGAGGCCGGCCGCGATCATCCATTTTTTCATGGCGCCACCTGCGCGGCAGAGCCCGGCACGCCGCCGCAGTGCAGCGGCAAGGGCGCGGTGATGCCGCTGGCGGGGCGCGCGTCGGCGCCGGCCACCTGCGTGCCCAGCCAGGCCGAGACGGCGCCCACGTCCGCGTCGGACAGGCGCTGCGCCACTTGCGCCATGCAGTCGGGGGCGTGGGCGCGGCGGATGCCGTTCTTCCAGGCGCCCAGCTGGGCGTTGATGTAGTCGCGCGGCAAGCCCAGCAAGCCGGGGATGGCGGGCGCCACGCCGCCCAGCTGCTGGCCATGGCAGGCGATGCAGGCGGGGATTTTTTTCGCGCCATCGCCCTGCAGCACCAGCTGCCTGCCGCGCGCCAGGGCCGTCGCGCCGGCGCCGCTGGGCTGGGCCGGCGGCGGGGCAGGGTGCTGCGCCGCAAAATACTCGGCAATTTCGCGCAGATAATCGTCCGGCAAGTGTTCGACCATGTAGTTCATCATCGGATACTGGCGCCGTCCCTCGCGAAAGTTCAGCAGCTGGTTGTACAGGTAGCCCGAAGGTTTGCCGGCGATGCGGGGGAAGAAGGCGTCGTGGCGTTCCTTTTGCGCATGGCAGGCCGTGCATGCCTTGATGCGCTGTTCCAGGCTGTCGTGGCCGGCTGGCAGCGTGGCCGGCGCGGCCAGCGCCATGCCGGGCCAGGCGAAAGCCAGGGCCAGCAGCACGGGAGGGGAATGCAGTAACATGGAAAGTTGCATGGGAAAATAACCTGTCTCGTCGGTCGATATGATGTCCCGGTGTTGCTGCCCGGATGTTGTTACCCTAGCATATACTGCGTGCTGTCACTGTGACAGGATCAGTTTTGCAATAAAACTACGGATCAGTTTGAGGAGCAAGGTTGAAACGATATGAGGAATTGGCGGAAGAAGTCGCCGCCATGATCAGCACGCAGCTGTTGTTGCCTGGTGATAAGTTGCCCTCCGTGCGCCAGCAGCATGCGCGGCGCGGCGTGAGCCCGTCGACCGTGTTCCAGGCGTATTACCTGCTCGAAGCGCGCGGCATGATCGTCTCGCGCCCCCGCTCCGGCTATTACGTGGCGCCGCAGCGGGCCGCGCTGGCGCCCGAGCCGGACAGCTCGCGCCCGCTCGACGCCAGCACCACCGTCGACGTCAGCGACCTGGTGTTCGAGGTGCTGGGCGCTGTCGGCGCGCGCGACATCGTGCCCTTCGGCTCGGCCTTTCCCAGCCCGCACCTGTTTCCGATGGAAAAGCTGGCGCGGGCCGTGTCGGCCAGCATGCGCCGTCTCGACCCGTGGAGCACGGTCACCGATTTATCCCTGGGCAACGCGGAATTGCGCCGCCAGATCGCGCTGCGTTACCAGCTCGACGGCGTGCTTGTCTCCAGCGAGGACATCGTCATCACGAATGGCGCGCTGGAAGCGCTGAACCTGTGCCTGCAAGCCGTCACGCGGCCCGGCGACACGGTGCTGATCGAGTCGCCCAGCTTCTATGCCTGCCTGCAGGCGCTGGAGCGGCTGGAACTCAAGGCCGTCGAGATCGCCACCAGCCCCCGTGACGGCGTCGACCTGGCGGCGCTGGAAGAGTTGCTGCAACGCCACCGGCCCAGAGCCTGCTGGCTGATGACGAATTTCCAGAACCCGCTGGGCAGCCTGATGTCGCCGGAAAAGAAGCGCGCCCTGGTCGACTTGCTGGCGCGCCATGACGTGCCCCTGATCGAGGATGACGTGTATGGCGAGCTGTACTTTGGCAAGCAGCGCCCCGGCTTGACGAAAAGCCATGACAGCGCCGGTCTCGTCATGCATTGCAGCTCGTTCTCGAAGACCCTGGCGCCCGGTTTCCGCCTGGGCTGGGCCGTGGCGGGCCGCCATGCGCGCCAGGTCGAGCGTTTGAAACTGACCACCAGCCTGTCGGCGCCGATACCGCTGCAGATGGCGCTGGCCGATTACCTGGCGCACGGCGGCTATGACCGCCATTTGCGCCAGCTTCGGCTGACCCTGGCGGCGCAGCAAAACACCATGCTGCAGGCGATCGCCGTGCATTTTCCGCCCGGCACGCGGGTGACGCGGCCGCAGGGCGGCTATTTCGTCTGGGTCGAGATGCCCGTGGGCGTCGATGCGCTGGCCTTGCACCGCAGCGCGCTGGCGGCCGGCATCAGCATCGCGCCCGGGCCCATCTTTTCCGCCACGCGCGCGTTTCGCCACTGCATCCGCCTCAATTACGGCCACCCGTGGAGCGCGCAGCTGGAAGCGGCCATCGCCGCGCTGGGGCGGCTGGCGGCGCAGCAACTGGCGCTGCAGGGGGAGGAAGGCTAGCCGGGACGGCCGGGCAGGGCGAGAAAGGCGGCAAAGTCGGGCGCCACTGCCGTGGTGGCGCCTGTTTCGTGCGACCACAGCACGACCACCGCTTCACCGGCCGCTCCCGTTTGCGCATAATCAAAACAATAGTAGTCGCCCGTGCCGAACTGGGCAAACGGCAGCAGGGCGGCGGCATCGCCGCCATCCATATTCTCCAGCCACTCTTGCCAGTCTGTGCGGTAATGGCGTTCTATCGATTCCCACGTCTTGCGCGCATTGGCCGCGTCGTAGACGGGAAACACGCACAAGGCGCCCAGCGCGCGGCCATTGTTCACCAATAACCATTGCACGTAGGAAGCGGGCAGCGCTCGCCCCAGCGCCTGTTCGGCGGCGGCGATCGCGTCGGGCGTGGTGCCGATGGACTTGCTCTTGCTCATGCTGCGGGACGGCTCAGGCGGGTGCGGGCGGCGTGGCCGGCGGCGTGCTGGCCCGTGGGGCTTTTTGCGGCGCCACCTTGCCGCCGTCGGCGATCCAGCGGCGGTACACGCGCAGGGCCACTTGCGCATCGTCGGCCGCGTACAGGATCTGCTTTTCCGTCAGGCGCGAGGTGGCCCAGTTGGTGGTGGAGATCTTTTTCGACTTCTGCAGGTGCAGGCCGAAGAACTTGGCCACGGCCGTCTTGGCGCCCAGGTCGTTGCGCTGGCCGCCGCGCAGGGCGACGGACAGGTCCAGCACTTGCGCTGGAGCAATGCCCAGCTTGTTGCGCAGGCGCTTGACGTCGTCGGACAGGCCGAAGCCCACCTTCAGGGTGGTGGTCGATTCGAGGATGGCTTTGAGTTCGGCCAGGGGCGGCGTGGCGCCCACCTGGAACAGGTAGGCGATGTCGTCGGTGGCCAGCTGGATCAGATGCGGACCCGTGGACGATTCGCCCTTGACGAACGTCGGCTTCGATTCCGTGTCGAAGCCGATGGCGTCGGCCGCCAGCAGGGCGGCCATGGCCGCCCTGGCTTCGTCACTGGTGCGCACCAGCCTGACGTGGTCGAGGGCGATGCCCTGGTAGGGCGGCAGTGGCGGCGCGGCAGCAGTATCCATGAAACCGGATCAGCCCTTGCGCGAGAATTTCGCGGTCAGCTGATTCAGTTTTTCCAGGCGCAAACGGTTCGCTTCTTCGGCGGCGGCCGCGTCGCGCTCGGCCTTCTTGCGCTCGGCTTCCTTCTTGAAGCGCTGCTGCAGCACTTGCGTGGCGTGGTCGCGGTGGGTTTGCGTCACTTCCGCGCCGGCTGTGCCGTCGAGGTCGTAGCGTACCTTGGCTTTTTCCATCACGCGCAGGTAGCGCAGCGAACCCGTGTGGATGCCCAGCGCCGTGCGCATCAGCTTGCGGTCCAGGTCCGGCAGGCGGGCCAGGATCTGCTTGTCGATACCGATGGACAAGGGCAGGCAATCGCGGAATGGCGGGAATTGCTCCTGGAACTGCTTCAGCAGGGCGCGCGCGGTCAGGCCGGCGGGCGCCGGTGCGGCTGCGGCAGGTGCCGCCGCTGGGGCTGCATCGACTGGCGTGTCAGGAGTGGTGGCTTGCTGGTCTGGCGTGGAGCTGGTCATCGACATCATTGGTTGGGCTATAAAAGGGGAGCATAGCACGCGCCACAGGCAAGTGCATTGTCTTTTTTGGCAACTTGAGCGGAGATGGGCGGGCCCGCGCTACAGCGGACACAGCGCGAAATGCGGGAAATGTGTATAATGTCGGCTTGCGCTGATGACTGGACCCCAGGTTTGATGGTCTGGCTCAGGTGTGCAGGGGATAGGAGCAGTGCGGTGCAGGGCCCTGATTATTGATATCTTTGATACCGGATATTCCGTTTATCAATTATCCAGATAACTGGCCTTCGTGCATAATCTTGCTCTCCGCTGTGTCTTCACTGAACAACAATAGATTCAAGCCCGTTCTGGTACGGGCTTTTTTTCATTCCGCAATGTACATCGCTTATTTATCTGATCCGGTTTCGGCCGCGCCGTTCGGCCCCGCGCTCCTGTTGCCGGATGCGCGGGCTATGAACGTCCCGATAGACAGGCGCCGCTGCCCTTGACGGCAGCCGCAACAATACGCTCCATCGAGTCCGGTTTCGCAGGCTTAGGTGGAATCATTCACTTCGCGCCGACACCATCTGGTCTCGCATTAAGAGATATCTCATGAAGAATACGCCAAAAACTTTAACGTTGTCCGCCAAGGCGCCACGCCCAGCCGCGGCACCCCTTGCCGTACCCAAAACGACTTTATCTTACTTCATCGATAATGCGCAAGCGAATCCGGAAGCCACCGTCACGACGGCGCCCACCGTCGTCACCGTGGTGAAGAAAAGCCGTTCGCGCCTGGCGGCCGTGCCGCCGGCCGAGACGGCTGTCGAAGCGCCAGTGGCGGCTGTCGACGCCGTTGCCGAAGTAGCCGAGGTGGCCGACGCTGCACCGGCCAAGACGCCAAGCGTGAAGGTCGCCCCTGGCACCAAGGCCGCGGCCGCGCCGCGCAAGGTCAGCGAAAGCGCCGCCACGAACAAGGTGGTGACGGCAGCCCGCTCGAAAGTCGTGCGCGCCAAGCCCGAAGCGGCGCCCGTGACCATTATTTCCGGTGCGCAGGTGGTCAGCAAGACCACGGACGCGGACGCCCTGGCCGCCATCGACACGTCGAATTACTTCTTGCCGACCGTCAAGGTGCCTGGCCGCCGCGGCCGCAAGCCGAGCGAATTCACGCCGGAAAACGATGAAGTGGCAGCGTTGAACGCCGTCGAACGGGCCGAACTGAAGGCCGTGTCGAAAGCGCGCGACCGCAAGGCCAAGGGCGGCCTGGCGGACGCGCTGGGCGATCCGGAAGCATCGGCAGCGGACCTGGAACGCCGCCGCAAGCAGATCACGGGCCTGATCAACATGGGCAAGGAACGCGGTTTCCTCACCTATGCCGAGATCAATGACCAATTGCCGGAAAACATCATCGATCCGGAAGCCATCGAAGGCATCATCGCCACCTTCAACGACATGGGCATCGCCGTCTACGAGCGCGCCCCTGACGCGGAAAGCCTGTTGCTGACGGACAATGTCGCCACCGTCACCAGCGACGACGAAGTGGAAGCGGCTGCCGCCACCGCCCTGTCGACGGTCGACTCCGACTTCGGCCGCACCACCGACCCCGTGCGCATGTACATGCGTGAAATGGGCGCCGTGGCGCTGCTGACGCGCGAAGGCGAGATCGAGATCGCCAAGCGCATCGAAGGCGGCCTGAAGGACATGATCCAGGCCATTTCCGCCTGCCCCACCACCATCGGCGAAATCGTTGCGCTGTCGCAAAAGATCGCGCGCGACGAAATCAAGGTCGATGAAGTGGTCGACGGCTTTGTCGACTTGAACGAAAGCAATGCCCCGGCGCCTGCCGCTGCCGCCGCGCCCGCCGCCGCCAGCGGTGACGACGAGGAAGAGGAAGAAGAAGCCGAGGAAGAAGACGGCGACGCCAATGGCGGCGCGGCCGGTTTCTCCAGCGAACAATTGGCCCAGCTGAAAAAGAATGCGTTGGAGAAATTCAACGTCATTTCCACGCAGTACGACAAGATGCGCAAGGCGCCAGACGGCTACAACTCGAAAGCCTACATCAAGGCGCAGGAAGCCATTTCGCAGGAATTGCTGGGCATCCGCTTCACGGCCAAGGTTGTGGAAAAGCTGTGCGACACCCTGCGCGGCCAGATGGAAGAAGTGCGCCACATCGAGCGCGCCGTGCTGGAACTGTGCGTGAACAAATGCGGCATGCCGCGCGCCCACTTCATCAAGGTGTTCCCGGGCAATGAATGCGACCTGGAATGGGTCGACCGCGAAGTCGATTGCAAGTATCCGTACAGCGCCATCCTCAGCCGCAACGTGCCTGCCGTCAAGGAACTGCAAAAGAAGATGATCGACCTGCAGGCGCGCGTGGCCTTGCCGCTGGCGGACTTGCGCAAGATCAACAAGCAGATGGCGGCCGGCGAAAAGCGCGCGCGTCACGCGAAACGCGAAATGACGGTGGCCAACTTGCGCCTGGTCATTTCGATCGCCAAGAAATACATCAACCGCGGCCTGCAATTCCTCGACCTGATCCAGGAGGGCAACATTGGCCTGCTGAAGGCCGTCGATAAATTCGAATACCGCCGCGGCTACAAGTTCTCGACCTACGCCACCTGGTGGATACGCCAGGCCATCACGCGTTCCATCGCCGACATGGCGCGCACCATCCGCGTGCCGGTGCACATGATCGAAACGATCAACAAGATGAACCGTATCTCGCGCCAGATCATGCAGGAAACGGGTAGCGAGCCGGACCTGGCGACCCTGGCCGTCAAGATGGAAATGCCGGAGAACAAGGTGCGCGAGATCATGAAGATCGCGAAAGAGCCGATTTCCATGGAAACGCCGATGGGCGAGGACGGCGATTCACAGCTGGGCGACTTCATCGAGGACAACACGACGCTGGCGCCGCTGGACGCCGCGCTGCACGCGTCGATGCGCAACGTGATCAAGGAAGTGCTCGATTCCCTGACGCCGCGCGAAGCAAAAGTGCTGCGCATGCGTTATGGCGTGGAAATGTCGAACGACCACACCCTGGAAGAAGTGGGCAAGCAGTTCGACGTGACGCGCGAGCGCATCCGCCAGATCGAGGCGAAAGCCATGAGCAAGCTGCGCCAGCCTTCGCGTTCGGACAAACTCAAAACTTTCCTCACGCAAAACTAAGCGTACGGCAAGAAACAAAAAAGAGGCGCAAGCCTCTTTTTTTTCGTCCCTGCCGGTGTTGATTTACAGCAAATGCCGGCGCTGGCCCAGCAGGCCGGCGCTCAGCTGGCGGCGCGCGCGGAACAGGGCCGCGCCGCAGGCGGCGGCGATGACGCTCAGGAGCAGCCAGTCCAGCGGGTTGCGGCGCGGCGGCGCCGGCGACGCCTGCGACGGCACGGCGAAGGCCTGGAATTTATGCCCCGTGTAGACGGCGCCCACCACCAGGCCGGCATCCGTGATCTTGTTGGTCAGGTACAGGCCGTCGTCGCGGCGGCGCACCGTCATCACGCCGTCCTTGTAGACAAAGGTCATCGGTTCAAAGCCGTTGATGCTGACGCTGCCGACGACGTGGCCGGCCGCGTTGACGGCCGTGGCGTAGCTGTCGCCCTGGCCGATCATGGCGCCCAGGTCGAGCATGCGCTTGCCGTCCCAGGCAAACGCGTGCCAGCGGCGCTTCTCCGTTTCCGAGGCGCCCACGACCAGGCCCGCGTCGTTGATGGCGGTGGCCGAGCTGATGCGTCCGCCTGGCAGGGTGCCGATTTCCTGCATGCCCGTGCCGGGACGGTAGACGAAGGCGCGGCGGTAGCCATCGCCGCGCTGGGCCGTACCCACCGCCACGCCATGGCTGTTCAAGCCGCTGGCATAGCTGCTGGCGCCGCCCAGGGTGCCCAGGTCCTGCAGGCTGTGGTCGGCTTTCGTCACAAAGGCGTGGAAATCGCCGCCGCTGGTGTCGGCATAGCCGGCCACCTGGCCGCCGCGCGTGATGGCCGTGGCGTAGCTGCTGCTGCCGCCCAGGGTGCCCAGGTCGCGCATGCCGCCCGCCGCGTCGTAGCGGAAGGCGTGCCAGGCGCCGCTGGCCGTCTGCGCCGAACCCACTACCACGCCATGCATATTGATGGCCTTGGTGAAACCTTCATCGCCGCCCAGGGTGCCCAGCTCGCGGATGCGGCCGTGCTGGTAGGTCACGGCGCGGCGCCGACCCTCTTCCTCGAGGATGATGCCGGCCACCAGTCCGGCCGGGTTCAGGTCCGAAGCGATGCTGCCATTGCCATCCTTTTCGCCGAAGCCGTGTTCGGCATGGATGGCGGCGCTGGCGCTGGGGATGGCGGCCAGCAGGAGCAGGCCGAGCAGTGGGGCGGAGACGCAGCAAAACCGTGGCGGCATGATAGTTTCCTCAAAGAAAAAACTCACTATACTTTTTTCTCCCGCCCATGCATACATAAATTACTACTATTTTTAGTAATATTTGTGTTTCATCATGATCGTTCCGCCACGCTTTCCCTGGCCTGCGGCAAATGGATGGCCAGCGCCGTGCCCCGGCCCGCCTGGCTGTCGATGCGCAGTTCGCCGCCCAGCGCGTGGACGCGCTCGCGTATGCTCTTCAGGCCGAAAGCGGCCTGCTTGCCGTCGTCGCCCGGCTGCATGCCGATGCCGTTGTCGCTGATGCGCAGCTCGATGGCTTGCGCATCCTGCGCCAGCGCCACGTCCACTTCGCTGGCCTGGGCGTGGCGCACGATGTTCGACAGCGATTCCTGCAGCACGCGGAAGATGGCCGACGTCTGGCGCTGGTCCAGGCCCAGGTCGGGCGCCTCGCTGCTGATCTTGAGCCGGTAGCGGATGCTGCCGCGGCTTTCCATTTGCCGTATCAGCCATTCGGCGGCCGGTCCCAGGCCCAGTTCCAGTGTGCTCGGATGCAAGTCATTGATGATGGCGCGCACGGAGCGGATGGTGGCGTCGATGGTCTCGAGCACGCGCGCGGCGTGGCGGTGCAGGCGCGGGTGGGAGGCGGCCGTGCGCGCGTGCAGCAGCGACACATCGATGCGCAGCACCATCAGGTTCTGGCCCAGGTCGTCATGGATGTCGAGCGCGATGCGCCGGCGTTCTTCTTCCTTGATGGTCTGCTGGTGGTCGCTCAGTTCGCGCAGCTGGGCCAGGGTGCGCTCCAGGTTTTCTTCGTTGCGCTTGCTTTCCGTGATGTCGATGCCCATGGCGATGATCATCTGCGGCAGGCCTTGCGCGTCGAAGATGGGTTTTTTATGCGTCTGCAGCAGGCGGTTTTCCTGCAGCTGCGCATTCCACACCAATTCCTCGCGGATCACCACCTGGCGGCTGGCAAACGCTTCCTGGTCCGCCGCGTGGAATCCCTGGGTCTGGTCCGGGGGAAAGTGCTGCACGTCGCGTCCCTCGGCGATATCCTGGAACCGTACGCCCCATTGCTGCTCGCAGGCCTGGTTCATCAGCAGCATGTGCGAATCGGCATCTTTCAGGAACAGCGACAGGGGCATCATGGAAATGATGTCCTGCAGCCGCTCTTCGCTGCGCGCCAGGGCCGCTTCCGTTTGCGCGCGCATGGCGATTTCGGCGGACAGCTGGAGATTGACATCGAGCAACTGGGCCGTGCGCAGGGCCACGCGGCTTTCCAGCTCCGCATGGGCGATGCTCAGCGCGTGTTCGGCCCGTTTCTGTTCGGTGATGTCGCTGGCCAGCACGAGGGCGCCCGTCAGCATGCCCTGCTGGTCGTACAGGCAGCGTCCGCTGATCATGGCCCAGCGCTCCGTGCCGTCGCTGTGCCAATACTGCAGTTCACCCATGCAGCTGCGTTCCTGCGCGCGCATCAGCGGGCACAGGCGCCGCAAGGTCGCCTCGTCGTAGAATTCGCTCATCTTGTGGCCCAGCAGGTCTTCCGCCCGCGTGCCCAGCATGTCGCACAGGCGCTGGTTCAGATGCAATATCGTGCCTTGCGCATCCGTTTGCCACATGCCGTCCTGCGCCGCCTCGCTCAGGTCGCGGTAGCGCATGGTGCTGGCGTCGAGCTGCTTGCGCGTGCTGGCGAAGTGGGCGCGCAGCTTGTGCATCAGCCACATGGCCGTGCCGGCGGACGCCGCCAGCAGCAGCGTCAGCCAGACATGCTCCCAGAAGTCGAGTTCCTTCCAGGCCACGCCTGCCAGCCAGCCCAGCATGACGAGGACGAGGCAGGCGCATGCCGCACTCAAGGTTTCAATCGACCATTTACTCATCCGCGCCCCTCGCGTCATGGTGGACCGCTGCGGTGCGCGTGGCGCCGGAGTGGGGAAAGTATCCGACGCTAGTGTAATACCAAATGTTGCTTTATTGAGAATATTTTTCCATTTGGAAAGCAAAAAGGGCCGGCCCTCGCGGCGCCGGCCCCTGCCTGCCCATGGCGGCGTCGCGCGATCAGCCCGTGTTGCGCAGGCCGGCCGCCACGCCGTTGATCGACAGCTGGATGCCGCGGTGGACGCGCTCGTCGATCCGGCTTGCCGCCGACAGGGCGCGGTTGCGCTTGATTAACTCCACCTGCAAGTGGTTCAGCGGATCGAGGTAGGCGAAGCGGTTCTGGATAGAGCGGGCCAGCAGCGGGTTGCCGGCCAGGCGTTCCGTGTTGCCGGTGATCAATTCCAGGCAGCGCAGGGTGTTGCCATGCTCTTCCGTGATGCGCTTGTAGATGCGTTCGCGCAAATCGTGGTCCGCCACCAGTTCCGCGTAGCGCGAGGCGATGGCCAGGTCCGTCTTGGCCAGCACCATGTCCATGTTCGACAGCAGGGTGGCGAAGAACGGCCATTCGGCATGCATGGCGCGCAGGGTGGCGATCCTGTCATCTTTCGACGCGGGCTCGCCATCGTTGATCCAGGCGTCGATGGCGCTGCCGAAGCCGAACCAGCCCGGCAGCAGCAAGCGGCACTGGCCCCAGGAAAAGCCCCAGGGGATGGCGCGCAAGTCTTCGATGCGCTGGTTGGCCTTGCGCGAGGCGGGCCGCGAACCGAGGTTCAGCTCGGCGATTTCCGCAATCGGCGTGGCCGAGAAGAAGTACTCGGTAAAACCCGGCGTTTCATACACGAGGTGGCGGTAGGAGCGGTAGGCCAGGTCCGACAGTTGCGCCATCACCGCTTCGAACTGCGCCAGCTGGCTGTTGCGGGCCGGGTTCGCTTCCTGCGGCGCCAGGCTCGCTTCCAGGGTGGCGGCCACCAGCAATTCCAGGTTGCGCCGGCCGATTTCCGCGTTGGAAAACTTCGAGGCGATGATTTCGCCCTGTTCCGTCAGGCGGATCTGGCCGTTGACGGTGCCCGGCGGCTGGGCCAGGATGGCTTCGTAGCTGGGGCCGCCGCCACGGCCCACCGTGCCGCCGCGGCCGTGGAACAGGCGCAGCTTGACGCCGGCTTTCCGGAAGTCGGACACCAGCGCCAGTTCCGCCTTGTACAGTTCCCAGTTCGAGGTGAGGAAGCCGCCATCCTTGTTCGAATCGGAATAGCCGAGCATGACTTCCTGCAACTGTCCCTGCTTGGCGATCAATTGTTTGACCAAAGGCAAGGCCATGAGCTGGCTCATGATGCCGGCCGCGCGCTGTAGGTCGGGTATCGTCTCGAACAGGGGAATGACCATCAGCTCGCAGCTGCTGTCGCCAGCTTGCCAGTCGGTGCGCAGCAAGCCTGTTTCCTTTTGCAGCAGCAACACTTCCAGCAGGTCGGACACGGTTTCCGTGTGCGAGATGATGTAGTTGCGGATCGCGCGCGCGCCGTAGCGCTGGCGGATGTCGCGCGCCGCGCGCAAAATCGCCAGTTCGGAATCCGTTTCCGCGGCGTAGCTGATGTAGGGCGAGTACAGCAAGCGCGGCTGGGCCAGTTCGCTCAGCAGCAGCGCCTGCTTGTCTTCCTCGGACAGGGCCGCGTAATCGGCGGCCACGCCGCTTTGGGCGAACAGGTCGGCCAGCACGCGCTCGTGCACGTCGGAAGTCTGGCGCATGTCGAGCGAGGCCAGGTGGAAGCCGAAGATGTCGGCCGCCCGCGCCAGGGTGGCCAGGCGCGGGCGCGCGAGGGCGGCGCCGTGGTGCGCTTCGAGCGAGGCGACGATGGTGCGCAGGTCGGCGACAAACGCGGCCGCGTCCGGATAGGCGGCGGCCGCGCCCACTTCCTTGCGCAGGATATTCGTGGCGCCCAGGGCGCGGGCCGTGGCGGCCAGGCGCGCATAGATGCCGATCAGGGCGCGGCGGTACGGTTCGTCGCTGCGGTGCGGCGAGGCGTCCGGCGACTGGTCGGCCAGCGCCTGCAGTTCCGCGCTCACGCCCACCATCAGGGTCGAGACGGACAGTTCCGCGCCCAGCGCGTGCACTTCGTCGAGGTAAAAGTCGAGGATGGTGGTGGCGTGGCGCGCCAGCGCGTGCTGCATGGTGCCCGCGTTGACGTTGGGGTTGCCGTCGCGGTCGCCGCCGATCCAGCTGCCCATCTGCACGTAGGCGGCGTGGATGGGCTCGATCGTGCCGTCGCCGTTCGGGTATTCGGCGGCGATGTCGTCCTCGATGTCGTCATACAGGCCCGGCAGTTCGCGCAGGAAGGTGATGCGGTAATAGGACAGGGCGTTTTCGATTTCGTCGGCCACCGTCAGCTTCGAGTAGCGCAGCATGCGCGTCTGCCACAGGGTGGCGACGCGCGAGCGCAGCAGCTGCATGTTGGCCAGGCGTTCCTTCGGCGTCAGGGGCAGGTCGCGCTCGGCCAGCAGGCGGGCGATGTCGTGCTCGGCGTCGAGGATGCTCTTGCGCTGCACTTCCGTCGGGTGGGCCGTCAGCACGGGCGCGATCAGCGCGTCCCGGAAGAAGGTGTCGACGGTGGCGCGCGGCACGCCGGCGGCGCGCAGCTTTTTCAGGGCGAAGCTGACGCTGCCCTTTTGCGCCGGGGAACCGGCCAGCAGGTGGGCGCGGCGGCGGCGGATGTGGTGTTGATCTTCCGCAATATTGGCCAGGTGCGAAAAATAGGAAAAGGCGCGCACGACGGAGATCGTCTGTTCGCGGCTCAGGTCCTTCAGCATGGCGTCCAGTTCCAGCGCCGCGTCCGCGTCCGCTTCGCGGCGGAAGCGCACGGAAGTCTGGCGTATGGTTTCCACCACATGAAAGACGGCATCGCCTTCCTGTTCGCGCAGCACGTCGCCCAGCAGGCGGCCCAGCAGGCGGATGTCTTCTTTCAGCGGCGCGTCCTTGTCGGGGCTGGCCGGGGAGGCTGTTTCTGGTGCTACTGCGTCATTGAGCATAATAAAGAACCAAAGTAGGTGTAAAAGCAAGGGAAAGAGGATCGCACCGGGCTTTTAGCCGCAGAGGGGAGGGGGCGCATGATAAAATTTGTGGTCTTCAACATGGACGCTAGCCTGACTTGGCCGTATAGGCAAAGGGATAACGATTATAGCGACGATGGGCGTCATTTCGATACATTTAGATATCGCGTCGGCGAAATGGCAACGATAACGGTTAACGATAACGACTACGATAGCGAAAGAGCCTTGTTTTGAAAGCATCCGAATTGACCCAGAATATTCCTTCCCGGCTGGTGATCGCCACGCGCGAGAGCCGTCTTGCCATGTGGCAAGCTGAACATGTGCGCGCGCGCCTGGCGGCACTCTATCCGCAGTGTAGCGTTGAAATTCTCGGCATGACCACACGCGGCGACCAGATTCTCGACCGCGCCCTGTCCAAGGTAGGCGGCAAGGGCCTGTTCGTCAAGGAGCTGGAAGTGGCGATGGACGAAGGCCGCGCCGACCTGGCCGTGCATTCGCTCAAGGACGTGCCGATGGAGTTGCCGCAGGGCTTTACCCTGGCCGCCATCCTCGAACGCGAAGACCCGCGCGACGCGTTTGTCTCGAACGATTACGCCAGCCTGGCCGAGCTGCCGCACGGCGCCGTCGTCGGCACGAGCAGCCTGCGCCGCCAGTCGCTGATCGCCGCGCGCTATCCGCACCTGACGATTTTGCCCCTGCGCGGCAACCTCGACACGCGCTTGGGCAAGCTCGACCGTGGCGACTACGCGGCCATCATCCTGGCCGCCGCCGGCCTGAAGCGCCTGGGTCTGGCGTCGCGCATCCGCGCCGTGCTGGCGCCGGAAGACAGCCTGCCGGCCGCCGGCCAGGGCGCCATGGCCATCGAGATCCGCGCCGCGCGCGCGGACGGCGTCGACCTGGAGGCCGTGCTGGCGCCGCTGAACCACCTGGCCACGGCGCAAGCCGTCACGGCCGAGCGCAAGGTATCGAAGATTTTCGGCGGCAGCTGCCAGATTCCGCTGGCCGCGTTTGCCACGGTCGAGGGCGACAGCATGCGCTTGCGCGCCATGGTCGCCACGCCGGACGGCGCGCGCATGGCCAGCGCCGATGTCAGTGGCCCCGCCGCTGCGCCGGAACTGCTGGGCGAGCAGGTGGCCGAGTTGCTGCGCGGACAGGACGCTGCCGGCATCCTCGCCTCCTGCGCCGTTACCCCCGACAACCATGAAGGCCTGGCGCCGCATGCCTGACAGCGTGGTGATCACGCGGCCCGCGGCGCAAGCGGGGCCGCTGGCCGCCCGGATCGCGGCCCTGGGCTGGCCCGTGACCCTGCTGCCGCTGCTGGAAATCCACGCGCTCGACGGCGAGGATGAATGCGCGCGGCTGCAGGCCGTGCTGGCGCGCCTGGCGCAGTATGAGCTGGTGGCCTTCGTCTCGCCGAACGCCATCGACTGCGTCTTCGCGCACCTGGCCGCCTGGCCGGCCGGCGTGCCGCTGGCCGTGGTGGGCGAGGGCAGCCGCATGGCGCTGGCCGCGCACGGCGTCACCGACGCCAACGCGGCCATCACCAGTCCGCTCGACACGGCGCGCAGCGATTCCGAACATCTGTTGCTGGCGCTGGACTTGCCGGCCCTGCGCGGCAAGCGCGTGCTCATCGTGCGCGGCGACGGCGGACGCGATTACCTGGCCGACGGCTTGCGCGCGGCCGGCGCGCAAGTCGAGTTCGTCACGGCGTACCGGCGCCAGGTACCCAGGCTGACGCCGGCCTTGCGGGCAACCCTGGAAAACTTGTTGCAGCATAATAATGACTGGATCATCACCAGCTCGGAAGCGCTGCGCGGCTTGCTGGCGCTGCTGGCCGAAATGGGCGATGACGCGCTGGCTGTTGCAAAAATGCAACAGCAGCATCTGATCGTGCCACACGCCCGCATTGCCCAAACGGCGGCGGCCCTGGGCTTTGCCCGGGTCACCTTGACAGGATCAGGCGACGCAGGAGTGCTCGCCGCGTTACAATCACGACCATGAACGAAATGCCTACACTCTCCGAACCGAATGCAACGCCTGGCGGCGCCGTGAAGACGGCGCCGCAGGCGGCCGACCAACCCGCTGGCCGCGCGCCGAGCTTGCTCGAGCAGCTGCAAAAGCCCATGAGCATCGCCGTCATCGTGCTGGCCGTGCTGCTGGCGGCGCAAAGCTGGTCGACCAGCAAGCAGATCCGCAACCTGCGCGAAGAAGTGGCCAAGCGCCTGCAAAAGGGCGATGTCAGCAATGCCGAAACGGGTGTGCTGGCGCGCAACGTGCAAGAAGGCACGAAAGAGCTGCAGATCAAGGTGGGCGCGCTGGAAAACCGCCAGAGCGAAACCCAGAGCCAGCAGCTTGCGCTGGAACAACTGTACAACGACTTGTCGAAGAACCGCGACGAATGGGCGCTGACGGAAATCGAGCAGGTGCTGTCGACGGCCAGCCAGCAGCTGCAGCTGGCCGGCAACGTGCCCGGCGCGCTGATCGCCCTGCAAAACGCGGACCGCAGCCTGTCGCGCTCGGACAAGCCGCAATTCATCACCATCCGCCGCGCCATCGGCCGCGACATGGAAAAACTCAAGGCCCTGCCCAGCGTCGATTCGACGGGCGTGGCCCTGCGCCTGGACGCCGTGATCGCCCAGATCGACGCCTTGCCGATGCTGTCCGACGAAACGCCGGCCCTGCCTGCCGCTCCGCAAAAGCCGGGCAAGGCCAAGGCCGTGCGCGATGCCAGCGGCAAGCTGGTGGGGCCGCCGGCGCCGGAGCCGCTGCTGCAGAAGGTGCGCGACGGCTTCAATACGTGGAGCGGCGACATGTGGGCCGACGTGCGCCAGTTGATCCGCATCCGCCGCGTCGATACGCCGGAAGCGCTGATGCTGTCGCCGACGCAATCGTATTTCTTGCGCGAAAATGTCAAGCTGCGCCTGCTGAACGCCCGCATGGCCTTGTTGTCGCGCAATGAAACGGCGTTCCGCAACGATTTGATCGCCGCCCAGGATGCGCTGGCCAAGTATTTCGATACGCGCGCCAAGGGCACGCAGACGGCGCAAGCCCTGCTGCGCCAGGTGCAGGGCAGCAACCTGGCCATCGAAATGCCGACCTTGTCCGACAGCCTGACGGCTGTACGCAACTACAAAGCGAAGTCCTGAGCCCATGCGTCTATTTCTCTGGTTACTCGCCCTGATGGCCGCGGCGATCGGTATCGCCGTGACGGCCCGTTTCAACCCCGGCAACGTGGTGCTGTTCTATCCGCCATACCGCATCGACCTGTCGCTGAACTTCTTCCTGCTGCTGGAAGTGCTGCTGTTCGTGCTGCTGTATCTGCTGGTGCGCGCCGTGCGCGCCACCGTGCGCATGCCGGCGCAAGTGGCCGCCTACCGCCAGCGCAAGCGTGAGCGCGACGGCAACAAGGGCTTGCGCGAAGCCTTGAAGGCCCTGTTCGAAGGCCGTTTCGGCCATGCGGAAAAAGCCGCCCTGCGCGCCGCCGAGCTGGACGAGAACGCCGGCCTGGCCGCGCTGATCGGCGCGCGCGCCGCGCACCGCATGCGCCAGTCCGAGCGCCGCGACAGCTGGCTGGCCCGCGTCGAAGGCGATGCGAGCCTGAAGACGGCGCGTTTGATGACGGTGACGGAATTGCTGGTCGACGACCACCAGCCGGAAGCGGCGCTGGCCGCCGTGCGCGAACTGAACGCCAGCGGCACGCGCCACATCCACGCCCTGCAATGGTCGCTCAAGGCCGAGCAGCAGGCGAAGAACTGGCCGGAAGTGCTGCGCCTCGTGCGTTCGCTCGACAAGCACCGTGCCCTGCATCCGGCCCTGTCCTCGCGCCTGCGCGAGCTGGCCTATGACCATTTGCTGTCCGACCCGTCGCACGACGCCGAATCGCTGATGCGCGTGTGGTCCACCGTGCCGGGCGCCGACCGGGTCAAGCCGTATATCGCCTGCCGCGCCGCCACGGCCCTGAATGCGCGCGGCCTGCATGACGAAGCGCGCCTCGTGTGCGAAGAGTCGCTGGCCGCCGACTGGGACGACCGCGTCGTGCGCGCCTACCGCGAAGCGGCGGCCCCGGGCGGCACGCCGGCCCTGCTGCTGCAGATCGAGCATTGCGAACAGTGGCTGAAACAGCGCCCGCTGGACGCGGAACTGGCCCTGACCCTCGGTTCCCTGTGCCTCAAGCAGAAACTGTGGGGCAAGGCGCAGCGCCACCTGGAGCAGGCCCTGTCCGACGCGAACGAGCCGCAGATGGTGCGCGATGCCCACCTGAAGCTGGCGCAGATGCACGACGCCTTGCAGCAAACCGAGCAGGCCGCCGCGCATTACCGGCAATGCGCCTTGGCAACAATTCTTTAAGGGAATTATATGAACCCGTTTTCCACAAGAAAACGGGTTCTTTTTTATCTGCTGCAGCGCACAAGCCCAGCCGACTTCTCTATAATTACGCCGTTAAAACACAATCCGCATAATGAGGAAAATCCATGAGTTTGAATAACGTCTCTTCCGGCCGCGACCTGCCGAACGATTTCAACGTCGTCATCGAAATCCCGATGAACGCCGATCCGATCAAGTACGAAGTCGACAAGGAAAGCGGCGCGATCTTCGTCGATCGCTTCATGGGTACCGCCATGCACTACCCATGCAACTATGGCTACGTGCCGAACACCCTGTCGCCGGACGGCGACCCGGTCGACGTGCTGGTCATCACCCCATTCCCGCTGATCCCGGGCGTGGTCGTGCGCTGCCGTCCTATCGGCGTGCTGAAAATGACCGACGAGTCGGGCGAAGACGCGAAAGTGCTGGCCGTGCCAGTCGACAAGGTTCTGTCGATCTACAGCCACTGGCAAAAGCCGGAAGACCTGAACGAACTGCGCCTGCGCCAGATCCAGCATTTCTTCGAGCACTACAAGGATCTGGAAAAAGGCAAATGGGTCAAGATCGACGGCTGGTATGGTCCAGACGTTGCCAAGGAAGAGATCCTGGGCGGCGTGGCCGCCTTCAAGGCTGACGCCGACAAAGCCGCTTCCTGATGCGTCACCGTGGGCGGAAAACCGCGGCCTGCCGCCGGTCTCCTCCCGTGTGCGCGTAAAAAACGCCTCCTGCCATCATGGCTGGAGGCGTTTTTTTTTGCCATAAACATCATGTTTTCCGAAGAATGAATCCGCCTTGATGCGCTTAATTTATTGTTGATAAATTAATTGCATCAACAATCACAGCGAGGTCATAGGCATGCCGGGCATGTTGCTGCCGACCCCGGCGTGGCGCGCCTGCAAGCTGCGGAAGGAGGGCGCCGCCGCTTCCACGCCGGACCGCCCGGCCGCCTGCTCCGGCGCAATGCGCCCGATGGCTGGCGCTCTCCCCGCCGCCAGGGCGGGCGGTTTTACGCGCGAAACGGGCTGTGTTCGTTCAATTCATCGAGATAGGCGTCGATGCCGCCCCGCTCCCGTTCCAGGAAGCGCTGCACGGCGTCGGCGAACGCGGGGTGGGCCAGCCAGTGGGCGGACCAGGTCTTTTGCGGCAGGAAGCCCCGCGCCATCTTGTGCTCGCCCTGGGCGCCCCCTTCGAACGTGGCGATGCCGTTGGCGATGCAAAACTCCAGCGGCTGGTAATACGCCGTCTCGAAATGCAGGCAGGGCACGTGCTCGAGCGCGCCCCAGTAGCGGCCATACAAGGTGTCGGCCGTGTGGATCACGAGCGAGGCGGCGATGGCCCGGCCGTCGCGCTCGGCGATCACCAGCAATATGTTCTGCGGCATGGCCGCACCGATGCGCCGGAAGAAATCCAGCGACAGATAGGGCGATGAGCGGTGTTCCGCATAGGTATTGCTGTAGCAGCGGTGAAACAGCTTCCAGTCGGCGTCAACCGCATCGACGCCCCGTACCTGGCGCATGACCACGCCCGCTTCCCGCACCTTGCGCCGCTCGGCGCGGATATTCTTGCGCTTCCTGTGTTCCAGCGTGGCGAGGAATTGCTCGAAATCCGCGTAGCCGGGATTGAGCCAGTGAAACTGCACGCCGCTGCGCAGCAGGTAGCCAGCTTGTTCGAGCTGGCGCGCCTCGTTTTCCGGCGGGAACAGGATGTGACAGGACGACACCGCGCTGGCCTGCTGCCGGGCCTGCAGAAAGGCCAGCAGGGCGGCGCGCGCCTGGCCGTCGCGGGCCAGCAGGCGCGTGCCGCTGACGGGCGTAAACGGAATCGCCGACAACAGTTTCGGGTAATATTCAAGGCCATGCTGCTGATAGGCATCGGCCCAGGCCCAGTCGAACACATACTCGCCGTACGAGTGCATTTTCAGGTACAGGGGCAGGGCGGCGGCCAGGGTCTCGCCTTGCCACAGCGCCAGGTAATTCGGCTGCCAGCCCGTGTCCGCGCTGGCGCAGCCGGACTCGTGCAGCGCGTGCAAAAAGGCATACGAGAGGAAGGGACTGGCCTCCGCCCTGGCATCCGCCTGGCTGGCCAGCAGTTCAGACCAGGCCGCTTCGCCAATTTCCGCCAGAGTAGAGACGATAGCCGTGCGATAATTCATTGTTGTAGTGTGCATTCATCACTCTCGGGGCGCCGCCGGCGGCCTGCGCGCCCAGGGGCTCGCCCCATCTTGTTTAATAAAAACGAAATATCCATCATCATGACAGTCAAAGTCGCAATTGCTCAAATGAATAGTACGGTCGGCGATCTGGCCGGCAACCGTGCCAAGATCTTCGACCTTTCCCGCCGCGCCTTTGAAGCGGGCGCCGATATCGTGCTCACGCCGGAACTGTCGCTGGTCGGCTATCCGCCCGAGGACCTGCTGCTGCGCAATGCATTCTACGCAAAAACGCAGCAGGCGTTTGCCGAGCTGGCCCGCGACCTGGCCCAGTTCAAGGATTTGCACGTGGTGGTGGGCTTGCCGCTGCAGGACGAGAAGGGCGTGCGCCACAATGCCGCCTCCGTGCTGCTCAATGGCGAGGTGCTGGGCACCTACCGCAAGCACGATTTGCCGAACACCACCGTGTTCGATGAAAAACGTTACTTTACGTCGTCGGACCAGGCTTTCGTGTTCGGCGTGAAGGGCGTGCGTTTTGGCATCAATATCTGCGAAGACACATGGTTCGAACACGCCCCCACGCGCGCCCGCGCGGCCGGCGCGCAAGTGCTGCTGGTGCCGAACGGCTCGCCCTACCACATGAACAAGCAGCACCTGCGCTACGAAACCATGCGCAGGAACGTCAGCACGCAAGGCATGGCCCTCGTGTACGCCAACCTCGTCGGCGGCCAGGACGAGCTGATTTTCGACGGCGATTCGTTTGTCATGGATGCGGCCGGCACCATTTGCGCCCAGCTGCGCCATTTCGCGGAAGACTTGCAACTGGTCGAGTTCGACGGCGCCGCGCCCGTGCCGCAGCCGCTGGCCGCGCCGTTGACGACGGAAGCGCAGGTGTACCAGGCGCTGGTGCTGGGCGTGCGCGACTACATAGTCAAGAACGGTTTCCCGGGCGTACTGATCGGCATGTCGGGCGGCGTCGATTCCGCCCTGACCCTGGCCATCGCCGTCGATGCGCTGGGCGCCGACAAGGTGCGCGCCGTCATGATGCCGTCGCAGTTCACGGCCGACATCTCGTGGATCGATTCGCGCGACATGGTAAAACGCCTCGATGTGCGCTACGATGAAATTCCGATCAAGCAAACCTTCGATGCCTTCCGCGCTACCTTGGCCGGCGAGTTCGCGGGGCTGGCGGAAGACGCGACGGAAGAAAACATCCAGGCGCGCATCCGCGGCACCCTGCTGATGGCCCTGTCGAACAAGCATGGCAGCATTGTGTTGACGACTGGCAACAAGAGCGAAATGGCTGTCGGCTATTGCACCCTGTACGGCGACATGGCGGGCGGCTTTGCCGTCATCAAGGATATCGCCAAGACCCTCGTGTACCGCCTGTGCGCGTACCGCAACGGCATCTCAAGCGTGATACCCGAGCGCATCCTGACGCGCGGACCGTCGGCCGAGCTGCGCGCCGACCAGCTGGACCAGGACTCGTTGCCGCCGTATGACGTGCTCGACGGCATCATGCAGCTGTACATGGAAGAAAACCGGCCGATCGCCGAGATTATCGAGGCTGGCTACCCGCCGGCCGATGTGGCGAAAATCACGCGCCTGATCAAGATCAATGAATACAAGCGGCGCCAGTCGCCCGTGGGCATCCGCGTCACGCACCGTGGCTTCGGGCGCGACTGGCGCTACCCGATTACCTCCAGGTTCTACGAATAAGCAGCCATCTGTCCACAATCCAACAATTTTAAGGAGTAGCCATGAAACAGATTACCGCCATCATCAAACCATTCAAGCTCGACGAAGTACGCGAGGCCCTGGCCGATGTGAACGTGACGGGCTTGACCGTGACGGAAGTGAAGGGTTTCGGCCGCCAGAAGGGCCATACCGAGCTGTACCGCGGTGCCGAGTATGTGGTCGACTTCTTGCCGAAAGTCAAAGTCGAAGTGGTGGTGGACGACAGCGTATCGGAACTGGTGGTCGACGCCATCATCAAGGCCGCCCGCACGGGCAAGATCGGCGACGGCAAGATCTTCGTGCGCGACGTGGAGCAGGTCATCCGCATCCGCACGGGTGAGACGGGTCCCGACGCCGTATAGACAGCACCAGCCATCAGCTGCTGCGCGTCGCGCTTTGCGGCCTGCGATGCTCGCTGTGCTCCAGCACAGCTGCGCTTCTTAGCCATATGGGGGCGCCGAGCCTCGCTGCCGCCCGCTACGCTTCTGGCAGGCGCGATGCCTGTGTTGTTTAGCGCCCCAGCCGCATGTCGAATTTCCAGCAGATCAGGCGCAATATCGTGATGCCGCTGGCGCTGGTCCATAGCGCGAAGTCGTGCTCGGCGCCGAAGTGCATCTGCAATAAATAAGCCCAGCAGCCGAAAAACGCGCAGATCGCATACGGTTTGCCGTCGCGAAACACCATCGGCACTTCGTTGCAGACGATGTCGCGCATCACGCCGCCGAAAATCCCCGTAATTACCCCCATCATCGAGGCGATAAAGATCGGCATGCCGGCGCGCATGGCTTCGGCCACGCCCGCGATGGCGAACATGCCCAGGCCGATGGCGTCGGCGATGACGATCAGGCGTTCCGAGACGATCTGGCGCAAATGCTGGATCAGGGGCGCGGCCGTCAGGGCCAGCACGAAGATCAGGATCGCGTATTCCTGGTGCGAGACCCAGAACAGGGGCCGCTTGTCGAGCAGGATGTCGCGCAAGGTGCCTCCGCCGAACGCCGTGATGAAGGCCACGACGAATACGCCGACCAGGTCCATGCGCTTGCGGCGCGCTTCGATGAAGCCGGAAAACGCGCCCACCAGGATGGCGATGATCTCGATGATCTTGATCAGCGAGCCAGGCGGCAGTTGGGGTGGCATCATGGGCGGAGCGCTTGAGCAGGAAATAATTGTCACAGGTTAACATGACACGGCCCCGAATGGTGACAAACGGGGCCGTGCGCAGGGTGTAACTTGTTACTGAATTGTAATTTCTTGCTATCTATCCTAGCGGATGGGCTGCAGCGCCGCGGAGAGCAGCACGACAAGGGCGCCATCGCCCCCTTCCGAGCGGCGCGCCTGGCAAAAGGCGACAACTTCCTCCTTTTGCACGAGCCAGCTGTGCACCATCGATTTCAAGACCGGTTCCTGGCCTTTGGAGCCGAAACCCTTGCCGTGGATCACGCGCACGCAGCGCAGCTTGCGCCGCGTGGCCTGGTTCAGAAAGGCGCCGATGCCGTCGCGCGCCTCGTCGCGGCGCAAGCCGTGCAAGTCCAGCTCATCCTGGATGGGCCAGTGGCCCTTGCGCATCTTCTTGACCACGTCCGGCCCCACGCCGGGGCGGGCGTAGTTCAGGGCCGGATCGTTTTCCAGGTAATGGTCGACCTCGAACAAGTCCGACAGCGACTCGCGCAGCACGGCCGCATCGTCCTCTTCCGGCGTCAGCTTGCGGGCCGGCTGGGGAGCGCTGGCCGCGCCCGTTTTGGGCAGGCTGGGCACGTAGCGGTCCGACTCGGGCAGGCGCTTGACGCCGCCGATGCTGGCCTTGAACAGATTGCTTTCCACGGCCTGCACCTTGGCGTGCTTGGCGCGCTCCGCTTCGGCTTGCGCGCGCGCATCGGCCTGTTCCTTGAGCTGCTTGCTGACCGCTTTCAGGTCGGCAAAGTCTTTCATCGACGCCATCTGGCGCTTACTCCTGGCCTTCCAGGTAGCGCTGGGCGTCCAGTGCTGCCATGCAACCCGTGCCGGCGCTGGTGATGGCCTGGCGGTAGATATGGTCCTGCACGTCGCCGGCGGCAAACACGCCCGGCGCGCTGGTGGCCGTGGCCATGCCTTCCAGGCCCGTCTTCGTCTTGATGTAGCCGTTGTGCATTTCCAGCTGGCCTTCGAAGATGCCCGTGTTCGGCTTGTGGCCGATGGCGATGAAGACGCCATGCACGGACAGCGCTTCGACCTTGCCGTCGATGGTCGACTTGATGTTCAGGCCCGTCACGCCGCCTTCGTTGCCCGTCACTTCGTCCAGGGTGTGGTTATATTTCAACACGATCTTGCCTTCGGCAACTTTGGCGTTCAGGCGGTCGATCAAGATCGCTTCCGCGCGGAACTTGTCGCGGCGGTGGATCAGCGTGACTTTATTGGCGATGTTCGACAGGTACAGCGCTTCCTCGACGGCCGTATTGCCGCCGCCGACGACGGCCACTTCCTGGTTGCGGTAGAAGAAGCCATCGCAGGTGGCGCAGGCGGACACGCCCTTGCCCATGAATTCCGCTTCCGACGGCAAGCCCAGGTATTGCGCGGACGCGCCCGTGGCGATGATCAGGGTGTCGCACGTGTATTCGTGGCTGTCGCCCTTCAGGCGGATCGGCTTTTCATTGAGGAAAGTGGTGTGGATGTGGTCAAACACGATTTCCGTATTGAAACGCTCGGCATGCTGCAGCAAGCGCTGCATCAGGTCCGGACCTTGCACGCCCATGGGGTCGCCTGGCCAGTTTTCCACGTCGGTGGTGGTCATCAACTGGCCGCCCTGTTCCACGCCGGTGACCAGCATCGGGTTCAGGTTGGCGCGGGCGGCGTAGACGGCGGCGCTGTAGCCGGCTGGGCCGGAACCGAGGATCAAAACGCGGGCGTGTTTGCTAGTGGTCATAATGAGGCTTCTCTATGAGTGGGGTCTATCCGAATTGGGGGCATACGCGCGAAGAACAAGGGCGTATTGCGCTTGCGCAAGCAATCCACGATTATAGACCAAGCCGCCTGTAGCGACGAATCGTGGGGCCGCCCGGGGCATATATGGCTTAGAATACTTCCTTATTATGGGAAATTCCCTTTCAGAAACATTTTTCACCTTGCAGCGCTTCCCAGAATGACTAAACCAGCCCAGGCCAATCAAAATAGCTACACCCGAAAACCGGTCGAACGCCGGCCCCTGCCGAACCGGCTGGTGCGGCTGCTGTCCGAGGCGCGCTGGTTCGCGCTGGCCGCGTTCGCCCTGTATTTCGTGCTGATACTGGCCAGCTTCAACAAGCTCGACCCGGGCTGGTCGCACGCCACGTCCGTCGACAAGGTGGCCAACCTGGGCGGCAAGCTCGGTGCGACCTTTTCCGATCTGTTGTTGTATATCTTCGGCTTTTCCGCCTGGTGGTGGTGCGTGTGGCTGCTGCGCACGGTGTGGAATGGCTACCGCCGCCTGAGCAAGCGCTTCCTGCTGGAAGAGGAAGAGGTGGAGCGCGAGCACCATGTCGAGATGCTGATCCGCATCGTCGGTTTTTCCATCATGCTGATCGGCAGCATGGGCCTCGAATACCTGCGCATGGCGAAGAGCCTGCATGTGCAGCTGCCGCGCGACCCGGGCGGCGTGCTGGGCCAGCTGGTGGGACACGCGGCCCACGTGGCCTTCGGCTTCACCGGCGCTACTTTATTACTGTTGCTGTTGTTCGGCCTCGGTTTCAGCCTGTTCTTCCACGTTTCCTGGTTGCAAGTGGCCGAGCGCATCGGCGGCGCCATCGAAGATGTTTTCAACTGGTTCGTGCTGCGCTACCAGGACCGCGAAGACCGCCGCCAGGGCGAAGTGGCCGCCGTGCGCCGCGACGAGGTGGTGGTGATCGAACGGGCCAAGCACGTGGAAAAGCACGTCGCTGCGCCGCCCGTGAAGATCGAGCCGCAGGTTGTTACTGTGGTGAAATCCGAGCGCGTGGAAAAGGAGCGCCAGGCGCACTTGTTCGAGAACCTGGGCGATGGCAAGCTGCCGCCGCTGTCGCTGCTCGACGAAGCGCCGCCCGTGGTGGAAACGGTGTCCGTGGAAACCCTGGAGTTTACGAGCCGCCTGATCGAAAAGAAATTGTCGGACTTTGGCGTGGATGCCAAGGTAGTGGCCGCTTACCCCGGCCCCGTGGTGACGCGCTATGAAATCGAGCCGGCCACGGGCGTCAAGGGCAGCCAGATCGTGGGCCTGGCGCGCGACCTGGCCCGTTCGCTGTCGCTCACCTCGATCCGCGTCGTGGAAACCATTCCCGGCAAGAACTATATGGCCCTGGAATTGCCGAACACCAAGCGCCAGATCGTGCGCCTGACGGAAATCCTCGGCTCCAAGGTCTACAACGATGGCGTGTCCAGCCTGACGATTGCCTTGGGCAAGGATATCGCCGGCAAGCCCGTCGTGGCCGACCTGGCGAAGATGCCCCACTTGCTGGTGGCCGGCACGACCGGTTCCGGTAAATCCGTGGGCATCAATGCGACGATTCTGTCGCTGCTGTACAAATCCGACCCGCTCGACGTGCGATTGATCCTGATCGATCCGAAGATGCTGGAAATGTCCGTCTACGAAGGCATTCCGCACTTGCTGGCGCCCGTCGTCACCGACATGCGCCAGGCCGGCCACGCGCTGAACTGGGCCGTCAACGAGATGGAACGCCGCTACAAGCTGATGAGCAAGATGGGCGTGCGCAATCTGGCCGGCTACAACGCCAAGATTGCCGACGCGAAAAAGCGCGAAGAACACATCCCGAATCCGTTCAGCCTGACGCCGGACTCGCCGGAGCCGCTGGAAAAACTGCCGACCATCGTCATCATCATCGACGAGCTGGCCGACTTGATGATGGTGGTGGGCAAAAAGGTCGAGGAATTGATCGCGCGTATCGCGCAAAAGGCCCGCGCCGCCGGTCTGCACTTGATTCTGGCCACGCAGCGCCCATCTGTAGACGTGATCACGGGTCTCATCAAGGCGAACATTCCCACGCGTATCGCCTTCCAGGTCTCGTCGAAGATCGACTCGCGCACCATTCTCGACCAGATGGGCGCGGAAACCCTGCTGGGCATGGGCGACATGCTGTACATGCCGCCCGGCACCGGCTTGCCGATGCGCGTGCACGGCGCGTTTGTTTCCGATGAGGAAGTCCACCGCGTCGTCAGCCATCTGAAGCTGCAGGGCGAACCGAATTACATCGAGGGCATCCTCGAAGGCGGCACCCTGGAAGGCGATGGCGCCGAAGGCGGCGCGCCGGGCGAGGGCGGCGGCGAGGCCGATGCCCTGTACGACCAGGCGGTGGCGGTGGTGCTGAAAAACCGCCGCGCCTCGATTTCGCTGGTGCAGCGTCATTTGCGCATCGGCTACAACCGCGCGGCCCGTCTGCTCGAGCAGATGGAGCAGAGCGGGGTGGTATCAACCATGCAATCCAATGGCAACCGGGACATCCTGGTGCCGGCGGCCAGTAGCGAACAAGGGTAAAACAGTATGAAGAACACGACTTTCGCAGCAAAAATGATCATCGGCGCGGCCAGCGTCGCCTGCAGCCTGCTGTTCGCGGCCAGCGCCTCGGCCAGCGCGCTGGAGCAGTTCAAGAGCTTTGCGGCCGGCACCCAGTCGGCCAAGGGCGAGTTCGTGCAGCGCCAGGTCAAGAAGGCGGACGCCAAGGCGGGAGCCAGCGGCAAGGCGAAAGTGTCCACGCCAGCGAGCGGCACCTTCGAGTTTGCCCGCCCGGGCAAGTTCATCTGGACGTATTTGAAACCGTACGAGCAGCTGCTGCAGGCGGACGGCGACAAGCTGTATATCTACGACAAGGACTTGAGCCAGGTGACGGTCAAGAAACTGGGCGACGCCCTCGGTTCCTCGCCGGCCGCCATCTTGTTTGGCAGCAACGACCTGGAAAAGAATTTCACCCTGGCCGAAGCGGGCACGCGCGATGGCCTGGAATGGCTGAAGGCGACGCCGAAAGCCAAGGACACGACGTTCGACGAAATCACCATCGGCCTGCGCAATGGCGTGCCGGAAGCGATGGAGCTGCGCGACTCGTTCGGCCAGACCTCGGTGCTGGCGTTTAAGAATTTCCAGAAAAACCCGGCGCTGTCTGCCAATCACTTTAAATTCGTCATGCCCAAGGGCGCGGACGTCATTAATAATTAAGACTGTCGCGCCTTGCGTATGAGCCGGCCTCGCAGCGATGCGGGGCTTTTGCATTCTTATTAGGTAACTCATTATGGCGGATCTCTTTTCCACCGCACCGCGCCAGCCGCTGGCCGAAGCCTTGCGGCCGGCTACCCTGAACGAAGTCATCGGCCAGACGCATCTGCTGGGCACGGGCAAGCCGCTGCGCCTCGCGTTCGAGGCGGGCAAGGCCCATTCGATGATACTGTGGGGGCCGCCCGGCGTGGGCAAGACCACCCTGGCGCGGCTGATGGCGAACGCCTTCGACAGCGAATTCATTGCCCTGTCGGCTGTGTTTGCCGGCGTGAAAGATATTCGTGCGGCCATGGACCAGGCCCGCCACAGCCTGGACCAGTTCGGCAAGCACACCTTGCTGTTCGTCGACGAAATCCACCGGTTTAATAAATCGCAGCAGGACGCCTTGCTGCCCTTCGTCGAGTCGGGCCTGGTGACGTTCATCGGCGCGACGACGGAAAATCCCAGCTTCGAAGTGAACTCGGCGCTGTTGTCGCGCGCGCAAGTATATGTGTTGAAATCGCTCAACGAAGACGAGATGAAGCAGCTGCTGGCCAAGGCGCAAAGCACGGCGCTCACGCACCTGAGCTTCGACGAGGCGGCCGCCGACACCCTGATCGGCTATGCGGACGGCGATGCGCGCCGCTTTTTGAACTTGCTGGAGCAGGCCGAGACGGCCGCCAGCTCGACGGGCACGACGACCATCGACGCCGCTTTCGTCGACAATGCGTTGACTCTCAATTCGCGCCGCTTCGACAAGGGCGGCGACAATTTCTATGACCAGATTTCCGCCCTGCACAAGTCCGTGCGCGGTTCGAACCCCGATGCGGCCCTGTACTGGTTTTGCCGCATGATCGATGGCGGCGCCGACCCGCGCTATCTGTCGCGGCGCATCGTGCGCATGGCCTGGGAAGACATCGGCCTGGCCGACCCCCGCGCCTTGACCATGGTCAATGATGCAGCGGAAACGTATGAACGCCTCGGTTCGCCCGAAGGCGAGCTGGCCCTGGGCCAGGCCGTCATTTACCTGGCGATCGCCGCGAAAAGCAATGCCGGCTACAACGCCTTCAATACGGCCATGGCCTTCGTCAAGAAGGATAAATCGAAGGAAGTGCCCGTGCACTTGCGCAATGCGCCGACGAAGCTGATGAAGGAGCTCGGTTACGGCCACGCCTACCGCTACGCGCACGACGAGCCCGATGCCTATGCGGCCGGCGAAACGTATTTTCCGGACGGCATGGCGGAACCGGGCTGGTACCAGCCCGTGCCGCGTGGCCTGGAAAGCAAGATTGCCGACAAGCTGGCGTGGCTGCGCGAGCTGGACAGGAAAGCAGGAAAACCGGCAGGCAAGGGCTGAGGCTACAGGCCCAGCAAGCTGAAACCGTCGTCCTGCGGCGCATAGCCCACCAGCCGGCGCGTCGCGTCGATGGATAGCCGTTTATAACGGTTGTCCGACACGCCATGCGCGACGTGGTAGCCGGGCGCCACGTCCGCCGCGATGCAGCGGGCCAGCAGCTGCACCACGTCGCGCTCGCTGATGAAGGCGGCGATGTCGCGCGCGCTGTGCTGTTGACCTGGCGCAAAGCTGGCCACGTTGGCGATGCGCACGGCAATCGCCGTCATGCCATGCTGGTGCGCGAAGGCCGACGCCACGCCTTCGCCAAAGGCCTTGCTGGCGCCATACAGGTTCGCCGGACGCGCCGGCATGCTTTCCTGCACTTGCACGTCCAGCGGATAGCCCTCGATGGCTTGCGCGCTGCTGGCGAATACCACTCTTTTCACTCCCTGCGCCTGTGCGGCGCGGAAGATATTGTGCGTGCCGATGATGTTCGGCTGCAGCAGTTGCGCATCGAAATCGGCGTCGGCGTGCGGCACGCCGGCCAGGTGCAGCACCACGTCGGTGTCCAGGCAGGCGGCCAGGCAGGCGGCGTAATCGCTGACGTCAAGCTGCATGGAGGGGCAGGGCGCTTGCGCCAGCCCTTGCGTGTGCAGGTCGGCCAGGCGCAGGGAGAACTCCCCGTGCCGGCGCTTCCAGAAAGCGGTGCCGATGCTGCCGGCGGCGCCCGTGACGAGGACGCGCAGTGATTCTTTAGTCATGTATTCCTGGTGATGAATGTTTGAGGGCGGTGCCGATGCAGCCAGCGCAGCAGCGCGGGGCGTGGTGCGGCCGTCCCATGCACGCGGATGCGCCCGCTGCCCACGGCTTCGACCAGCACCAGGCCGTCATTCGGTATCGTGTAGCGTTCGCCGCTGCGCAGCACGCAATCGTCGAACTGGGCGTAGGCCGTGATCCAGGCTGTGCCGGACAGGCATTCGATGACCCTGGCGCGCGCTTTTTCCAGGCGCAGGGGCCGTTCGCTGCGTAATTCGTGGTCGGTTGGCATGGCATCGCTCCTGTTGTGCTGACAGGAACAGCTTAGGCCCTGGGCTTGAACCATGACAGATGCAGGAAATCGAAATTGTCATGCATACAGTGTGCTTCGTCGTACACTGTGCTTGTCAAAAAAACGGGCAACTGTATCTGTGCGTGCCGCGCGCGCCAGCCGCATACTGAAGGGATGAACATGAGCGCGCCTTTGAACCTGTACGAGCACCTGGCCAACGAGCTGGGCGCCCTGATCGACGCGCGCGTGTTCGCGCCCGGCGACCGCCTGCCGTCGATCCGCCACCTGGCGCAGCAAAAGCGCATTTCCGTCAGTACCGTGATGCAAGCCTTGCGCCTGATGGAAGACCGGGGGCAAGTCGATGCGCGGCCCCAGTCCGGCTATTTCGTGCGCCACCGCGCGCCGCGCCGGCCCTGCAGTGCCGATGCCCAGCACCTGAAGGAGCCGGCATTTGTCGGCATCAACAACCTGTTGATGCGCGTGCTGAAGGAAAACGAGGCGCCCGCTATCGTGCAGCTGGGCACGGCCTGGCCGCCCGACGAGATCTTGCCCATCAAGCGCATGCAGCGCACCATCAGCGCCGTGGCGCGGCGCGAACCGGCTTTATTGAGCAAGGTCAGCTGCTACGACGTCAGCGAAGGCAACTTCCTGCGCCAGGTCACGCGCCGGGCGCTGGACTGGGGCAAGCTGGACCCGCGCGAGATCGTCGTGACGAATTCCTGCACGGAAGCGATCAGCCTGTGCCTGCGCGCCGTGGCCAGGCCGGGCGACACCATCGCCATCGAGTCGGCCACGTATTTCGTGCTGCTGCAGATGATAGAAAGCCTGGGCATGAAGGCGCTGGAAATTCCCACCGACGCGAAGACGGGGCCGTCGCTCGATGCGCTGGAGCTGGCCTTGCGCGCCGGCCTCGTGCAGGCCTGCCTGTTCGTGCCGAACGCGAACAACCCGCTCGGCTGCGTCATGCCGGAAGCCAACAAGAAGCGGCTGGCGGGCTTGCTGTCGGAATTCAATGTTCCGCTGGTGGAAGACGACGTGTATGGCGACCTGTGCTTTGCGCCGCAGCGCCCGTGGCCCGTGAAAGCCTACGATACGAGCGGCAATGTGCTGCTGTGCTCCTCGTTTTCCAAGGCTATCACGCCCGCGTCGCGCGTCGGCTATGTGCTGGCCGGGCGTTTCGCGCAGGAAGTGGCCTTGCTGAAAACCGTGTCGAGCGGCGCCACCAGCCATTTCTTCCAGGCCGTGCTGGCCGACTTTTTGGAAGGCAGCAGCTACGACCAGCAGCTGCGCAAGATGCGGCGCACCCTGGTGCAGCGTATCGCCCGCATGTCCGACGCCGTGGCGGCCAGTTTTCCGGCGGACTGCATGCTGTCCGAGCCGCAGGGCGGTTTCGTGCTGTGGGTGCAGATGCCGCCGCAAGTCGATGCGCTGGCCCTGCATGGCCAGGCCATCGCCGACGGCGTGGCCTACATGCCGGGCCAGCTGTTCTCGGCCTCGGG
The DNA here is from genome assembly GCF_059421435.1 of Janthinobacterium sp. GW821-FHT03A03. Taxonomy (NCBI): domain Bacteria; kingdom Pseudomonadati; phylum Pseudomonadota; class Betaproteobacteria; order Burkholderiales; family Oxalobacteraceae; genus Janthinobacterium; species Janthinobacterium sp. GW821-FHT03A03. Next base: position 48,674 of record NZ_JBWKUZ010000006.1, on the reverse strand, counting down.
CAAGTTCGGCAATTATCTGCGCCTCAATTGCGGCAATGCGTGGACGCCCCGCATCGAGCAGGCCATCGGCCGATTAGGCCGCCTGGTGCATGAGGCCTTGTAACTATTGTCTGCGTTTCAGTCCCTGTTTTTCACCGTTCGCTCCCTGTTTTTTGCCGCCGGTCGCAAGCCGGTGGCCTTGTTTGCCGCCGCTGGCTACAGTAGCACCATACCAGCAGCAGTCAAACACACAAACTAACCAGGAGTCACATCATGCAAGCACTGAAAAACATGGAAGTCGCCTTTGTCGCCGCCGCCATCATCGCCATCGGCGCCAGCTTCGCCACGGCCGGCGCGAATACCGTGGAAGTGAGCGCCACGTCGACCCTGATTGCCAAGGCCGCCGACAGTACGATGCCTGTCGTTACCGTCAGCGCCCGCCGCCTGACGGCCGCCGAAAAAGCCGCCTTTATCTGAACACCGCTTGTAAAGCGGGCGCGAGTGCCCGGCCAGGCTGCCATGACGATGGTTGACCTTGCGCAAAACTCATCGAAGTGAACAGGGTCTTGGTACAATGAGTGCTTTCGATACATCGGCACCGCCATCCACCCATGATAGATATCCAACTTCTCCGTAAAGACATCGCCACCGTCGCAGAACGCCTGGCGACGCGCAAATTCCAGCTCGACGTGGCAGGTTTTACCGCCCTCGAAGCCGAACGCAAGGCGATCCAGACGCGCACCGAAGAGCTGCAGGGCAAGCGCAATGCGCTGTCCAAGCAAATCGGCATGTTGAAAGGCAAGGGGGAGGACACCTCGGCCGTGATGGCGCAAGTGGCTGGCCTTGGCGATGAGCTGAAAGCCGATGAGGCGGCCCTGACCCTGGTGCAGGCCAAGCTGAGCGAATTCATCATGGCCGTGCCGAATTTGCCGCACGAATCGGCCCCTGTGGGCACGGACGAGTCGGGCAACGTGGAAGTGCGCAAGGTCGGCACGCCGCGCACTTTTGACTTTGAAGTCAGGGATCACGTCGACGTGGGCGGCCCGCTGGGCCTGGACTTCGAAGTGGCGACCAAGCTGACCGGCTCGCGCTTCTCCGTCATGAAGGGCGGCATCGCCCGTTTGCACCGCGCGCTGGCGCAGTTCATGCTCAACACCCACGTGGACGAGCATGGCTACACGGAATGCTATACGCCGTACATGGTCAACGCCGATTCCCTGCGCGGCACGGGCCAGCTGCCGAAATTCGAAGCCGATCTGTTCTCGGTGAAAAAAGGCGGCGCGGAAGGCGAGGGCGAAACCTTCTACCTGATCCCCACGTCGGAAGTGTCGCTGACCAATATCGCCCGCGATGAAATCTTGGCGCTCGATCAACTGCCCCTGAAAATGACGGCCCACACGCCATGCTTCCGCTCGGAAGCGGGCAGCTACGGCCGCGACACGCGCGGCATGATCCGCCAGCACCAGTTCGACAAGGTGGAAATGGTGCAAGTGGTGCACCCGGACACCTCGTACCAGGTGCTGGAAGAAATGGTTGGCCACGCGGAAGCGATCCTGCAACGCCTGGGCCTGCCATACCGCGTGATGTCGCTGTGCACGGGCGACATGGGTTTCGGCGCCACCAAGACCTTCGACCTGGAAGTGTGGCTGCCGGCGCAGAACACCTATCGCGAAATCTCGTCCCTGTCGAACTGCGAAGCCTTCCAGTCGCGCCGCATGCAGGCACGTTTCCGCAACGCCGCCGGCAAGCCGGAACTGGCGCACACCCTGAACGGCTCCGGCCTGGCAGTGGGCCGCACCCTGGTGGCCGTGCTGGAAAACTACCAGCAAGCTGACGGCAGCGTCGAAATCCCGCCAGTGCTGCGCCCGTACATGGGCGGCCTGACCCATCTGACGGCGTAAAAAGGTGCAGGCAGCCGGGTGAAGGGGAGGCTGAAAATAGTCCTTCCATTTTTTCAAGCGGCTGCTATAATCTTGCCTTCTCGCAGCAATGCGGGGAAAGACCGCAGCAAATGGAGAGGTGGCAGAGTGGTCGAATGTACTTGACTCGAAATCAAGCGTACGTTAAATCGTACCGTGGGTTCGAATCCCACCCTCTCCGCCAGAACAAATAGAGAAAGCTCCCGCAAGGGAGCTTTTTTTATTTGTGGCGGCGAAGAGGAGTACGCCCCCTGCGGGGCGTACGCGTGGGATTCGAAGACGAGCGCGTACTCGCGCGAGGCTCTCCGAATCGTCCAATTGGTCTTCATGGTCTTCACGCGTGCGCCAAGGTGGCGTCTACAAAGGCGAGCCGCGTACTCGCGCGAGGCTCTCCGAATCGTCCAATTGGTCTTCATGGTTTTCACGCGTGCGCCAAGGCGGCGTCTACAAAGGCGAGCCGCGCCTCGCGCGAGGCTCTCCGAATCGTCCAGATAGGTTTTGGTTTGCCAGCCCTCAGTTGCAAATCACCAATAAACCCCTACCCAACCCAACAACACCCATGCTAAAATAGCGCCTCGTTCAAACAGGCATGCCAGTTTGAATGAATAGACCGCAGTAAACGGAGAGGTGGCAGAGTGGTCGAATGTACTTGACTCGAAATCAAGCGTACGTTAAATCGTACCGTGGGTTCGAATCCCACCCTCTCCGCCAGAATAAATAAGAAAGCTCCCGCAAGGGAGCTTTTTTTATTGGGAACGCCAAAAAGCCTGCGACGCATCAATGCAGGTAGAAAAAACGCCCAAAGCGCGCAGCGCAAGGCGTTTTTCCTCCATTCAGGCCTTGAAAGCCAGCGCCCCACTAACGTAACGCAAGCTAGTGCACCAGCCGCGTCACCGCAAACACTACAGCTGACGTAGCAATCATCGTCCCCACGCACCATAAAATCATGGCCAATCTGGCCGCAGCCACATCGCTTTTGGTCGCGCAATCGGCATGCTCCATCTTCATATCCGCCGTATCCCGCTCCTGTGTGTCGCCCCATCCGCTCATGACAGTATCTCCTCATTGTATTGCGCTGTCGCATATCTGGCCTCAACAGCTTCCCCCCCACCTTGACCCCGCTCAGCCTATGTTAATCTACCCCCTCCCATCCCGCCCCCACCACTAAAAGCAATGAGCCGATTCTGGAGCAACATCGTCAGCGAGCTGACCCCCTATGTCCCCGGCGAGCAGCCGAAACTGCCCGACCTGGTAAAACTCAACACCAACGAAAACCCCTACGGTCCGTCGCCGCAGGTGCTGGCCGCGCTGCGCGAAGCGGCCAACGACAGCCTGCGCCTGTATCCTGATCCCACGGCCAGCGAACTGAAGCAAACCCTGGCCGACTACCACGGCTTGAGCAGCGCACAGGTGTTCGTCGGCAATGGTTCCGACGAAGTGCTGGCGCTGGCCTTCATGGCCTTGCTCAAGCACGACGCGCCCCTGCTGTTCCCGGACATCAGCTACAGCTTCTATCCCGTGTATTGCAAGCTGTACGGCATCGATTACCGCACGGTCGCGCTCGACGACAGCATGCGCATTCGTCCCGAAGACTACCGGGGGCCGTGCGGCGCCATCATCTTCCCGAATCCCAACGCGCCCACGGGCGTGGACTTGCCGCTGGCCGGCGTGGAAACCCTGCTGCGCGAGCATCCCGACGCCGTCGTGGTGGTCGATGAAGCGTATGTGGATTTCGGCGGCGCGAGCGCCGTGGCCCTGGTCGGGCGCTATCCGAACTTGCTGGTGGTGCAGACGTTCTCGAAATCGCGCTCGCTGGCCGGCTTGCGCGTGGGGTGTGCCTTCGGGCATGCGGACCTGATCGAGGCGCTGGAACGGGTGAAGAACAGTTTCAATTCCTATCCGCTGGACCGGCTGGCCTTGGCCGGCGCCGTCGCCTCGCTGCGCGACGAAGCGTATTTCCAGCAGACGCGCCGGGCCGTCATCGACAGCCGCGCACAGCTGGCGGCGGACTTGACCGCGCTGGGCTTCGAGGTGCTGCCGTCCGTGGCCAACTTTGTCTTTGCCCGCCACCCGCGGCATGACGCGGTGCAACTGGCGGCCGGCCTGCGCGCCAGATCGGTGATCGTGCGCCATTTCAACGCACCGCGCATCAGCCAGTATTTGCGCATCAGCATCGGTAATCCGGCAGAATGTGCGGCCTTGATGGCGGCATTGCGCGAAATATTGTCGTGATGGTAAGCCTGGTACGGCTGGCGGCAGCCCTACCAGGCGCCAGTTTGTTTACTGCTGGCTGGCCCGGCGGCGGCGCGACATGAAGCCGAGCAAGCCCAGGCCGCCCAACAGCATGCCATAAGTGGCTGGCTCCGGTACGGCCGACACGGACAGGTTATTGATGGTGGGCCAGATACCGATCTGTCCGGCGGTGCTGACGGCCAGGTTCGAGAAGGCGCCCGACGACACGAAGCCGATAAACGAGGCTTGCGTCGGCAAGGCCAGCTCGTAGGTGAGCAGTTCGCCCAGCTTATTGCGCGCTGTCAATGTGATGCTCTGGCCGCTAGCATATTCGCCGGAAAAGTTCGATCCGAAGAAGAATCCCCCCACGCCGCGTACGTCGCTGGAAAAGTTGGAGAACACCACGCTGTCGTTGCGGTTGTTCGTGCTCAGCCAGTTGTCGCTACCCGTGCCGGCGCCGTACAGGATGGGCGAGGCGCCAATGCTGCTCACCATGTAGCCGTAGCTGCCGGCATTACGGTACAGCGGACCGTCGAGTGCATCGATGGGCAAATCATCAAAGGTATCGACGCCCGTATTGCCGACCGCTGCCAGATAGGCGGACTGGCTCGTAAAGACCGTGATGTCTGCGTGTGCGGCGCTGGCGGCGAGCAGCAGGGCGGCGGCGCTGATGATTTTCAGGCGGGAAAATGCAGTTTGCAAGATCGACTCCTTAACAGAGGTTGGGAAAAGGACGGGGCAAGAGTTTACTTATTTGCAATGCCAATTCAATATAATATTAACTAGAAAAAAATGCAATAAAAGTTCTTTATGATAATTTTCGTCTTGTCTAGTTGAAATACGGATGTTTCCCAATCGCCACTCCTTGTGCGCCAAACGTCGCTTAGGGCCTCGCCTTGCTGCCGCCATGGGCCATTTGTGCAACAATAATCGGATTCATACTCGACAGGACGGACAATATGGCAAAAGTGGCATTCATCGGTTTGGGCGTCATGGGTTTCCCCATGGCAGGTCACCTGGCGGCGGGCGGACACGACGTCACCGTGTACAACCGCAACCCGGCCCGCGCGGCCGCCTGGCTGGAGCAGCACAAGGGCAGCAGCGCCGCCATGCCGGCCGCCGCCGCAGCGGGCGCCGAGTTCGTCTTCACCTGCATCGGCAACGATAACGATCTGTACCAGGTCATCCTGGAAGAGGGCGGCTTGCTGTCCGCCATGGCGCCGGGCAGCATCCTGATCGACCATACGACGGCGTCGGCCGAAGCGGCGCGCACCATCCACGCGGCGGCGCAAGAGCAGGGCGTGTTCTTCCTCGACGCGCCCGTATCCGGCGGCCAGGCCGGCGCGGAAAACGGCAAGCTGACGGTGATGGTCGGCGGCGACGCGCAGGCGTATGCACGGGCCGAGCCCGTCATCGCCCTGTTCTCGCGCGCCGTCACCTACATGGGCGCGTCCGGTTCGGGACAGCTGACAAAAATGGTCAACCAGATCTGCATCGCGGGCCTCGTGCAAGCCCTGAGCGAGGGCATCGCCTTCGCGGAAAACGCGGGCCTCGATGCGGCGCTGGTGGTGGACGTGATTTCCAAGGGCGCGGCGCAGTCGTGGCAGCTGGAAAACCGGGGCAAGACCATGATAGAGCGCAAGTTCGACTTCGGTTTCGCCGTCGACCTGATGCGCAAGGACCTGGGCATCTGCCTGGCCGAAGCCAGGCGCAACGGCAGCGACCTGCCCGTGACGGCCTTGACGGACCAGTTCTACGGCGAAGTGCAGCAGGCGGGCGGCAACCGTTTTGACACGTCCAGCCTGATTACCCGTTTGCATAAAAAGTAAGCGCTTAGCTCACCAACATGCCAGCGGCGCATCCCTGCCCAGGGCCGCGCCGCTTGTCGTTTACGGGTGTGAAAATAAAAAACGTCAGTTTCCGGAACATCCGGTTTCGATTTTCATGGAAAAGCATGGACTTCGCTAGCTCATCGTGTATTATTAAAAAACGAGATGAAATGTCCCAATTTTTAAAACATTATGAGCGGACCAGCATGAAAACTAACTCCTCAGCGATAACACGCGTTGTCGACAAGAACATTCCCTACCTGTCTTCCGCCGTCGCCATCTGGCGGCCCCGCGCCGTGCTGCGCAGCTGGCCCGGCGTGGCCATCGCGCTGGTGATCGCCCTGTCGGCCACCTTTATTTCCAGCAATTACGGCGGCCCCCAGCTGCTGTATGCGCTGTTTTTCGGCCTGGCTTTCCACTTCCTCGCATCCGATCCCACCTGCAAGCCCGGCATCGAGTTCTGCAGCAAGATTTTGTTGCGCACGGGCGTGGCCCTGCTGGGCGCGCGCATCACCTTCAACCAGATCGCCTCGGTGGGCGTGACGCCCTTGCTGATCGTCGTCGGCGGCCTGGTGGCGACTTTGGGTTTCGGCTACCTGCTGTCCAGGTGGCTGAAACGCCCGATCACGGAAGGCATCCTGTCGGGCGGCTCCGTGGCCATCTGCGGCGCCTCGGCCGCGCTGGCCATCTCGGCCGTGCTGCCGCAAACCAAGGAAAACGAAAAGTTCACCCTGCTGACGGTGGTCGGCGTGACGTCGCTGTCCACCCTGGCCATGATCGTCTACCCGCTGCTGGTCAAGCTGCTGGGCTTTGACCCGACGGAAGCGGGCGTGTTCATCGGCGGCACGATTCATGACGTCGCGCAAGTGGTCGGCGCCGGCTATCTGGTCAGCAACCATACGGGCGACGTCGCCACCTTCGTGAAACTGACGCGCGTCGCCTGCCTCGTGCCCGTCGTGCTGGGCCTGTCGATCATGTTCAAGCGCAAGGACGGCAAGAGCGAAGTCGACGCGCCGCCGCTGGTGCCGTTCTTCCTGATCGGCTTTGTCTGGCTCGTCATTACCAACAGCCTGGGCCTGATCCCGCATGAGGTAAATGGCTGGATCAACAACGCCTCGCGCGCCTGCCTCGTCATCGCCATCGCCGCGCTGGGCGTGAAAACCTCGTTCCAGTCGCTGGCCTCGCTGGGCTGGCGTCCCGTGATCATGCTGGTGATGGAAACGGTGTGGATCGCCGCCTTCGTCGCCATCGCCGTCCTGCTGACGCGTTAAGCGCATCGGGCCCGCCATGAAAGTCCTCGTTCTCGGCGCCGGCGTGGTCGGCACGGCATCGGCCTGGTATTTGCGCCAGGCGGGCCACGACGTGCGCGTGCTCGAACGCCAGGCGGGCGCCGCGCAGGAAACCAGTTTCGGCAATGGCGGGCAGATTTCCGTGTCGCACGCGGAACCGTGGGCCAATCCCGCCACCCTGCGCAAGGTCGTGAGCTGGCTGGGCAAGGACGACGCGCCGCTGCTGTTCCGTCCCCGCCTCGATACGCTGCAATGGCAGTGGGCGCTGCATTACCTGCGTGAATGCCTGCCGGCCAGGGTGGCGCGCAATATGCGCCAGATCGTCGCCCTGGCCGAATACAGCCGCCAGAGCCTGCAAGCCTTGCGCCGCGAGACGGGCATCGCCTACGACCACCTCGAGCGCGGTATTTTGCATTTCTATACGGACGAGCAGGAGTTTGATAAATCGCAAGCGGGCGCCGCGCTCCTGCGCGAGCTGGGCTGTCCGCGCAATACCGTCAGCGCCGATGAAGTGATACGGCTGGAGCCGGCGCTGGCCCATGCCCGCCGGCACATCGTCGGCGGCGATTTTACGGCCAGCGACGAGTCGGGCGACGTGCATCTGTTTACCACGGCGCTGGCCGCGCGCGCCGCCGGGGCCGGCGTGGATTTTCGCTTTGGCACGACGGTGACGCGGCTGCTGGCCGATGGCGAGCGCATCACGGGCGTGGAATGCATCGATGCGCAGGGGCGCCATCGCCTGGAATACGCGGACGCCGTGGTGGTGGCCATGGGCAGCTTTTCCGCACCGCTGCTGCAACCGCTGGGCATCCGCTTGATGCTGTATCCGGGCAAAGGTTATTCCGCCACCTATCCGATTCTTGACGCCGCCGCCGCACCGAGCGTATCGCTGACGGACGACGGCCATAAACTCGTGTTTTCGCGCCTGGGCGAGCGCCTGCGCGTGGCCGGTACATGCGAGCTGAACGGCTACACGCGCGAACTCAATCCCGTGCGCTGCGCCGCCATCACACGCCGCGTGCAGGCGCTGTTTCCTGATGCCTGCGATTACGGCGACCCCGTCTACTGGGCCGGCTTGCGCCCCCTGACGCCGTCGAACGTGCCGTATATCGGCCCCACGCGCTATCGCCAGCTGTTCCTCAACACGGGCCACGGCACCCTGGGCTGGACCATGGGCTGCGGCGCGGGCAGGGCGATCACCGACCTCGTCTCGGGGCGGCGGCCGGAAGTCGATTTTGCGTTTTGCGGCGAGCCGCCCCGGCAAGAGGCCGCTTTGGTTCAACTTAGGAGAGCACCACGATGAGAGACGACGCCATCCCCAGCCATACCCCCGGCGGCCTGACCCTGGCCGGCACCACCTATCAGTCGCGCCTGCTGGTGGGCACCGGAAAATACAAGGATTTCGAGGAAACGCGCCTCGCCATCGAGGAAAGCGGCGCCGAGATCGTCACCGTGACGATACGCCGCGTGAATATCGGCCAGGAAAAGGGCGAGCCGAACCTGCTCGACTTCATTCCGCCGTCGAAATACACGATCCTGCCCAACACGGGCGGCTGCTACAACGCGCGCGACGCCGTCTACACCCTGCAGCTGGCGCGCGAGCTGCTGGGCGGCCACCAGCTGTGCAAGCTGGAAGTGCTGGGCGATGAAAAGACCCTGTTCCCGAACATGCCGGAAACCTTGAAGGCGGCCGAGCAGCTGGTGCGCGACGGCTTCCAGGTGATGGTGTATTGCAGCGACGACCCCATCCAGGCGCGCATGCTGGAAGACATCGGCTGCATCGCCGTCATGCCGCTGGCGTCATTGATCGGCTCGGGCATGGGCATTTTGAATCCGTGGAACTTGTCGCTGATCATCGAGCAGGCCCGCGTGCCCGTGCTGGTCGACGCCGGCGTGGGCACGGCGTCGGACGCGGCCATCGCCATGGAACTGGGCTGTGACGGCATCTTGATGAATACCGCCATCGCGGCGGCGCGCGAGCCGATCCGCATGGCGCGCGCCATGAAACTGGCAGTGCAGGGCGGACGCGAGGCCTATCTGGCCGGACGCATGCCCCGGAGAGCGGGCGTCATGAGCGCTGCGCCCTCGTCGCCGATGGCCGGGTTGATCGCCTGAGCCGCCCCATTTACCGCAGTTTGCAGCACCGTAGTTGATATCGCTTCAAGCGTTTATAAAAACCACAATACCTGGAGATGACATGAAACACACACTCGTAGCGGCGGCCGTCCTGGCCTCCTTTTTCGCAAGCAGCGCCAGCGCCCAGTCGTCCGTCACCGTGTACGGCTTGCTCGACGCGGGCTTCACGTCCGAGCACGGCGGCGCGGACGGTTCCGTCACCAAGCTGGCCACCGGCGTGCAGTCGGGCAGCCGCATCGGCTTCAAGGGCACGGAAGACCTGGGCAACAACCTGAAGGCCAATTTCCTGCTGGAAAATGGCCTCGACGTGGACACGGGCGCCAACCGCCAGGGCGCCTTGTTCGGGCGCAAGGCCTACGTGGGCCTGTCCGGCGGCTTCGGCGCCGTCAACCTGGGCTTGCAGCACAACCCGCTGTTCACGGCCCTGGACAATATCGACCCCTTCGAGACGGGCATGACGGGCGCCTCGATCAACCTGATGAGCGTGGCCAGCCTGCGCACGAAAAACGCCATCATGTACGAGACGCCGAAGGTGAACGGCCTGTCGGCCGCCGTCATGTACGGCCTGGGCGAAAAGCCGGACAGCGCCACCCTGGGCCGCACCATCGACTTTTCCATCGACTACGCCAACGGTCCGCTCGTGCTGACCCTGGCGCACGACAACCGCAAGGACAGCGAGCTGAACACGGCGAAAGTGACCTTGCTGGGCGGTACCTACGACTTTGGCCCCGCCAAGCTGCACGCCGCGTATGAGACGGACAAGGATGATATCGGCACGGATTTCCGCGATTACATGGTGGGCGTCTCGGCCCCCGTGGGGGCGGCGGGCAGCGTGATGGCCTCCTACATCCGCAAGGACGACCGCACGAACGCGCGACGCGGCGGGCGCCAGCTGGCCATCGGCTACACCTACGCCTTGTCGAAACGCACCAACCTGTACACCTCGTACGGGCGCATCAGCAACGATGGCGCGGGCACCAACTTCGTCGGCGACGCATCGAGCGGCGGCAGCGTGCCCTTGCCTGGGCATAACTCGAGCGCCTTCACGGCGGGCATGCGCCTGAAGTTCTAAGCGCGGCAGCGCAGGTAGTGATGGCGGCTTGTCTGTTGCGGATAAGCCGCCATTGTTGTTTCAGGAAGGGGGCAAAGTCGCGGATTCCGGATTCAGGAATGAAACAGTCCGATTTTTCATGAATTTTCATTGACAGCGCATTTCGCAACCGTTAAATTGGATGTGTATTTCAAATATCGGAACAAAATATACCGATTTTTCATAAAACCGTAAGGAGACTGAGCCATGACCGATTTGTCCGACCAAAAAGCCGCCGCCGCTGCCGTTCCAGCAGGCCCGCAAAAGATGACGCCGTCCGAAGCGTTCGTGGAAACCCTGGCCGCCAATGGCGTGACCGACATGTTCGGCATCATGGGCTCGGCCTTCATGGACCCGATGGACATCTTCGCGCCGGCCGGCATCCGCTTGATTCCCGTCGTGCACGAGCAGGGCGCCGGCCACATGGCCGACGGTTATGCCCGCGTCTCGGGCCGCCATGGCGTCGTCATCGGCCAGAACGGCCCCGGCATCAGCAATTGCGTCACGGCCATTGCCGCCGCCTACTGGGCGCACACGCCGGTCGTCATCATCACGCCGGAAACGGGCACCATGAGCATGGGCCTGGGCGGCTTCCAGGAAGCCAATCAATTGCCGATGTTCGAGGAATTTACGAAATATCAAGGCCATGTCACCAATCCGGCCCGCATGGCGGAATTCACGGGCCGCTGCTTCGACCGCGCCATGTCGGAAATGGGACCGACGCAACTGAACATCCCGCGCGATTATTTCTATGGCGAAATCAAGGCGGAAATCCCGAAACCGAGCCGCCTGGACCGCGGCGCCGGCGGCGAGCAAAGCCTCGACGATGCGGCCGAACTGCTGGCGAAAGCCAAGTTCCCCGTGATTATCTCGGGCGGCGGCGTCGTCATGGGCGAAGCGATCGAGGAATGCAAGGCCCTGGCCGAGCGCCTCGGCGCGCCGGTGGTGAACAGCTATCTGCACAACGACTCGTTTCCCGCCAGCCATCCGCTGTGGTGCGGTCCGCTCGGCTATCAAGGCTCGAAGGCGGCCATGAAACTGATCGCCCAGGCCGACGTCGTCGTCGCCCTCGGTTCGCGCCTGGGACCGTTCGGCACCCTGCCGCAGCACGGCATGGATTACTGGCCGAAGAACGCCAAGATCATCCAGATCGACGCCGACAACAAGATGCTGGGCCTGGTGAAAAAGATTTCGGTGGGCATCTGCGGCGACGCCAAGGCGGCGGCGAAAGCGATTCTGGCCCGCCTGGACGGCAAGACGCTCGACTGCGACGCCACGCGCGGCGCGCGCAAGGCCACCATCGAGGCGGAAAAAGCCGCGTGGGAAGACGAACTGGACAACTGGACGCACGAGAAAGATGCGTACAGCCTGGACATGATCGAAGAGCAGAAGAAAGAGCCGGGCAACTACCTGCACCCGCGCCAGGTCTTGCGCGAGCTGGAAAAAGCCATGCCGGAAGACGTGATGGTGTCGACCGACATCGGCAACATCAACTCGGTGGCCAACAGTTACCTGCGCTTTGAAAAGCCGCGCAGCTTCTTTGCGGCGATGAGCTTTGGCAACTGCGGCTACGCGTTTCCGACGATTATCGGCGCGAAAGTGGCGGCGCCGCACCGTCCGGCCGTGTCGTATGCGGGCGACGGCGCCTGGGGCATGAGCCTGATGGAAACGATGACCTGCGTGCGCCACAACATTCCCGTGACGGCCGTGGTGTTCCACAACCGCCAGTGGGGCGCGGAAAAGAAAAACCAGGTGGATTTCTACAACCGCCGCTTCGTTGCCGGAGAACTCGACAACCAGAGCTTCGCGGAAATTGCGCGGGCCATGGGCGCCGAAGGCATCACGGTCGACAAGCTGGAAGACGTGGGACCGGCGCTGAAGAAGGCGATCGCCATGCAGATGAATGAAGGCAAGACGACCATCATCGAAATCATGTGCACGCGCGAGCTGGGCGACCCGTTCCGCCGCGATGCGCTGAGCAAACCTATCCGTCATCTGGACAAGTACAAAGACTACGTGTAATCAGTCGTTCGATCCTTGTATGACCCCGGCTTGCCGGGTTTTATGTGCCGGAACCATGTTTCATGCTTCCATGGTTCCGGTACTTTTTTTACCGAATTGGAGTCGCCATGAAAGCCCTGCACCGCATCATCGAGCAAGCCCGCGCCGTGCCGAAAAACATCGTCCTGTGCGAGGGCGGCGATGCGCGCGTGCTGCAGGCGGCCGCGCGGGCAGCCGCCGAAGGGCTGGCGCACATCACCATCGTCGGCCAGCCGGCCGCCATCCTCGCCCTGGCGCACGAGCACGGGCTGGACCTCGATAGCGTGCGCCTGGTCGACCCGGCAAGGTCCGACGAGTCGGAACACTATGCCCAGCAATTGTTTGTGCTGCGTCAAGCCAAGGGCATGACGGTGGAGCAGGCGCGCATCGCCGTGCAAGACCCGTTGTGCTACGCCAACCTGATGGTGCGCCTGGGCGACGCCGACGGCTGCGTGGCGGGGGCCGTGCACACGACGGCCGACGTGGTGCGCAGCGCCATCCAGATCATCGGCGTCGATCCCGCCTTCAAGCTCGTGTCGAGCTTTTTCCTGATGATGCTGTGCGAACCGTTCCACAGCCTGAAGGGCGGTTTCATCTTTTCCGACTGCGCCCTCGTCGTCGATCCGAAGGCGGAAGAGCTGGCCGACATCGCCATGGCCGCCGCCGACAGCGCGCAAGCCCTGCTGATGGAAGAACCGAGGGTCGCCATGCTGTCGTTTTCCACCAGCGGCAGCGCCCACCACGCGGCCGTCGACAAGGTGCATGCGGCCACGGACCGGGTCAAGGCCCAGCGCCCCCAACTGGCCATCGATGGCGACGTGCAGCTTGACGCGGCCATCGTGGCCGAAATTTCCCAGAGAAAAGTCAAGGATTCCGTCGTCAACGGCCGCGCCAACGTGCTGGTATTCCCGAACCTGGACGCGGGCAATATCGGCTACAAGCTGGCCGAACGCATGGGCGGCGCCGTCGCCATCGGCCCCTTGCTGCAAGGCTTGAACAAGCCGGCCAACGATCTGTCGCGCGGCTGCAGCGCGATTGATGTGTACAACGTCATTGCCGTGACGGCCGTGCAGGCCCAGGGTGGGCGCTGACTTGTTCAGCCTGCCCGTGCTGGCGCTGCTGGGCGTGGTGGCGGCCGGCACGTATTTTCAGACCGTCACGGGCTTTGGCCTGGGCATGATCGTCATGGGCGTGGCCAGCGGCCTGGGCCTGGCGCCCGTGCCCGCGCTGGCGGCCCTCGTCAGCTTGTTGTCGCTGGCTAATTGTCTCGTGGCCTTGCCCGGTGCCTTGCACCACCTGGACTGGCGCGCCATCCGCGCCGCCAGCATCGGCTTGCTGCCGGCCATGGCGGCCGGCGTGTTGCTGTTGGGATATCTGGACCAGGCGTATGCGCCCGTGCTGAAACTGTTGCTGGGCGCGGCCATCGTGTATGGCGGCGTCAGCATCCTGCTGCAGGCGCCGCCGGGACCGGGCGCGGCGGATAAACGCAGCTTTTTCATCAGCGGCGTGTGCGGCGGCCTGTTCTCGGGCCTGTTTTCGCTGGCCGGCCCGCCCCTCGTGTACCAGTTTTACCGCCAGGAAATGAGTTTGACCACCATCCGCTACAGCCTGATCTTTTTGTTTGCCATCAGTGCGGGCGGACGCTCGCTGATGGCGGGCAGCCAGGGCCAGCTGGACGCGAAAGTGTTACTTTTGTGCATGCTGGCCCTGCCCGTCGGCGTGCTGGCCACGATGGCCGGCAAGCGCTACCCGCCGCCGATCGCCCAGCGCGGCATGCGCCGCATCGCGTTCGCCGTGCTGACCGCCATCGGCCTGTCGCTGATGGCGGCGGCCGTGCCGCAATTGCTGCGCTAGGCTTTAAAGGTCAGCAAAGGTTTCAGCCGCGCCACCGATTGCAGCAAGCCCGCTTCCTCCTGCGCGGCGATGACGGGGCCGATCTTCTTGTACGCCATCGGCGCTTCCTCGACGCGGCGTTCCTCGCGCAGGGTCACGCACTGGAACGCCATCTCGTCGCCGCCCACCGTGGGCCGCATGGCGCGCATGGCTTGCCTGCGGATGCTGCGCCCCGCGCCATGCGAGCACGACCACAGCCAGTCGGGATTGCCCATGCCAGTTGCCACATAAGAATAGTCGCCCATGGAGCCGGGGATCAGCGCCAGGTCGCCTTCGCGCGCCGGCGTGGCGCCCTTGCGGTGGATATTCATGCCATGCTCGCGCAGGATGACGTTGTGCGGCACGTCCACCATCAGGCGCGATTGATCCTGCGCAAACACCTGCGACAGGCTGTCGCGCACCAGCTCGGCCAGTACCATGCGGTTGACCCAGGCATAGCGCGAGGCCACGCCCATGGCGTCCATGTATTCGCCGGCCAGTTCGCCCGTCAAGCCGTACAGGCCCGACTGCGGGTGGCGCACGCCTTTCGGCCACGCCTCTTTGGCGCGGTCCATCCAGCGGCTGCCGACAAAAAAGCCCACGTCGCGGCTGCCGCTGTGGATCATGACGACCACTTCGCCCGGCACCAGCCCGTGCCGGTACGCGGCGTGGCGGTCCATGACGGCATCGACCAGCTGGATTTCCACGAAGTGGTTGCCCGATCCGGTCGTGCCCAGGCTGGGGTCGCGTATCACTTCGCGCGTGCCCACCAGCGCTTCGGGCGCATGGCGCAGGCCGCCGCCCAGTTCGCGCAGGGCGATGCAAGCGTCGAGCTCGCGCAGCAAACGCTGCTTGTCGACGCGGGGCCACAAACCATCGTCATGCAGGCTGTCGATGAACGCTTCCGGCCCCACATCGAACAGGGCGGCAAACGCCTTCGAGCGCAGCGGCACGTTGCGGCCGTCTTCCAGCAGCACATGTTTGAGCTTGGCGAGCAGCTGCGGCTTGCGCGCTTCGAACTGCGCCAGGGTCAAGCCCGTCGTGATCAGGCGCATGCCGCAGGCGATATCCGTGCCGGGGATGGCGGGGATCACCATGTCGGGGCTGGTGGCGACGATGCTGCCGACGGGCGCGATGCTGCCCGGATGGAAGTCGGGCGTGGCGCACGCCTTGCACACATGGCCATCCTGGCCCGGCACGGCGACGGCGGCAAATTCCATCAGCTGGCGCACGGCTTTTTCCTCGAGCGGAAAGTTGTGGGGCAGCAGTACGGACGCCTGGGCGTGCGGATTGCTGAGTGTATAAATACCGTCGGCATAGGCGACGGCGATGCCCTGGCGGCGCAGGGCTTTTTGTAATCTGGATATGGGAAACACGATTCTGCTCCGGAAATAACGAATGCACGGCCCTTTTGCAAGGGCCATGTTTGTTTTCCACGCAGCAGCGACAGGAAGTGCCGCCAGCTTAGCAAATTTTGTGCGGATTGCAAAGCGGGGGGGCGTACAAGGATGCGCACGATACGGAAGAGCCACTTGCATAATAATCAAACAGCCTTTATATTCGCGGTTCTTTCTCGAACCTCTTCCTTATTGGAGCCAAAAGTGCCTCGCTTCTTCGCCATCACCTGCTAACGCTGACGAAATGCTCTCTGCAGCATCGTTCGGCGCGTTGACGCCTCCGATTGCTGCGGCACTGTTTTTGCTCTTTCCGCACACGTATCCAGGACCACCGTCCTGATCGTCCACGCCCGAACACGTCGTCAGCACCCCTGACCCTGTATGGACACGCCCCGGTGAACGCGGCGTGGGACGCTATGTTTTTACAATCTTTGCCCTTATTTAAATACCCGCGCACGCCGCACCTGGAAGGCTCGCGCCTGCAGGACGGCGACGACGGTTCCGACCAGATGCCCCTGAAAAAGCTGGCCGGCCGCTACGTCGTCATCGAGGAAAAAATCGATGGCGCCAATTCCGCCGTGTCGTTCAGCGATGCGGGGGAGGTGCTGCTGCAGTCGCGCGGCCACTACCTGGCGGGCGGCGGCAGCGAACGCCAGTTCAACCTGTTGAAACCGTGGGCCCATGCGCACGAGCACGCCTTGCTGCATATGCTTGAAGATCAATTTGTACTGTTTGGCGAATGGTCTTACAGCAAGCATTCCGTGTTTTACGACCGCCTGCCCCATTATTTCAACGAGTTCGACGTGTATTGCCGGCGCACGCAGATGTTTCTGTCGACGGCGCGCCGCCACGCCATGCTGGCCGGCTCGCCCGTGCTGTCCGTGCCCGTGCTGTACGCTGGGCTGATGCCCGCGTCGCCGAAACAGCTGTGGCAGCTGCTGCGCCATTCGCTGGCCAAGTCCCGCCTGTGGCGCGACGCCTTTGAAAACGTGGTGGCGCGCGAGCGCCTGCCGCTGGACCTGTGCTGGAAGCAGACGGACAAGTCCGACCACGCGGAAGGCCTGTACCTGAAAGTGGAAGACGACGAGCAAGTGCTGGCCCGCTACAAGCTGGTGCGCCATGACTTTACGCAAACCATCCTCGACAGCGGTTCGCACCACAGCGCGCGGCCATTGATCCCGAACCAGCTGGCCGACGGCGTGGACCTGTACGCGCCGCAGCCCCTCGTCACCTGGGACAGCCTGGGCCTGCACACCTGCAGCTCGCTCGATGAGCTGGCAGCATTTTCAAGGAGTACACAATGATGAACTGGAAAACCCTGCAGCAACTGGTGCCGCCAGCGGGCCGGTCGCCCGATTTCAAGGCCTGCCTGGCCGCCTTCCCGCAGCTGGAACTGGCGAAAACCACGCCGCAAAACCCCGTGTATCACGCGGAAGGCGACGTGTGGACGCATACCGTGATGGTGGTGGAATCCCTGCTGGGCATGCCTGAGTATCAGCAGGCCACGCGGGCGGAACAGGAAATCGTGTTCCTGGCCGCCTTGCTGCACGATGTGGCCAAGTGCAGCACCACGGTGATCGACCCGGTGACGGGCGCCATCGGCCAGCCTGGCCACTCGCGCAAGGGCGCGCTCGATGCGCGCATCGCCCTGTGGGACTACGACGTGCCGTTTGCCGTGCGCGAGGAAATCTGCCGCCTGATCAATGTGCACCAGGTGCCGTTCTTTGCGCTGGAACAATCTCGGCGCGGCGTCACGCCGGAATTTACCGTGCGCGAACTGTCGTGGCAGGTCGATATCCGCCTGCTGGCCATGCTGGCCGAGGCCGATATCCGCGGCCGCATCTGCCCGGATCCGCAACGCATCCTCGACGCCATCGAGCTGTTCCGCGAACTGGCGCGCGAGGAGGGCTGCTATGGCCAGCGCAGGGTCTTTGTCGACGATCACACGCGCGTGAAATACTTTCGCGGCGCCGAGGCGCATCCCGACTATCCCCTGTTCCAGGAAGCGGGATCGCAGGTGATCGTCATGTCGGGCTTGCCCGCGTCGGGCAAGAATACCTGGGTGGACAAGCACCATCCGCGCCTGCCCGTCGTGTCGTTTGACGATGCGCGCACGGCCTTGGGCTTGAAGCACGGCAAGAACGAGGGGCAGGTGGGCGACTACGCGGAGGAGCGGGCGCGCGAACTGTTGCGCCGTGGCGAGCCGTTCGTGTGGAACGCCACGCATTTGTCGCGGCTGATGCGCGAAAAGACGCTCAACCTGCTGTATAAATACCATGCGCAGGTGGAGCTCGTGTACCTGGAACAGCCGCGCAAGGAATTACTCCGGCGCAACGGCCAGCGCGACACTTCGCTCAGCAACAAGAAGCTGCAGGCGATGCTGTGGAACTGGGAAATCCCGCTGCCGACGGAAGCCCATGCCGTGCGCTATTGCGTCGATTGAGGTGTGCGGCAACTGCCTGGCGGCGGTGCTGGAAAGCGTTGTTGCCAGGTGGTTTTTCACGCATGCGCAAGCAGTCAAAAAAATAACAATTATTTTTAAAATTGCAACAAACTGAGTATATTCAAGCCCTTTCATTTATTACAATGAGTTGCCTGGTACGGTGAACCGCCGGGTTGCGGCGCGAGGGCTGACACCCTCGCGTTTCCTGTGTGATTTCCTGCGTGAAGCACTCACCCTCATTGAATGAACTGGAGTCATCGATGCACAAATCTCTCATCGCACTGGCCGCCGCCGCCGTGCTTGGCCTTGGCGCCGCATCTTCCGCCCAGGCGGCCACCCAGACCATCAGCTTCAGCGCCGACCGCGCCCTGGGCGCCACCAACTGGTCAGACACCCTGGGCCTGGGCAAGTTCGACAGCAACCTGGGCACCCTGACGTCGATCAAGTTCCATCTGGAAGGCGCCGTGCAGGGCAGCGGCCGGACGGAAAGCCTGGACGCCAGCGCGTCGAATGTGACCCTGAGCCTGGCCTCGCTGCTGACCTTGTACCGTCCCGACAATTCCACCCTGCTGGTGGCCAATCCGCTGTTCACGCAGACCTTTGCCTTGAGCGCCTTCGATGGCAGCATCGATTTTGCCGGCACCTCGGGCGCCAGCACGGGCTTGCGCTCGAGCACGGGCTCGAATGGCTACACGAGCGCCAGCGCCAGCGACTTTGCCCTGTTTTCCTCGGCGGGCGGCGGTTTGATTTACCTGGGCTTGAATGCCATCGGCTCCTCGATGGGCAGCGGCGCGGGCAATTTGCTGACGCAGTTCCAGACGTCCGCTTCCGGCCGCGTGGCAGTGACGTATGAATACGTGAGCGCCGTGCCGGAGCCGGAAACCTATGCCATGCTGCTGACGGGGCTGGCGCTGGCCGGCGTGATGGCGCGCCGCCGCAAGCCCCGCGCCTGATCAGCGCCGGCCGCGCCCGGCGATCAGCTGGGCGATCTCGCTGAACAGTTCATTGTTCAGCGAGGCGGGCAGGGAGGTGGCCAGGCTGCGGCTGTAGTAGGCGCCCAGGTCCAGGCCCAGGCCCAGCCCGCAAATTTCCACGGCGCCCTGCGCTTCGCGGCGCGCCACCACCTGTTTCAGATGTTGCGCCAGGTAAAACTCGTCGTTGGCCAGGTTCGTGGCCGTATCCATCGGGCAACCATCTGACACCACGAGCAGGATGCGCCGCCGCTCCGGCCGTGCCAGCATGCGCGTGCACGCCCAGTCCACGGCTTCGCCATCGACGCCTTCGCGGTACAGGTCCGCCTTCAGCAGGGCCGCGATGTCGGGCCGCGCGCGGCGCCAGCTCGTGTCGCCATCCTTGAACACCATGTGCACGAGTTCGTTCAAGCGGCCCGGATGGAGCGGAGAGCGGGCGCGCATCCAGTCGCGTTTGACTCTTCCCCCGTTCCAGGCGCCCGTCGTAAAGCCCAGCAACTCCGTCCTGATGCCGGCCTGGTCCAGCGCGCGCAGCAATATATCCAGCAGCACGGCCACGGATTGCGCATGCGTCTTCATGGAGCCGGAGCAGTCGACGAGGAAGGTGACGAGGCAATCGGCCTGGGGCAGGAATTGTTCCTTGCGAAACAATCTGCGCTCGGAAGGCGAGCTGATCAGCTGCGCCAGGCGGCGTCCGTCGATATAACCGTCTTCCTCGCCGAACGACCAGCCGTCGCGCTCGGGCACGGCCAGCAATTGCGTGAAACGCCGCGCCAGGCGGGCCGTGTTGATGCCCAGGCTGGCGATGTGCGCGTCCATGCGTTCGCGGTATTCCAGCAGCAGGGCGCGGCGCACCAGCTCGCCCGCCTTGTCTTCGCGGTCGTAGGCCGTGGCGTAAGCCTTGTAGGCGCCACCGCCGTCGCCATCGCTGAAGGCGCGGCTCTCGCCCAGCGGGGCGGCATCGGGCTGCTGCTCGTTGTCGCTGTCGAAATCGAGCAGCAGCCTGAACGCCGCCTGTGCTTTCGCGTCGCCGGCCGCGTCCTGGCTGCCATCGCGCGCCGCCTGCGCCTCCTGCAGCATGGCGTCGACCGCGTGGGCGATGGCCAGCGCGTGGCGCGCATAGGCGGCCTGGTCGGCGCGGTGGCGGCGCAGGCCCGCCAGGTCGCCGCTCAATGCGGAGGACACGGACCAGCGCGTCGCCTCGATAAAATCTTCCGTCTTTTCCAGCACCGGCCGGGCCGTCAGGCGCGACCAGCACATCTGGAACACGGTATACAAGAGCAAGCCCGACGCGTCTTCGGCCAGGCCGGAATCGTAGAACGCATGCGACCATGCCGTGAAACGGTGGCGCAGGTTGGCGATGACGCCGGCATGTTGATCTGGCGCAAGCGTTTCCACCCTCAACTGTTCCAGCAGCTCGAAGACGAGGCGCGCCACGGGGTCAAGCGGACACAGCGACTTGTGCAGGGCCGCATCCGTGTGCAGCAAACGCAGGGCCACGCTGTCGGCCGCGCCGCGCAGCGAGGGTAAATCCTCGAGCGCCGCGTCGGGCTGCAGATGGGCCGCATGGATGGGCAGGGGACGGTGGCCGTCGTGCAGGCGCCGGCCCCGGTAGCGTATCGCCGCCAGGCCGCTGAGGGCCCGGATGGCGCCCGCGCACAGTTCATCCGTTTCCTGCTGCGCGCGCGTGTAAGGGGCAGGCGCGGTCGCTTCCGTATTCATGCCTGGCTCGCCAGCAATTCCTCATTGAAACAGCGCTGGTAATACTCGGCCACCATGGGCCGCTCGGCCTCGTCGCATTTGTTGAGGAAGGACAAACGGAAGGCCAGCGCCGGGTCGCGGAAGATCTGGCAATTCTCGGCCCACGTAATCACCGTGCGCGGCGACATCAGGCAAGCCAGGTCGCCCGCCGCATAGCCGTGGCGCGTCAGGCTGGCCACGGCCACCATGGCGGCAGCCAGCTGGCGGCCCGCTTCATCGTTCATGGCGGGGACACGCGCCAGCACGATGTCCGTTTCTTCGTCCTGCGGAAGATAGTTCAGGGTGGCAACGATATTCCAGCGGTCGATCTGCGCGTGGTTGAGCACCTGCGTGCCGTGGTACATGCCGTTCAGGTTGCCCAGGCCCACCGTATTCGAGGTGGCGAACAGGCGGAAGTGGGGGTGGGGCGTGATGACGCGGTTCTGGTCCAGTAGGGTGAACTTGCCGTCGCGCTCGAGGATGCGCTGGATGACGAACATCACGTCGGGGCGGCCCGCATCGTACTCGTCGAAGATCAGGGCCACGGGCCGTTGCAAGGACCAGGGCACGATGCCTTCCTGGAATTCCGTTACCTGCTGCTGCTCGCGCAGCACGATGGCGTCCTTGCCGACCAGGTCCAGGCGGCTGATGTGGCCGTCCAGGTTGACGCGCACGCAGGGCCAGTTCAGGCGCGCCGCCACCTGCTCGATGTGCGTGGACTTGCCCGTGCCGTGCAAGCCCTGCACCATCACGCGGCGGTTATGCGTGAAGCCGGCCAGAATCGCCAGGGTCACGTCCTTGTTGAAGCGGTAGGCGGGGTCGATGTCGGGCACATGCGGGTCGCGCTCCGTGAAGACGGGCACGAGCAGCTCGCTGTCGATATGGAACAGGCTGCGCACGGACTGCAAGGTTTGCGCCGCTGCGGCGGGGGGATGTTGGCGTGAATCTGGCACCTTGTTCTCCTGTGAAGCCGCAGCATGGGCGCTACGGCGGTTATGTGTGAGCTGCGGAGTTACTTGATTGCAATGCGTCGCCGTTCCCGCCCGTCGTCGGCATGGTTTCCGATTCGATGGCGGCCAGGGCTTGGGCAGCGCGTTGCAATGCTGGCAAGAAATGTAAAGCCTTGTCGTGCGTCAAACGGATGATGGGCGCCTGGATCGCCACGGCCAGGTTCGAGCGGCCGTTCGGGTTCGGCACCAGCACGGCCACGCACAGCAGGCCGGGCAGGAATTCCTCGTCGTCCAGCGCGTAGCCGTTGCGGCGCACCAGTTCCAGTTCGCGCTCCAGCTTGACGGGGTCCGTTTCCGTCTTGTCCGTAAAACGCGTCAATTCCATGTGGCCCAGCAGGCGGCGCCGTTGCACGGGCGTCATTTGCGCCAGGAACAGCTTGCCGCTGGACGAGCAGTGGGCCGGTACCCGGGAACCGGGATGCAGGTAGAAGCGCAGCGGCGCCGCCGTTTCCACGCGGTCCAGGTACACCACTTCGCTGCCGCTGAAGGCCGTCAGGTTGCAGCTTTCGCCCACTTCCTCGACCAGCTGGCGCAAGACCATGCGGCGGGCGCCATGGAAAGTGTTGTTAATCAGTAAGTTCGACGCGAGGCGGCGCAGGCGCACGCCCGTGCTGTAGTGTCGGCCATCGCTTTCGCGCTGCAGCACGCCCACGCTTTCCAGCTGTTGCAGCATGCGGTGCAGGGTGGGTTTCGGTAATCCTGTCTCCTCCACCAGCGCCTGCAGCGACAGCAGCTGGTCTTTCTCGGCAATCACTTCCAGCAAGGCAAACAAACGCATCGTGGGCGTGTCGCCTTCCAGTTTTTCCGGCTCAAATTTTGGGGATGAAATCATGTCCATGGTGGCCTCGGTTGGGTAGCTCTGAGTGTTACTTCAGCTTATTTCATTTTCGAACTCAAATTGTACCGTTTCCTTGAAATTCTGTTTGACTTTTGATTGCCTAGCGCTTAAATTGAATTGTATATCAAATTTCGGAACAAAATATACCGTTTTTTGATAAATTAGTTGATGAATTCAACAGCCACAGTTACCACAGACCAGGAGACACCCATGAATGACATGACCGAGCAAAAAGCCGCCGCCGCAGCGGCCACCCCCACCGGCCCGCAAAAGATGACGCCGTCCGAAGCGTTCGTGGAAACCCTGGCCGCCAATGGCGTGACCGACATGTTCGGCATCATGGGCTCGGCCTTCATGGACCCGATGGACATTTTCGCGCCGGCCGGCATCCGCTTGATTCCCGTCGTGCACGAGCAGGGCGCCGGCCACATGGCCGACGGTTATGCCCGCGTCTCGGGCCGCCATGGCGTCGTCATCGGCCAGAACGGCCCCGGCATCAGCAATTGCGTCACGGCCATTGCCGCCGCCTACTGGGCGCACACCCCGGTCGTCATCATCACGCCGGAAACGGGCACCATGAGCATGGGCCTGGGCGGCTTCCAGGAAGCCAATCAATTGCCGATGTTCGAGGAATTTACGAAATATCAAGGCCACGTCACCAATCCGGCCCGCATGGCGGAATTCACGGGCCGCTGCTTCGACCGCGCCATGTCGGAAATGGGACCGACGCAACTGAACATCCCGCGCGATTATTTCTATGGCGAAATCAAGGCCGAGATTCCGAAACCGAGCCGCCTGGACCGCGGCGCCGGCGGCGAGCAAAGCCTCGACGATGCGGCCGAACTGCTGGCGAAGGCCAAGTTCCCCGTGATTATCTCGGGCGGCGGCGTCGTCATGGGCGAAGCGATCGAGGAATGCAAGGCCCTGGCCGAGCGCCTCGGCGCGCCGGTGGTGAACAGCTATCTGCACAACGACTCGTTTCCCGCCAGCCATCCGCTGTGGTGCGGTCCGCTCGGCTATCAAGGCTCGAAGGCGGCCATGAAACTGATCGCCCAGGCCGACGTCGTCGTCGCCCTCGGTTCGCGCCTGGGACCGTTCGGCACCCTGCCGCAGCACGGCATGGATTACTGGCCGAAGAATGCCAAGATCATCCAGATCGACGCCGACAACAAGATGCTGGGCCTGGTGAAAAAGATTTCGGTGGGCATCTGCGGCGACGCCAAGGCGGCGGCGAAAGCGATTCTGGCCCGCCTGGACGGCAAGACGCTCGATTGCGACGCCACGCGCGGCGCGCGCAAGGCCACCATCGAGGCGGAAAAAGCCGCGTGGGAAGACGAACTGGACAACTGGACGCACGAGAAAGATGCGTACAGCCTGGACATGATCGAAGAGCAGAAGAAGGAGCCGGGCAACTACCTGCACCCGCGCCAGGTCTTGCGCGAGCTGGAAAAAGCCATGCCGGAAGACGTGATGGTGTCGACCGACATCGGCAACATCAACTCGGTGGCCAACAGTTACCTGCGCTTTGAAAAGCCGCGCAGCTTCTTTGCGGCGATGAGCTTTGGCAACTGCGGCTACGCGTTCCCGACGATTATCGGCGCGAAAGTGGCGGCGCCGCACCGTCCGGCCGTGTCGTATGCGGGCGACGGCGCCTGGGGCATGAGCCTGATGGAAACGATGACCTGCGTGCGCCACAACATTCCCGTGACGGCCGTGGTGTTCCACAACCGCCAGTGGGGCGCGGAAAAGAAAAACCAGGTGGATTTCTACAACCGCCGCTTCGTTGCCGGTGAGCTCGACAACCAGAGCTTCGCGGAAATTGCGCGGGCCATGGGCGCCGAAGGCATCACGGTCGACAAGCTGGAAGACGTGGGACCGGCGCTGAAGAAGGCGATCGCCATGCAGATGAATGAAGGCAAGACGACCATCATCGAAATCATGTGCACGCGCGAGCTGGGCGACCCGTTCCGCCGCGATGCGCTGAGCAAGCCTATCCGTCACCTGGACAAGTACAAAGATTACGTCTAAGTAAGCCGGCCTGTGAGGATCTGGCTTGTGACCAAATTCTCACAAATTGTCACGGAAACATCATAATTTCATTAAAGAATACAAGGCGTCCCGTTTTTTGGATTATTTGATTTGACAAGGCCATGCTTAAGGCTTAAATTCAATAAAAGACAAAAAACGGAACGTAGCGTATCAAAAACGATTTACGGAGACCACCATGAACCACCCTGTACCGCACACCGACGCCGTCACCATCGACTTCCTGCAAGCGTTCGGCGACGCCTGGAACCGCCACGATATCGAGGCCCTGATGGCCGCCATGGCCGACGACTGCGAATTCCACGCCGTCGCCGGCCCTGACTTGCTGGGCAAGAGTTTTGTCGGCCGCGACGCCGTGCGCGCCGGTTTCGAGCTGGCCTGGCAAACCTTTCCCGATGCCGCCTGGCTCAACCCGGAACACTTCGTCAGCGGCCAGCGCGGCGTGACGGAGTCGACCTTTGCCGGCACCAAGGCGGACGGCACGCGCATCGAAGCGCGCATGGTCGATATCTTCACCTTCCGCGACGGCAAGATTGCCGTGAAGAACGCCTTCCGCAAGGATCGCCCACCCGTCGTCAAAGCTTAAGCCAGCACGTTCACCAGGAATGATCATGAACAAACCTGTCGACACCCCATCTGACGTACTGGGCAGCAGCACGGCCGCCCGCACGGCCTACGATCCCGCCTACGATCCGCTGGTGGCCCAGCGCCCCGGCCACGGCAATGCCTACGCGCCCACCTACTGGATAGGCACGGCCGGCGAGCCGCCCGCCGACGACGGCCCCATCACGCATGACATCGACGTCGACGTAGCCATCATCGGTTCCGGCTTCACGGGCCTGTCCTGCGCCATCTTCCTGGCCCAGGAACACGGCATCAAGGCCACCGTGCTGGAAGCGAACCGGGTCAGCTGGGGCTGCAGCACGCGCAACGGCGGCCAGGCCCAGTGCACGACGGGCCGCCTGAAGCGCTCGCAGTGGATCGCCCGTTACGGCATGGACACGGCCCTGAAACTGCACACGGAAGTGTGCGACGCAATGCAGACCTTCAAGAAGATCACGGCCGACATCGATTGCGACCCGCAGCCGGGCGGCCACCTGTACATCGCCCACAAGGCGAAAGCCATGCCCGCGCTGGAAAAAGAAGCCAAGGTCATGCGCGAGATCTTCAAGTACGACGCGCGCATCCTCGACGCCGACACCGTCAAGCGTGAATTCGTCGACGACAAGGAAGCGGCCGGCGCCCTGCACGAGCCGGAAGGCATCGGCATCCACGCGGGCAAGCTGGCCTTCGGCTACCTGCGCAAGGCGCGCGCGCTGGGCGCCAAAGTGCATCCATCGAGCCCCGTGATGGGCTGGGAAACGCGCAACGGCGTGCATTACCTGCAAACGCCGGGCGGCGTGGTGCGCGCCCGCGCCGTGGCCGTGGCCACGGGCGGCTACACCTCGCCCCACCTGCATGCGCAAGTGAAGAACCGTTTGCTGCCTATCCTGTCCAATTCCATCGTCACCCGTCCCTTGACCGCGGCGGAAATCGAGGCGTGCAACTTCCGCACCCACCAGGTGATCACGGATACGCGCATCCTGCGCCACTACTACCGCTTGATGCCGGACAACCGCGTGCAGATCGGCAGCCGCAGCGCCATCACGGGCGCCGACGCGCCGGACGACAGATACAAACAGTTTTTGATCAACGACCTGCACCGCAAGTTCCCCGCGCTGACCGGTATTCCCATCGATTACTCGTGGTGGGGCTGGGTCGACGTCAGCCACGACATGATGCCGCGCATCGTGCAGCCGGACCCGAAGCAATCGATCTTCTATTCGCTCGGCTACGGCGGCAACGGCGTCATGTATTCGGCGCAGGCGGGCCGGCGCATGGCCGAGCGCATCGCGGGCAAGGCCAGCGACACGGGCTTGCCGATCTTTAATTCGAAATTGCCGTATCCCAACATGATGGAACTGGTCGAGTCGCAAGCGTTCGCCCCGTTCCGCCGCCTGGGCCAGCGCTTCCTGTACCGCTGGTATCACTTGAAGGATGAAGTGTTTTAAATAGCTGTAGCCGTACTAAGCCGCCGTATGGTTGACAAAGAGCAACCAGCGGCGCCATCCGCAAGGATGAGATTGCCCGAACGTTCACACATAACAATAACTTGGAGTGAGACATGAACACCTACACGAGCAAAACCCCGAGCAAAACGGTTTTTTCAACGCTGCGCCGCGCCGTCCTCGGCACCCTGGTGCTGGGCGTGGCGGTCGCATCGAGCGGCACGGCCTTCGCGCAAGGCAAGGAAGTGACGATTGCCTACCAGGAAATCAACGGCCCGTTCCTGGTGGCCATCGCCAGCGGCGAAGTGGAAAAGACCACCGGCTATAAAATCAACTGGCGCAAGTTCGACTCGGGCGCCAAGGTAGCCACCGGCATGGCGTCCGGCGACGTGCAGATCGGCGTCATCGGTTCGAGCCCATTGACGGCGGCCGTCAGCCGCGGCGTCGACCTGCAGCTGTTCTGGATCATCGACGACATCAACGAAGCCGAAGCGATGGTGGCCCGCAACGGCGCCGGCATCAGCAAGCCGACCGACTTGCGCGGCAAGAAGATCGCCGTGCCATTCGTTTCCACCACACACTTCCACACCATGTTCGCGCTGGAAACGTGGGGCATCAAGCCCACGGAAGTGAAGCTGCTCAATATGCAGCCGAACCAGATCGCCGCCGCCTGGGAGCGGGGCGACATCGATGCCGCCTTCGTGTGGGACCCGGCCTTGAGCAAACTCAAGCAAAACGGCAAGGTGCTGGTGACCTCCGGCGAACTGAGCAAGAAGGGCAAGGCCACGTTTGACGGCATGGCCGTCGAGCGCGCCTGGGGCGAGGCGAACGCCGACTTCATGGCCAAGTTCGTCAAGGTGATGGCCGCCGCCGACGCCGACTACCGCGCCAATCCGAAGGCGTGGACCATTGATTCCCCGCAAGTGAAAGCCAACGTCAAGCATTCGGGCGCGGCCGCCAAGGACGTGGCCGCTTCTGTGGCCCTGTACGCCTATCCATCGCTGCAGGAACAGGCTTCGCCGGCCTGGCTCGGTGGCGGCGCGAAAGGCGGCGTGGCGCAAGCCTTGCTGGCCACGGCGCAGTTTTTGAAAGCTGAAGGCAAGATCGACAGCCTGGCTCCCGATTACGCCAAATATGTGACACCCAGGTATGCCCAGGCCGCCGGCCTGCTGAAGTAAACGTGGTGCGATGGCGCGCCCGCGGGCGCGCTGACTGAACAGAATGCGTTGAACTGAAGTGACTACACCTATGCGGGGCACATGATGGAAAATCTCTACGTCAAGGATGTCAGCGTGATTTATCCGGGCAAGACGGCCGGTGAACGCGTACATGCCTTAAATAATATCAATCTGACTATCAACAGCGGCGACTTCGTCGTCGCGCTGGGCGCCTCGGGCTGTGGCAAGACAACCTTGCTGAGCCTGATGGCGGGCTTTATCGCCCCGTCCAAGGGGGAAATCATGCTTGGAGACAACAAGGTGGAAGGGCCGGGCGCCGACCGCGGCGTGGTGTTCCAGAAGCACGCCTTGCTGCCGTGGCTGAACGTCATGGAAAACGTGGAATTCGGCCTCAAGCTGCAAGGCGTGCCGAAAGCCGTGCGGCGCGAACAGGCGGCCAAGAACCTGGCGCTTGTCGGCTTGAAGGACTTTCACGACAATATGATTTATCAGTTGTCAGGCGGCATGCAGCAAAGGGTCGGCATCGCCCGCGCCCTGACCAGCAATCCCGCCATGCTGCTGATGGATGAACCGATGGCGGCGCTCGACGCGCTGACCCGCGAAACCATCCAGGAGTTGCTGCTCGATATCTGGGCCAAGTCCAGCACCATGTTCTTCTTCATTACCCACAGCGTCGACGAGGCGCTGTTCCTGGCGAACCGGCTGATCGTCATGTCGCCCCGTCCGGGCCGCATCACGCACACGTATGAACTCGATTTCAACAAGCGCTTCCTCGAATGCCGCGATGCGCGCGCCGTGAAATCGAGCCCGGACTTCATCAAGATGCGCGAAACGGTGCTCAACATCATTTATGGCGACGAACGCGCCGTCAACAAAGAGCTGGAGGTGTCCCATGCATAGCCCATCCGCCGTGGGATTTCCTCCCACCACAGCCAAGCGCGCCGGCTTTTTTGGCCGCCTGTTCGCCCCCCGCTGCGCCATGCCCGGCGAAGCGTTCGGCGCGCCGGGGCAGGGCAATTCCAGCCGCATCGCCACCGTCACCGTCATCGCCGTGCTCTTGCTGTGGTTAGCCGTGACGGCCAGCGGCCTCGTGAAACCGCTGTTCCTGCCGTCGCCGCAAGCCGTCTATGAAAAATTCATCATGGCGGCCACCACGGGCTTTGGCGGCGCCACCCTGTGGGAACACACGGTGGCCAGCCTGGTGCGCGTGTTCGGCGCCTTCGGCCTGGCTTGCCTGTTCGCCATCCCCGTCGGCGTGATGATGGGCGTCAACCGCGTGGCGCGCGGCATCTTCGATCCCTTGATCGAGTTCTACCGTCCGCTGCCGCCCCTCGCTTACTTGCCACTGGTTATCATCTGGTTCGGCATCGGCGAGTTTTCGAAGGTCTACCTGATCTTCCTGGCCATCTTTGCGCCGATGGCGATCGCGGCCCGCGCCGGCGTCAGCTCCGTGTCGCTGGAGCAAATCCATGCGGCCTACTCGATGGGCGCCACGCGTTTCCAGGTCATCGTGCACGTGATCCTGCGCGCCGCGATACCGGAGATCCTCACCGGCATGCGCATCGGCATCGGCGTGGGCTGGACCACCCT
Organism: Janthinobacterium sp. GW821-FHT03A03; assembly: GCF_059421435.1. Lineage (NCBI taxonomy): Bacteria > Pseudomonadati > Pseudomonadota > Betaproteobacteria > Burkholderiales > Oxalobacteraceae > Janthinobacterium > Janthinobacterium sp. GW821-FHT03A03. The sequence continues at coordinate 19,027 of NZ_JBWKUZ010000006.1, read as the reverse complement.
GGTGGCCGGCGAGATGGTGGCGGCCACGCGCGGCCTTGGCTACATGGTCCTGAGCGCTTCCGAGTTCCTCGCCAGCGACGTGGTGATCATGGGCATCATCGTGATCGGCTTCTTCGCTTTCCTGTTTGATTTGATGATGCGCTACCTCGAACGTACCCTCGTGCCATGGAAGGGCAAGGTGTAAGACGTTCCCGGGGAGTGGCGCGCACGCCACAAGTGTTGCGCGCCGCTTCCCTTTTTTTTAACCATTGCCGTGCCGATGTCGAGGCCGGCTCAACGTAACGCCCGGCAACGCCCCTTACTTTTCTCCCAGCGTGTTTTGCCCTCAGGCAACCGCGCCGGGCCGCTGCATTTCCAGATTGACTTATGGCATGCAGCCAACCAGACTGATTTGATGATGTATCGATGCTGCTTGACGGTGTTGCCTATATAAAACAAAGCCGCGCGGCAGGAACCAGCCGCAGCAGGCGAGGGCGCACCGGGCTTCAGAGATTTTCAGGAGACAAAACATGATTAGCGAATCGCATAACAGTACCGGCTTGCAGCACTCGCTGAAGCAACGCCACATGAGCATGATCGCCATCGGCGGCGTGATCGGCGCCGGCCTCTTCGTCGGCAGCGGCGTCATCGCCAAGGCCGCCGGCCCGGCCGCCATCCTTTCCTTCCTGCTCACGGGCGGCCTGGTCGTCCTGATCATGCGCATGCTGGGCGAGTTGGCCTCGTCCCTGCCCGTGGTCGGCTCCTTTTACGAATATGCGCGCCTGGCCTTCGACGACAAGCCGAAAGTGTCAAAATTCCTCGGCTTCATGAGCGGCTGGATGTACTGGTATTTCTGGGTCGTCGTCGTGGCCCTGGAAGCTATCGCCGGCGCCAAGCTGGTCAATTTCTGGCTGCCCGACGTGCCCTCGTGGGCCATCAGCCTGGTCTTGCTCGTCTCGATGACGGTGCTCAACCTGTTCTCGGTAAAAGCCTTCGGCGAATTCGAGTTCTGGTTCGCCTCGATCAAGGTGGTCGCCATCGTCGTCTTCCTGTTCGTCGGCGCCCTGTTCATCACGGGCAGCTTGCCTAACAGCATCCCGACCCTGGGCTTCCTGACCAGCCATGGCGGCTTCATGCCGCACGGCTGGGGGCCTGTATTGAGCGGCGCCGTCGCCGCCACGGCCTTTTATTCGGGCGCCGAAATCGTCACCATCGCCGCCGCCGAAACGTCGGACCCGGCCAAGGCCATCGCCCGCGCCACCAATTCCGTCGTCATGCGCGTGCTGATGTTTTATGTGGGCTCGATGTTCGTCGTCGTCTGCATCGTGCCCTGGGATACGCCGGCCATCGCCACGCCTTTCGTCAGCGCCCTGACGGTCATGAACATTCCGTACGCGGCCCACATCATGAACGCCATCATTTTGACGGCCGTGCTGTCGGCCCTGAATTCCAGCCTGTATGCCTCGTCGCGCATGATCTTCGCGCTGACGCGCCGCGGCGACGCGCCCACGGGCCTGGTCAAGCTGAGCAAGAATGGCGTGCCCGTTCGCGCCATTTTGTTCAGCACCCTGTTCGCCTACTTCGCCATTGCCGTTTCGTATGTGTCGGCCGACCTGGTTTTCCCCTTCATCGTCAATTCCTACGGCATTCTGATCCTGTTCGTCTACCTGCTCATTGCGATATCTCAATTGCGCCTGCGCCGCCGCCTGGAACGCGAATGCCCGGAACGCATCAAGGTGCGCATGTGGCTGTTCCCTTACCTGACGTATTTCACCATCTTCGCCATGCTGGTGATCCTGGGCGCCATGAGCGTGTCGTCCGATACGGAGCAGCGCGTGTCGTTCTGGTTCGGCTTGTTGAGCGTGGTCATCATGAGCGTCATGTACTACATCAAGAAACTGGTCAATGACGACCGCAACGGCGGTGCCTCCGCCGACACCAAAGTGGAGCTCAAACATGTCTGACACGACCTTGTTGCCTGCAGGACGGCGCCGCTTCCTGCGTCAGACGGCCGCCCTGGGCGCCGCCGCCGTGGCGGGACCGGCGCTTGCCGCCTCCGCTTCCGTTACCTTGCCGTTTGAAAATGGCGAGCGCGAACTGGTGGCTTTCCCGCAAAAGCGCCCGCTGATCCTGCTGACCAGCCGCCCGCCCCAGCTGGAAACGCCGTTCAGCGTCTTCAATGAAGGCGCGATTACCCCCAACGACGCGTTTTTCGTGCGCTACCACTGGAGCGGCTTGCCGACCAGCATAGATGGCGGCAGCTATCGCTTGCGCATCGCCGGCCTCGTGAAAACGCCGCTGGAATTGTCGCTGGCGCAGCTGAAACAGCTGGCCGATCCCGTGGATGTGGTGGCCGTGACGCAATGTTCGGGCAACAGCCGCGGCTTCTTTAGCCCGCGCGCCAACGGCGGGCAGCTGGGCAATGGCGCCATGGGCAATGCCCGCTGGACGGGCATCCCCCTGAAAACCGTGCTGGAAAAGGCCGGCATCGCGGCCAGTGCCGTGCAAGTGGCCTTCAACGGCCTGGAAACGCCGCCCGTGGGCGACGGTCCCGACTTCCAGAAAGCCTTGTCCGTCGAGCACATCATGGCCGGCGACGTGCTGCTGGCCTGGGCCATGAATGGCGAGGACATTCCTTTCCTCAACGGCTATCCGCTGCGCCTGATCGTGCCGGGCTACTACGGCACTTACTGGGTCAAGCACCTGAGCGACATCACGGTGCTCGACAAGCCCTTCGACGGCTTCTGGATGAGCACGGGCTACCGCATCCCCGACAACGGGTCCGGCTTCATCGAGCCGGGCACGCCCGTGGGCAAGACGACGCCGATCAGCCGCCTGAACGTGCGCTCCTTCATTACCAGCGTGCAAGATGGCGCGCAAGTGAAGGCGGGGCGCGACCTGGCGCTGCGCGGCATCGCCTTCGATGGCGGGCAGGGCATCAGCGAGGTGACCGTGTCGGTGGACGGCGGCCAGACGTGGCAGGAAGCGAAGCTGGGCAAGGACCTGGGGCGCTTCTCGTTCCGCGAGTGGACCATGCTCATGAAGGCGCCGCGCAAGGGCAGGCACGTGCTGATGGTGCGCGCCGTCAACCGCATCGGCCAGAGCCAGCCCATGAAAGCCCTGTGGAATCCCATGGGTTATATGCGCAACGTGGTGGAAACCACGCGCATCGACGCAGTGTGAGGAGAATGCCATGCTGACAAGAACACTCGCCGCCGCCGTGACCCTGATGCTTGCCGGCAGCGCCGGCGCGCTGGAAATCCATTTGCCACCGGAAACGGCCACGTATAAACCCAGCGATTTGCCCGGCTACCAGCTGGTGCAGCGTAACTGCATGACCTGTCACGCGGCCCAGTATGCGTCGAGCCAGCCGCCCGCCTCGCCGCGCGCCTACTGGGAAGCGACCGTCAAGAAGATGAAAAAGCCGTTCGGCGCGCAGTTTGACGACGCGGACATGCCGGCCATGGTCGACTACCTGGTGAAAACCTATGGCGCGGAGCGGGGCGCCGCAGCGCCTGCCGCTTTAGTGAAGCCCGCCGCGGCCGCTGTCGTGGCCGCCAGCGGCAAGGATGCGAAAACCTTGCTGGCAGCCAATGGCTGCATGGCTTGCCATGCCATCGAGCAGAAGGTGGTCGGCCCCGGCTTTGCCGAGGTGGCCGCCCGCTACAAGGGCCAGGACGGCGCCGCCGCCGTGGCGGCGAATATCCGCAGCGGCGGCGCCGGCAAATGGGGACCCGTGCCCATGCCGCCGTTCAGCCAGCTCAGCGTAGCCGACGCGGCCACGCTGGCCAAATATGTGCTGTCCAGGTAACGCCCGGCCAGCCCGGCCGCATCGCTGATCTTCTCTTCCTTTCCGCCAGCGTCCGCCACGTCAGCCCCCGGGTCCGACGTGGCGGACGCCCGCCTCGCCGGTTTTCCTCACTGCGATCCATACAGGCTGCCCCTCCCCCGCGTGGCGTCGCCGGAATGAGTTTTCAATAATATTATTTATCTATTGATAATTCGTTTTTGCAAGAATGTGACGTGCCAATGAGCAATAAAAAAGTGTGTCACGCGAGGCGGATCTGCGTATGTAAAAAATAACATTGTTTTGTATTGTGCTAATGCCAATATCTTGTCTGTTTTGCCGGCGGGTGGCGTGCCGGGAATACCATGTTGATAGTGTTTATATATTAACGTTGTTGTTATTGAGCAACGATGTTTTTCGTGGGAAGGCGCATTTTGTCGGCATTTTACGGGTTTTGCCGTGATTGCAGTCGAGGCTGCACCAATGTGGTGAGCGAGGCCATCAGGCAGGTATTTTCTCGTCCGATGAAGGGCTAAAATGGATCAATGTTGCTGAAGGGAATTTAATTTTTCGATTGTCATCGTATTTAACAATGATATCAAAAAATACTGCTTTTCAGCTCTTGTATTCCCCCGTCATTGCAGCCGCTGGCGGCGAGCATGGGCGCGGGCGCGCTGCCAGAAAGGATGACCTTGAACACCAAATTACTTCCCCTGACCCTGCTGCTTCTGATCCAGACCGCCTGGGCCGTCGATCCCCCCGGCGCCGGCAGCCAGCTGCAGCAGATTCCCGCCGCGCCCCAGTTGCCGAAAACGCCGCCGGCCATCCGCGTGCAGCAGGGCAACGTGCCGGCCGCCACGGTGGGCGACGCCACGCGCATCACCGTGCAGCGCCTGCGCATCACGGCGCCGCCCGTGTTTGCCGAAAGCGAGCTGGTCGCCGCCACGGGTTTTGTCCCCGGCAGCGAGCTGACCCTGGGCGAATTGCGCGCCATGGCGTCAAAAATTGCCAGCTATTACCAGAACCGCGGCTACTTCCTTGCGCAGGCCTATCTGCCGGCGCAGGATATCGAGGATGGCGTCGTCGCCATCGACGTGCTGCCGGGGCAATATGGCCAGGTGCAGCTGCGCAACCAGAGCAAGCTGTCCGACGGCCTGGCCGGCACCATATTGGCCGGTCTCGACGGGCAGGTGATCGCCACGCCGCCGCTGGAACGGCGCTTGCTGCTGTTGTCGGATTTGCCGGGCGTGCAGGTGAGCTCGACCCTGGCGCCGGGGGCGTCCTTGGGCGCGTCCGACCTGATCGTCGACGTGCAGCCCGGTTCGCGTTTCAACGGCAGCATCGACCTCGATAACCAGGGCAATCGCTACACGGGCCGCAACCGCATCGGCGCCACCCTGAACATCAATGAACTGGCCGGCCTCGGCGACGTGGCCACCGTGCGCGCGTTTACCTCGGCCGACGGCCTGAACTATGCCCGCCTGGCCTACCAGGGGCAGGCGGGTCTGCTGCGCCTGGGCGGCGCCTACACGTATATGGATTACAAACTGGGCAAGGAATTTGCCGTGCTTGACGCCAAGGGCACGGCGAAGATCGCCAGCGCCTACGGCAGTTATCCGCTGATCCGCTCGCGCAGCAATAACCTGTATGCGCAAGTGAGCTACGACGACAAGAAATTCCAGGACCGCACGGAATCGACGGGCAGCGTCAACGACAAGACGGCCAGGGTGTGGATGCTGAACCTGAATGGCGACAGCCGCGATGGCTGGGGCGGCGGCGGCGCGAGCACCTATTCCATCACTTTTACCACGGGCAAGATCGGCATCGGGACGCCGCTGGCGCTGCTGATCGACCAGCTGACGGTGAACAGCAATGGCCACTTCCATAAACTCAGCTTCAATGCGGCCCGCGTGCAAAGCCTGGGCGACGAGACGAGCTTGTTCGGCGTGCTCAGCGGCCAGGCAGCGTCGAAAAACCTCGATGTCTCCGAAAAGATGGGCCTGGGCGGCGTAGGCGGCGTGCGCGCCTATCCGGGCGGCGAGGCGTATGGCGACCAGGGCTATGTGCTGAACCTGGAGCTGCGCCGCAACGTGACGGCGTTCGCGGCCTTCCCGGGCCAGCTGCAGGTGCTGGCCTTTGCCGACACGGGTACCGTCAGGCTGAACCGCGACGCCTGGAGCGCCGGCGAGAACCGCCGCACCCTGAGCGGCGCCGGCGTGGGCGTGACGTGGGCGGGCGCCAATGCGCTTGTCCTGAAGGCGTATTACGCGCACAAGCTGGGCAGCGCCAAGGCGACCTCGGCACCCGATGCGGCAGGCCGTTTCTGGCTGCAAGCCATTAAATACTTCTAATTAAGACACGTTAATACAATCAGGACACTGCCATGAACCGCATCTACCGCTCCATCTGGAACCAGGCTACCGGCGCCTACGCCGCCGTTTCCGAAAACGTCAAATCCGCCGGCAAGCGCTCGCTGCCCGGCGGCAGCGGTGGCGGGGCGCATTTTGCCTTGACCGGCATGGCGGCGGCCCTGATGCTCGGCTATGGCTCGCTGGCCCTGGCGGGGCCGGCGGGCGGCACGCTGGTGGCGGGCCAGGCGACGATCAACGGCGCGCCGGGCGCCACGGTGATCAGGCAGGGCAGCCAGAACGCCGTGATCAACTGGGCCAGTTTCAATATCGGCAAGGGCGAGTCGGTGCAGTTCCAGCAGCCCAACAGCAATGCGGTGGCCCTGAACCGCGTGCTGGGCGGCGACGGCACTACCATCCTGGGCAACTTGTCGGCCAACGGCAAGGTGTTCATCGTCAATCCGAACGGCATCCTGTTCGGCCAGGGCGCGTCCGTAAACACGGCCGGCCTGGTGGCGTCCACCCTGGACGTCAGCAACGCCGACTTCATGGCGGGCAAGTACCAGTTTTCCGGCAATGGCACGGGGAAAGTCCTGAACCAGGGCAGCATCAGCGCGCCGGGCGGCTACGTGGCCCTGCTGGGCGCGCACGTCACGAACGAGGGCACGATCACGGCGCGCCTGGGCTCGGTAGCCCTGGCGGCCGGCAAGGCGATCACGCTGGACGTGGCCGGCGACGGCTTGCTCAATGTGGCCGTCAACACAGGCGCCGTGGGCGCTTTGGTCAGCAATGGCGGCCTGATCCAGGCCGACGGCGGCAGCGTGGTGCTCACGGCCCAGGCGGCGGGCGACTTGCTGAAAACCGCCGTCAACAACACGGGCGTGATCGAGGCGCACACGATAGCCACGCGCGGCGGCACGATCAAATTGCTCGGTGACATGCAAAGCGGCACGGTGCACGCGGCCGGCACGCTGGACGCCGGCGCGCCCGACGGCGGCAATGGCGGCTTCATCGATACTTCGGCCGCGCACGTCAAGATCGGCGATGCGCTGAAGGTGACGACGGCATCGAGCAAGGGCCTGGCCGGCACCTGGCTGATCGACCCGAGCGACTTCAATATCGCCGTTTCCGGCGGCGACATGACGGGCGCTTTCCTGAGCAACTCCTTGAAATCGGGCAATGTGCAGATCCAGAGCGTGTCGGGCGGCAGCGGCACGCAGGGCAACATCAACGTCAACGACAACGTCAACTGGACCGCCAACAAGCTGACCCTGACGGCGCAGAACAATATCAACATCAACAAGGCCATGCGCGGCGCGGGCACGGCCAGCCTGGCGCTCGAATACGGCCAGAGCGGGGTCGCCGCCGGCAACCTGTCGACGTACAACGTCAAGGCCGAGGTGGATTTGCCATCAGGCAATAACTTCAGCACCAAGCTGGGCAGCAATGGCGGCGTGACCGTGTATCAGGTGATCAACAGCCTGGGCGCCTTCAACAGCACCAGCGGCAGCGACGTGCAGGGCATGCAAGGCAATTTGTCCGGCAAGTACGTGCTGGGCAGCAACATCGATGCGCGCGGCACCTCCGGCTGGGATGGCGGCAGGGGATTTGCGCCCATCGGCAGCGATGCGGCGCCTTTCACGGGCACGCTCGACGGCCTGGGCCATGAAATCGTGGGGTTGACGATCAGCCGCCCTGACGTGCCCGTCGGCATGTTCGGCAGTATCGGTGCCGCTGGTGCCGTGCGCAATCTGGGTTTGAGCAATGTCAACGTTGCGGGGTCGGCAGCGACCTATGGCGCCAGCTACGCGGGCATAGGCGCGCTGGCTGCCGCCAATAATGGCAAGATCGATAACGTGTATAGCAGTGGTGCCGTGAGCGGCTCCGGCTATGTTAATCTGGGCGGACTGGTGGGCATCAATGCAGGCACGATCAGCAATAGCCGCGTCTCCGGCACGGTCGTCTCCGCGGGCGATCCCGGGCCGGGCGGCTACGGCGCGGCAGGCGGCTTTGTGGGCCTCAATGCCGTAGGCGGCTTGATCAAGAACAGTTCCAGCTCCGCCACCACCAGCTCCACGCGCTACGTGGCGGCCGGGCTGGTGGTCACCAACTCCGGTGCGATCAACGATAGCTATGCGACGGGCACCGTGAACGCAGGAGCCAATTATGGCGGCGGCCTGGTCAGCTTTAACAATGGCAGTATCAGCAATAGTTACGCGACCGGCGCGATGAACGCCTCGGGCAGTGCCGGCGGCCTGGTGGGGACCAATAACAGCGGCAGCGCGACCATCAGCAATAGCTACGCGACGGGCAAGGTCACCTCCACCGGCGGCTATGTCGGCGGCCTGGTGGGCCTGTTGCGCGGAACCTTGAGCAACAGCTATGCGACGGGCGACGTGCAGACCACCGGGCTGGCCGGCGGCGTGGTCGGCTACAACGTGGGCGGCACCATCACGAATGTCTATACCACCGGTAAGGTGACGGGCGGCGGCGCCAGCGTGGGCGCCATTGTCGGCGAGCACAATTCGGGCTCCGTCAACCGCGCCTATTTTGACAGCACGATCAATTCCGGCCTCAATGGCATCGGCCAGAGCTTCAATGGCGCCACCTCGAATGCGCAAGGGCTGAGCACGGCGCAGATGCTGGTATCGAGCAACTATGTGGGGTTCAATTTCACGACCACGGGCGGCGCCACCGGCAATAATTGGGTGGCGGTCAGCGCCGACGGCACGCTCAATGGCGCTGCCGGCACGCGCCCCATGCTGGCGTCGGAGTGGTCAAATACCATCAATTCCGCGCACCAGCTGCAATTGATGGCGATGAACAAGACTGCCAGCTACACCCTGGGCAGCAGCTTCAGCGCCGCCACGACGGCGGCCAATGGCCAGGATATATGGGGAACCACGGGCTTCATCCCCGTCGGCACGGCAGGTTCGGCCTTCACGGGCAGCCTCGACGGCACCGGCCATATCATTTCCAGCCTGACCATTGCCAAGGCGGGCGTGAACAACGTGGGCCTGTTCGGCGCCATCGGCAGCGGGGGCGTGGTGGCGAATGTGGGCTTGTCCGGCGGCAGCGTGACCGGAGGGACGAATGTGGGCGCCCTGGCCGGCAGCAATGCCGGCACGATCAGCGGCAGCTTTGCCACCAGCGGCGTGACGAGCACGTCCACCGGAGGCGGCCTGGTGGGCAGCAATACGGGCACGGTGGTGGACAGCTATGCCAGCGGGACCGTGAGCGGCACCAGCATCGTCGGCGGCCTCGTCGGCAGCAATGGCGGCAGCATCGCCAACAGCTATGCGAATGGCGGCGTAAGCGGTTCCGGCAGCGTGGGCGGCCTGGTGGGGGCCAGTACGGGCAGCGCCACGGGCAGCTATTGGGACACGACGGCCAGCGGCCAGGCGAATAGTATGGGCGGTACGGCCATGACGACGGCGCAGCTGAAAAACCTGTCGAATTACACGGGCGCCGGCTGGGAACTGGCGCAGATGTGGGTGGTCTACGACGGCCAGAGCGCGCCTTTCCTGCGCTCGTTCATGAAGCAGATCGCCGTGCGCGTTTCCTACGACAGCAAGGTGTATGACGGCGTGGCCTACGCAGGCGGCAGCAATAGCGTCACGTATTCGAACACGGTGGCAGGCGCCAGTCTGCTGGGCACGCCCGTGTATGCGGGCAATGCCGCCGGCGCCGTCAATGCGGGCACCTATGGCGTGTCGGCCAGCGGCCTGTACGCTTCGGGCGGCCAGTCCGGCTACGCCATCAGCTATATCGATGGCGGCCTGGTGATCACGCCCAAGTCCGTCACCCTGAGCGGCGCGGCGGTAGGGGACAAAGTGTACGACGGCACCACCGTGGCCGCCATCAGCGGCACGCTGAACGGCGTGCTGGCGGGCGACCTGGCCAATGTCAGTTCGACCGTGAATGGCACGTTTGCCAGCAAGAATGCCGGCAACGGCATCGCCGTGACGGTCAACGCGGCCCTGGGCGGCAGCGCCGGGGGCAACTATGCGCTGGTGCCGGTGAACGGCTTGACGGGCAATATCAGCAAGGCCACCATCAGCGGCGTGAGCGGCATTGTTGCTGGAAACAAAGTGTATGACGGCACTGCCACGGCCAGCCTGAACACGGCAGGCGCCACGTTTGCGGGCATGATCGGTGGCGACAGCCTGAGCGTGTCGGGCGCCAGCGGCAGTTTTGCCGACAAGAACGCGGGCACAGGCAAGACGGTCAGCATCAGCGGCATCGCGCTGGGCGGCACGGATGCCGGCAACTACAATTTGACCGGCACCACGGCCAGCAGCAGCGCCGACATCAGCAAGGCCACCATCAGCGGCGTGACCGGTATCGTTGCCGGAAATAAAGTGTACGACGGCGGCACGGCCGCCAGCCTGAACATGGCTGGGGCGTCGTTCACGGGCATGGTGGGCGGCGACAACCTGACGGTCTCGGGCGCCAGCGGCAGCTTTGCCGACAAAAACGCGGGCAATGGCAAGACGGTCAATATCAGCGGCATGGTCCTGGGCGGCACGGACGCTGGGAATTATGATTTTACCAATGCCACGGCCAGCAGCACGGCCAATATCAGCAAGGCCACCATCAGCGGCGTGAGCGGCATTGTTGCTGGAAACAAAGTGTATGACGGCAGCACGGCCGCCAGCCTGGATGCGGCGGGCGCCACGTTTGCGGGCATGATCGGTGGCGACAGCCTGACGGTCTCGGGCGCCAGCGGCAGCTTTGCCGACAAGAACGCGGGCACAGGCAAGACGGTCAGCATCAGCAGCATCGCGCTGGGGGGCACGGATGCCGGCAACTACAATTTGACCGGCACCACGGCCAGCAGCAGCGCCGACATCAGCAAGGCCACCATCAGC
>NZ_JBWKUZ010000006.1:0-7943 GCF_059421435.1 Janthinobacterium sp. GW821-FHT03A03 | reverse complement strand
GCTGGGGCGTCGTTCACGGGCATGGTGGGCGGCGACAACCTGACGGTCTCGGGCGCCAGCGGCAGCTTTGCCGACAAGAATGCGGGCAATGGCAAGACGGTCAGCATCAGCGGCATGGTGCTGGGCGGCACGGACGCCGGCAATTACAACCTGGCCAGCGACACGGCCAGCAGCAGTGCCAATATCAGCGCCAAGGCGCTGACGCTGACGGGCTTGACTGGCAACAATAAAGTCTACGACGGCACAGCCAGTGCGAACTTGGCCGGCGGCACCCTGAATGGCCTGGTCAATTCGGAAACCCTGGCCTTCACTGTCCAGGGAGCAAGCTACAGCGACAAGAACGCGGGCACGGGCAAGGCCATTACGGTGGGCGGCGTGAGCTTGAGCGACGGCAGCGGCCTGGCCGGCAACTACACGCTGAGTACGCCAAACGGCATGACGGGCGATATCGCGAAGGCAACGATTTCCAGCATTAGCGGTTTGAGCGCCCTGGACAAGATCTATAACGGCAACCTCAACGTCAGCGTCAATCCCGGCCAGGCGGTGATCAACGGCAAGATCGCCGGCGACGATGTGCAATTGTTCAGCGCGAGCGCTGCCTTCACGGATAAAAACGTGGGCAGCAACAAGGCCGTCAATATCACGAATATCACCTTGTCCGGCAGCGATCTGGTCAATTATGACTTCCTCAACAATACGGCCAGCGCCACGGCCAGTATCACGCCCAAGGCCGTCACCCTCTCCGGAGTGACTGCGGGCAATAAAGTCTACGATGGCACGACAGCGGCAGTCTTGTCGGGCGGCACCCTGACCGGCATGGTCGCGGGTGAAACGCTGGGCTTCAGCGGCGGTGTCGGCAGCTTTAGCGACAAGAATGCCGGTACTGGCAAGGTGGTGACCATCAGCGGCGCCAGCTTGCAGGATGGCACTGGACTGGCCAGCAATTACGCCTTCAGCAGTCCCGCCAACGTGAACGCCGACATCAGCAAGGCGACCATCAGCGGCGTGACAAACGTGGGCGTCAACAACAAGACCTATAACGGGCTGGCCGACGCCACGCTGAACGGCGAGGCAACCTTCAATGGCAAGATCGGCAACGATATCCTGACCGTGGCCGGCAACGGCGCCTTCAGCGACAAGAATGCGGGCACGGGCAAGACGGTGGCGGTCAGCGGCATCACCCTCGGCGGCGCCGATGCGGACAACTACAACCTTGCCAGCACGGTTGCCAGCGGCACGGCCAGCATCACGCCGGCGTCCATCAGCGCCATTTCCGGCATCGTGGCGGCAAACAAGGTGTATGACGGCGGCACGGCGGCCAGCCTGAACCTGGCGGGCGCCAGCTTCAATGGCATGCTGGCCGGCGACGTCCTGAGCCTGGCCGGCGGCCCCGTCCTTGGCGCGTTCAGCGACAAGAATGCGGCAACGGGCAAGACCGTGAACATCAGCGGTCTGGGCCTGGCCGGCGCCGATGCGGGCAACTACGTATTGGCCAGCAGCCTGGCCAGCACCACGGCCGATATCACGCCGGCGGCCCTGACGGTCAGCGCCACCGGCATCAACAAGGTGTACGACGCCAGCACGAACGCCGTCGTTTCCTTGCGCGACAACCGTATCGGCAATGATCAGCTCAATATTGCCAGCAATGGCGCCAGTTTCAGCGACAAGAATGCGGGCGCGGGCAAGACGGTGACGGTGGCGGGCATACGCCTGAGCGGGGCGGATGCGGGCAACTACGTGGTCAACACCACGGCCAGCACCACGGCCACGATCTCGCAGGCACTGCTGACGGTGAAAGTCGACAATGCGGCAAAAGACCAGGGACGTGCCAATCCCGACTTCAGCGCCAGCTACAGCGGCTTGCTCGGCGGCGACACGCTGGCCGCCGAAGTGAGCGGTCAGCTGGCCTTCGGCACGCCGGCGACGACGGCTTCCGCGGCAGGCAATTATCTGATCTCGGCCTCGGGCCAGGCGTCGACCAATTACGCCCTGAATTATGTGGACGGCGTGCTGAAAGTCAATCCGACGGAAGCGCTGCAAAGCGCCGTTGCGAACGTGATCGCGGCTGTTGCCGTGGCGCCGTCGCAGGGCAATATGGTGCAGGCCGACATGATCGTCAGCGGCGAGACGGCGCCAGGCAAGCCTGCCGCCGCGCAGGATGCGCCGCGCGAGGGTGAGAAGGGCGGCTCGGGCAGCGCGCCGCTGGTGCAGCTGGCCGGCAACGTCGTCAGCAATGTCTTGCCAGGCCTGCGCCTGAGCGTGGTGGACAGCGGCTTGCGCTTGCCGGTCGAGGTTTCCGTCGGTACGCGCCAGGATAGCCAGTAAGGCCCGCCGCGTCACCAGATGCCGGCGCCGGAGTGCCGCTTCGTGTTTCGAGGCGGCATTTTCATGCCTTCGCATCGTCGCAACACTTTTACAATGGCTGCATCATCCTTGTTTTCCGTCAGAGGCGCAGCGCTGAACAGAAAGTACAATCGCATGACTTCCCATTTCATCGGCGTGGCCGGCTTGCCCCGCGCGGGCTCCACCCTGCTGTGCCAGCTGCTGGCGCAGCATCCCGAACTGCATTGCGAAGGCAACAGTTCCCCCTTGTGCAATGTCTTGCTGGGCATGCGGCGCATGGTCAGCGACGACGCGTTTTTCCTGTCGCAGCTCGACAGTACCTTCGACGCCAGTTACGGCCACCTGAAAACGGCCATGCAGGGTTTCCTGCGCGGCTGGTACCAGGATTGCGGCAAGCAGGGCGTGGTCGACAAGAACCGCGCCTGGCTGCATTGCGTGGAAATGCTGCTGCAGCTGGCGCCGGAAGCGAAGATCATCGTCTGCTTGCGCGAGCTGGGACAAGTCTACGGCTCCATCGAAGCGCAGCACCAGCGCACCATCCTGGTCGACTTTGTCGACCACCTGGCCGATTTCGACCGCCTGGGCCGGGCCGACATGCTGTTTGCCAAGGACCGCACCATCGGCGCTCCCCTGAGTTCCCTGCATGCCGTGCTGGACCTGCCCGTCGAAGTGCAGCAAAAGCTGTATTTCGTGCGCTTCGAGGACTTGATGGCGCGGCCCGTGGAATGCATGTCCCACCTGTACGCGTGGCTGGGCCTGGCGCCACTCCGGATCGATCCGCACGATCTTGCCGTGGGCATCCAGGAAAGCGACAGCCACTACCGCATGAAATACACGCACCGCCAGCAGGCGGCGATCAGCGCGCCCGGGCACCATGCGATTCCGCCGCGCATCCAGGCGCAGATCGAAAGCGCCTATGGCTGGTTTTACGACTTGTATTATCCGCAACATCAACGCTTGGCAACGCCATCCGTCTGAAAACGCGTGCGGCAGTGCTAATACCACTTGCCGCGCCATCGCTTGCGCGGTATTGCCGGCAGTTGCCGCAAACGCCGGTTTTTTCGATCCGCTCACTCTTCGCCTGCAGCGCCGTGGCCGCGCCGCCTGAAGTCACTGGTATTGTAAAAAACACCGTTTCATAAAACCACTTGACTACCAATTTTCGGCGCCGCATTCTTGGTGCAGAAAGCCGACGCTTCGCTGCGCTTTCTTTACGTACAACATAAAAAGCTACTTCGATAGTTTTCGTATAACGTTCAGGAGACAATGTGAAGACACGGCAATCACGCCGGCTGGCTACGCCATTCATGGCCGGCCTGCTGGGTAGCGCGCTGCTCGCTTGCGGCGGCAATTCCACCACCGAACCCCCATCGACCCTGCTGGCCGCCGCGGCCGCCAGCGACAATTGCCTGGCCTGGAGCGCCAGCGCCGTCTACACGGCGGGCCAGTGCGCCGTCTACGACGGCAAGGTCTACCGCGCCAAATGGTGGGTGCAGGGCACGGCGCCGAACAACGACCAGTGGGGGCCGTGGAGCCTCGATACCGCCACCCCGACACCCACCCCGACGCCTACCCCGACACCGACGCCCACCCCCACCCCGACACCGACACCCACGCCAGGCGGCGTGCCCACCAGGGCCCAGGCCGAGGCCAACGAGGCGGCGCTGACGAACAATGAGTTCTTCCGCAAGGTCAAGGCCTCGATCCGCACCCTGGGCAATGCGGCCGTCGAAGCCGTGCAGCCGGGACTGGCCGGCAATCCCCTGAACGTCAGGCGCGTCGAGCGCCTGCTGCCGGCGGCAAAGTGGGATTACTATTTTGCCGCGCGCGATACGAGCTACACCTACCAGCGCTTCCTGCAGGCCGTGGCCAAGTTTCCCGCCGTGTGCGACGACTACAGCGACGGGCGCAATGCGGACGCCATCTGCCGCCACAGCCTGGCCACCATGTTTGCCCATTTCGGGCAGGAAACGGGCGACCACAACGCCAGCAGCCCGCTGCCGCAATGGCGCCAGGGCTTGAAGTATTTGCGCGAGCTGGGCTGCGATGAAACGGGCGCCGGCTGCGGCTACAACATCGAGTGCGCGGATCCCGTCTTCAACAAGGTATGGACGTGCGGCAAGAATGCCGACGGCAGCTTCAAGAAGTATTTCGGCCGCGGCGCCAAGCAGCTGTCCTACAACTACAACTATGGGCCGTTTTCGCAAGCCATGCATGACGGCGATCAATCGGTGCTGCTGAAAAATCCGGACCTCGTCGCCTCGACCTGGCTGAACCTGGCCTCGGCCACCTTCTTCTTCGTCTATCCGCAACCGCCGAAACCGTCGATGCTGCACGTGCTCGACGGCACCTGGGTGCCGAACGCGGCCGACGTGACGGCAGGGGCGGGCAACAATTTCGCCACCACCATCATGATCATCAACGCCGAATGCGGGCAGGGCACGGAAAAGCAGGCCGCGCAAAACCGCATCGATTACTACAAGCAGTTTGCCGCCGACATGGGCTGGGATTATTCCGGCGAGCAATTGTCCTGCGCCAACATGCAACGCTTCACCCCGGCCAGTTCCGCCGCCTACAACATTTATTGGGAAAAGAACTGGAGCGCCGGGGGCGACAACCAATGCCAGCTGGTCAGCTATCAGACGCCGTACAGCGCCTTGATCGCCGGAAACTACGTGAAATGCGTGGAAGCCAACTGGAATGTGAAATTGCAGTAAAGCAAGTGCAAGACAGCCGGCCAGGGATAACAGTTGACAAGAGCCCCTGCAGGGGCCTGCAACAGCGCTCGATGTACAACCATAACGGAGACCAATATCACATGAAATCGAATGCATTATTGATGGCCTTGCTCAGCGGCGTGCTCGCCGCTTGCGGCGGCGGCCAGGAAGGCACGACGGCCACGCCGAACACCCTGCTCGCCGCCGTCGAGGCGTGCGCCGTATGGGATGCCGCCACCGTCTACACGGGCGGCCAGTGCGTGCTCTACCAGGGCGTCAGCTACAAGGCCAAGTGGTGGACGCAGGGCAATGTCCCCAGCGCCGCCGACCAGTGGGGCCCATGGGCCGTGATCGATACGCCAACGCCAACGCCAACGCCAACGCCAACGCCGACGCCAACGCCAACGCCAACGCCAACCCCGACGCCAACCCCGACGCCGACGCCGACGCCGACGCCGACGCCGACGCCGACGCCGACGCCCACCCCTACGGCCTGTCGTCCGGACGGCCTGATCTCGGCCGTGCCGAATGTGCCGTATTGCAAGGTCTATGACGCGAACGGCCGTGAAGTGCTGGGCAACGGCTTGAACCGGCGCATCGTCGGCTATTTCGCCAGCTGGCGCACGGGCGTCGATGGCAGCCCGACTTACCTCGTGAATAACCTGCCGTGGGACAAGATCACCCACCTGAACTATGCATTCGCCTCCGTCGACCCGGCCACGTCGAAAATCGCCATCGGCAGCGGCGCGGCCAATCCCGATACGGGCCTGACGTGGCCCAACGTGCCGGCCGCGGCCATGGACCCGTCCCTGCCGTACAAGGGCCATTTCAACTTGCTGGCGCAGTACAAGAAAAAGTATCCGGGCGTCAAACTGATGATTTCCGTGGGCGGCTGGGCCGGCAGCGGCGGCTTTTATTCGGCCACGACGAATGCGGACGGCAGCGTGAATACGGCCGGCATCAACACCCTGGCCGATTCCATGGTGGCCTTCGTGCGCCAGTACAACTTCTTCGATGGCGTCGACGTTGATTACGAGCACCCGACGACCAACAACGAGGCGGGCAATCCGATCGACTTCCCCGCGTCGAAACCGCGGCTGGCCGGCCTGATGACGAGCTACAACGTGCTGCTGAAAGTGTTGCGCCAGAAGCTCGACGAAGCGGCCGTGCAGGACAACAAATACTATCTGCTGACCATCGCCGGTTCCGCTTCGGGCTGGGTCTTGCGGGGCGAGGAAAACATGTCGGGGTTGAAATACCTCGATTACGCCAGCCTGATGTCATACGACTTGCACGGCGCGTGGAACCAGTATGTGGGGCCGAACGCGGCGCTGTTTGACGACGGCAACGATGGCGAGTTGCGTGCCGGCAATGCCTACCAGTACCAGAACATCGGTTACCTGAATACGGACTGGGCCTACCGCTACTACCGGGGCGCCTTGCAGGCGGGGCGCATCAATATCGGCGTGCCGTTCTACACGCGGGGCTGGAAGGATGTGACGGGCGGCACCAACGGCCTGTGGGGCACGACGCCGCTGATCAGTTCCACCGTCACCTGCGCCGGCACCAAGACGTGCGGTACTGGCGCCACCGGCATCGACAACGTGTGGTTCGACCTCGATTCTCAGGGCAAGCCGACGCCAGGTGGCGGCAACCCCATCTGGCATGCGCTGAACTTGCAAAACGGCATAGTGCCTAGCTACCTCGACGCCTATAAAGTCACGGACAAGGCGCTGGTGGGCAGCTATGTGCCGTACTACAGCAGTACCATGGTGGCGCCGTGGCTGTGGAATGCGACTAAAAAAGTATTCATTTCGACGGAAACCACGCAATCGATCGCGGCCAAGGCCCAGTACATCGTCAACAACAATATCGGCGGCGTGATGATCTGGGAAATGGCGGGCGACTATGCCTGGGATGCCACGCGCAATGGCGGCAAGGGCGAGTATTTCATGGGCACCACCCTGACGGACGTGCTGTACCAGGCCTTCCGCACGGCTGGCGCGTATGGCAACAAGCGCGCCGAGATCGCCATGCCGGCCACGGCGGCCAACGTCAGCATCACCCTGGGCGGCTGGAAGCTGGGCGACAACAACTATCCGATCAACCCGGTGATGACGGTGAAGAACAACACCGCGTCGACCTTGCCGGGCGGCACCGTGGTGGAGTTCGACTATCCCGTCTCGGCGCCGTCGGACATGAGCGACCAGTCGGGCTTCGGCTTGACGGTGATCAATGCCGGTTACACGGGACCGAACAATATCGGCGGCTTCACGAAGAACTACAACCGGGCCCGCTTTGCGATTCCCGCCTGGCAATCGCTGGCGCCGGGCGGCTCCGTGGCGCTGACCCTGAACTACCGCCTGCCGATCTCGGGACCGGCCAACTACACGGTCACCGTGGGCGGCACCAAGTATGCGCTGACGCAGGAGTATCCGGAACTGCCGGTGGCCTTGCCCTAAGTTGCTAATGCCATGTCCAGTCCTAAAATAGGTTGACAGTATTTATTGCTGCACAAACGCCCGATGCACCGCATCGGGCGTTTTGTACTTCAAGGCCGTATGTGGTCGTTCCTGGTTGTATATCCGCACCGATTGCGCCACCATTTTGCTCGCCTGTTTCAGGTCTGCAGGTCGATTCAGCAAGAACTCGCCTTTCAGAATGCCGTTGATACGTTCGGCCAGCGCATTCTGATAGCAGTCGTAGCCGTCGGTCATGGAGCAAGTCAGTCCATGACGACGATGAATTTCTTGATAGTAAGTCGAGCAGTACTGGATGCCCCTGTCTGAATGATGGATCAGCGGCGTCTTGCGCTGTCGTGCTCGCAGGGCCATCTTCAAGGCCTCGCTGACCTCTTCGGTTTGCAGGCTTGCGTGCACGTGA
>NZ_JBWKUZ010000005.1:126416-323759 GCF_059421435.1 Janthinobacterium sp. GW821-FHT03A03 | reverse complement strand
ACTGCGTCGAAACCCTTGTTCCATCGGACACTCCTTCTCTGTAACGAAAAAGTGTCAACTTATTCCAGGACGGGTCAAACGACAAAAAAAAGCCCGCTGCGGGAGCGGGCTGAATCTATTTCCTTGGAGGAAGTAGAGGAGACAGGAGAATGATGCCGCATTGCAGCATCATTCTCCAATTGTATGTTGTGATGACAGAAATACGATTGTTCTATATCTGGGCCATGCCGGCCTCCCCTGCTCCTGCATCCGCCTATGCGACGTTGTCGCCGCGCAAGGTTTTTGCCGCCGCCACCATATTCGCCAGCGCGGGTATCACTTCCTTCCAGCCGCGCGTCTTCAGGCCGCAATCGGGGTTGACCCACAGGCGCTGCGCGGGGATGCGCCTGGCCGCCTTGCGCATCAGTTCCACCATCTGCTCCTGGCTTGGAATGTTGGGCGAGTGGATGTCATAGACGCCGGGGCCGATTTCATTCGGGTAATTAAAGTCGTCGAAGGCGTCCAGCAATTCCATGTCGGAGCGCGAGGTTTCGATCGTGATGACGTCCGCGTCCATGCCGGCGATCTGCACGATGATGTCGTTAAATTCCGAATAGCACATATGCGTGTGGATCTGCGTCTCGTCGGCCACGCCGTTGGCCGTGATGCGGAACGATTCCACGGCCCAGCGCAGGTAGTCGGCCCATTGCGACTTGCGCAGCGGCAAGCCTTCGCGCAAGGCCGCCTCGTCGATCTGGATCACGCGGATGCCGGCCCGTTCCAGGTCCTGCACTTCGGCGCGCATGGCCAGCGCCAGCTGGTAGCACGACACGCTGCGGGGCTGGTCGTCGCGCACGAAAGACCAGTTGAGGATGGTGACGGGGCCCGTCAGCATGCCCTTCATCGGCTTGTCCGTCAGCGACTGGGCGTAGGTGCTCCACTCGACCGTCATGGCCCGGGGGCGGCTGATGTCGCCAAACAGAATGGGCGGCTTGACGCAGCGCGAACCGTACGATTGCACCCAGCCGAACTGACTGAAGGCGTAGCCGTCCAGCTGTTCGCCGAAATACTCGACCATGTCGTTGCGTTCCGCTTCGCCGTGCACGAAGACATCCAGGCCCAGCGCCTCTTGTTCCTGCACGCAATGGGCGATTTCCGCCTGCATCAGCTTTTTATAGCTGGCTGCATCGAGCTGGCCGCTGCGGAACTGGCTGCGCGCCTGGCGGATGTGCGCCGTCTGCGGGAAGGAGCCGATGGTCGTCGTCGGGTACAGCGGCAGTTGCAGCAGCGCAGCTTGCTTGGCGGCACGCTCGGCATAGCCGCTGGCGCGCTGGCCCAGCCGCGCATCGATGCGCGCCACGGCCGCCTTCACTGCCGGATTGTGCACGCGGCCCGACTGGCGGCGCGCCTGCACGGCGGCGTGGTTGGCGTCCAGCGACGCCTGCACGGCAGCGCGGCCCTGGTTCAGGGCGCCGGCGATGGTATGCACTTCATCAAGCTTCTGGCGCGCGAAGGCCAGCCAGGATCTGATGTCGGCATCGAGTTTTTGTTCGCTGGCCAGGTCGACGGGCACGTGCAGCAGCGAGCACGACGGCGCGATCCACAGGCGCGATTGCAGGCTGGCATGCACGGGTTCCAGCCACGCCAGCACTTGCGTCAAATCCGTCTTCCAGATATTGCGGCCATTCACCACGCCCAGCGACAGCACGCTGGTGACAGGCAATTGCGCGATGACTTCTTCCACCTCATCGCGGGCGTTGACGGCGTCCAGGTGCAGGCCTTGCACGGGCAGCTTGCACGCCAGCGCCAGGTTGTCTTGCAGCTTGCCGAAATACGTGGCCAGCAGCAGTTTGACGTGCTTGACGCTGCTCAAGGCGTCATAGGCCGTCACCAGCGCCTGCCGCCAGGCGCCGTCGAGTTCCGTGACGAGTATCGGTTCGTCGATCTGCACCCACTCCACGCCTTGCGCGGCCAGTTCCTGCAGCAATTGCACGTAGACGGGCAGCAAGCCTTGCAGCAGCGCCAGCTTGTCGGAATCGTCCTTGGCCTTGCCCAGCCACAAGTAGGTGACGGGGCCGATCAGCACGGGCTTGGCCTTTACGTTCAGCTGGCGCGCCTGCGCCAGTTGCCGCAGCAGGCGGCTGCTGTCGAGCTTGAATTGCGTGCCGGCCGCAAATTCCGGCACGATGTAGTGGTAATTGGTATCGAACCATTTCGTCATCTCGCCGGCATGGATGCAGCTGCAATCGCTGTCGCTGGCCGAGCGGCCACGGGCAACGCGGAAATAGTTGTCGAGCGCGGCGCCTTCGAGGCCGCGCACGCGCTGCGGCAGGTTGCCCAGCGTAAAACTCAAGTCCAGCACCTGGTCGTAAAAGGAAAAGTCGCCCACGGGCGCGAAATCCAGCGCGCCCTGGTCTTGCCAGTGGCGCTGGCGCAATTCGGCGCCCTGGCCTTCCAGCGCCTCCAGGCTGCTGTTACCCTTCCAGTAGTCTTCCAGGGCGAATTTCAGTTCGCGTTGGGCGCCGATGCGCGGGTAGCCGAGATTGTGTGTCGTGACGGTCATGGTGATTGCCTCCCAGTGAAGTGTGGAGTCATCATAGAGACTTTCATCCATGAATAATAATGGTATAACTTCATATATCCATGAGAAAGATTCATGCGAATTCTTGCCTGGACGAATCCATTGGGCCATCCAGCGCGGCATGGCTGGCCGCCCGGCCAGCAGCGGCTGCTGCGCCTGCGGCCATCTCGGGCGCTGGCCTGACACGGATGTGGATGTGAAGAAAACGTTTCAGTTCGCGGATGTGGGCGAGACGGACAAGGGCATCGACTATCTGCAATCGTTCATCGCCATGGCGCGCACGGCGCATCGCTATCGCCGGCGACCGCGCGGGCGAAAAAAAAGCCCGCTGCGGGAGCGGGCTGAATCTATTTTCTTGGAGGAAGATAGAGGAGACAGATGCATGATGCCGCATTGCAGCATATAAAACCAATTGCATGTTGTGATGATAGAAATATGCTTTATCAATATCTCGTTTCCGCCAGGCAGCGGCGGCGAACGCGCAACGGCGCGCCAGCCGCGGATCGGCGCGGCCAGGCATCGATCCAATGCGCAGTGCGCAGCAGACATTCCGGCGCGCACGCTGGCCCAGGTTCCCGCTGCCGGATTTTTTTACATTCCCTCCGGACTGGTCCGTTGAGCCAGATAAATACATTGAGAAATCAAACACTTGCGGCGTATGGCACATGATTTGCGTGGCTCGGCCTGGCGCAGCAGCCCGGCAGATCGCGGGACTGCTCGCCACGTCGATTCCTTGCAGCCCGTCCGGAGGATTTATGCCCCGCACTTCCCCCCTCAAAACCATCCTGTTTTCATGGACGCGGCAGCTCCTGCGCACCTTCATCCTGCTGTGGTGGCTGGGCGCCGCATCGCTCGCCTGCGCGGACGAGCCGCCGCTGCAGATCAACGTGATGCCGCTGGGCGATTCGCTGACGGCCGGCTATCCCTTGACGCCGGAGCGCAGCTACCGGCTGAAGCTGCTAACCGATCTGCTCGCGGCCGGCAAGAAAATCGACTATGTCGGCGCAGGCCATGACCCGTCCGACCCGCCCCACTACCTTGCCCATCAAGGCACCGTGGGCGCCACGGTCGCCAATATCACGGCATGGCCGCATGGAACACCTTCCATCCGGCCATCATCCTGCTGATGGCCGGCACCAACGATTTCAGGCAAGTCGACGTGCGCACCGGTCTCGGCGCCCTGGGCCTCGTCGCCCTGGCCGGCGGGCTTGACACGCTGATCCGGAAAATCAACCAGGACTATCTGGAGCGCGGCGAGAAAGTGGAGATTTTTGTCTCGTCCATCCCGCCGATCGGCTATCCCCTCGACGGCACCGGGCCAACGGTAACGCATACCCTGCTCGCTTACCTGCAATCGCAAGGACTCTCGTTTGACATAGTCGGCGGCCAAGGCGGCGCGGTCGATCAGGCGAAGTTCACCAGCGCGGTGAACGCTTTCCTGAACCGCAAGAAATTAAACCCTGACCTGGGCGGCATCTTCAAAGCGGCCGATGCGGACGGCAATGCCCTCCTGACGGCGAGCGAGTACGGGACTGCGCTGCGCTTGCTGGGCGAATACATCCTGAACAAATATATTGGCGACTACAACAACAATGTCCGCGCGCTGGCAATGCAGCACGACAATACCCACTTTGTGGACGCCGGCGCGCAACTGACGCTGGCGGACTTCACGGACGGCACCCATCCGGCCACCCAGCACGGTTACGACAAGCTGGCGCCCGCCTGGTTCATCGCCCTGCAGGCATTTTTCGCCGGCAATACGCACTACTGGATCAATGGCAGCGGTTTCTGGGAAGACGGCGATAACTGGTCCGCAACCCCGGACGGCACGGGCGGCATTGGCCAGCCGACGAGCGGTACGGTGTATCTGCTGCAGCATGACGATATCGACCGGACCGTGACGCGCGACAGCGCAGCCGCGCCGGCCCAGCTGATCGACCTCAGGATCGATGCCAGCGGCAGCGGCACCATGACGCTGCGCGCGCAGGCGGACCTGGAAGCCATGCTGACCGTCGTCGGCATCGGCGGCAAGGGCCGGCTGGAACAGACCGGCGGGACCATGATCACGCCGACCCTGCTGCTCGGTGCGGAAGCGGGCGGCACCGGCACCTGGGTGCTTGACGGCGAGGACGCCACGCTCAGGTCCGAGGTGGCGGACCTCGGGTTCAAAGGCAGTGGCAGCTTTACGCAGGACAATGGCAGCAATGAGGTGCTGCGCCGCCTGACCCTGGGCGACAGCGCCGGCGGTGTCGGCAGCTACACCTTGAACCAGGGCATCCTGTCCAGCAACGAAGAATGGGTGGGCATGGATGGCACTGGCGTGTTCATCCAGAATGGCGGCAGCCACCGGATCGAAGCGAAGGGACCGATCGTCAGCGGCTTCGAGGGTACGCTGTCGATCGGCGGCGGCCATAGCGCCTACACGCTGGCGCGCGGCGCCCTGAGCGCGCTGTTTATCTACAACAACGGCAGCTTCGACTATACCGGCGGCACACTGCAAGCCCAGTTCGTCAACAACGGCGTGTTGCGGCTACGGGGCATACGCCAGATCAAGGGCGACCTGTTCCTGCCGTTGAACGGCCAGATCCAGCTGCCGGACGCCTTTGCCAGCAGCAAGCCGACGCGGCTCGAGGTCGCGGCCGGCGCGGAGCTGGAGGGCGAGATCTACGTGACGCTGGCACCCGGCGTCTCGCTCCGGCCGGGCGACAGCACCGACATCCTGCGCGCGGGCGGTGGCATCTCGCCCGTGCCGGGCGTGCTGCGCCTGCCCCTGCTTCCCGGCAAACTCATCCTGCGTGGAGAGTTAGCCGAGCAGAACCACGTGTTGCGCATCACGGTCGGCGAAGTCAACTGTGCCGACGTGGCGCAGGTCCGCCTCAGACTGGGGCGGCGCGGCCCCCGCTTGAATGGCGACATCAACAACGATGGCGTGGTCGATGTGCGGGACCTGGCCTTGATCGCGCACAAGCTGCCGGCAGGCGCCGCTTGCCCGTTTTGATCCAAACCCTACCCGAACCTGAAGAGGAGCACGACATGGCCAGCCGACCGACATCGATTTGCCTCTGGGCCCTGGGCGCCTTGCTGGCCTGTAGCCTCCAGGCCCGCGCCGCCCCGATCATCGACATCGAGCCCGAGACCCTGTTCGTCGCGCATGAGCAAAGCTTTGGCGTCAATATCGCGATCCATGGCGCCGCCGACCTGTTCGCCTTTCAGTTCGATCTGTCGTTCGATCCCAGGCTGCTATCGGCCACCAGCGTCGCCGAAGGCGGCCTGCTGTCCAGCGGCGGCTCCAGCATCTTCTTCCCCGGCACCATCGACAATGTGGGTGGACGCATTTCGTTCACGCTGGGCACGCTCACCGACAGCCTGCCCGGCGTGAACGGCACAGGCGCCCTGGCGGGCATCATGTTCCGCTCGCGCAACGCCGGCGGCATCGCGGCGCTCAGCCTGTCGAACATCATCCTGCTCGATTCCGGCCTGGCCGACATGGCCTTCGTTGCGCCATTGCCCGCGCAGATCACGGTGGTCACGGAACCGGGCACGCTGGTGCTGCTGGCGCCCATGCTGCTGGGCATGGCCTGGGTGCTGCGGCGCCGCCACCATCCATGATCGCCATGACCGGCTCTGCGCGTCGCCATGCCTTGTATTCTGGCCGGGCAAAAAAAAAGCCCGCTGCGGGAGCGGGCTGAATCTATTTCCTTGGAGGAAGATAGAGGAGACAGATGCATGATGCCGCGTCGCAGCATATAAAACCACTTTATATTCGTGATGTCAGAAATACGCGGCAGTGATATTAGGGGCAACGAACGATTCCATACGGCAATTTTTTACGCCGCCGCCTGCGCTTTTCCGTCACCTGAACGCAACATGTTCTTGATGCCGCGCAAGGCTTGCCGCACGCGGGCCTCGTTTTCGATCAGGGCAAAACGCACGTATTCATCGCCGTATTCGCCAAAGCCGATGCCGGGCGAGACGCACACCCTGGCCTTTTCCAGCAGCAGCTTGGAAAACTCCAGCGAACCCAGGTGGCGGTAAGCTTCCGGGATGTGCGCCCAGATGTACATCGACGCCTTCGGTTTTTCCACCATCCAGCCCGCTTCATGCAAGCCTTTCACCAGCACGTCGCGGCGGCGCTGGTATTGCGCGCAGATCTCCGTCACGCAGCTTTGGTCGCCCTCCAGCGCGGCAATCGCCGCCACTTGCACTGGGGTAAAACTGCCATAGTCGTGGTAGCTCTTGATGCGCGCCAGGGCCGCCACCAGTTCCGCGTTGCCGACCATGAAACCGATGCGCCAGCCCGCCATGTTGTAGCTTTTCGACATGGTGAAAAATTCCACGGCGACATCGCGCGCGCCCGGCACCTGCATGATGGACGGCGCCTTCCAGCCGTCGAAGGTGATGTCGGCGTAGGCCAGGTCATGCACGACCAAAATATTGTGCTGCTTCGCCAGCGCGACGACGCGCTCGAAGAACTCCAGTTCCACGCATTGCGCCGTGGGGTTGGACGGGAAGCCCAGCACCATCATCTTCGGCTTCGGATAACTCTCGCGGATGGCCCGTTCCAGTTCCGCAAAGAAATCCACGCCAGGGCTCATGCGCACGGAGCGGATGTCGGCGCCCGCGATGACGGCGCCCCAGATGTGGATCGGATAGCTGGGATTGGGCACCAGCACCGTGTCGCCACGGTCCAGGGTCGCCAGCATCAGATGGGCCAGGCCCTCTTTCGAGCCGATGGTGACGATGGCTTCGCTGTCCGGGTCGATGTCGACCTCGTAGCGCTTCTTGTACCAGTGCGCAATCGCGCGGCGCAGGCGCGGAATGCCTTTTGACGCGGAATAGCCGTGCGTGTCGGGACGCTTCACCGTCTCGACCAGCTTGTCGACGATGTGGGCCGGCGTGGCGCCATCGGGGTTGCCCATCGACATGTCGATGATGTCCTCGCCACGGCGGCGCGCCGCCATCTTGAGTTCGGCCGTGATATTGAAAACGTAGGGGGGAAGACGATTGATGCGCGAAAAGCTGCGCGGAGCTTGGCTGTCGGTCATGGTTATCTCTGTACGTAAGCGCCCGGATCCGTCCGAGCGACGTTGGCGCAATGGCTGCGCCTGTGACGATACTAACCCGAGCGTGCGGAAACTGGCAAGGCCGATTCGGACACGCTACAATACGCCCAGATCGAAAATGAGCGCACCGGTTGGTAACCCGGTA
The DNA here is from genome assembly GCF_059421435.1 of Janthinobacterium sp. GW821-FHT03A03. Taxonomy (NCBI): domain Bacteria; kingdom Pseudomonadati; phylum Pseudomonadota; class Betaproteobacteria; order Burkholderiales; family Oxalobacteraceae; genus Janthinobacterium; species Janthinobacterium sp. GW821-FHT03A03. Next base: position 315,991 of record NZ_JBWKUZ010000005.1, on the reverse strand, counting down.
AGTGCCCGGCACCGTCCGGCATGCTCCCGCCCGCGCGGACCCACGGCGCTGACCCTTGGCTGTTACACCAGGCGGGGAGGTGTTCTGGTTCGTGCATCTCTTCGCCGCGCCATCCCTCCCCTGCTTCACTTTAGGAATAAGAAGGATGGCAACACACGACACCGCAGCAACTGGCATGACCCTGGACCGCGCCGGCATCGAGCAGCAGCTGGCCCTGCCGGTGCGCCACTTCATCGATTGCGCCTTCGACGGCGAAGACCTGTCGCGCCTCGATTTGCAGGGCTGCACCTTTGAGCGCTGCACCTTTGCCGACACCAGCTTGTTCGCCAGCAAACTGGCGCGCAGCACCTGGCGCCGCTGCCGCGCCGGCAGCGCCGATTTCGAATCCGTCGATGCCGTCGACGCCAGTTTCGAAGGGTGCGACCTGAACAACACGAAATGGCGGCGCGCCAAGCTGGCCTCGGCCACTTTCCGCGGCTGCAAGCTGACGGGCGCCTCGTTCGAGGAAGCGGCCCACCTGGGCTTGACGTTCGAGGACAGCCTGCTGGTGGGCGCCGACCTGCGCGGCTTCTCGTTCCGCAAGGCAATACTGAAGCAGCTGGATTTTTCCGATGCCTACCTGGCCGGCTGCGACTTCCGCGAGGCCGTCTTCGAAGGGGGCAGCTTGCGCAACGCGACCATCAAGCTGGCAAAGTTCCAGGGCGCGGACTTGCGCGGCGCCGACATCGACGGCTTCAAGCTGAGCGAAGCGTCCCTGCTGAAAGGCGCCGTCATCACGCATGCGCAGGCGGCCAACTTCATGCGGGCGCTGGACCTGGTGGTGATGTAAGATAAAGAGGCAAAAAAAAGCCCGCTATGGAAGCGGGCTGAATCTATTTCCTTGGAGGAGATAGAGGAGACAAGTGCATGATGCTGCATGGCGGCATATCACGCCACTTTATATTCATGATGATAGAAATTCGTAGCGGTGATAATGCGGCCCCATCACGGTTTCAAGCCGCGCGGCGCGCAGCCAATGGCAAAAATTCTCCCAGCCACACCAGCAGGGCCAGCCCCGGGAACGCCATGCCGGCCAGCAGGGTTGCCTGCCAGCCATAGCTGGCATACACCCAGGCGCCGATGGCCGAGCCGGCCGCGCCGCCGGCGAAGAACAGGGCGAAATACAGGCCGTTCAGGCGGCCACGCACTTGCGCGCCCAGGCTGAAGATGGCGCGCTGGCCCAGCACCAGGTTCGCCGCCACGCCCATGTCGAGCACGATGGAAGCGAGCACCAGCAAGCCCAGCGCCACATGTTTCGATCCCGGCGCGAACATGGGCAAGGCAAACGCGGCGATGCCCAGCGCCAGCGCGGCGGCCGTGGCCGGCAAGGTGTGGCCCGCGTCCGCCAGACGGCCGGCGATGGGCGAGGCGACGGCGCCTGCCATGCCGACCAGGGCAAAGATGGCGATGCCCGTTTGCGACAGGCCGAACGCGGGGCTGGCCAGCACCAGCGGCGTGACGGTCCAGAACAGGCTGAAAGCGCCAAACAGACCCGCGTGATAGGCGGCGCGACGGCGCAGCACGGGCGTGCCCAGCAGCAAATGCCACAAGGACGCCATCAGGGCCGGATAGCGCATGCTGGACACGGGCTGGCGCACGGGCAAGGCGCGGCGCAGCACCAGCGCCAGCAATACCATCAGCACGGCGGCGCCGCCGAACACCGCGTGCCAGCTGGCGTGCGCAGCCACCAGCGAGGCTGCGGGACGGGCCAGCATGATGCCCAGCAACAAGCCGCTGACCACCTTGCCCACCGTCTGGCCCCGCGTCGCTTCCTGCGACAGGTGGGCGGCAAACGGCACGATCACCTGCGCCGCCACGGAACCGAGGCCAATGGCCAGCGCGGCCGCAAGAAACACGACGGCGCCCGTGGAGAGGGCCGCCGCCACCAGGGCCACGGCCGTCATCAGCAAGGCCGTGACGATCAGGCGGCGGTTTTCCAGCAAGTCGCCCAGGGGCACGACAAACAGCAGGCCCAGGGTATAGCCCACTTGCGTCAGGGTAACGATCAGCCCGGCCGCCTTGGCCGACAGGCCCGTCGAGGCGCTGATGGGCCCGACCAGGGTTTGCGCGTAATACAGATTGGCGACGATCAGGCCGGAGGCGATGGCCAGCAGCAGCACCATGGCGGGCGACATGTCGCGGGAAGTAATAGATGCGGCCTTGTTCATGTTGTTTCCTCGGTTCGATAGGGATGCTGCCATTCTAGGCAAACCTGCGGCAAAGATAATTAGGGCATAATCCACTTATACTTTTCATATAAGATGAACAATCGCCATGGACAAGATCAAGGCCATGCAGACCTTCGTGCGCATCGTCGAAGCCAACAGCTTTTCCAAGGCGGCCGAGACACTGAATTTGCCGCGCGCGGCGCTGACGGCCACCCTGCAAAAGCTGGAAGCCTACCTGGGCACGCAATTGCTGCAGCGAACCACGCGCCGTCTGTCGCTGACGCCGGAAGGGGCCGAGTATTTTCGCCACTGCATAGCCATCCTGAAGGCTGTGGAGACGGCGGAACTGGCGTTTCGGGGGCCGGAAGCGAAAAAGCCGCGTGGTTTGTTGCGCGTCAACCTGCCCAATACGGTAGGGCGTACCCTGGTGGTGCCCCAGCTCGCGCAGTTTCACGCCGCCTGCCCGGACGTGCAATTGCAGCTGAGCCTGACGGACCGCCTGGTCGACCTGACGCAGGAAGGCATCGATTGCGCCTTGCGCGTGGGCGACTTGCAGGATTCCGCCTTCATCGGCAAGCAGGTCGGCCTGATGCGCTTCGTCACCTGCGCCGCGCCCGCCTACCTGGCGCGGCATGGCACGCCGCGCACCCTGGCCGACCTGGCCGCGCACCAGGGCATCATGCACTATTCGGGCCGCACGGGACGCGCCTTCGACTGGGATTTTCTACAGGGAAGTGACGTGCGGCGCGTGCCGATGGCCGGTCCCATCGCCGTCAACGACGCCGACGCCAGCGTCGATTGCGCGCTGCAGGGGCTGGGCCTGGCGCAGGCGGCCCTGTACCAGGTGCGCAGCCACCTCGACAGCGGCGCACTGGTGGCCGTGCTGTCCGATTGCCCGCCCACGCCCATGCCCATGTCGCTGCTGACGCCGCAAGGCCGCCTGGCCGCACCCAAGGTGCAGGCATTTGCCGGCTGGCTCGCCGGCTTGCTGGCAAAAAATGCGGACGTGCAGATGCCTGGCCGGGCATGAAACCAAGCCCGCTGCGTGCCGGCCCCATCGCTGGCAGAACAATGGCCTTGCGCCCGCGCTGATCTTCACATCCGCCATGACGGCTGGCCGCCTAGGGAATGCCATCGAGTGCGATCAAGCCTGCCCGCGCCGCGATTGCCACGTGCCGCTCCAGATCGTCCAGGTCATAGCGAAGCCTGGCCCGTGTCATGGCCAACAGGGCTGGATTCCTCTTCGCCTCTGCGACGCGCTGCGCAATGGCCAGCATCTCCAGCGCCATCCGCGCCGCCACGCGCTCGCCGGCACCGCCTCTGGACATGCCGCCAAGATAGGCCATCAATGCCGTTTGCGCCCCCGGATCATCGAGGGCGAAGAAGAATGCGCAAAAGGCGCCTCTTTTCCAGACATCGGCCTTATCCACCGATGCGATCTCTGCCTTGCACCGCAGCAATCGCTCTGCCTTGCTGCCGCTGGCCGCATCCGCCTGGCCGAAGGCGGCGAGAACCTGCTGACGAACGGAGCGGTCAAACTCCCGGTCGAGTACCGCCTTGTCGAATGTGGATTGCCGGCTCAGCACCTTGAGCGGCTGCTTCCTGGCGACAGCCATCAGCATCTGCGCCGCTGCGGATTGCCGCCCTTTCCGCGAGGATGAGGCGATCGCCGTGGCGATGGCGTCCATAGTTTGCCCCGTCAATTGAGCGCCGGCGCCCAGCAGATGCGTCAGTTCCATGTCGAGAGGATAGTCAGGCATACCGGTATAATCAGGAGCATCCTCATTCAGGAGGCGCGCCAACAAGTTCAAGGCAAGCTGCGCGCACTCGGCATCAAGCTGGCCCGATGCCGCGAGCTTTGCCGCAGCATACATAACAGGCCACCGTCCGACCAGGGTCTGGTCACTGCCGCTTGCGGCGGTTTCATGCAGCAGCGCGGCCACCCGGCGCTCCGTCTGCGCACCTTGAAGTCCAGGATTGGCCGCTGCCAGGTTGGACAAGGCGATCAAGGCGATGTCACGAACCCGGACGCTGGGACCTGGATTGTCAAATTGCCCATTCAGCGTCTCCATCAGTCTAGCGGAAAAGGCAAGCCGGTTTTCACTTCCGAAAAAACTGAGAGCGATCAGGGAAGACTCATGGTTGCCGGCTTCCGGCGAAGCCAGCTGTGCAGACGTCAGCAGCGCTGTGATTGACGCGTGCTGCGCCGCGTAAGGGTGGCTATGAAGCAGAATCGGGATCATGTCTGCTGCGCGTCTCGTCACCCGTTCCGGATCGAGCGAGGCAATCGTCAAGCCTTGCGGCTGGAGGGCCCGCTGCATCGGAAACTTGAGCAAATATTTCAATGCTGGCAAGGCAAGACTTTCATTGCGTGCGGCATAACCTTCCAGCAGGTCGAGTGCCCGGCTCCGCACGAACAGGGCATTTTCTGCATTGTTGAGGATTATCTCAAGTGTTTTAAGATCGCCCTCCATGGGTTGCGATGCACCGTTCATCAGCAGTTGCTTGATCGCCGCTTCAATGAGATTGGTGTCTGCATCAAGAAAGCTCAACACGTCATTAGCATGTTTGCGGGCGCTTTGCTTTCCGAGGATGGCCAAAGATTGCTGTAAACTTAACGTTACTCGATAGGCAACATCGGCCCGCGTCTCCGCGATGCGCAACAGGCCGGCAGTTGCAGCCAGCCGGCCTGGCAATTCAGGGGGCGAGCTTGTGGCACCCAGCATGCGGACAAGCGCTTCCACAACTTCGTCCGTGCCCTTTTCATCATTCGCCCTGCCAGCCAGCCCTATCGCATCGGAAGCCGCCTTCAAGCTGAGTTCACTTTGTTTCGCGCGACTGAAGGTGACAAACGCTGCCGTCGCTTCTTTTGGTTTTCCACTTATACGCAGGAAACGAATTTTCTCGAGCGGATTCAGGACGTCAGCGATGCGCGCCACGGCTTCCTGCACCCCGCCCATGCCCCATATGTCGCCGCGCGGCACCTGAGTGACAGCGGTCGTGCTCGCTGGATCGAGCTGGTCCGTACCAAACGAGGTCTCCACCGCCACCTTGTCCGTGCCTGGCAGGAATCGCGTAAAAGGATTGCTGAAACGTATGGCCACTGACGGCGGAACCGACGCAAATGCCACGGACGTGATACCTATCGACCAGCTGCTGAAAGCGAAGACATAGCCTCCCACCACCAATATCAGCACTGCCATGGCGGCCGGCCAGCTCAGTGCGAAAGCCCCGCTGAGCCAGCTTCGGGCGATCAGTTCCCGCACAAAACTGTCCGCGAGGGTCTGGGGCGTGGCGTGGCGGCGGATTTGCAGAAGCGTGCGGATCGGGATTCGCACCATGTTATCGTGGCGAAATGCGCCAAGGTAGAAGGAAATGGAACGCTCGGCCGCCTCGGCCGCCCCTTGCCGGCCTGTGGTGCCTCGCTGGATCAGGGGTGCCAGGGCATCATGGGTTAGGTTGAATGTATCAGGCCCGGTCTGAATGACGAGCCGTGCTTCCTGCAGCATCTTCAGGCATGTTGCGAGTTCGCTCCCGGCCAGAAGCGCCGCATCGCGCGCACGGACGTCGGCGACGATGGCGTCCAGGGCAATGTCGACGGGCGACTTTGCGATCCCGCCAGGAGCGCAGAGCTTGCGCAACACGATCTCGCCCAGCACAGGCTTGGGCAAGCGTGCAATCTCATCACGAATAAAGGTGCCAATCACGCCCGCCTTGCGGCCCAGGGCGACATACACGGCCTTTTCCTGGACATGTGCGCGCTTGAGACGCGTGCCGATCAGCTGGAGCTCAACAGGCCACACCTCGCCGTTGCTCTCCAGGTCTTCGATAATGGCGTCGACAAGCGCCGCCTCGAACTGCACCGCTTCGTCGGCAGCCGCTTGCACCAGAACTTGACGTGCAGAATGTGTTCTCAAATTAACCAACTCGAACGTCGTCCGTGGCGACGTGGGGTCGGCAATGTCGGGAGCGAAGTTTTGCAAACGGGCAAAACAGTCGCGCCGGATGGCAATCACCAGCGAGCACTGCGGGTGCTCGTCAAGCAGTTTCCGCATGCGGCTGCCCAGGGCGCCGCTCACATGATGACTGGGGTGCGTCAGAAAGTATTCCTCGAACTGGTCAAGGATGACGAACAAGCGCGCGGCGCCGCCGTACTGCCTGAACGCCCGTTCGATCACCGTGCCGGGATCGTCAGTCGGCCGCCCCAGATAGATGGGAACATGGCCGCGCCGGCGCAACTCCGCGACCAGGCCCGCGCGCAAGAATGAGGTCTTGCCACAACCCGATTCGCCCCATATCACGCCAAAGCGAAAGTCGGCGCCTTGCAGAATCGCCATGGCATCCGTGCAGTCGCTGCGCCGGCCGATCAGCGTGTCGCCCTGTTCAAATGGCAGGAAGGAGCGCAGGATTGAGGTATCGTGCGTGTGCGGAGGCTCCTGCGGCAGTGGCGGCGGCCGGTGGCGCCTTCGCCAATGCAGAAAGAGAATATAGGCAACAGCAAGAGCGGCCGCCCCGAGATAGGCGTAGAACCGGGCCTGGCGCTCGGGAAGGAAGGTGCCGAGCCAGAACGTCAGTATGGATGGCAAAGAGCCCGCACGCTCCCCCCATAGCGCCAGCCACGCGCGCACTGCATCGCCGTGGGTCTTTTCCGCCTTGTCTTCGGCCATTGCCCCTCCCCACCGATGGGCTACCGTCGGTTGGATATGTGCTGGTTTCCGGGCAACCTTGCCCCTCCCCCGTCAATGGATGGCCGCTGATCACCTGATCACTTGACTGTAGTCGAAAGCCCGTCGGCCGGAAGGCAAATACAAGCAGTGTTGATCTGCATCTAGCGATGCGTTCATAGACCGATGCCGATACGGGTCGCACCTGCCCGCCGGCCATGGAATGCATCGAATGCATTGCGCCAACGCATGGCGCAACGGCCAGCAAGGGCAAAAAAAAGCCCGCTGCAAAGAGCGGGCTGAATCTATTTTCTTGGAGGAGAATAGAGGAGACAGATGCATTATGCTGCGTCGCGGCATATCAATCCAATTGATTGTTGGAATGATAGAAATACGCAAAACAGATAACTGATCAGGGCAAAAAAAAACCGGCTCCGCAAGGAACCGGTTTTTTACTACGTGGCAAACCTTACTTCGCCGCCGCCACCGGCGTCGCCTTGGCATCGGCAGCGTATGGCAAGACCTTCGCCGCCAGACGCGTATCGGCCTTGATCAGCGCCACTTCGTCGGCCAGGATGCGCGCCGCTTCGTTCAGCAGCACGTCCTTGGCGCTCTTGGCGGCCGTCTCGGCGTCGAGCTCGGCGCTCAGGGTCCGCTCATCGCCCTGCAAGCCGTCGTCGGTGCGCAGGGCGCCCTTCACGGCGGCAATCTGCCTGGCCGTCTTGTTGGCCGCTTTCGCGCCCTTCAGCACATCTTTCGGATCAGGAATCACCACCAGGTCGTCGGCAGGATTCGAAATCTGCGCGATCAGGCGTTTTTCGCGGGCCTTGGCGCGCGCATCCTGGGCATCGCGCTCCTTGCGGCGCACGGTTTCGTTGAGCGAAATCTGGTTTTCCTTGCGCTGCTTGACGACCAGGGCGATGTCATCCTGCAGGTACTGGAAATCCTTGTCCTTGGCCACGCGCGCCTCGTGCTTCTTGTCCAGCAAGGGCACGATCTCCTTCAGGTCGCCCGTCGGCATGTACGGCGCCGGCTTGATGGCTACCCACGGCAAGGCATTGTCATAGCTGGACTCGCCGAAATTTTCCGTGTCCGACATGGCCGGCAGCTTGATGTCGGGCGTGACGCCGCGCAATTGCGTGGTGCCGCCATTGATGCGGAAAAATTGCGCAATCGTCATTTTCAGCTCGCCGTAGCGGGCCTTGTCGCTGCCGCCGAAACGGTCGAGATTGAACAGGGTCTGCACGGTGCCCTTGCCGAAACTGCCTTCGCCAATGATGACGCCACGGCCGTAGTCCTGGATGGCGGCGGCAAAAATTTCGGAGGCGGAAGCGGAACCGCGATTGATCAGCACGCCCATCGGGCCATCCCAGGCCAGGCCGGCACTGTTGTCGCTTTCGATGTCGACCTTGCCTTCGGCATTGCGCTGCATCACCACGGGACCCTTGTCGATGAACAGGCCCGTCAAGTCGACGGCTTCGATCAGGGAACCGCCGCCATTGTTGCGCAAGTCGATCAGGACATTGTCGACCTTGTCTTTCTTCAATTCGCCCAGCAGGCGGGTGACGTCGCGCGTGGCGCTCTTGAAATCCTTGTCGCCGCGCTGGCGCGCCGCAAAGTCCTGATAGAAGGTCGGCAAGGAAATCACGCCGATGCGGCGCTTGACGCCGTTTTCGCGCACTTCGATCACGGATTTCTTGGCTTCCTGGTCCACCATGCTGATTTTCTTGCGCACCAGCGGCAAGACCACGTGCTTGGCGTCCGGACCGGCATCGGCCGGCAGCACATCGAGGCGCACGACGGAATCCTTGGTGCCGCGAATCAATTGCACTACGTCATCAATACGCCAGCCCAGCACTTCCGTGATGGGGCCCTTGTCTCCCTGCCCCACGCCGACGATGCGGTCGCCCACCTTCAGCTTGCCCGACAGGCCGGCCGGACTGCCCGGCACGACTTCGCGCACCACCGTGTACTCGTCGCGCGTCTGCAGCACGGCACCGATGCCCTCGAGCGACAGGCGCATGGAGATGTCGAAGTTATCCGAGGCGCGCGGCCCCAGGTAATTGGTATGCGGCTCGATCGACATGGCATACGCGTTCATGAAGATCTGGAACACATCTTCACTGTTGAGCTTGCGCGAGCGCGTGGTGTAGCTTTCATAGCGCTTGTCCAGGGTTTCGCGGATGGCCTTGTCTTCCTTGCCCGCCAGTTTCAGGCGCAGCCAGTCATTCTTGACGCGCTTGCGCCACAGGTCGCGCACTTCCTCGTCGTTTTTCGGCCAGGCGGCTTTTTCGCGGTCGTACTGATAGCTTTCATCGGCCGTGAAGTCAAATTTGGTTTTCAGCAATTCCCGCGCATACGCCATGCGCTCGTCGAAACGCTGCTGGTACAGATTGTAGATGGCGAACGGCGCGGTCAGGTCTTCGTTGATGATGGCATCGTCGAGCTTGCTGCGCAGCGGCGCGAAACGGTCGATATCGGCTTGCACGAAGAACAGTTTTTCCGCGTCCAGCGACTTGAAATAGCGGTCGAAGATCTTTTCCGACATGGCGTCGTCGAGCGGCGTGGCCTTGTAATGGACGCGCGTCAGGACGCGCGACGCCCACAGGGCGGCCTGCGTCTGCTGGGCCAGCGGCTTCATGGGGGGCGGAGGAGTGGCGCTCTTGTCCGTCTGGGCTGCGCCCGCCTGGGCGGACAGGGCAAGCACCAGGGTGACCAGCATCATTTGCTTCTTCATCGGCTACTCCGAAAATTAGTTAGATCAATTCCAGGCGGCGCAGATCGAGGCACGCGCCAGCCGGCAAGACAGTAAGGGGAATACACGACTGGTCTGCATATTATTCTACAGGATACGGACAAGCAGTCTCCCATGGAATATCAGTTTCTTCCCAGAAGCTTAAACGCGGATTAAGGCCGATGTTTCATTCATTACAAAGTGAAACATTCGTGAGGACTTGTCCGCATCCAGGCCTGCCGCCTGCCAGCGGCATACTCCGGCGCCGGAAAAAGTCCCGACATGCGCGCAAAAGTCAATGCAGCATCTTCGCCAGGCTTGATCAAAGTGACGTTTTTTCACATATTTATCATTCCTGCGGGAAACACTTAGTAACAAAACGCAAGCTCCATGCTATCATCGCGCCCTGATTCGCCGGCTGTTGATACTGCCACAGCCCAGCCTTAAGCCCTTTCCCGCCGCACCAGCTTCCGTAGATTGCCCTTCTCCCATTGCCTGCCTTGCCGGCGGCGATGCGCCAGGCGTGTGCGCGCTGCGCAGCCTACCCGAGACTTGATTCGACTATCGTTATGCAAAAATTCTCCTTTCATCCACGCCGCTGTAGCGTCGGCGGCAAGATCACCATCTTCACCTTCGCCCTGGTCAGTCTGATCCTGGCCAGCCTGACGGCCTTGATCAGCATCAGCACATCGCGCGTGCTGGAACAGCGGGCCGAAGCGGCCGTCATAAGCGAGCTCGACAGCGTGATGACCACCACCGAAGTGTTCCATACGGCCATGGTCAACGAGGCGGCGAGCTTCGCGCGCCTGTTCGCGGCGGAATTTTCCGCGCCGTTCACGGTCGACACCAGCGCCCTCGTCTCCGTGGCCGGCAAGGCCACGCCGACGCTGAGCAATGGCGGCAAGGTGCTGAACCTCGACACGGCCCTGGTCGACCGCTATACGGCCCAGACGGGCGCGATCGCCACCATTTTCGCCGCCGACGGCGAGGAATTCGTGCGCGTCAGCACCTCGCTGAAGAAGCAGGACGGCACGCGCGCCATCGGCACCCAGCTCGACCATAACCACCCCAGCTACGCGCCGCTGCGCGCGGGCCAGCGCTTCATCGGCATGGCCACCTTGTTCGGAAAGCAATATATTACCCAGTATGATCCCGTGCGCGACGCCTCCGGCAAGGTGGTGGGCGTGCTGTTCATCGGCCTGGACATCAGCAAGAATCTGGCCATGCTGAAAGAAAAGATCCGTCAGGTCAAGATCGGCCAGACCGGCTATATCTTCATCGTCGACACGGCGCCCGGCGCCGGCTACGGCCAGCTGGTGCTGCATCCGAACAGCGAAGGCAAGAGCGCGCTCGACTTCAAGGCCAGCGATGGCCGCCTGTTCATCCAGGACATGCTGGCGCAGAAGAACGGCGCCATCCGCTACACCTGGACCGCGCCGGGCCAGACGGACGCAACCGCGCGCGAAAAGCAGCTCCACTACCGCCAGTTCAAGGACTGGCAATGGATCATCGCCGGCGGCACCTTCACGGATGAAATCACGCTGGAGGCGCGTCAACTGCGCAACCAGCTGGCCCTTTCCGGCTTCATCGCCCTGCTCGCCTTTGCCCTGCTGCTGTACTGGCTGGTGCGCGTGCTCGTCTCGCGCCCGCTGGCACAGGCCGAAGCGGCCGCCGCGCAGATCGCCGGCGGCGACCTGACGGTGCAGCTGCACGCCAGCAGCGAAGATGAGATCGGCCGCCTGCTGCGCGCCATGAACCGCATCAGCGACAATCTGTCGCAAGTGGTGGGCAAGGTGCGCGGCAGCGCCGGGCAGATCGCCACGGCCTCCGGCGAGATCGCCAGCGGCAACCTGGACTTGTCCAGCCGCACCGAGCAGCAAGCCAGCTCGCTGGAGGAAACGGCCGCCTCGATGGAAGAACTGAGCTCCACCGTCAAGCAGAACGTCGATCACTCGCAGCAGGCCAGCCGGCTGGCGCGCGAGTCGTCGACCCTGGCCGCCGAAGGCGGCGCGGCCGTGACGCAGGTGAGCGACACCATGCAAGCCATCCGCAGTTCATCGAAGCGCATCGCCGACATCATCGGCGTCATCGACGGCATCGCCTTCCAGACGAATATCCTGGCCCTGAACGCGGCCGTGGAAGCGGCCCGCGCCGGCGAGCAGGGCCGCGGCTTTGCCGTCGTGGCAACGGAAGTACGCACCCTGGCGCAGCGCAGCGCGGCGGCGGCGAAAGACATCAAGGACCTGATCCAGGCGTCCGCCGGCACGGTGGACCTGGGCCACGCGCAAGTGAGCCAGGCCAGCGCCACCATGGACACGGTGGTGGCCAGCGTGCGGCAGGTGAGCACCATCATGGCGGAAATCGCGCAGGCGAGCGACGAGCAGCGCAGCGGCATCGAGCAGGTCAACCAGGCCATCGCCCAGATGGACCAGGTGACCCAGCAGAATGCGGCCCTGGTGGAAGAAGCGGCCGCGGCCGCCGACGCCCTGCAGGAGCAGGCGCAGGAGCTGACGCAGGTGGTGGGCGTGTTCACGCTGCAGGCGCCAGCCGGGTGCTAAGATGGGGAGGCATCCACCTTGCCAGGAGACACCATGCACGACGACTATGTTTTGATTGCCCGGCTGATGATACCCACGGATGCGCACGTCATCCGCGGCTGCCTGGCAGCGGCCGGCATCGACGTCATTCTTGCCGATGAGCAGCACATGCAGGCCAATTTGCTGCTGGCGCCCGCCATCGGCGGCGCCCGCGTGCTGGTGCGCGAAAAAGACTTGCCGCGCGCCAATGAGGTGCTGGCCGCCTTCGAGCGGGGCGATCTGGCGCTGGCCGATGATGCCGATGTGGGCGCGCCAGCGCTGGATTAGCTCAGGAGTAGAAACAGCGCCCGCAGGCCTGGCGGTAACTCTCGTTGCCGCCAATACTGATCTGCTCGCCTTCCTTGATGCGGCGGCCCTGCTCGTCCACGCGGATGTTCATCGTGGCCTTCTTGCCGCAAGTACAAATATTCTTCAATTCCTCGATATCGTCGGCCAGCGCCAGCAGATAGGCCGAGCCGGGGAACGGTTCGCCCTTGAAATCCGTGCGCAAGCCATAGCAGATGACGGGCACGCCCTTCACTTGCGCCAGCTGGTGTAATTGTTGCACTTGCGCCGTGCTGAGAAATTGCGCTTCGTCAACCAGCAAACAAGCCACCTGCGGAATATCGGTGAGGAAATTCGTATCGGCATGGAAGATATCGACCTGGCGCTGCGGCCCCAGGCGCGAGGTGACGCGCCCCACGCCATAGCGGCTGTCGATGGCGGCCGTGTACAGGCGCACCTGCTGGCCCTGCTCTTCATAGTTGTGCGCGACCTGCAACAAGGCCGTCGACTTGCCCGCGTTCATCGCGGAATACCGGAAATAAAGTTTTGCCACTGCCGCCTGCCCTGTCTGTCTGGTTTTTCAAAGATACTGTTCCGTATCTTTTCGAGGCGTGATTATAAATCGCCAAGGCAAGCTTGCGGCAGCTTAATACATGTGCCGACAGCGCGGCATGGCGCAAAAAAACGGCGCATACTGGAACGATGCAAGCCGCTCTCCATCGCTTTTCATATGCGCCAGCCGCATATGCAAGCATTAAAACATTCGTTCGCAGCCCATGTCCGCCAGCCTACACTCCGGCCTTTTGCACGGAAAGCGGCTCGGGACATAATCCCGGGCGGCTGTTTCGCTGACAGGAGCCACCATGAATGACCGAATGCCCTCCCCCTCCCGGCCGCCGGCGCTGTACAAGCTGATCGGCAACACCCCGCTGGTCGAAGTGACCAGGCTGGACACGGGCCTGTGCCAGCTGTTCCTGAAACTGGAATCGCAAAATCCCGGCGGTTCCATCAAGGACCGCATCGGCCTGTCCATCATCGAGGCGGCCGAAGCCGACGGCCGCCTGCAGCCGGGCGGCGTCATCGTCGAAGCGACCGCCGGCAACACGGGCATCGGCCTGGCCCTGGTGGGCCGCATCAAGGGCTACCGCGTGATTCTCGTCGTGCCCGACAAGATGTCGACGGAAAAAGTGCTGCATTTGAAGGCGCTGGGCGCCGAAGTGCACACCACGCGCTCGGACGTGGGCAAGGGCCACCCCGAGTACTACCAGGATTACGCGGCGCGCCTGGCGCGCGAACTGCCGGGCGCCTTCTTCGCCGACCAGTTCAACAATCCGGCCAATCCGCTGGCCCACGAAACGACGACGGGACCGGAAATCTGGGAACAGAGCGGCCATGACGTGGACGCCATCGTCGTCGGCGTGGGCTCGTCCGGCACCCTGACGGGCCTGACCCGCTACTTCCGCAAGGCCCAGCCGAAGCTCGAATTCGTGCTGGCCGACCCGCAAGGCTCCATCCTCACCGAATACGTCGAATCGGGCAAGGTCAGCGACACGAGCGGCTCCTGGGCCGTGGAAGGCATCGGCGAAGATTTTATCCCGGCCATCGCCGACATGGACAGCGTCACCAAAGCCTACACCATCAGCGACCAGGAAAGTTTTGATTCCGCGCGCGCCCTGCTGCGCGCCGAAGGCATCCTCGGCGGTTCGTCCACGGGCACCTTGCTGGCCGCCGCCCTCAAATACTGCCGCGAACAGACCACACCCAAGCGCGTCGTCACGTTTGTCTGCGACACGGGGACGCGCTACCTGTCGAAGGTCTACAACGATGGCTGGATGCGCGACCAGGGTCTGCTGCAGCGCGCGCGCTCGGGCGACTTGCGCGACCTGATCGGACGCCGCTACGACGAGGGCGACGTCGTCAGCGTGGCGCCCGGCGACACCCTGCTTACGGCCTTCAACCGCATGCGCGCCAGCGACCTGGCCCAGCTGCCCGTCATTGATGCAGGTCAACTGGTCGGCATTATCGACGAATCGGACCTGCTGCTGCACGTTTCCGGCGACGCCGCCCATTTCGCGGGCCTGGTGGGCGCCACCATGACGACGCAGATCGAAACCCTGGCGCCATCGAGCGGCTTGCCCGCCCTGCGCGCCACCCTGGACCGGGGCTTGACGGCCGTCGTCGCCGACGACAGCGCCTTCTACGGCCTGATCACCCGCTTCGACCTTCTCAACCACTTACGCAGGACTTTATCTTGAGCCAAGACACCACCCGCAAGCGCCATCTGGCCACCCGCGTCATCCACGCCGGCCAGTCGCCCGACCCGTCGACAGGCGCCATCATGCCGCCCATTTACGCCACCTCCACCTTCGTGCAGGACAGTCCCGGCGTGCACAAGGGCCTCGATTACGGCCGCTCGCACAATCCCACGCGCTGGGCGCTCGAGCGCTGCGTGGCCGACCTGGAGGGCGGCAGCGCAGCGTTCGCGTTCGCCTCGGGCCTGGCCGCCATCTCGTCCGTGCTGGAATTGCTGGACGCGGGCAGCCACATCGTCGCCGGCGACGACATGTACGGCGGCACGTATCGACTGTTTGAACGCGTGCGCCGCCGCTCGGCCGGCCATGCATTCACCTATGTCGACCTGACCAATCCCGAGAACCTGCTGGCCGCGCTGCGCCCGGAAACGAAGATGGTGTGGGTCGAGACGCCCACCAACCCCATGCTGAAACTGGCCGATTTGCGCGCGATTGCCGACATCTGCCGCGAACGGGGCATCATCGCCGTGGCCGACAACACGTTTGCCAGCCCGCTGGTGCAGCGCCCTTTGGCACACGGTTTCGACATCGTCGTCCATTCGACCACCAAGTATTTGAACGGCCACTCGGACATCATCGGCGGCATCGCCATCGTCGGCGCGGAAGAACGCCAGGCGGAATGGCGCGAGCAGCTGGGCTTTTTGCAGAACTCCGTGGGCGCGATTGCCGGGCCGTTCGACAGCTTTCTGGCTTTGCGCGGCATCAAGACGCTGGCCATCCGCATGCAGCGCCATTGCGCAGGCGCACTGGCCCTGGCGCAGTGGCTGGAGCAGCAGAAGGAAGTCAAACAGGTGTTCTATCCGGGCCTGGCCTCGCACCCGCAGCACGCGCTGGCGCAGCGCCAGATGGATGGCTTCGGCGGCATCATCTCGATCGACCTGGCTACCGACCTGGCGGGCGCGCGCCGTTTTCTGGAACGCTGCGAAGTGTTTGCCCTGGCCGAAAGCCTGGGCGGCGTGGAAAGCCTGATCGAGCACCCGGCCCTGATGACGCATGCGAGCATTCCGGCCGACCAGCGGGCAAAACTGGGCATAGGCGACGGCTTGATACGGCTGTCGGTGGGGATCGAGGATATCGAGGATTTGCGCCATGACTTGCGCACGGCGCTTGATGCGATATGAAGGGAGAGGTGTCGGATTACGCGGCGTACCGCTGCTAATCCGACCTACATGCTGCGGCATGACTTGCGCACTGCACTCGACGCGATCTGATATTTCAAATCAACCCAAGACCAGAACTACTGGGGTCGTACCCTGAGGGTACGACCCCGGCTTTTGCTGTGGGGCTTCCTCACTCCCCCGGCCGGTACCTGCGCTCCAGGTGCTTCGCCACGTCCTCGGGGTAGAACAGCACCTGCTTGAACTCGCCCCGCGCATACATGGCCGCCTGGTCCCGGAAGTGCGGTGATTGCGGGTCGCCGCTCTGGCCGCCGGCGAGGATGCTTTTGGCCCTGATGCGCGGACCGAATTCCACGGCCGCCACAAAGCTGTTGCCGCGTTCGCCGTAGATGCGTTTCGTGCTGCTCTTGCCGCTCTGGCCATACGCGGCCAGCGCGCCCCAATTACCCGATGCGTAAGGCACGGGCAGGCTCGCTTGCGCATCGTCAAACGGCTGCACCACATCGCCCGTCAGGCGCTGGAAGCGGTTGATCTCGCCCCACGGCGTTTGCCAGTGGCCAAAATCGCGCTGCAGCTTATCGGCCGCACTGGCCAATGCCGCCAGGCGCTGCACCGCCGTGACATGCTGCGTCGCCATGAAGTCGACCACGGGCACGCCCTGCTCCCTCGCCTGCTTGCCCGTCAATTCCGCCAGTTCCTGGCCCCAGAACACGGCCAGCGAGGTGGCGGTGGACGTGAGCGCATAGCGCCAGTCCCAGGCCCGCAGCAGCGCGATCTTGTCGGCCAGCGCCAGCTGTTGCGCGTCGCCAGCCGGCAGCGCATCGTAGGCCGCGAACAGCGGCGGCAGCAGCGTTTCGAAGGCCGTCAGTTCGCTGTCGTAGGCGGCGGCGATCAGGCTGTCGAGCGTGAACCCTGTTTTATTCTGAAAAACCTTGACGGCATGCAGGCCGCGCGCGTTTTCGCCATACACGGACATGTAGGCGGGGTAATCGCCCTGGCGCGGGCTGTCGGCGCCCGCCGCCGAATACGGCCAGTTGTTCGTATTCTGTATCCAGCCATTCTTCGGATTGAACAGGGTGATGGTCTGCGCCACCGTGTGCAATCCTTTCCATTCCGTGGCCGGGTCGCTGCCGTCGACGGGCTGCTTCCAGTTGAAGCGCGGGTCGCGCACGGGGATGAAATTGCCGTGGAAATAGGCGATATTGCCGTCCGCATCCGCATATACCGTGTTGTTCGAGGAATTGGTGCGCAATTCCATCGTCTTGTAAAACGCCGCATAATCGCGCGCCTTGGTGCGCGTGTACGACTGCGTCAACGCCTTCAACGGCGAATGCATCAGCCGTACTGCCACCCATTTACCGTCCTGCGCGCGCACGATGGGGCCGTGGTGGCTGTAGTAGACGGTGATGGTTTTCGAGCCCATGCCGCCGTTCGCCAGCTTGTACGGCACGGTCATCGGCACGGCTTTCAGGGGGCGCAGACCGCCGTCATAGCGGTAGTACCATGCGCCGTCCTGGTCGACGATGCTTTCCAGGTATTCGTCGATGACGTCGCCGCCGCCCGAGGTATGCATCCAGCCCAGGCGTTCATTGAAGCCCTGGTAGACGAAGAACTGGCCCCAGGTGACGGCGCCGTAGGCGTTCAGGCCTTCGCCGCTGGTGACGTGCACCTCGGGACGGAAGTAGAACGAGGTGTGCGGATTGATCATCAGGAGCGCATGGCCATTTTTCGTGATGTCGGGCGCGATGGCGAAGCCGTTGGAGCCGTTCGGCTCCGGCTCCAGGCCTGACGCCAACCCGGTTTCCAAGCTGGCCAGCGCCACGGCGGCGGGCGCGGCCTGCTGGCCGTAGAACGCTTCGAGCTGCGCCAGGCTGACCGATTCGATATCGCCGCCGATGCTGCCTTCGCTGAAACTCAAGGCCATCCACGGTTCGAAATGCGCGATCAGCCGCGGTTTGACGTGCGGATGCGTGGCCAGGTAAAAATTCAGGCCATCGGCAAACGCGTCCATGAGTTTCTGCAGCCACGGCGGGCTGGCGCGGTACTGCGCCTGCAGTTCCAGCGGATCGATGAAGAGCTTCATGCGCAGGTCGCGGTACAGCTCCCGCTCGCCCTCGACTTCCGCCAGCCGCCCCATGGCATTGATATAGTTCAATTCCACGCGGGGAAAATCATCCTCGGCCTGCGCATACATCAGGCCGAAGACGGCATCGGCATCGCTCTTGCCCGTCACGTGGGGGATGCCCCAGGTGTCGCGCGCGATGCTGACGTTGGCGGCCTGCGCCTGCCAGCGGGCCATGTCCGTGGCAGCAACGGCGGGCGCCGCCAGCGCGGGAGCACTGGCAACGATGCCGCAGGCGATGGCGGCGAACAAGGCATGGCGAACTGGCATGAACTACTCCAATGGTCAGGATGCGTCGATGAGCGTTGCAATCCGCTGGTTCAACTCCGCATTTTCCGCCTGCAGCTGCGCCACCTTCTGTTTCAGGCTGGCGATCTCGCCGCGCAGGCGTTCCGCTTCGGACGGCGTTTGCGCCGCGTTGTCCGCCCACGGTTCGTTGCCCGTTTCCGGCGTATCCTGCGACACGTGGACTTTCGGCTCGCGCGGCGTGCGCGTGGCGGCGCGCTGTTCGCGGATTTCCTTGGCCGCCTGGCGCAGCAGTTTTTTGCCGCCGGCGACGGCCGCCACCTGTTCTTCCGGCGGCAGCGACGCCACGGTGGCGGCCGCATTGATGGAAATCGTGCCAGAACGGACGGCCTCCACCAGCTCCGGCGAAGCCGCTTTCTGGATCTTCTCGATCTGGCTGATCTGGTTGCTGCTCAGGCGCGCCGCCTTGGCCACCTCTTCGCGCGTGCTCATGGGCGGCTTGGGCGCGTTTTCGCCTTCGGGAGCGTCTGCCGCGCTGACGGGCGCCGGGCTGCGCGCGGCGACGATTTCCTTCTTGCGCAAGGCCAGCACGCCGCGCTGGAAGTCCGACACGCTGCGGCGCGCCAGGTGATTGTCGATCATCCACAGCATGACGTCGTCGAGCGAGCTGAAACTGGTGTTCTGGATGGTCTTGAATTCGATGCCGTGCTGGCGGCAGATGGCGTAGCGGTTATGCCCGTCGATCAGCACGTCGTTCCACAGCACCAGCGCGTCGCGGCAGCCTTCGGCCAGCAGGCTGCGCTCGAGCGCCGCGTACTCGCTGGCGGTGAGCGGGTCGATATACGACTGCAGCACCTGATTGATAGTGATATTCATGGTTGTCCTCAATAATACAGCTGGCGGCGCGATGGTCCGCGCCGGCACGAATGCTACACCATCCGCCGCCCCTGGCCGGGTAAAATCACGGCGGCACAGCTCAACCCAGGATACAGACCATGAAAAGAAAGTACGCCACAGCGATCATTTTTGCCGTCGCCGCCATCGGCTTTACCTGGGTCAGCCCCTACATCGCCATGTACCGCATCAGCATCGCGGCCAAATCCGTGCGCCTGGAAACCCTGGCCCAGCACGCCGACCTGCCCGCCATCCGCGCCAGCGTGGCGCGCCAGCTGCAGGCGGGCGGCGAGGCGGCCGATGCGGAGGAACTCAAGGAAATGCTCGACACCATCGTCTCGCCGCCCGGCCTCACGGTGCTGATCCTGCACGGCAAGCAGGGCAGCGACGGCAAGCGCCACGACTTCGGCATGGCCTACCGCTCGTGGAACGAAGTGGTGCTGCGGCGCAAGGGCGCCGGCCCGGCCGCCAGCCAGTTCCTGCTGCGCCGCCACGGCATCTGGGACTGGACACTGGCGGACATCACCTTGCCGCCGGAACTACTCTGAAGAAACTTGATCTAAAACAACACTTACCTAAACCGCTATGTTGACTTTGGGAAATATTATGTAGAATGCCAACACTTCAGGCGCACCGGGTCGCCAGGCATCCGAGAGATTGCAGATGAAAAGAACGTTGCTTCTCGCCCTAGTGGCACTGGTCGCGCTGGCCGGCATTTTCTATGGCAGCCCGTATTTCACCATGAACAAGATTCGCACGGCGACCATGGACGAAGATACGCAAGCGCTGGCCGCGCATATCGACCTGGCCCAGCTGCGCGGCAGCCTGGGCAGCCAACTGCACGCCCTGTTCTCGGCGCCGGAAGTGGCGGAAGACATCAGCCCCGACGTCATCGACCCGCTGCTCGACACCATGCTGATGCCTGAAGGCATCGTTGCCTTGATGAAGCTCAATGACCGCTACGAAAAACCGATCGCCAAGGTCAGCGACATCAGCGGCCGCCAGCGCAACGCCAAGCCCGAATACAAGCTGCGCTACACATCGTGGGACAAGGTCGTCGTGCAGCGCGCGCACAGCAAGAGCCACATCGGCGAACTGACCCTGACGCGTGACGGCCTGTGGCACTGGAAGCTGGTATCGGTGGCGCTGCCAAAGAATCTGCTGGCCGACGCCTGACGCGCCGGGCGCTGTCGCGGCCCCGGCCCGCACGCGCGGCCATCGCGACACATGCGCACGCCCACGCAGCACTGCTATCATCTGGCTTTGATACGCATAGGAGGCCACATGACTGACCTGGTACAACACGCACTGGCCCACGCGGCCAAACCGCCCGCCACGCCGTGGGTGGTAACGCTCGTCAACGGTGAAAAACTGACGGGTCCCATCAGCGCCCTCGGCGACGGCTGCTACGCCATCGGCCTGGGCCAGATCAAATACTTTTCCAGCGACAAGGTCGCCTGCCTGAATGTCTCGGGCGCGGGCGCCTTTCCCATCTGATGACGGAGCAGGCAGAGCCGCACGTTTCGGATCTGGCTTTGCATCTGCAGGCGCTGGAAGCGGCGCTGCAAAGCCGGGCGGTGCGCGCCGACGGCGCCAGGCTGGCGGCCCTGCTGGCCGACGAATTCGTCGAATTCGGCAGTTCCGGCCAAGTCTGGACGCGCGCGGCGACCCTGGCGGACCTGCCGGCAGAACACTTCTGCCCGCGCAGCATCAGCGATTTCCAGGCCCGCTGGCTCGCCGGCGATGTTGCATTCGTTACCTACCGCTCCGTGCGTCACGCCAGCGGCGCCCTGCCCGCCGCCGCCAGCTTGCGCAGTTCGCTGTGGAAGTGGCGCGATGGCCGCTGGCAAATGGCATTTCACCAAGGCACGCCGGTAGCCGTCTGACGCCTTGCCGCGCCCACGCCAGCGGCCCGGCCGGCGCGCATCGGCCGCGGCCGCACAAACTGTCCATGGCATGAAGTTGTTTTTTGGCACGCAAAAATTCATTGATTTACCGAATTTTTTGTGCAACAATGATTTTAACAAATAAAACAAATAAAGAAATTAATTAATGGAATCGGTTTTTAGATAGCACGATCCTTGCACCACGAATCCGTGTTCAGGATAGAGAAGCACTGCGTAGGGCATGTCCCCGTTGCCAGGCAACATCCGGCCACCCGCCCCGCGCAAGCACACTTTCTAATCTTCATCACGTATTTGGGAGAGGCATCATGGATAAATTAACTGTTCGCACCCAGCTCACTCTGGCTTTCGGCCTGCTGGTCTTTTTCCTCATCGGCATCTCGATCCTGTCAGTGCGGAGCCTGTCCAACTTCAACACCAGTTTTGACAGGTACGTCAACGGCATCACCGCCCGCGCCAATACGGCGCACCGCGTGCGCGATGCGATCGACATGCGCGCCGTGGCGGCCAGGAACCTGGTGCTCGTTTCCAAGCCGGAAGACATGGAAATCGAACGCAAGCACGTCCTGCAGGCGCAGGCCGATGTCGTCAAGAACATGCAGCAGCTGCTGCAACTGGCGCAGGAGCCGGGCGTATCGGACGAAGTGCGCAGCACCATCAACAAGATCGACAGCATCGAAAAACGCTATTCGCCCGTGGCATTGGCCATCGTCGATCTGGCCTTGCAAAAGAAGAACGAGCAAGCCATTGTCAAGATGAACGAGGAATGCCGTCCGCTGCTGGCCGCCCTCGTCGCCGCCAGCGATGAGTATTTCGCGCTCACAGACCAGCGCTCCGCCCTCATCCTGCAGGAAGATAACGAACAGTACATTCTCAACAGAAATATCCTCATCGGCGCCAGCCTGCTGTCCATCGTGCTGGCTGCCCTGGCGGGTTGGCTCATCACGCGTCACTTGCTCAAGGCGCTGGGCGCCGAACCGCGCCAGCTGTGCGACGCCGTCAGCCTGCTCGCCGGCGGCGACCTGACAGGCAAACTGAGCGTCGCGCCGAACGATACGGCCAGCGTGCTGTCAGCGCTGCAGCGCATGCAGGTGTCGCTGACCTCGGTAGTCTCATCCGTGCGCCAGGATTCAGACACGGTCTCACTGGCCGCCGCGGAAATATCCACCGGCAATAACGACCTGTCGTTGCGCACGGAACAGCAAGCCAGCTCGCTGGAAGAAACCGCTTCCTCGATGGAAGAACTCACCAGCACCGTGCGCAAGAATGCGGACAATGCCCGCGAAGCCAATGTGCTGGCCAGCACGGCATCGGACGTCGCCAGCAAGGGCGGCGCCGTGGTAGGGCAAGTGATGGGCACCATGGACCTGATCAGCGAATCGTCGCGCAAGATAGTCGACATCATCAGCGTCATCGACGGCATCGCCTTCCAGACCAATATCCTGGCCCTGAATGCGGCCGTGGAAGCGGCGCGCGCCGGCGAACAGGGCCGTGGCTTTGCCGTCGTGGCGACCGAAGTGCGCGGCCTGGCCCAGCGCAGCGCCAGCGCGGCCAAGGAAATCAAGACGCTGATCGACGACTCCGTGAGCCGCGTCGATGCGGGTTCCAGGCTGGCGGCGCAGGCGGGCACGACGATGTCCGAGGTGGTCGCCAGCGTCGCCCGCGTCAGCAACATCATCGCTGACATCACGATGGCCAGCCAGGAACAATCCACCGGCATCGAGCAGATCAATCAGGCGGTGGCCCAGATGGACAGCGTCACGCAGCAAAACGCCTCACTGGTGGAAGAGGCGGCGGCGGCGGCCGAATCCCTGCGCGACCAGGCCAGCCACCTGGTGCAAACCGTGAGCATCTTCAAGACGCACGACAGCCAGGTGGCAGCGCCCGCCCCCACCCCGGCACGCGCCAGCGCCAAGCCGCTGCGCCTGGTACCGGCGCCCGCCAGCAGCCCCGCCAGGCGCCAGGCCGCACCCGCGAAACTGCGCGCGGTGCAGGCGGAAGCCGTGACGGCAGGCGACTGGGAAGAGTTCTGACGCGCTGCGGCCATGCGGGCGCGCATGCCTTGCTGCAACGACACATGGCAGGCAGCCGGCGCCGCGCGCCGGGAGGACCAGCCAGGTTCGCCTGCACGCGCGGCAGCGGTGCCCGCCCCCCAGCGGCGCAAGCTGCGCCAGTTTGGCTGGGCCGGCCTCGCCAGCAACAGGCTCGTCCCGCACCTAAGCCGGCCCGCCACAAGGCCGGCCGGCAGCAATTGCCCCACCAGCCAGAAATGGCACACACTCGGGCCAAGGCTGGAACGGATACAAAGTAAGGAGAGTTGACGCTGCGCAAGCCCGGCTTGCTCAGCTCTACGGCAACAATGACAGCGCTATGTCCGGCATCGTCGTGGCAGGCTGATGGAACCGGCAGCATGGACGCAGGTGGCTTTTTCGGAACAGAGCGTTTTGCGGAACTGGCGAAGGCTTGGAAAATAGTGAGTACTATCTCGGGGAATTACATGCGCGCTGATGGAGCCGGAATCGAAAACCGCCAGGCTAACTCAGCCAATAGCCCAAAAAACCATCATACATACCATCATTGGAGAAAAAGTTCTTCGATTCCATTCCGCCTGGAGCGGTTGATGGTGACTTCAGACAATCAATCTCGTACAGAAAACGTCAAATGGTAGTGCTCACGTTGAAGTTTTTTTCCTTTGTATTTTCGTCCCTGCAAGCATCGGCACTGAGGGAATACCTTCTTGAAAGGCATGGCCGAAAACTGCTGCGATTTTTTTGAGGCGGCGGTTTCTCTATTGCGGTGTCCGCTTACGCCCCAAAGCCGACACTCGCCTAACTTATGTCGAACACTGAGCCAGTTGGTCCAGTGCTCTCAACAAAGCCAACGATGCCGCAATTTCAAAGCTTCCCTCGTTCGAATCAATAGCATGTGATGACCCATCTACTATCCGAATCAGGAGACCTTCCGTGCTGTATGTACCAAACCTTGCGTGAGGCTGGAATTGTGCCTCGATGCCTCTGTAAACCGCTGCCTTAAATTCCTCAGGGATCCTTGTAGGCGAGACTTCCCATGTGAATGAAAGCGCCGTTTGCGCCGGTTCGACTGACAGGATTACGTGACCGTAGCGATGCATGCCGCCAACTTGTCGGACGATTAGCCCTTCTCCACGCAGTGGACCTTCAATCGCAAATCTCTTCATTGTTTAGTCACCATCGCCGTTTCCGCCACTCTGCAAAAGACCGCTCCTGGCCGGCTGCCGTCGTTGCCAGATTCTGCCCCGAACCAGATATTGCCTATGCTGAGGAGCATTCGACACCGCGCAAACGAAGCGAACGACAAAGCGTTTCCACCTTAATCTCATTGTCTTGCACGCTCACAAAATATCTTTCGTTTTGCAGAGCCTCAAATCCAGACGGCAGTGCCCAAATCGGATCAAGAGAATTTCTGACAGAGCCTTCTAAATAATAGTTAAATCCATCTATCGACTCGCGTTGGGAGTCATTGGCGAAGACGCAGTCGAACCCCTCAATCCATTTTGCGAACTGGGTACTCATTCCGTGCAGCCCCGGATACAGACGACGTAAAGGCGTCGGCAGAAATCGGACCTCGCCGATGGTCCAGATGACGTCGCGGCGAACCTTGGGAAGCAACACAGTCACCAGGGGCGAAGCATTGGCGTCAATCGCACCATCAGCGTGGTACTTGATCTCGCCGAAAGTCTTGAAGTGCAGAGCAGCGCCCCAGTCGGTAAGTGTAACGGCTGGGGGAACTGCGAGCGCACGAAACCATTCAAGTATTTCAGAGCATGCTTCTGGGCTAGCGGCGAATCGGTAAGTCGTAGCCATCTGAATAGAATCCTTTAACTAGATGATTCGGAAACGAATTCCTACGTCTGCTTGTGGCCGAACCAGGCCGTTCAGCTCAGCATAGCAGGTCGTCAGCACAAAAATCCAGCGCGTCCCACTACAGGCTTGATTCGACCCAAAGCCGCCGTACAAATGAAATGATAGCAGGCAAAGCTCAGTGCTTACGACGCCAGTCAAGGTATTCAAACTCGCTGTCGTCCCTGTCCAATTCCACGCGGTAGTAGGAACGCTTCGCCATCTCGCTAGGGGTATCGTGCCAGTAAAGTTCAGCAATCTTCTCAACTGTTAGACGTGCAAGTAACCGGTTGTAATAGGAGCCTGTAATCTCTCGAGCGCGCTGACTCGGCACCCCAAACCGTTTCTTTACCTCATCGATAGTTTGCTCTAGCAGATGCGGCATCGTGCATTCTATCGGTGCGTCCGAGTCACGAAAAGTGGTGACTGGTTGTTTTAACGCCGAGTCCAGAATGTATCTCGCTACGCTAGAACCAGAGTTGGTTGTGAGAACGAGTTCCCCCTCTTGCTCCAGCTCGACGAGAGACTGCAAAATCTTTTCTACGAGCTGCTCGTCGTCCATATAGAACTCCCGATAATTATGAATTTGCCGTCGGCCCGAAGCTGCCAGTCGGCGAAGGTCCGCTTTTGGCTGCGGATTCAATCGGTCAACGCAACTAGTTGTTTCTGGCCGTTTTCCGTCATTGGCAGGTTACGCCGCCATTGCGGACACTAACAATCGGCATAAACGCAACAACGAATTCGCGCGTTTAATTGCGACAGGTTATTCGGCAATCAGCCCCGGGGAATGAACCACACTTCCGTTCCTTTCGGAACATCATTTTTCGTAATATCTCTTGGTAAAAGGATTGGAGCCGTGATGACCATCTGTCTTGGGCGACCCAACATTTCCACACCTTGAATCACAGTTTCGAAGCTTTGCCCATCAGGCTTGCGCAACTGTAGGCGATCTCCAATTCGAAGCGGCTGCGCACCGGCCTCTCCAGAAGGGCCGGGAGCAAGCACGCATCCACGATTAGTTATCTGAAACGCGTCCTCGACTATAAAAAGTAGAATCGGCTCCATGTCGCAATCCCTTCTGTGTTGGTAATGTCCGCTTCTGGCTGCGGATTCAATCGGTCAACGCAACACACTGTTCAAATCGTTGAGCCGGTGTTTGGTAGTGTAGCGTCTTCCTGGGCCGCTCGTTGAGTCGTCTGGCTATTCCATCGAGTTGCTCTTGCGAATACGTGGAAATATCCAGCCCCTTGGGGAAATACTGGCGCAACAGGCCATTGGTATTTTCATTTGAACCGCGCTGCCATGGATTCTGTGGATCGCAGAAGTAGACCTGGATGTCGGTGGCCAACGTAAAGCGTTTATGCCCAGCGAGCTCGCTGCCACGATCCCAGGTCAGTGATTTATACAGTTCCTGGGGAAGCCTGCGGGCATTGTCGATCAATGCGTTAACCACTGTTTCGGTATTTTTGGCGGCGACTTTTATCAGCATGACATAGCGCGTCTGGCGCTCAACCAAGGTCACGATCTGGCTGTTGTGGCTGCCGCATAGCAGGTCTCCCTCCCAATGCCCGGGCACCGCTCGATCCGCTGCCGTCGCTGGACGCTCGCTGATCGACACGGCGTCGACAATTCTGCCGTGGTTGTCCGTCTTTTGGGTGTGATGACGTGAGCGGCGCATGGCGCGCGTACGACGCAAGTGCTCCAGCAGTTCCTTCTTTAAGGCGCCTCGGGCCTGGATATAGAGGCTGCGGTAAATGGTTTCATGCGACACGTGGCACTCCTCGTGGCGCGTGAACAGCCGCTTGAGCCAGCCAGCAATCTGTTCCGGCGACCACTGCAATTGGAGCTTGCTGGCAACCATGTTGGCCAGCATGCGGCTCTCCGTCAGCTTACAAGGTTTGGGGCGACGCGCCTGATCCCAAGCATGCTGATCCGCCTGAGTCGCACGATATGCTTCGCGGCCACCATTGCGCCTGAGTTCCCTGCTGATGGTCGATGGTGCGCGCCCAAGGCGCCGGGCAAGTGCGCGGATGGATATACACCGGTAACGATGGCGCGCGAGACTTCCTCGCGCTCGGCCAGTGTCAGCGCCAGTCTGGAACGGCTTCGCGGCGCTGGCCGTATACCACCAGATTCGGCCAGAATGCGCTGTATCGATGAGTGATTCCGATCAAACAGTTGGGCTATCATCTGCAGGGAATCACCTTGCTTCCAGCGCTCCCACATCAAGGCCTTCTGGCTCTCGGTGTAATAAATGCGTGGTTTCTGTTCCATCTTCAACACTCCTGTAACCTAGGCGTTTGGGTTAGAGTGTTGCGACCACCGATTGAATCCGCAGCCGGTTGCCGTCGTTGGTCGGTTACGCCCCGAAGCAGACATAGATCTGACGCATTCGACATATGCCACCGCAGCAGATTAACCGTCGTGATAAACAACGCCGTATGTGTCGAACATAGCTCCAGCTAGCTCGACCATGCTTAAGCCGCTGCGCTCCCAAAAAAACAGAAAGTACTCCAACTTGTCGTAAGGTGCTTCAGCGTCCATGCCGTGCAGCGCACAAATCGTGGTTCTGATACGCAACACCTCAGGGTCATCCGACATATCGCGTCCTCGGATGGTCTCCCAAAGCCTCACCCGGACAGCTAAGGCCTCGCTATCCGTTGCCGCGCCCTCAAGATATCGTTTAGCAGCCAAAACAGAAGACTGCGCGGTAACGGGTAGACATTCGATCACCCGAGCCAGGGCGTTAACCATAAAGCGTTGAGCATCACCGTGCTCTACCGGATCATCCAGATCAACGGTGGATGAAATAACATCAAAAGGATCACGGTGAGACATGCTGACTTTCTGAGTAAAGCTTAATTGGTCAATTGCCGACTGTCCGCTTCTGGCCGGTATCGGCCGCATGAATCTCCGCCGTTTCCTCGGCCGTGGGTGAAAAGCTCCACATGTTTCCCATTGCTTCGCGATTGATGTCGTCGGCATCAATTAACACCTCATCGTCTTGCGCCATTTCCAGTCATGCATTGACTGTCCTGCAATTCATCATGTCGTCATGCATCCCATGTTTTAAAAGCCGTCCATACCGAGCGCCATGCGCCATGCGGAAGTTTGGCCTGCATGGAAAGTGACAGTCCGCCGTCACCCATACGATCGCCTGGCTTCCATTGTTTATTCTTCAGACTAAGTGCCCGTGCTCTTCCCATGTCGACAGTTTTCATGTCTTTGATGTCATAGCCGACTTCCAATACGGGATGCAGCACTTCTCCATTAGCTGTCAAATATAAAGTATCGACATGGACCTTGGGTTTGTCAAAACGTTCGTAAAGCCTTGTTGCAGCGGATTTGAAACCCTGGCCAATGGCGATGCTGATGGTCGTTGGGCCATTGCAGCCCAGAAGCGAGGCAAGCGCCCAATAATCATGATCAGCCGTGACAAGCCTGGCCAAACAGCGTTCTATCCATGCCGATTCATCAGTTCTGAATTCTTTCCAGTATGGAGAAAACGAATTTTGCAGGTAGCCAACTTCGTGCAGCGCACCGACCAGGTTAATCTGCTTGTCCACGCAGCCAATATCTTGCAACAGATGGGCTGCGGCTGCGGCGACCGCATACTCGCCTTTGGCCATGGCCTTGTCTTCGAGTTTTTTCAGTTTGGTGTTAATACTCATTCTTTTCCTGGTGCGAACGATACCGCGTTCGTTATGGTTACTGGTGGCTCCTGGAAGCGGGAGCCGCGGCATGGCTCGCGTTGACGCAAGCTTGATCGCGCGCCCCTATAAACAGGCGGGGCGCCAACGCTCCATGCCGTCCTCTTCATCGAGAATGCTTAAAGTATTATCCAAAGTCTCCATCATTCCTTTTCTGTATCCTAGAAATATCAAAACCGATGTTGCGAAGGGCTGTTTCTGGCCGTTTTGCGCCCAAGAGCATAACAAGTTGCCAATCGGAAAAACTCACACATTGTCACATGCTGGTGCGAAGGCCCGCTATGGGGGGAGCTGCTCTTCGTTAAACGTCCGCTTCTGGCCGAACTCGGCCGTTACTCATCATATTCGTCGAGCAAAAGGAAGCGCTGCACTTCTTCATCGCCCGGCTGCCAGTCAGCACCACGTTCCTCGTAAATCTTTACTAGCCCCAGCAAAGTCAATGGGTCATCAGCGACAAAAATACCAGCGTCATCTTCCGCTTGATATTGTTGTTCAGCCGTCTTGTCTCGAGTTACCGCATAGCCAAGTTTGTGCAAGACTTCCAACGCAGGAGCAAGCGTGTTTCTAACTGCTGCAATTCGAATTTTATGTTGCATTTCAATGATTTCATCATCAGTACAGATGCATTTCGTGCCAAGGGCAGTCCGCTCTTGGCCGCAATGAAGCCGTCGGTCCCGCAATTTCCGCTATTTGACTCCGACGGCACCCCAGCCATCGTAATACCCGTTGCGAACTTCTGCCAGGGATTGCAGTGTGCGTGTAGTCGCCTGCATTGCTTGCAACTCTGGCACCATCTTGCGCTTGGCGTGAATTTCCCATTGCTTCGTGGTGGGCGGCTGGCCAACGCCTACAATCTCGTATCCCAAGGCACTGATTTTCTCCGCAGTGGCAACCGCGTCGTCCTTTCGTGTAAAGACAAGAAAGAAATCGATGTCGTGTACTTTGCTAACATCCGCGCCGTTCTGACGCAGAGTTTCTATGACCCGTGCATCCTGCTGTTCGGCAATTGATGTTTGAGCAATGACTGTCGATGCCGCAAACCATGCAGTTACCAACGTCGCGCAGGCTAACAGGCTAAGTGGTTTCATAGAGATGTGATCTTTCTTGATCTAGTATAAAAATGTGGTGAGCACATTGGCCAACGACAGCTGACTGTCTGCTTCTGGCCGATTGCAGCGTAGACCTGAACTGAAGAATCATTGGCTTCTCCATTGAATTCCTGGAGTTCTGCGCTGCAACGGTAACCAACACTTCAGAGTATTTATAGCAGCGCTCACCGTCAGTCCTTCGGCTATAAACCCGCAATGTTCATGTGCGACTATGGTGGCTTGTTCTTGTGCATCTATTTCAACTATAAGATTGCCGTAGTCTACGGACGCGCCAAGACACGCAACAAAAAGCTCTGAGCCGGGTTTAAGATTGAGATTCGAAAAACTAAGAACTTCAGCTTCGCTAACAGAACGAAAAGATGACCGAGTTGGCATATCTCCAAAACTTTCGAACTCAACATAGTAGTAGGTGTTTGGTCGCATTTATCGTGACAAAAATTTAGCCTAAGTGAACGTCTGGTAGTGGCCACTTGCCGCCGTTACCTAATTGAACCGCAGCCGACAAACGTCCCCGAGAATAGCAAATTGTCAAACGGAAAACTACACGTATTATCACGCCCGTGCAAATGACTCCCCACGCGCCAGACAGTCGCCACCATGTCGAAATGCAACCGGTAAAGCTGCTGCTAAGGTCGCCAGCACTTGGCCGGTTATCTGGCGCGTCCGCTCGAGCGTTTCCGGACAGCGCCCTGCGGCATGGGCAGCCTGGGCGGTAGCGGCGGGTCCGGCAGGTGCGCCATGCGCTCCAGGCAGGTTGCTGCGGCTGTTGCCACTGCTGCGCCCGATGCCTGCAGCAGCGCATAGCGTGCCGCTGGCCCTTCGGCCATGGCCGATGCGTGGCAGGTCAACCGGGCCAGCGCGCCAAATTCCGCGACCGTGATGGCGCTGCCGCTGCGGCAAAGCTCGGCCTCCATGCGGGATGCCGCCTGGCCGCGCAAGGCGTCGGCGACTGGCTGATCTCCCAGCGTTTTCCAGCCTTGTGCCGGGACACCTCGCGCCCGTAGCGATCAAACGCATCCTTGCACGTCTCTTCGACAACCTTCCTCTTGCCGTCCGCCAGTTGTACGCGCTGGCTTGCCTCCCATGCGAGAGCGGCCGCCCTGGTCTCGAAGCTTACGGACACACGAACGCCCTTGATCATGAGGCGATGCCGCCAAATTCTGCCATCCATGACCGGAGCTGCCATTTTGGTAAATCCATTGGTAAATTTTGGCAAATGGCAGCGGCATTTCGGTGTTTTATGCCGCATATTGCGTTTTGTACAGATGAAAAAAAACCGCCTTCTCCTATAAAAATAGAAGAAAGCGGCTTTTGTATCATAATGCGTTTTTTGTTCTTGGTGCCGGAGCCGGAATCGAAAACCGCTCTGTTAACTCAGCCAATATCCAAAAATACCATCATAAATACCATCATTGGAGAAAAAGTTCTTCGTTACCATTCCACCTGGAGCGGTTGCTGGTGACTTCAGACAAATAGTCTAGTACAAAAAACGTCAAATGCTAGTACTCGCGTTGAAGTTTTTTTGGCTTTGTATTTTCGTCCCTGCAAGCATCGGCAGTGAGGGAATACCTTCTTGAAAAGCATGGCCGAAACTACTGCGTTTTTTTGAGGTGGCTGCTTCTGTATTGCGGTGTCCGCTTCCGCCCCAAAGCAGACACTTTCCAGAGTCAACAGGATAGCTCGGGACATGGGAGCCCTAGCAACCAATTTCATCTGGCCGACGAATTCGAATACGTGTCCCTGCGCAAGCCTGTGGCTGCAGATCTGCGGGATGATTGCATGACAAAGTAATACTAACGACTCTTCAGTTACTCTGAAATACTTCCGGGAAAATCACAGCGCCGGTTTCATTGCCGTAAACAGCTTGACCGTCGCGTTGTAATACGCTGAACTCAATC
Source organism: Janthinobacterium sp. GW821-FHT03A03 (assembly GCF_059421435.1). Taxonomy (NCBI): domain Bacteria; kingdom Pseudomonadati; phylum Pseudomonadota; class Betaproteobacteria; order Burkholderiales; family Oxalobacteraceae; genus Janthinobacterium; species Janthinobacterium sp. GW821-FHT03A03. The sequence continues at coordinate 284,334 of NZ_JBWKUZ010000005.1, read as the reverse complement.
CTTCGTAGCGCATGCCGATTCGTTCACATACGCCGATAGACGCAATATTTTCAGGATAGGTGACGGCGACCACTCGTTCAAGACCTTCACCGAATGCATGCTGTAGTAGTGCTGCCGCACTTTCGGATGCAAAGCCCTTGCCCCATGCTTTTGGGTGAAGTTGCCATCCAATTTCTGTGTCGTCGGGTGAGCATGATGCATTGTTTTCGAATGAAAATGGAATCGGCTTTAAAAATACGGTACCAAGCAAGGCTCCTGATTCTTTGGATGTGATGGCCCAGAAACCGTTGATCTCATGCCGCAGACTTTGCCACTGAAGGATTTTTTCCTCAGCCTCTGCTCGGCGTGCCAGAACTCGAGGGGAGAATCCGATGAAGCGTTGGACCTCCCATCGAGAGTACATGTCGAAAACGAACTCTACATCATCTAGCGTCCATGGACGTAGTATGAGCCGATCGGTGGTATGTGATTTCATAAGGTATTTCTTCTAACTGAAGCGTATCTGATTGTTGGCTGGTAGGGCTGTGCCTGTTGCACAGCCAACAACGGAAAGAACCGTCTCTGCTATTTCATGTGGCGAGCTCCCGGCGCATTCAATCACCGTGTCATCCACATTTGCATCGCGAAGAATTAAATCGAGCTCAAGGCTTCGTTGCAGATGCCATTGAAGCGCTTTCGAGTCGTTCTGATGCCGTACCTGCAAGCGCCGCAGTATCACTTCGGATGGGGCCATGAGCCGACAGATGAAGAGCGACTTGCCTCGCAGGGCTGCACGGTAACGCGCCGCGCTATTTACGCTCTCAATGACCCCGGCTATCACCAGGTATTGCGCCCCTGCACGTTCAAAGTTAGCGGCAAGTGCTGCCAAGTTCAATAGCTCAATTTCCAGGTTGAACGGATCGCGTGCCGACGCGGGCCAGTACTGCCGAATACTGTCTAAATCAATGACTGCATGGGGCATGGGGCGTGCTGCGCGCGGCAAGGCATGCCCCCAAGTGTTCGGCGGTGGTTGATTTCCCCACACCAACGGTACCGTTGAGGAAAATTGATTTCATATTTTCTTTTCTAAAAATTAATATGTGACTGATGCCTAACCATTAGGACGCCAAGCGCGCGCCCCATAAGTGCTGACTAGCATCAAGAAGAAACTCATCTTGATAGTGGCCTGCAGTTAAAGATAGACCGATTGGAACTCCATCGACCTGGGCCAGCGGGAGGGTTATTTCTGGCAATCTGGCAATACCCGCGAAGGACGTAACGGCCATGGTCCGGTCGTAATAGTCGAGAACGGCGGGAAGGTTGTCGCCAGTTAACGTGCCCTTCTTCGGTGCCAATACTGGTACGGTGGGGTAACAGAAAACATCGCCCGGCTTAGTGAAAGCAGCGATTCGGGTAAAGAGGTTCTCGCACAGGTTCAAGCCGTCACTCAGGGTACTGCGATCATAGTCTTCGACATTCCGATATCCAGCCTGGAAATTTGGTCCTAGTTCGGGTTGATTTGCACGAATCCAGCCACCTATCGCATTGCCCACCTCTACCGTCTGCAGAACGCGTAGCGCTTTCTTGTTGCATGACATCAAGTCCAGGTCCAGCCCTGTTATGTCGCGCAGCGTAATCGAAGAAACGGTGATGTCAGTGCGGTTGCGTAGGTAAGCAAGATGTTCAGATAGCGCAGCTTGGATAGCAGGATCGGCCAGCTTAAAGGCATCTTCCAATAGATACACATTTTTAACAGTTGGGGATATTGCATTTTGGCTGCGAAGAAGCACGCGCATTGCTTTGCGCAGAATGGGTAGACTTCGAGCCATTACACCGACGGTACTTACACTCGGTGCAAAAGGAAGCACGCCGGCTTCGGAAATGCGGTGTAAACTTGGACGCATCCCAAATACTCCGCAAAGGCTGGCTGGAACTCGAATAGATCCACCGCAGTCAGTACCAAGTGCAAAATCCACCAGCTCGCAGGCGACCGCTGATGCCGAACCACTAGATGAGCCCCCAGGAATTCGATCAGGTGCACGCGGATTCAATGGGGTGCCAAAGAAGTGGCTCTCGCCATCCAGGCTGTAGGTGAATTCATCGGCCACGGTTTTTCCGACGCAGTGAGCGCCGACCGCCAACAACTGTTCAACACAAACCGCGTGAAATGCTGAAGGCGGATGTACATCACGCCAGGGTTTACTGCCATATGAGGTCAGGCGGTCACAGATGTCGATGTTATCTTTGACCGCGAATCGCAAGCCGTCCAAAGTGCCAGGCGCATAGGGTTTAAGTTCAAATTCTTCCACAAAGGCGCCGCTGGCTTGAAACTGACTTTTGTCATAGCCGTCCTGAACACACGAAAATGCGGCAGGTACACGTTGATTCATAGGGTGTTTTTAGTCTGAGAAAAGTCTACGAAAACAGGCGCTGTCAACTGGAGCGTGACGACGTCTAGCAAGGGTACTGATCACCGAGAACAAGGTGGTAGTAGGCACCGGATTCCCAACGCTTGTCACCGATAGTCCGTTTTTTGCATTTCACTATCCCTGGGGATCGTAGTTAATTGCTGATAATTGCCCCCGAGGAGCGCTGACCAACCTCTGTGCCTCGCGAAGACCCGAGATGTAGGCCCCGTCAACATAGCCGAAACGTTGCATAGAAGTCGCCTCGCCGGCGAAGAGAACACGACCTACGGGTTCGCTTAGCGACCGCAAATCCTCAATTGTAGAAACGGGAGACAAATGTGTATACGCGCCGCGACTACAAGGATCTCCAGACCAATTGGTCTGATGGACGGCCGTAGGTTTCGGTACTTCACAAGCAAAGGCGGTAGCGAGTGCCGCTAAAGCCATCGCGAGCGCTGCATCGGGGCTGAAGTTAGCTAATGCAAGGGCTGGCGGCCCTGCGATGTGCGCGACCAAGGTCGGTCGACCGGCGGTGGAGGTTACATCAATCCAGTACGGGAAAACTGGGTGATCCCGAATGAATACACCACTGGGACTAGCATTCCCAATTTTCCAAAATGCCTGCTCGAATTGGAGAATAAGTTTTTCGAATGCCCCAAAACCCAGCTGCTCGATGGCTCTCTTTTTTGCCACTGGCAATTCCGGCGAAAAACGGATGCAACCAGCCTTCAGGACGCCCAGCGGCACGCTGATCACCACATGCGATCCCCGTTCTACGCGCCCGTCGGTACAGCGTACTGTAACGCCCTCAGTGGTTTGCTGCACCTCACTTACGAGCGCGTCGCAGTATATTTCCAAACCATCGGCTAGACGGGAAAGCATTTTTCCGTAACCGCCCACGATGCAGTCATCTCCCCCGCTGAACCCCGCATCAAAGGCGTAATTGGCAATGGAAATATCTTCTGCATGACATGCTAAATCAGCCTGAAACCCCGTGTATACAATAAAGCGCACCCACGCCCGTAGAGATGGATCGGTGATTGAGCGTAGTCGCAACTCAAGCAGTTCGGCCACGTTTTGTGTGGGCGCATATTTAAACGCCGACTGCGTCAGTTCCGTCTCAATCTCATCGGCAAGCTGCATAACACGATCACGCTCCAGCGTATCTAACACTTCCCCGTGCAAGCCTGCCAGCCGCATCTCCGAAAAGATGTCGCTCAGCGCAAACCGGCGTTGTTCGATAGAAAGAAACTTGGCCAGGTCGGTCAAAGGATTACCGATCGGTGCATGAATCCAGGCGCCCCCCGCCTCTACACTTGCACCCAGGGCGGGCAGCGTGCGCGTACGCCCACCGATCTGCGAGCGCCCTTCCAACACCACCACTTCCACACCGCAAGTTTGCAGTGAATTAGCGGCAGCAATACCCGAAAACCCTGCTCCCACGATAATCACCCGAGTGACGGGATCTTGAACTTTCGCCACAAATTCTTGTTCAATTGGCTCAAAAATGCGTCTATTAATGTCCAAATTTAAATAGTTGATAATAGTATTCCCATTTCAAAAGTACCATTAAAATTAATTGCTTTCTTACAGTTCTGCTCCAGTCGTGGCGCACAGTGTCTTTATCGCGTTCCTTGCTGGCGTTGCAGCTGGCCAGGCTGGCAAGTCGATGCGGATGCTGTGCTCCACAGCCAATGCCAATGTTATGGCGCTGGTGTCAGTCACGCCGCTATCCCGCGGCTGATCTGGACTTGACCACACCGAATATTGCTATTGTTTCCATAAAATCAGATAGCTTGCCGCTGCTTGTGCGGCGCTGCTGCGTTGCTCAACGAGTACGTAGCGTGGCGCGCCGTCAACGGACAAGCGGAATGCCTGAAGCCGGGTAGTGATGCCTATTTCCGTCAATCCGTCCCTCCCCAGCATGCGGTCCACTTCGGTGGCAGTGTAGGCAGTTGTCACGCCCGAGCCACCAGGCTGATGCGTGGTACGCCACAGCAAATTGCCCGCGCTGTCGAAGCGCAGACTTTCGCTGGCCGTGTCGTCTGCACAGTCGTCGAAACTGCTGTCGAATCGTTGCTCCGCCAAAGCAGCTGCTGTACTCACTACTTCGGCGACGGCGGCCACCAGTATATGAGTGGCTTTGCGGTTATCCTTTCCTCCTAAGCCAGACATGCACAACATGGCTGCATAAGGCAAATGCTTCGCCTGCGGATGGTGGTACGCAGTAACTCCCCCGTTTAGGCCAGCCCCCCAACTTGCCCGGCCATCGGCCGCTATCGTCAGGCTGCCACGCGGCGAAATCGTTGCTGGTGTACCTGTTGGTGCAATGCTAATACTGCCCGTGCCAGGTAGCAGCTTGGGCGCGTCATGTGTGTACACCAGGTAAGGAATGGTGGATGGGGGCATGGTTGCATCGACGCTACCGCCGCAGGCGGACAACAGGGCGACGAGCGACGCTGGGAGCATGGCCCATGCGGCGCGGCGAGGCGGCATCATGCCTCGCCTTCCAGGATGAAATCGACTGCAGCGAGTGCATGTAGTTGGGTGCTGTCGAGCAGGGGCAGGTCGCTGTGTTCCTGCTGTAGCAGCAAGCTGATTTCCGTGCAGCCAAGGACGACGGCTTGTGCGCCGCGCGCGGCTAGCGCATCGATAGTGCGCAGGAAGACGGCACGTGAGCAAGTTCGCACAATGCCGGCGCACAGTTCGGTATAAATGATGTCGTGCAAGGCAGTTTGCTGTGCCTCGGGTGGTACGAGCACTTCCAGGCCATGCCGTTCCAGCCGATCGCGCAGAAAGCGTTCCTGCATGGTGAACGAGGTGCCGAGCAGGCCGACCGTACACAATCCTAGCGCCTGTGCCGCGCTGCCAACGGGATCGGCAATGTGCAGGAATGGCAATGGCGATGCCGAAGCGATTTCGTCGGCGAGCACATGCATTGTGTTGGTGCACAGCACGATGCCGTCGGCGCCCCCCGCATGCAGACATAACGTCGCATCGCGCAGGATGGTACCGGCATCTTGCCAGCGGCCTGCATGCTGTGCTTGCGCGACTGGGCCGAAATCAACGCTGTATAGCAATACGGGCGCAGAGCGAAGCGGCCCCAGGCGGGCGCGTACGCCCTGGTTAATGATGCGGTAATATTCTGCACTGGATTCCCAGCTCATGCCGCCGATCAATCCGATTGTTCGCATATGCTTTCCTGTCGCGTGTGGTAGATGTACTGCTGTGAGCCCGGCTAGTATCTCCATTACCAACATTTTGATCTATCAGGAAATTTCACATGGCACGGCCACTTATCAAGGAGAGTACAGGCGGAGCAATGCCTGTCATCACACACGCAGCAGGCGGACTGTGCCTGCAGCTTTTGCCGGGCGCACCTTACAGCGCGCGCGACCCCGTGCAGTCACAAAGCATGGGCGTGTCGCTGCAGCGTCAGCGGGGCGTGCATGCGATAGGTTCCGACAGGCGCGTCGATTTCGATACATGGCCTGGCGTGCTCGCTTGCACACCAGCCGGGATTGATGTTTTTTCCGAATCTGCGCAGGGTGGCGAATATTTGGTCCTACGCTGGCATGGCGCGGTGTTGACCGACGTGCCGGAGGCAGATGCGAAAGGGGGGCGCGTGGAAATGGCCGGGCATCGGCAGGCCCTCACTCTGGCGCTACGCCTGCGGCGGCTAATGCTGGCTACAGAGGCTGACCCACTGGCACTGGAACACGAGGCGTTGGCATTTCTGTCGCTGCGGCAGGTATACCGAGACGCACCCCGACGCACGGCGCGGGCCGACATGACGCGGGTACTGGAGCGGATCGCTTGCCAGTTCGGGCAGGGACTGACCCTAGAACAGCTGGCTGCTGATGAAGGCTTGCCGGTCCTGCGCTTCCTGCGCGACTTTAGTCGGGCGACAGGCATGACGCCGCATGCCTACATTGTGGAAACGCGCATGCAGGCGGTGCGGAGCATGCTACAAGAGGTGGATCGGCCGCTGGCGGACATTGCCTGCGCCAGTGGCTTTGCACATCAGTCGCACATGGGTAGTGCAATGCGCGCCGCCCTGGGCATGACACCAAGCCAGTATCGCCATATGTTAGGGACTTAAATATCTGGAAGTTGTTCGCACACCGCCTATAGCGCGAACTCGTCCCGATACTGTGTAGCAACGACTGACAGAGTGAAGGGATCGCTCGCCATGTCAGACATGGGCAGCGAGATATCAAACTGGTAGACCGCACCCGGAAATGAAGAGCTGGCCGGAGGCCTATTCGCATCAAACCCGTCAGTGATTAGAACTTTGAACCACCACAGCGATCTTCACTCGGTAGCGGTAGGTAAGAACAAGGGCGATGTCAGCTATCGCCCCATAGCGGCCGGCCACGTCTGTGCCAAGGTCATCTGCGGGGCCGCGCCTCGAACTCATCGACCAAACGATACAATTTGCTTAATTGTGTTTCAGAATCGCCAGAACCTTCAAGTTCGTCGATCCGATGCCGCACAAGATAGAATTGGTTCTCCCCCCGGATCTTGCCGGTTGTCAGAATCTCTTCAAGGCGTTTAGCTTCCTTGGCAGCGAAATCTGGATAAAACGTACGCACGGCGCTGCTTAGCGCAGCTACAACTTGGGAACGGTTCTTTAGTTCAGCATCCGCAAGGAGCAAGGGCAATTCACGTAGGCCTTGCTCAAGGCCGGCAGCAATTCTCGACTTCGATTCGCCTGCAGAAAGAAACTTCTCATACTGTGCCTTTGCCAAATTCCATGAGTCTCGCAGATCGGAAATTCGTCGGTCTGACAGTTCAGGTAAGGATGCATAGAACTGCTCGAAGACATTGAACAGTTTGTCGTATTTCGTTCGGGGCTGGTTCGACGCTTCGTTCATCAAGTTCCCTAGGTCAAATCGATTGACCGCTTCTGGCCGTTAGCTGAACAAATATTCGTCGGCAAATGGAATCATGCCGGCTTCATGCCTTAGTCTGCCACTTGACATCTTTCGGGGATAATCCGAAAAATTGCACCAGCAGCGTAACTGCTGAATGGACATGGCAGGAGGCATCCACATATAGAGCTGTTAGTCCCGATGGGCTGTTGTCGTGCCTCATGATCAAAACCGTCCCCACTCCATCAATTTGTACATAGGCCCCCTCGAACCAGTCGAGGTCATCTTTATCTCTAAAGATGGTGGCATCAGTATCAACGATTAGCTCAACTGGAGTGCGCAGGGTAGCGATGATAGGTTTGCAGTCCCCACTCGGCCATACAAGGCCAGTCTGTTTACTCACTTGAGCCGCCCACCTATCAAAGAGAAAAATGAAATACCACAGGCAATACAAAGGGCCGCTTCTGGCCGGTTGCCGTCGTTGACCGGTTGAATCCGCAGCCGACAGCCGCCCCCGAGAATAGCAAATTGTCAAACGGAAAACTACACGTATTATCACGCCCGTGCAAATGACTCCCCACGTGCCAGACAGTCGCCGCCATGTCGAAATGCTAGCGGGAACGCTGCTGCCCAGGCCGCCAGCACCGGCTGCCGGTTATCTGGCGCGCCCGCTCGAGCGTTTCCGGACGGCGCCCTGCGGCATGGACAGCCTGGGCGGTAGCGGCGGGTCCGGCAGGTGCGCCATGCGCTCCAGGCAGGGCGCTGCGGCGGCGGCCACTGCTCCGCTCGATGCCTGCAGCAACGCATAGCGTGCCGCTGGCCCTTCGGCCATGCGCGGTGCGTGGCAGGTCAATCCGGCCAGCGCGCCAAATTCCGCGACCGTGATGGCGCTGCCGCTGCGGCGAAGGTCGGCCGCCAGGCGGGATGCCGCCTGGCCGCGCAAGGCGTCGGCGACTGGGTGCACGGACAGTTTGATCCAGGCCTGGAAGCGGCCATGCTGCACCGCCACTACGGCGGCGCTGTGCCAGCCGCGCGCGTCCAGGCGCTGCACATCGGCCTGTTGCAAGCCGTCGAGCAGCACCAGGCCATGCTGGCCTGCGGGCCACAGGGTGACGTCGTAGCCGCGCGCATTCATGCGCTTGAGCCAGGCCAGGCTGCGCAGCAGTTCCAGCCCGCTCCACTGCCGCGTCTCTTGCTTGCCGTCCCTTGCCTGCACCAGCCTGACGATGAACTGCGCGCAGCCCAGTGCCGTCATTTGCCCGCGCACGGCTTCCAGGCTGCGGTCGCGGGCCGGATCAGCGCGGCCAGCTGCTGCGCGTCCAGCACGTTCTGCAGCCTGGGGGCAGGTGCCAGACAGAGCCACAATGCGCTGGCGAGCAGACCCGTCATCATGCCCACCAGCGCGGCCAGCAGATACTGGCGCTGCGACAGCGTCCGGCTGCTGCAGTCGATTGCCTGGGCGCTCTCGCGCGCCGCCTGTTCCGCGCTGCGCCAGGCGCTCGTCGCCGCCTCGATCTGGCGCCGGAACTGCTCCCCCTGGCGCGTGCCGTCGAGGCCCAGCTGCTGCATCGTCTGGCGCGCCTCGTCCGTCAGGGCCGCCATCGCCTGCGCCAGCGGCTCCAGGGTCGCCGCCAGTTCCTCGGCGCTGGCCAGCTTCGCCTGGTGCAGCTGCGCCATCCTGCACGCCAGCGCGTCCAGCTGCGCCGTGTTCTCGGCAGTGGCCAACTGCCGCAAGGTCTCGCTCTTTGTCATAGTGGACTCCTCGTTTCGCCAATCCCATCGGGCTGTATCCGCGTCCCAGGTCGCTACCCTTCATCAGCACGCCATCGAGGCGGTAGGACAGGCCCGCCAGGGTGCTGTCATTGCGCTGCGTTACAGGCACCAGGGCCACGCCCGCCGCCGCCAGGCGCTGCATGAAAGCGGTGAAACTGCCGCAGCCGGTAATGGCGGCGTCGCACAGCTGCTGCAGGCGCTGCCGCGTCGAGGCGATGCCGGTGCGCAGGCCCGCCTCGATTTCGCCCCGGCTCGCCGCGCGGCGCGGCGCCTCGACGGAGGGGCGCAGCTGCTGCAGGCCGAAGTCGCGTTCGACCGCGCGCATGATGATTTCCTGGCGCCGGTAGTCGTGGCTGTCGCTGGCCACGCCGCCATCGCAGCGGACGCGGTTGACCAGCAGGTGCACGTGTTCATGCCGGGTGTCGGCGTGGCGCGTCAGCAGGTACTGGTTGTCGTCCAGGCCCATGCCCGCCAGATAGCGGCCCGCGATCTGCCTCCATTGGGCGTCGGACAGCTGCTCTCCCGGCGCGGCCGACAGCGATACGTGCAGCACCGCCTTGCCCAGGCCTGGGCGCAGCTTGCGCACGGCGCCGAATTCCTGCGCCAGTTCGCGCGGCGTGCGGCCGGTCATGTTGGTGTCGATCACGCGCGCCTGCTGCTTGCCCAGGTCATACGCCAGCACGCCGCGAAAGCCGCGTCCCTTGATGGCCTTAGCGATCATCGTCCTGTTCCTTCACGCCCAGCAGTGCCAGCCGCAGGCGGCGCGTTTCCGCGATCAGCCGCTGCAGCAGGGCGTCGGCCACGGCGACACGCCCGCCTTCGTTGGCGAGATGGGTCAACTGATTCAGGTTGGACGCCAGGCGGGCCAGTTCCACGTAGTGTTCGCGGTTGATGGCGGCGACGGGCGGCGGGGGCAAGGCGCGCGCCAGCGCTGCGGCGCGCAGCCATTGGGCGGGACGCATCTGCATGCGGGCGGCGCGTTCCAGCAGCGCCACATGTTCGGCGGCCGAGACGCGCACGCCGATGGTGGCGCCGCGCACGGCGGCCGGGTCGCCTTTCGGGCGGCCGCCTTGTCGCTTGCGTGGCGTGGTTTCGGCGTGCATCGATGCTCCTGGCGTGGTGGGCGAGCGCAGCGAGGATGGCCCCGCAGGGCAAGCCGGTTTGAGCGAAGCGAAAACATGGCTTGCTCCTCGCCAGCCCACGCGCCCGCGGCTCCCCGGTCTTTAATGTAGGCGCGGGCCAGCCGCTTTCCTTACGCGATATCAAACAGCGCGGGCGCTGTCGCGAAACAGGACGACGGCGGATGCGGGTGGACGCACGCCGTGTCGCCCATCGTGGCGCGGCGACGACATGCGCGCGTGGCGCGGCACCTGTTCCGGCCAGCGCCGCCGCTGGTTTTCTTTCTCCAGGCGGGCGTCGCCGTCAGGCTGGCGGCGTGGCGACGCCGTCGCGCAGGGCGTCGAGATAGTCGGCCCAGCGCTGCATCATGGCGCGGCGCGCAGGCAGGTGCGCCGTGCGGTTGTAGGCGCGCCCGTTCGGGTCGATGACGCTGTGCGCCAGCTGGTGCTCGATCAGGTCCACGCGCTCCTGCAGCACTTCGTCGAGGATGGTGCGGGCCATGGCGCGGAAACCGTGGCCGGTCATGACTTCCTTGGCATAGCCCAGGGACCGCAGCGCCGCATTGATGGTGTTTTCGCTCATGCAGCGCTGGCCGCCGCGCAGGCAGGGAAACACATAGCGGCCTTCGCCGGTGACAGGCTGCAGCGCGCGCAGGATCGCCACGGCCTGTGTCGGCAGCGGCACCAGGTGTTCGAGCTGCATTTTCATTTTCCTGGCCGGGATGCGCCACTCGGCGGCATCGAGATGGATTTCGCTCCATTCGGCGGCGCGCAGTTCGCCGGGACGCACGAACAGCATGGGCGCCAGTTTCAGCGCCGCCACCGCCGTGGCGTGGCCCTGGTAGCCGTCGATGGCGCGCAGCAGCGGCGCGACATCGCCCGGTTCCGTCAGTGCCGGGTAGTGCGTTCTCGGCACCGGCGTCAATGCGCCTTTCAGGTCCGCCGTGACGTCGCGCTCGACGAGGTCCATCGCCACGCCGAAGCGCAGCACCTGGCCGCACAGCTGCTTGATGCGGTGCGCCGAATCGATCGCGCCGCGCGCCTCGACGCGCTGTACCACGCGCAGCACGTCGCGCGGGCGGATGGTGTTGAGCGGCATCTTGCCCAGGTAGGGGATAACGTCGCCTTCGAGCCAGTTGCCGACTTTCTTTTGCGTATTGGCGCTGCCGTTGCGCTGGATGGTGAGCAGCCACTGGCGCGCCAGCTTGTCGAAGGTATTCAAGGCGGCGCTGCGCTGCTCGGCCTTCTGCGCGCGCTTGACGGCGTTCGGATCGATCCCTTCGGCCAGCGCCTTGCGCGCATCTTCGGCCTTGCGCCGCGCCTGGGCCAGGCTCACGCGGGGGTAGACGCCCAGGGCCAGTGTTTTTTGCTTGCCTGCATGGCGGTAATTCAACCGCCAGTACTTGCCGGTACGGGTGACCAGCAGGTACATGCCGTACAGGTCGGGATACTTGTCGCCGCTGGGCGTGCCCTTGTAGACGGCATGGCGGATAAGCAGATCGGACAGTGGCATGGCGCACTCCCTGATGGTATTTTTTTAGAGAAAATCCTAAATCCAGCAAAAAGTACCAACAAAGTTCATCGCTTTTAATGTACGCCGATGGACGCGAATGGACAACAAAAAACCCGCTCTCCTATGACGGAGGCGGGTTTTTGGACGTTCTTGGATTTTTACGGCTGAGTTCTTGGTGCCCGGAGCCGGAATCGAACCGGCACGCCCTTACAGGCGGGAGATTTTAAGTCTCCAGTGTCTACCAGTTTCACCATCCGGGCAGCGCGGCAAGATTCTAGCACAAGTGATATGGATTGCACCATCTTGCCTGGCAATTGGCCGGTCTCCCTCACTCGCTCCCATGACTGTTCGTGCGCGCCTGCTCCCGCGCCGCATCTGCGCACGCCAGACCATTGAAGAACAAATTGAGCAGCACGGCGACGATGGCGGCCAGCAGGATGCCGCTGTGCAACAATGGCGACAGTACCTTGGGCATATGCTGCGCGTATTGTTCCGCCACCAGCGGCAGCATGCCGAAGCCGATCGACAGGGCCACGATGAAAAGGTTGTTGCGGTTGCTCCTGTAGTCGACGCCGGCCAGGATGCGGATGCCGGTGGCGGCGACCATGCCGAACATCACCAGCCCTGCCCCACCCAGCACGAATGCCGGCACGGCTTCGGCCGTCTGCGCGATCTTCGGGATGACGCCCATGACGAGCAGAATGATGCCGGCCGCCACGCACACCCAGCGGCTGCGCACGCCCGTCACGCCCACCAGGCCCACATTCTGCGAGAACGAGGTGTAGGGAAAGGTATTGAAAATGCCGCCGATCAGGGTGCCCAGGCCGTCGACGCGCAAGCCGCGGCTGATGTCGGCCTGTTCGATACGCTTGCCCGTCATCTCGCCCAAGGCCAGGAACATGCCCAGGGACTCGATCATGACGACGATCATCACCAGGCTCATGGTCACGATAGCGACCAGGTCGAAAGTCGGCATGCCGAACTGAAACGGCGTGACGATGGCAAAGGCCTTGGCGCTGGCCACCTTGGCGAAATCGGCCTTGCCCAGCGCAAATGACAAGGCCGTGCCGGCGATGATGCCGATCAAGACAGCGATATTTGACAGAAATCCCCTGCCGTACTTGGCCACCAGCAAGATGACAGCCAGCACGAAGAAGGCGATGCCCATATTGTCCAGCGCGCCGTAGCCGGGATTGGCGATCATGGGCACGGGGCCTGGCGGCGCGGGCAAGCCGGCCGCCGCAGCAGCAGCGGCCCTCTGGACAAAGGCGGGGTCGGCAATCTGCGCCATGGCCGGCGGTCCGCCCATGGCCCAGTTCACCCCCACGCGCATCAGGGACACGCCGATCACGGCGATGATACTGCCCGTCACCACGGGCGGGAACAGCGCCAGCAGGCGGCTGATGAAGGGGGCGATCAGCATGGACACGACACCGGCGCCGATCACGGCGCCAAAGATGCCGCTGATGCCCAGGGACGGGTTATTCGCCATGGCCAGCATCGGGCTGACGGCGGCAAAGGTCACGCCCATCATCACGGGCAGGCGGATGCCGAAGTGTTTGCCTATCCCCAGGGACTGGATCAGCGTCACCAGGCCGCAGCAGAACAGGTCGGCACTGATCAGCGCCGCCACCTGTTCGGGCGGCAGCTTGAGGGCGCGGCCGACGATCAGCGGCACGGCAATGGCGCCCGCATACATGACGAGCACGTGCTGCAGGCCCAGGGTGAATAGCTTCCCTACAGGCAAGATTTCATCGACGGGCGATGTGGCGGCGGGCACGCTGCGGTGGACGGATTTCAGTCGGGGAGAGGCCATTTACGCTCCATTTCCTGGGTTGCCGCGGCCAGGATGGACGCGGGTGCAAGGGGAAAGCAAGAGAGAAACGGGACGACAGGAATACAATGGCGACCGACGATGCATGCGAAGCTCCTTGAACGGGCGAATGCCCATGGCTGAGCATGCATGCATCGTGCCAGGTCAATTGTATGCGGAAATTGTGCCGAAAATCACCAGCGATTGACCAATCTGACGGTGCATGCACCGATTTCTCGCATGGCGCCCCCTGCGCATGCACCGAAAAGCGGCAAAAATGCGACAGTGCTGGCAGGTGACAAGGATTTAGCCGCTAGAGCAGACATCAAGCAGCGATTCCAGTTGGCGGACATGGGCGGCACGTAGCTGTTCACGCGCCAGCAAGGCTTGCACTTGCTCGAAGATGCCATGGGATGGTACCGCTGGCAAGGCGGGCGCGACAGGACGCGTGGCTATGCATGGCGCGCTCACGGGCACAGCGTCCACCTTCGATGCTGGCAGGCATGTCGCACAGCCGCTCAAGAAACTCACCAACAATAGCGTGCTGGCACACTCGACACTCCGCCTCTTTGCCCGCCTGCCTGCACTCTCACGCGTTGGCCTCATGGCATTTCGCTGGCGATCAGCGCCTCGGCGGCACGGCAGGCTTCGCCTTCGGGCTGCAGCGCCAGGATACGCCTCGCAGCTGCCTGGGCATCAGCCTGCCCGACCTGTGCGCTGCCCAGCGCCTGGCGTAACCGCACCGACCGGCGTGCGCCCTCCTCCCGCATCGCATTCAGGGCCTGGTTCTAGCGCAGCAACAGCCCCTGCGTCTCCTGCACTTGCGCCGCGCACGCTGCACGACCTGCTTCGCGTCCCCAACGCTGCGCGGAAAACATAGCTGCCCCCAGCAGCAACAGCATGGCCAAAATGCTCAACGACGGCTTCATGCCAGCACCTTGCGCGCAGCCTGGTACAAGGACAGACGCTCTGCCAGGCCGTTCACGCCGCCGTTGATGCGGCGCGTCACCCGTTCCTGGTCACCCGCGTCGGCCAGGCGGTTCAAGCCGCGCGATTGCCAGAACCAGCCCGCCGAGCGACACGCGAAAGTCGTTTCCTCCAGCAACTGCGGCGCCGCCAGCAAGTCGATATCCAGCGCCACGCCGCACGCCGCATAGTTGGCGCGCCCCGTCACCTGCAGCAAGCCACGCCCCTTGAAGCGCACGCCATCGCCAGCGACCACGTTCCCCAGGTCCGCGCGTCCTTCATAGGCCGTGCCGCTGGCCAGCTCGCGCACATAACGCAACTGTCCCGATTCGTGCCCCACCTGCGCCAGAAACGCCGCCTGGCGCAGCGGCGTATCGATGCTGAACTCGCTCATCGCCGCATTCAGCGGTGCCAGGAATAGCGTAGCGCGGCGGCCGGCTAACGGCATGATCTGCATCAATTGCGCGCCTGTCACAGCATGCCCCGCACATCCTTGACGGCAGCGGCCGCATCGGCCGCCAGTTCGCCGATATCCTTGCCGCGCCGCTTATCGAACCAGCGCACGCAGGCGCCCAGTACCCACCAGGCAGGCAAGCCGGCAGCCACCATCAGCGGCGCGGCGATAAATAAAAATCCCGTGGCCGGGTCGCCGCCATACAGGCCCGCCACGGTTTTCGCACTGTCGAACAGGCTGGGCCACCACGACAGCACGGCGGCCACAAGCACAGGGCCGAGAAAGGTGGAAATGATGATGCTGGAACAAAAACGAATAAATGCCTCCTTGGTGGTTTGGGGCCACATGAACATGAAGCCCAGCGACGTGGCGGCGGCGCCGGCCAGCACGGGCACGCCAAACAGTTTGATCAATGCGCCGCCGGCGGCGGTGGTTTCGAGGGCCATGGTTGCCTTTCAGGTGGTGGAAATGAAAAACCCGCCGAAGCGGGTTTGTTGATGAGGTATAAGAAATACAGGAACTTAGGTCATCCGTTCGTCTGCGGGCACTGCGTCAAGCAATGGGGCTTCAAACTGCTTCGGCATGCCCCCGTCCGCAAGCCACTCCGTATATTTTATGTAATCGACGTTCTGGCAATCCATCGGTATGATCGCCCCGTCCGCTTCACGTATGATTACGTTTGCCTCTTCTGCGATGGTGTACATGCGTTCTCCTAATCTTAAATTTCGGCGATGGCTTCCCAGTTACCTTGGATATTGTACTGACGAGCCGAGGTATTGGACTTTACTTTCATGTACTTATTGGTAATTTCTCCGGCTTGTCCCAAAAAGCCCTGGACACCCCCTTGAGCTGCCGTACCTTGGCATGCCCAGCTGTACGGATTGCCCACATAGCCCCGCATATTGATCGTCGGAGTAGCACGCATAGGGATAGGAAACTTAACCGTATGACGGCCGTTATTTTCCAGAGAATCTACAGCTTCGCCTCCCGATAAAATTAACCCAAGCGCGTCAGTAGCAAGTACAGTTACATCTGCACCTTCAGGGAACGAATTGCAGTAGTAACGAATGCACAGACTCATTTCCTCTGCCATAGAGCGACGCGAGAATGGTGTTGCTGTGCCTACTTCAAACTGCACACCTGTGATCAGGAAGTTGCCATTATTAGCTAACATGTTTACAGCACCGGCTACACCTGTCATGTTGCCAGTAATCCAAGTACCTGTTACTGGACGTACAAAGTTAACCCCCGACCCCAAGTTAAAGCGCAGGTGCAGGCCTTGCATATTATTCGTGTTCATTGCACTTGCAAGGTCACCGGGGATAGAGACAGCGATTTTCGTCCATGTGTTCGCTACGGGAACCGAGAAAGAAAACACATAGCTTTTGTTTGCCAAAATGTTGTATAAAGCACCCGAATGTGAACCAGCGATGTTCGAGTAAACCCAAGCGGACAACGTGCAAGTTTTTGCACTGGCTGTGCCATATTGCAGGTCGGCTAAATGATTGCCCTCAATTACCTGCTGTAAGAGGTATGCCTCTATAGCCGAGGCAGAATAAGCGCCTTGAGCGCCCAAACCAAGGTAATTAGGGAAGCCGGGGGCACGAGTTGCCACATTGTAAAAATTAGGGCCATAGGCAACCTTACCTGCCACCGATGCATCGTAGTTCCAGCGATCCAAACCATAACCAATGAGATATGTGCCCGAATTAGGTACACCACGTTGATTGATACGCATATCGCCGTTGATGACACGATTCTGCATACCGCCGATGAACGAACCGTTAATACTGGCTAATTTAAAGTCCAGTGTGACATCACCGTTCTGCGATGCCTTTAAATCCAGCGCCGCTCTTTGCGTAATGCTGACTGGCTTGTCCATATCGGCCGTATTGTCGACGCTACCCAGGCCAACATCAACCTTGCTGCCTGACGTAGCCACCGCCGCAAACTGTGGCTTACCAGTAATGCTGCCCCAGGCCGGCACATACGAGCTAGGCTGCGCATCAGTAATGCCATAGCCAGCCAGCGTCGTCGCGCGCACCGCTTTTTTGGTATCCAATTCGGCCAGCGCGGCCTGCACATTCGTCGCAACGATGCCACCCGCCGGCGTGCTTGCAACTTGCGAGGCCACGTTGGTGGGTATCGTCATCCAGGCGCCAGCCTGAAATACGCGCAGGCAGCCGCCGTTCAGCACCGTGTCCCAGTAGGTCGCGCCGGCCAGCAGCGCTGCGCCAGCGTTGTCCGATGTCGGCGCCAGCGCTTTAGCACCGAGATAGCGCGCGTCGAGCGAAACAAACGCGGCGCTTGCGGATGCGGCCTGCGCGGATGCTTTAACTGCATCTGCGCTGGCGCTGGTAGCGGCCAGTCCCGCCGCTGCCGCACTGGCCGCAGCAGCAGCCGCATTGCGCGGAATATCCGCGACATCCTTAGCAAGCGCCAAGTCGTTGAGCTTGCGCACATAGTCCGTTTGCCCGGGATAAAAATTGGCTGGCATCAGATTTCCTCTACAGTAATGGATGTCGAATAACGTTCGAATTGCGGCGTGGTGACGGCAGCCGCATCGGGCAGCTTGCCGTATACCTGGTGATCCTGCTCCAGCAAGGGGTCGTCGGATTCCGGAAAGAGGCTGATGAAGACCGGACGCGACTTGCCATTGCCGCGCAAGATGGCCATCAACTTGCTGCGGTCGGGTGGCGACATGGCAGTCAGGCTCAGAGCCAGCTTGCGGCTGCGCGGTCCCACATTCGTCAGCAAATCACCGCCTTCATTGCGGTAATGCTGGCTGGCATCGTCGGCCGTCACCGAAGCACCATAGTCGGCATTGCTTTCAGGCGACCAGTACATGCCGGCGACAAGGCGCGACGCCTCAATGTAGCCGGCAGGATTGAGCGCGTCATCGATGTCAATTTCCAGCTTTTCCACCCAAGTCGGTGCAAACCAGATGCGCCCGTAGGCGCCGCCGCCATACGAAAAAGCGTTCACACCCAAGGGTTCCAGGCCCCAGTCCCAGGCACCCAGCGGCTGGTGTGCACAAGCCTGCACCGTGCCCGTGTCGAATGCGGGTGTCGAATCGCTCGCCAATACGTAGCCGCGCACACGCAAGGTGGCGGCCGAACTCAAGTTGCAAAATGGCAGCGCCACAGCGCCGATCAAAGCGGCTGAAGGGAAAACTGCGCGCAGGGTGGCGTTTGTGCCTGTCGACCGCCAAACTTCGGATTTAATGTCTGTCAACAAATTCGCTACGGTAAGCGCGCCAGACTGGCTTGATGCCGTGATGACGGTCTGGTCGGCCGCGTTGTGGTGGATGATGCGAAGATTTTTCATGGCAAATTAGCCCCCTCAATAATAAATAGTGGCCCAGGGCCATCGAAAATACTCTTGCTGTCCTCTTCCATATCAAGCATGCATCGAATTGCTGTTTTATTTCCCACTTTAATAAGTGTCTCGCTGACGCGATGCCAATATGAAAAAATCTCAATATGCAACATCGTATAAATACTCCATCGTTCACGAGTATTGAGAATTGCCGCATATCCTGGCATTCCAATCCCAACAGGTCGTCGCATTTCTGGAATACTAATTCCATTCTTCGCTGCAAAGCCATCACCAAACGCACGTGGAAAAAGAGGAGAATCTTGAGTAAAATCAGCAGATATACTACCGTCGTTCTCATCATGCAAAACTAGCCCTAATGGTGAAGCGCGCGATTTAGAAAAACCAAAAATCCATATATCAACTGGATACTGAGTATCAAATCCATATTCATCTGGATTTCCACCGCAATAGGCCTCGATCTCCCATACGCCTGGATTAGGGCTAGTCACACGATTAATGCCGACATGACGGCCAATTGGCATATCAAAGGCCACAAGTATCGGTCCTGTATGAAGGATTCGATAAATCGAATATCCTGCCACACGTCCAGGCTCCGCTGAAGGGACACGCCCAGCCGGTTGTACAATCGAATGCAAGGCAGCTTTGCCAATACAGTAAGGCAAACGTCCTTCTGAACTGACAACCAATTCTTGGCTCCCATTATTGATACGTAAGCGGATGCTCATTTAACAAAAAGCGCGACCGGCTCATCAATGCCAAACTGAAAAATAAATATTGGATAAAGACTCCCCTCATATCTATAGCCTCCGTCACTCATGGCATTACCACTTGGCCTGACGACGATTCCCGACAAACCGGGCCCCATCGTTGGGAATGAAAAAAATCGACCGCCTGTTGGCACATTATACAAACCCAAACATACTCCCCCTACCGCTAGGCGCGAATCAAATTTAATCCGTTGGGTTCCAGGTTCTCGAATAATCAATGCAAATTCTGTCATTTATATGGTACTCCTAACTCAATAACGGGCTTACCGTCAGAAAACAAATAGAAACCTTTCGGCGTAAGTTCCATTCGCTCATTGCCTTGGGACCTTAACAAAAACGTACCATCCGCATTAATAGCCACATTCCCATTTTCCGACTTGCAGGTATCGCTGAACGTCAACGCCCCCGTCTTGGTCGAAATCGCCTCCAGCGAGCCAAACTTGGCATAGCTCTGGAAAGGAGTCGTCCACACAGTCTGGTTGGTTACCGGATCGTAGTTGCCGCTGGACTGGAACCACACCTGCCGTTCCGCCGGGGCGCCATTGATGGCCGCGCCCCAGGGGCGCGTCTCGCCCCAGGTACCCACGGGGGGATAAGCGTCGCCCTGCACCGTCACGCTGGCCGGATTGAAGGCCAGCGCATAGCCGTCGATCAGCGTGAAGCACTGGCGCGCTGACTTGCCGCTGCTGCCATTCGATCCAGGCACGCCATTCACGCCGTCCTGCACCTTGTTGACGATCTGCTGCGCCGTGAACGTCACGCCGCTGTCGTGCAGCAAAGTGGCGGTCACGGTGACCTGCTGCACCGACATGGCGCTATAGGCCAGGCTACGCGTGTTACCGCTACCGCTCAGGACGCCGCCAGCGCTGCAGCTCCATTGCACGGTGCCGGGCAAATTGATTTGCGTGGCCTTGAAATTGATGGCGGCCGGCGAGCCGGCGCCGCTGGTGCTGACGTGGAACACGGGCGTGTCCACCGTCAGCAGCAGCGCGGCCCCCGCTTCCGGCGCCGTCAGCCGTGGCGACGTTGCCTGCAACAGCACGTCACGGTCATTCATGATGGTACTCATACGACAAACCCCACTTTCACATGTCCAGTCAACCAATCCGGGGCCAGTGATACAACCTGCCCCGCCACGCCGTTTTCCATGCCAAAGCGTGGATGCGTGACTGTCACGGCCTGTCCCAATTCCAGCGCCAGCATCTCCGCCGTGCCGTCGAATTCGTAAACCATGCGCGGCACGCGGCCAATCGCCAGGCGGCGCTGCGCCTCTGCCTCGGCATCGACGCGGCGCAGCAGCATGGTGTCCTGCTGCAGCGGTTCCGCGTCGAGCCGGTAGGCCGCCTGTATCGCACTGTCCACAAGGGTGGCCGTCAGCCACTCCGTTTCAAACAAATCCTTGTGCTGGACTGGGATACCTGTCAACAAACCCGTTTGCACGGTCCAGTTCTTGCAGAAGCCCAGCTTGACGGATGCCATCGGCGCGCTGCGGCTGACTGGCGTCAGGCTGCCCGCCACCATGTGCTTCGGCCCTACCTGCGTCGGCGAGCCGGCGGGAGGCAGGCTAAGTTGCAGCAGCCGCAGCTGCCCCAGGCGGGACATCACCAGCTGCGCACCCAAGCTGGACGCCAGCATCTGGCAGGCATTGAGCACATTCGTGCGGCCGGCCAGGAACAGGCCCACCGCTTGCGGATGCGCGGCATCAAACGCCGCCAGGTTGGCCGTATCGAGATCGCCATCGGCAAAGCGGTCGCCCACCTTGCCGTAACCTGTCGCCAGGCGCCGCACCAGCGCGGCCACCGTATTGGCATAGGCGCCAGGACGGTCGCCCTGCACAGTCACTGTAACTGTCCCGGCGGGTGGCGCCGCCAGGACGACGGTTCCCCTGGCCTTGTCAGCCGTGATTCGCACCGGCAACCCGTTGTCGCGCACTTCGATGATCCCTTCGATGGCGCCGTCATGCACTTGGTACTGAAGCAAGGCCGGATCGGCCAGCAGCGGCGTGATGTTGTGCACCTCGCCAAAAACCAGCGGCAGCACGGCGTCCTTGTTCGGCGTCGCGCCCCCCAGCTTGGCCTCGCTGACAGGCGTATTCAGGCGTTGCAGCTTGTCGCGCAGTTTCAGGGCCAGCTTGTCGCGGCCTTTCGGCGCGACGTCGGCCACCACGCCATTGAAGATCATGCGAAAGTCGCTGCGGCGCCAGCGCGGATCGCCGATCCAGGCACGAATCGGACGGTTCATCCACACGTCATCGAGCCAGGCATCACGGATGCCGGACGGATTGTGGATCTCGATGTCGCCCGCCGACAGACTGGCCTCGCCGCCCAGCGACAGCTGTTCGGTGAACTGCATGCCCGTCGAGACGATGGACTGGTACGCCAGGTTCGGCGGCGTGTCATCGGGCGACGTGACATACGCACCCGTGCTCAGGAAGCGGGTGCGCTCCTGGCCACCGCTGTACACGGCCACCTCGATCAGCACCAGACGGCGCGCCGAGGGATTGCGCAGCCACGCGGTGAACTGCGCGTCGCCCATGGCCCCATTCAAGGTTTCGTTCATACTATGCTCGCTTTCGATTGACTGGCCCAAACTGAGGCACGGGCCGCTTCCGACGCGCCGGCCGACACCTTGTCGGCGGCGCGTTCATTGGCGTCGTAATTGCTGCTGATGATGGCGCCCGTCTGCTGGTCCTGATCGGCGCGCAGCTGGCGCACTTCCTCGCGCAAGCCCTTGATCTCTGCCACCAGCGCTTCGTTGACGCCATCGCCGGCACTGAAATAGCGCTGCATCGCTTGCGCCGCCGGCGCGTCGACCACCACCTCGTCAACGGCGGCAAGCGGCATGCCGAAAGCGGATGCGAACTGCATCCCGCCTGTAATATCGACGTTGCCACCTGCCCGCAATGCAGCGCCCAGCGCATCGACCGCTTCCTGGATGCCCACCGCCGTCTTGTTTAGATTGATCAACTGCCCTACCTGCGTGTCGAGGGCCGTCAACTGCTTCTGCGCATCGCTCATCTGCGTGCCGGCAATCGCCGCCAGAGCCGCCAGGTCAGCCTGCACCCGCGCCGCATCGGCCGCATAGGCGTCGCTCGACGATTTGACTACCTGGTTCGCCGTCAAGTACGCCGTGGCCACCGCCGTCAGCGCCGATTGCGCCGCCGCATCGCCCGTCTTCGCCTTGGCCAGCGTTTCCTCATATTGGCGCTGCGCCTCAGCCATTTTCTGCATCGGCGTCAGGGTCGACAAGCTGCCCAGCAGCAGGGAATCCTTGAAAGAGCGGATGCCATCGCCGAAGGTTTTCAGGCGGTCGATGGTGGATTTGAGGGCGGAGGACTCCGTCTCGTAGGCGCTGGTGATGTCTTGCCGCGCCTGCAGCTGGTCATATAGCGCCTGGTTGGAAGCATCGACCGAAGTACGCTCGCGGGCACGCAATTGCGCCGACGTCATCGTCATCTGGTCAAGTTTTTCCTGGATGCTCTTACGCTCGTCGGCGATACCCTGCTCCGATTTGGTCAGGTCTTCCGTCGCCGCATGCGTCTTCGCAAACGCATCGGCCAGCGCCATCAGGCCCGCATACTGCTCGGCGCCCGTCTTGGTGGCCAATGCGCCGGAATTGACCAGTTGCAAGACCGTGTCCTTGAACTGCGCGCGCGTGGTCACGCTGGCATAGCCCAGGGCGGCCATCTGTTCCGTCACGTGTTTTTGCACGGGCGCCAGGCGCTCGGCTTCGGTCAGGTAATTTTCGGCAAAGAACGCAGTCCGATTGCCCAGTGCCTCAACGCCGCCGGCAGCCTTGACCAATTGCTCGCGCGCCGCCAGGGATGCCACGCCGACGGCGCCAAATGCCTGCTGCGAAGTGCTGCCCAAGGTTGCCAGCACGGCGTCAACAGTGGCATAACTACCCGCCAGGCGCTGCAGCGCAGCGCTCGCCGACTCGCCTTTCAATTTGAGCTGCGACAAGGAAGGAACCAATTCCATGGCCATGGCATCGCCGACGCCGGTAAAGAAGTCGGCAATGGCTTTCTGATTGGTCGCATCGTCCTTGGTCATGACAATATTGAGCGACTGCGTGCGCGTGGCCAGGCCATCCGTATTCACGCCCAGTGTGCTGGCGAACGTGCCCGTCACCGCCTTCATCTGCGCGTACGTATCGCCTAGCGATGCGGCCAGCTCGGCATCAACTTCATAGTGGTCGGTACCCTTTTTATTCTTGCGGAAAAGACCGCCTTTCTGGGTCCAGTTCGAATAACTCTCGCCCGTAAAGCCATCGACACCGAGACTGCCGGAAATACCTGCGCTGCTGACCTTTTTCTCTCCCATGCCGAACAGGCGATTCGCGGCGCCTCCCAGCAAGCCGCCAACCAGGGCGCCCATAGCAGTACCTACCACCGGGAAAATGCTGCCAACGACAGTCCCGATCGCCGTGCCAGCATTGACGATGCCATTGCGGCCATATTCACCCGAAATCATCTTGCCGCCGTACACGCCACCCATGACGCCGGCGGAAACGCTTGCCGCCGCGCCCGCACCGGTGGCAAATGCGCCATTGGCCCCGGCTGTGTACGGAGTGCCTTGCAGCATGCTCATGCCACGCTGCACGCCATTGGCTACCGAAGTACCAATACCGGAAAGTCCGTTCGACAGCGATTCATAGATGCCTTTCGCCGAACTCAAAAGCGACTGGATACCCCCGCCATTGGCCAAACTGCCATGCGCTTGCGCCGCACCCGGATTCAGAAACGAGGCAAAGCCGGCCGCAATGGGAGACATGATCGGTTGCAGCACGAGGTTGTTGAACATGCTCTTCAACTTGTCCTTGAACATCGTCGCCAGGTTCTTGCCGCCTTCGAAGCCGTTCATGAAGGCGTCAGTCAGCGATTTTTCGATATCCTTGGCGCTGGCGGCCCAGTCATCCGAGGCCTTCTTGGCCGCAGCGGCAGACGCTTCCTTGGCGGCCAGTTCTTCCGTCGCCGTCATGCTGCGCTGCTTGGCATCGATCAAGGCATTCAAATACTCGATCTGCGCCGCATTTTCCTTGCCCACCGCCAGCGCGGCGCGCTGTTCCTTCAACAACGCCATTTCATTTTGCGCGATAGCGGTCTTGCTCATGCCATACACCGCTACCAGCTTTTCGCCAGCCTCCGCTTCCTTGACGGCATCGGCAACGGCCTGCGTCCGCGTATCGGACAGCGCTTTCGCGTCCGCCTGCGCCTGCTCCGACACTGCCTTGGCTTTCTTGTCCACCTCGATCTCATCGAGGCGAGTTTGTATCACTTTGCGTGCAACCTCGAATCCCGCCTGCTGTGCTGCGGTCACCTTTTTCGTCCGATCCGCCAGGAGTTCCTTCAACCGATAATCGAACTGTTGCGCCTCGTTCATCTCGGCATAGCCGGCAACTTCGCGCTTCAGGTCGCGGGCCTTGCCGCGCATGTCATCCATCATGGCTTCGAAAGGCGTTGGCGGAGCGGGAAGTGATGGCGCGCCTGTACCAGTTCCGCTCGTCGGTTTACCCGACGCGCCTTGCTGCTCAAGCTGCTTGAGCTTGCCCTGCAGCGCATCGAATTCGGCTTGCAGCCTTGCCATGTTGCTGTCCCGCGCCGCCTTGTCCAGGGACTGGTATTTTCCAGTGCGATTGCGCACCGCATCCATCTCCGTCGATATCTCTGCCATGCGCTCGCCAGCCGGGGTATCCAATCCCTTTTCCGACACGCCCAGCTTTGCCAGCTCATTGCGCTTTGCCAGCTGGACCATCTGTTTGTCGAGTTCAGCAATAATATCCTTGGTACTCTTGCGCATGGGTTCTACGGCTTTCTCCGCATTGTCCTTCGATGAATTCCCCCACATGGCCCAGGCAGTTGCACCCAAGCCCAACACCGTGACAATCAAGCCGATCGGGCCACCCAGGAATGCCAACGCACCGCGCAACACGCCAGCGGTGACGGACGCGGCACGCATTGCCGCCGTCTGCGCCACCAATGCAGCCGCATGGGCCTCGGTGGCAACTGCAGCGCGGGCCTGGGCCGGTATCAGGCCATTGGTGGTCAACGCCAGCGCCACGTCGGCCTGGCTGGCGCGTATCGTCGCTTGCAATTCAGCCACGCGCGCGGTCGCCAGTGCCGAGGTGGCGGCGGTCGCCGTCACGTCGGCATTCGCCGCCGCCAGGGTGGATGCAAGCAAGGCCCGGTTGGCTGTGACCTTGCTGTAAGTAGCCACTACGACGCCGGCAGCCCAGGTGGCAAACTTCGCGGTGGTCAGCGTTTCCAGCACGCCAACGACCAGGGTCAGGTTATTCGACAAAAATTCGAGACCGCTCGTCATCAGGCGCACGGCGCCGCTCGACTCCGCCTGCCTCGCCGTGAATTCCATCACGTTATTGCTCAGAACGGTAAAGCTGCCGCCAATAGTTTCGAACTGCACGGCTTCCTTGCGCAACTCGCCCAGCGCGTTCGGCAGCGCGATGGCCATCACATCGGCGGTGATCAATCCTGCGCCGGCAAACCCGGCAAGCGCTTCTTTCGACACGCCCAGACCGGCGGCCATTGCCGCCATGACTTCAGGGGCGGCCTGGCTGATGGCGTTAAATTGCTGACTGTTCAGAGCGCCATCGGCGAAGGCATCGGACAGCCCCTTGAAAGCGGTAGCGGAATCGGCCGCGGAGGCGCCGCTGATCTTGACGCCAAGATTGAGCGCCTCGGTGATACCGGCCACTTCGGCCTGGCTGATGCCCAATTTCTTGGTCGCATCGTTCATTTGGGTATACAGACCCGCCGTAGCGGCGAGATCCGTTTGTCCCGAGGCGGCAATACGCTTGACATTGTCGTACGCCTCGCCATATTCCTGCGTAGAGCTGGTCGACATGCGCAGTTGCGCTGTCAATTTCGTATATTCATCAGTTAATTTAACGATCTGGCCGATATTGTTGGAAATACCCAGGCTGGAGAGTATCTCCGTGTACTTTTTCGTGACATCTTCGAGTTTCAGAGTCGACTTGGCGGCCTTCTCGCTGGCCTCGCGCATGCGTTCCAGGTCATCTGCCGCGATGCGCACATTGAGCGTATCAATGCGTATCTGTAGTGTTGCAATATCAACGGTCATAATTTACCCATAAAAAAAGCCACCGAAGGGTGGCAATGCAAATCGAGGCCCCCCTGGCGATGACAGTTGTGTTTTTGGCGTCACCTCTGCTATAGATAGGCCGGGTAAAGGCCAGCCTAATGAGAACTGTTTTGATGGGCCATGTAGGCCGCGTCAAGCTGATCGACCAGCTCTTCTTCCCATACCGCCAGGCGTATGCGGTGTCGCAACTGCCAAGCCAGGATATCGAGGCTGCTCAAGGGATTGACCGCCATGCCGTTTTGCCGCTTGCGGCTCATCTGCACGAAAAACTGCCACACGTGCGCCAGTTCAAACGGCAGTTGCGCGCAAACGGGAGCCTGCGGCTCCCGGTAGAGTGGATGACGCTTCGCGGCATCCAGGTGCTCGCCTTTCGCATTGCCATCAGCCGCCTTCGCCGAACGCTCAAACTGTTCGTCGGCAAAGAGCAGCAAGGCGGCGGCTAGACCGTCAAAAAATTGCCGTCCGCCTCGAGCGCAGCCAGCACTTTTTCCTGCCAGGACGGCATTTTTTCAAAAATCGCCTTCAGCAAAGCCGGGGACGGTTGTACCGGCACGCCCTTGTCGACGAAACCAGGCATGCCCACCACCACCGCGATGGCGATCTTCATGCTGCGGTTTTCCGCCAAGTCATACAGTTCCGCAGCGCCTTCGTCGGTCTTCGCGTCGATCTGCTTGCTTTTTTGCACCGAGCGCTTGATCGCCACCACCGACGTTTCGCGGATCACGGCACGGTACTGGTCGGAATTTTTGCCGACGATTTCAAAGCCCGCCTTGTGCGCACCATCTTCGTCGAACAAGACCGACACCAGGTGCACCTGGTCCACAGTCTTGTTACCGTCATTCAGCAGGGAGATATCAAAACCAGCCGAGGCGATCATTTGTGCGTTGTTCATGTGTATTTTCTTTCTTGATAAAGGTAAAAAGTAAAAGGCCGCCCTCACGGCGGCCCCGGGTCAAGCGTCAGCCGCTTACAGCGCGCTGTCCTGGATGGTCAGGGTGGTCGCTTCATGCTGCGCATCGGCGCCCTTGTAGCGCAGGACGTCGAAGGCGCAGGTGACGATCTTGTTTTTCTCGCCGTCGTCGATCTTGGCCGACGTGATCTTGATGCGGCCCATGGCCAGCGCCAGCACGTCGGCGGTTGGCGCCGTGCCCGACGCCATGGCGTAGGCCAGCGGGATTTCCGTCTCGGACTTGAAGTAGTCGAGGTAGGTGGCGTCCTGCAGCAGCACCGTGAACTGGCCCGAGCCCATGACCTTGCCGCGCGAGGCGGCCGTGGCGTACTTCGAGCCGATCACCGGGTCGACCTTGACCTGGCCGTCGAGCGAAACGGACATGCCGGTGCAGATCTGCGACGGGATGCCGTTCACGGACAGCATCGCCGTGGCGCCCGAAAACTTGCCGGCGCCAGGCGCGGCCAGCGGCGTGGGGAAGTACGGCACGGCCGTGGTCGGGCCTTCCGCCTTGCCCATCAGGGTGAAGTCCAGGCTCGTGATGCCGTTCGGCTGCACGGCGATATCCATCTTGCTGACCAGCTGGTCGACGAAGCTGCGGTGCACGCCGATCTTCGGGTCCTGCACTTCGGCCGTGAACCAGTCGGTGGTGTGGCCACTCAAAGGGGTGAAGCTGCGCTTGCCCACCGCCGCCACGCCGACCGAGTCGCCGGCCGCCTTGACGATCATGGCCGAACCATCCATGAACTGGCCATTCAGGTTGGTCGCCGTCACCGACGTGACGAAGAAGTTCTTCGCGTTGTTGGCGGCGGCCGGTGCCGTCATGCCGGTGATGCGCACCACGCTGCCGGCGCGGAAACCCTCGGCCAGCCAGGAACCGGCGCTGCGCGTCAGGCCGGAGGCGGCGGCAGCGATGGTGGTTTGCGCGGCAGCGACGCCGCCAGCCGTGAAGTCGCGGCGCAGCAGCGCTGCCATCAGCGGCGCGTAGGTGCCGCACGCCGCTTCGGCCTTGATGGCGCCCGTGGTGCGGAAATTGCCCAGGCGGGTATCGCCCTGCTGCTGGCTGGCGTCGATTTCGGCGCTCGCGTATTTGTCCGCTTCCGTGTCGAAGGTGGCCGTGACGCGGGGATAAATCTGACCGCCGCCGGCTGCGGCCTTGCTGCCTTCGGCGCTTTGTTTGCTGATAACGATCAAGCTGTCAATGCCGTTTGCTGTCGATGCCATAAGTAATACCTTTCGTGGGATGAAAAAAAGACCACAGCTGTGGTCTTGAGGGGGGGGAACTGCCAAGTATCGGGAAAATAAAAAGCCCGCGCGGTGAGGCGGCGGGCTGGCGTCCGGAAGGCGCGAGGCCGTGCCGGACGGAATGGGCGAAGGGGGCCATGAAGGCGGTTCGCTGCGCTGATTTCCCCTATCGGTGTCGCGCCAGAGGCGCGTCTATTACGAGTGGAGAAGCATGTGGTCCTGCGGTGTTGCCGGTATTGCTGTTGCTGCGTGATCGAGACTCTATTGTAGGGGCATTTTTTTCAGCGTCAGGCATATTGCAAAAAACTTTTCAGTGACCCAGACGGCGCATGGCGCGGGCCCCGTGCGACTGGAAGATGCCTTCCAGCTCGCTGACCATATCCTTGATGCGTTCGAGCTCGAAGCCGCCGGAGCAGCAGATGGCCGCTTCGCCGGCACCGTGGCACGCCTTGCAGACGACCGGCGCTCCGGCCTGCATGGCGGCGACGACGCCCGTGCCGTGGCAGACCTTGCATTTGCTGTCAAGCCAATGCGCGAGCGACGCTTCGGCCACGCGGCGATACAAGGTATTGGCGGCCTGCGCATCCCAGGCCGTGTGCGCCTTGACCCAGCGCCGCGCCCGGCCCTTCTGCGTCACGGCCGCAGTCCAGGCGCGCAGCAGCTGCGCCAGATTGCCCGCATTGCCTTCGAACAGGCGGCTGACGGTGCCGTCCGCGTACTTGACACGGCACAGCAAGGCGCCCATGTCGCCGGCCAGCGCGGCCGCCGCGATCACGTCCAGGTCGTGGTGGACCGCATCGTCGCGCAGGTTCTGCGAGGACAGCGATGCGATGAATTTTTCTGCAAATCCCATGATTTCTCCTCGTTGATACTAATCGTTATTCCGTGCCGGCCCGAACAGCGCCGCCACCAGCGGATCGCGGCGCGCCGCACCGCGTGGCCAGCTGGCCGTGCGGCGCACCTGCGGCGGCAGTTGGGCCCAGCCGTCGACCTCGTCGTCCTGCTCCCCCAGCGCATACAAGGCCGGCCGCTGGCGCCCCGGCTCCGTGCAGTGGCGTTGCGCCAGGTGGATCTGTCCCATGCCGCACATGTGGCGCAAATAGCGGCTCATGGTGCCCGCGTCGAGTCCCAGCAGGGCGGACAGCTGCGCCGCGCTGGCCTGGCCCTGCTCGCCGACGTACTGCACGATGCGGGCGATATGCAGCTGCGCCTTCTTGCTGCGTCCCTGTAACTGGCGCGGCGTGCGCGCCGCCGCCCTGTCCACACTTTCCTGACTACTGTTCAACATCTGCCTGACCTCCCGTGGTGGTGCCAGCCGGCAGACGCTGTAGTGCGTTTGCGACAGGCAACGAGTGGACTTTATCAATCGCTAATGTTAAAGTCAAGCATTTGGTAATTTATCAAACGGTAAATTTCAGGTTTAATGTGGAGATGAATATGTATCAATACAGACGCGACCGCCTGTTGGCCCTGATCCGCGAGCACTACGACAACACGCGCAAGAAAATTTCCGACGCCAGCGGCTGGAGCGAGGCGCGCATTTCGCAAATCCTCTCGCCCACCTACCGCGAGGGCCGCGCCTTCAGCGAAAAGATCGCGCGCAAGCTGGAAGCGGACCTGCGGCTGGACGGCATGTATTTCGATCAGGGCGCGGCGCCCGACCAGGCGGCCATGGCGGCGCGCGCGCTGGCCGGCGTGCAGCCCGTCATCGTGGACGATGGCGAAGATGAGCGCTTCTACCCGATCCGCAAGGTGAAGCTGCGCCTGTCGGCCGGCATCACGGGCTTTGCCATCGAACCGGAAACGCACGACGGCAGCACCATCAGCGTGCCGCGCAGCTGGGTCGAGCGCAATGGCTACCACCCGGAGAAACTGGTGGCGATCAAGGTCAAGGGCGAAAGCATGGAGCCGGCCCTGTACGAGGACGACGTGGTGATCATCAACACGGCCGACAGCCGCCCGGCCGACGGCGTGGTATTTGCCATCAACTACGAAGGCGAGCCGGTGGTCAAGCGCCTGGCGCGCGATATCGGCGAATGGTGGCTGACGTCGGACAACCCGGACCAGCGCAAATACCACCGCAAGCTATGCCGCGGCAATGAATGCCTGATCGTCGGGCGCGTCGTGCGCAAGGAAAGCGACCGGATTTAGCCGGAGTTTACCGAACGATAAACTCCGGTTGTTCCTGGCGCTTAAGCCAGGGCTGCGGCGATCTGCTGCAGCGACGCAGGATCTTCGATCGACGTCAGGTCGCCCGGACTGCGTCCTTCGCAGATGGCCTGGATCGAGCGGCGCAGCAGCTTGCCCGACCGCGTCTTCGGCAGCTGCGCGACGAACAGCACGCGCGCGGGCCGCGCCACGGCGCCCAGCTGCCGGTCGACGACCGCCATCACCTCGCGCTCCAGGGCCGCTTTCGCGTCAACGCTGTCGATGCCCTGCGGATTCTTCAGGATCACGAAAGCCATCGCCACCTGTCCCTTGAGCTTGTCCTCCATGCCCACCACGGCCACTTCCGACACGTTCGGATGGCTGGAGATGCTTTCCTCGATTTCGCGCGTGCCCAGGCGGTGGCCGGCCACGTTGATCACGTCGTCCGTGCGCCCCAGGATGAAGTAATAGCCATCGGCGTCGCGCATGCCCCAGTCGAAGGTGGAATACACCTGGCGCTCGCCGAAGGTGGACCAGTAGGTGTCGACAAAGCGCGCGTCGTCGCCATACACTGTCTGCATGCAGCCGGGCGGCAGCGGACCTTCCAGCACCAGCACGCCCTTCTCGTTGGCGCCGCACTCCTCGCCCGTCGCCTCATTGAGCAGCCTGACCTGGTAGCCGTACATGGCCAGGCCGGGGCTGCCCAGGCGCGTCGGGGTGTCGGCCACGCCTTTCGCCACCGACAAAATCGGCCAGCCCGTCTCCGTCTGCCAGTAGTTGTCGATGATGTCCACTTTCAGTTCGTCGGCGATCCACTGCGACGTGGTTTCGTCAAGCGGCTCGCCCGCCAGGTACAGCGCTTTCAATGACGACAGGTCATACTTGCGCATCAGCTCCACCGGATGCTTGCGCAGCACGCGGATGGCAGTGGGCGCCGAAAACATGCGCGTGACCTTGTATTTTTCAACGATGCTCCACCAGACGCCCGCATCTGGACAAATGGGCAAACCCTCGTACAGGATGGTGGCCATGCCGGCGATCAGCGGGCCGTACACGATGTAGGAATGGCCCACTACCCAGCCGATATCCGAGGTGGCAAAGAAGGTTTCGCCGGGCTTGCCGCAGAATGTGTACTGCATCGACGCCGCCAGCGCCACGGCGTAGCCGCCCACGTCGCGCTGCACGCCCTTGGGTTTGCCCGTCGTGCCCGAGGTGTACAGCACATACGAGGGCTCGTTCGATTCGAGCCAGGCGACGGGCACCTGCGCGCCCAGGTGCTGCTCGCGCAGGGCCGCGTAATCGACGTCGCGCCCCTGCGTCAGTTGCATCGGCACCAGATGCCGGTCGACCAGCAGCACATGCCGCGGCTGGTGCGCGGACAAGCGGATCGCTTCGTCGAGCAGCGGCTTGTAGGCAATCGCCTTGCCGTTGCGCGAGCCGGCATCGGCGGAGACGACCAGCTTGGGCTGCGCGTCGTCGATGCGGCTGGCCAGGCTGTTGGCCGCAAAGCCGCCGAACACCACGGAATGCACGGCGCCGATGCGGGCGCAGGCGAGCATGGCGAACGCCGCCTCGGCGATCATCGGCATGTAGATCAGCACGCGGTCGCCCTTGACGACGCCCAGCGATTGCAGCATGGCGGCGCAGCGCTCCACTTCGCGCTGCAGCTCGCGAAAGCTGTAGCTGCGCTCCGTGTTCGTCTCGGTGGAAATGGCGATCAGCGCGGCGGCATCGCCCTGGCTGTCCACCCAGCGGTCGACGGCGTTATGGCACAAATTGGTGGTGCCGCCGACGAACCATTTGGCAAATGGCGGGCGCGAATAATCAAGCACTTGTGAAAACGGGGTATGCCAGGCGATCTTTGCCGCTTCCTCGCGCCAGAATGCTTCTGGCGTGTCGATCGAGCGCTGATAAAATGCTGCGAAATTCATGTCTCCTCCGGTAGGCTTGCAATCTGTTGTAGTTGCTGCTCGTTCCTGTTCTGCTGATCTTTTTCGCGCAAGCGCCCTCCGCACCGTGCCGGCACTGGCAGGGTAGGTATCGGCCGGGCCAGCGGCGGCCCGGCGGCACGGCTTAGCCGGGCAAGGCGTCGCCGGGAATGCGCACGAATCCCTCCATCACCACGCGCGCGCTGCGGCTCATGATGGCCTTGGTGACGCTCCATTGGCCATCGACCAGCGCCGCTTGCGCGCCCACCGTCAGGGTGCCCGACGGGTGGCCGAAACGCACGCTGCTTTTTTCGCCGCCGCCGGCCGCCAGGTTGACCAGGGTGCCGGGAATGGCCGCCGCCGTGCCGATGGCGACGGCCGCCGTGCCCATCATGGCGTGGTGCAGCTTGCCCATGGACATGGCACGCACCAGCAGGTCGATCTCGCCCGCTTCCACCTTTTTCCCGCTGGACGACACGTAGCCAGCCGGCCGGGCGACAAACGCCACTTTCGGCGTGTGCTGGCGCTTGGCCGCCTCATCGAGGCGGGAAATCAAACCCATGCGCAGGGCGCCGTGCGCGCGGATGGTCTCGAAGCGGGCCAGGGCTGCCGGATCGCCGTTGATGGCGTCCTGCAGTTCCGTGCCCGTGTAGCCGATGGCGTCCGCGTCGACAAAAATCGTCGGGATGCCGGCGTTGATCATGGTGACGTTCAACACGCCGATGCCAGGCACATCGAGCTCATCGACGAGGTTGCCAGTAGGGAACATCGCGGAACTGCCGCCGTCGCCGCCCTCCTCGTCCGCGGCCGGATCGAGGAATTCCAGCTTGACTTCCGCGGCCGGGAAGGTCACGCCATCGAGCTCGAAGTTGCCCGTTTCCTGCACTTCGCCATGCGTCATGGGGACGTGGGCGATGATGGTCTTGCCGATATTGGCTTGCCAGATGCGCACCGTGGCGATGCCGTCGGCAGGCACGCGGGCGGCGTCCAGCAAGCCGCTGGCGATGGCGAACGAGCCGACGGCGGCCGACAGGTTGCCGCAATTGCCGCTCCAGTCGACGAAGGGCTTGTCGATCGAGACCTGGCCGAACAGGTAGTCGACGTCGTGGTCAGGCTTGCTGCTTTTCGCCAGGATCACCGTCTTGCTGGTGCTCGACGTGGCGCCGCCCATGCCGT
Organism: Janthinobacterium sp. GW821-FHT03A03; assembly: GCF_059421435.1. Classification (NCBI taxonomy): domain Bacteria; kingdom Pseudomonadati; phylum Pseudomonadota; class Betaproteobacteria; order Burkholderiales; family Oxalobacteraceae; genus Janthinobacterium; species Janthinobacterium sp. GW821-FHT03A03. Next base: position 250,766 of record NZ_JBWKUZ010000005.1, on the reverse strand, counting down.
CGATCTGCTTGCCGTAGGGGTCGGGGCTGCCGATCACGCGCAGCAGGAGCGCATCGCGCGCCGCGCCCGGCACTTGCGCGCTGGCGGGCAAATCCTGCAGGCGGAAGAACACGCCCTTGCTGGTGCCGCCGCGCATGTAGGTGGCGGGGATTTTGATTTGGGGGGTGTGGGTCATGAAATTTCCTGAAAAGCCGGGCGACGCGCGCCTGCGCGCCACCCGGTGAATGACGAACTGCTTACGCTGCCTTGGACGATTCGAGGAAATCCTGCGCGAATCGTTGAAGAACGCCGCCCGCCTCGTAGATCGACACCTCTTCCGCCGTATCGAGGCGGCAGGTGACGGGCACGTCGACCGTGTCGCCGTTCTTGCGATGGATCAACAAGGTCAGGGTGGAGCGCGGCGTGCGTTCGCCCACGACGTCGTAGGTTTCGCTGCCGTCCAGGCCCAGGGTCTTGCGGTTCACGCCAGGGAGGAATTCCAGCGGCAAGACGCCCATGCCCACCAGGTTGGTGCGGTGGATGCGTTCAAAACCTTCGGCCACGATGGCTTCCACGCCGGCCAGGCGCACGCCCTTGGCGGCCCAGTCGCGCGAGGAACCCTGGCCATAGTCGGCGCCGGCGATGATGATCAATGGCTGCTTGCGCTCCATGTACACCTCGATGGCTTCCCACATGCGCGAGATTTTGCCTTCCGGCTCGATGCGCGTGAGCGAACCGGCCTTCACCTTGCCGTCCTCGACGACCATCTCGTTCTTCAGGGTCGGGTTGGCGAACGTGGCGCGCTGCGCCGTCAGATGGTCGCCCCGGTGCGTGGCGTAGGAATTGAAGTCTTCCTCGGGCAAACCCATCTTCGCCAGGTATTCGCCGGCCGCGCTGTCGAGCATGATGGCGTTCGATGGCGACAAGTGGTCGGTGGTGATGTTGTCGCCGAGGACGGCCAGCGGACGCATGCCTTTCAAGGGGCGCGCGCCGGCCAGCGCGCCTTCCCAGTATGGCGGGCGGCGGATATACGTCGTCTGCGGACGCCAGTCGTACAGGGGGCTGACCTTGATGCCGTCATCCGCCTGCGCGGCAAACATGGGAATGTACACCTTGCGGAACTGCTCCGGCTTGACGCTGGAAGCGACGATGGCGTCGATTTCCTCGTCAGACGGCCAGATATCTTTCAACAGAATCGGCTTGCCGTCGGCGTCATGGCCCAGCACATCCTTTTCGATATCGAAGCGGATGGTGCCGGCGATCGCATAGGCCACCACCAGCGGCGGCGAGGCGAGGAAAGCCTGTTTCGCGTACGGGTGGATGCGGCCGTCGAAGTTGCGGTTGCCCGACAAGACGGCCGTGGCGTACAGGTCGCGCGACACCACTTCGTCCTGGATGACAGGATCGAGCGCGCCCGACATGCCATTGCACGAGGTGCAGGCAAAGGCCACCACGCCAAAACCCAATGCTTCGAGTTCCGGCATCAGGCCCGCTTCCTGCAGATACAGTTCCACGGTTTTCGAGCCGGGCGCCAGCGACGATTTCACCCAGGGTTTACGGGTCAGGCCGAGGCGGTTCGCATTGCGCGCGATCAAACCGGCGGCGATCATGTTGCGCGGGTTGTTCGTGTTGGTGCAGCTGGTGATGGCGGCGATGATGACGGCGCCGTCCGGCATCTTGCCCGGCTCGTTTTCCACCACGCCGGAAATGCCGCGCGCGGCCAGTTCCGACGTCGGCACGCGGTTGTGCGGATTCGACGGGCCGGCGATATTGCGCACGACGGACGACAGGTCGAAGCTCAAGACGCGCTCGTACTGCGCATCGGCCAGGCTGTCGGCCCACAATCCCGTTTCCTTCGCATACAGCTCCACCAGCTTGACCAGCTCGTCGTCGCGGCCCGTCAATTTCAGGTACTTGATGGTTTGCGCGTCGATGTAGAACATGGCGGCCGTGGCGCCGAATTCCGGCGCCATGTTGGAAATCGTGGCACGGTCGCCCAGGGTCAGGTGCGACGCGCCTTCACCGAAGAATTCCAGGTAGGACGAAACGACCTTCTGCTTGCGCAAGAATTCCGTCAGCGCCAGCACGGTATCGGTCGCCGTGATGCCCGGCTGCGGTTTGCCCGTCAGCTTGACGCCGATGATGTCGGGCAAACGCATCCACGAGGCGCGGCCCAGCATCACGCTTTCCGCTTCCAGGCCGCCCACGCCGATGGCGATCACGCCCAGCGCGTCGACCATCGGCGTGTGCGAATCCGTGCCCACCAGGGTATCGGGATAGGCTACACCATTTTGCACCTGGATCACGGGCGACATGCGCTCAAGATTGATCTGGTGCAAGATGCCGTTGCCTGGCGGAATCACATCGACGTTCTTGAACGCCTTTTTCGTCCAGTCGATGAAATCGAAGCGGTCTTCGTTGCGGCGGTCTTCGATGGCGCGGTTCTTGGCGAAGGCGTCGGGGTCGAAACCGCCGCATTCGACGGCCAGCGAATGGTCGACCACCAGCTGCGTCGGCACGACGGGGTTGACCAGGGCCGGATCGCCGCCCTGGGCCGCGATGGCGTCGCGCAGGCCGGCCAGGTCGACCAGGGCCGTCTGGCCCAGGATGTCATGACAGACGACGCGGGCGGGGAACCACGGGAAATCGAGGTCGCGGCGGCGTTCGATGAACTGGCTCAGCGAAGCGTCCAGGGTCGCCGGGTCGCAGCGGCGCACGAGGTTTTCGGCCAGTACGCGCGAGGTGTAGGGCAAGGTGGCGTAGGCGCCCGGGGCGATGGCATCGACGGCGGCGCGCGTGTCGAAGTAGTCCAGCCCTGTTCCCGGCAATGGCTTGCGGTACAGGGTATTCATCGGGGTAGTCATTGCGGTGCTCATTATTTGCGGTCCTTGATCGGCACGAATTCCAGGTCTTCCGGGCCGACGTAGTTGGCGCTCGGGCGGATGATCTTGTTGTCGATGCGCTGCTCGATGATGTGGGCGGCCCAGCCCGAGGTGCGCGAGATGACGAACAGCGGCGTAAACATCGCCGTCGGCACGCCCATCATGTGGTAGGACACGGCCGAGAACCAGTCCAGGTTCGGGAACATGTTCTTGATTTCCCACATGACCGATTCCAGGCGCTCGGCGATGTCGAACATCTTGGTCGATCCCGCTTCCAGCGACAGCTTGCGCGCCACTTCCTTGATGACCACGTTGCGCGGGTCCGAGATCGTGTAGACGGGGTGGCCGAAGCCGATCACCACTTCCTTGTTGGCCACGCGCTCGCGGATGTCCGCTTCCGCTTCGTCGGGGTTGTCGTAGCGCTTCTGGATGTCCAGCGCCACTTCGTTGGCGCCGCCGTGTTTCGGGCCGCGCAGCGCGCCGATGGCGCCCGTGATGGCCGAATGGATGTCCGAACCCGTGCCGGCGATGACGCGGCTGGTGAAGGTCGAGGCGTTGAACTCATGTTCCGCGTACAGGATCAGCGAGGTATGCATGGCTTTTTCCCACGACGCCGACGGTTTTTCGCCGTGCAGCAGGTGCAGGAAGTGGCCGCCGATCGAGTCGTCGTCCGTTTCCACCTCGATGCGCTTGCCGTTATGGCTGTAGTGGTACCAGTACAGCAGCATGGAGCCGAACGACGCCATCAGGCGGTCGGCGATGTCGCGCGCGCCCGGCGCGTTATGGTCGTCCTTTTCCGGCAGGGTGCAGCCGAGGACGGACACGCCCGTGCGCATCACGTCCATCGGGTGGGCGGCCGCCGGCAGCGCTTCCAGCGCCAGCTTGACGGCCGACGGCAAGCCGCGCAGCGATTTCAGCTTGGCCTTGTAGCCTTTCAGTTCGGCGCTTGTGGGCAGCTTGCCGTGCACCAGCAGGTAGGCGATTTCCTCGAACTCGCAGCTGTCGGCCACGTCCAGGATGTCGTAGCCGCGGTAGTGCAAATCGTTGCCGGTCTTGCCGACCGAGCACAGCGCCGTGTTGCCGGCGGTGACGCCGGACAGGGCGACGGATTTTTTAGGCTTGAAAGTGGCGGCTTGCGGTGCGTTCATTGATTTCTCCAAAAATTGACTAGTCTCGGTTGCGTCACTGCGGGGCCGGCAGGCGGCCCCTGCTTCTTTACTTATTTCTGCTTATTTCTTTTGCGCGGCGAACAGCGCGTCGAGTTTTTGTTCAAAATCATGATAGTTGATCGATTCATACAATTCCATGCGCGTCTGCATGGTGTCGACGACGTTCTTTTGCGTGCCGTCGCGGCGCAGCGCCTGGTAGACGTTTTCCGCCGCCTTGTTCATGGCGCGGAAGGCCGACAGCGGATACAGGGCCAGGCCCACATGGGCGCTGCGCAGTTCGTCCAAGGTGAACAGCGGCGTGGCACCGAATTCCGTGATGTTGGCCAGGATCGGCACATTGACGGCCTTGGCAAACGTGGCGTACATGTCCAGGTCAGTGATGGCTTCCGGGAAGATCATGTCGGCGCCCGCTTCGACGCAGGCGATGGCGCGTTCCAGCGCCGCTTCCAGGCCATCGACGGCCAGCGCATCGGTGCGCGCCATGATGACGAAGTTCGGGTCCGTGCGCGCGTCGACAGCCGCCTTGATGCGGTCGACCATCTCTTCCTTGCTGACGATTTCCTTGCCCGGACGGTGGCCGCAGCGCTTGGCGCCCACCTGGTCTTCGATGTGCAGGCCGGCCGCGCCGAACTTGATCATCGATTTCACGGTGCGCGCCACATTGAAGGCGGAGGCGCCAAAGCCCGTGTCGGCGTCGACCAGCAGCGGCAGGTCGCACACGTCGGTGATGCGGCGGATGTCGGTCAGCACGTCGTCCAGGCTGGAAATGCCCAGGTCGGGCAAGCCCAGCGAGCCGGCCGCGACGCCGCCGCCGGACAGGTAGATGGCTTTATAGCCGGCGCGCTTGGCCAGCAAGGCGTGGTTGGCGTTGATGGCGCCGACGACTTGCAACGGCGATTCTTCCTGGACGGCCTTGCGGAATGCGGCACCTGCGGAGTATTGAGTCATGTGTTCACCTTATGGGTTTCGGATGGTCCCGAATGTTTCACGGAGTGGCTATGAGCATTCCTATTGCAAATGCCGTGCCAGCCCCGCTCACCGGCCCGGGAAATGCGCCACAGCACAGTGAAAAACAGGGGAGGCGGCCACGCGGCGGCGCGGCGCGCGCTGTCACGCCAGGGAACATCGATGTCACGATTCAGCGCAACGATGTTTCAAATATGTTTCAATCATTCCGTTTGAAACATTGAAACATGAAACAGATCAGGCTGCCAGCAGGCAGGACGCCGGGCGCGCGCATAAAAAAACAGCCGGCGGGCGCCGGCTGCAGGATTGCTGGAACGTCAGGATTTACGCCAGCCGCACCAGCGGGTTGGCGATGATGTTGTCGATCTGGCGCACGGCCTCTTCGCAGGCGGCGGCAATGGCGCCCTCCTCGTCGTCGCGCACGAACTGCATGGTCGAGCCTTCGAAGACTTCCAGGCCTTCCGCGGTGGCGCGTTCGATGTCGCAGCTGGCCGACCATTTGCCGTCGGTGGTGGGCACGGCCAGGGGAACGATTTCCCAGCCTTTATAGTGAATTTTAGAACTGTTATCCATGGGTGCCTCCTTGGTGACTGACTCAATAGTGGAAATCGTAGCATGAAGCGCCGCCGGCAGCGACGTGTTTCACGCGCCGGCACGCAATTGGGCTAAACGATTTACGCTGGCTCAAGGACGCAGCAGATTGTCCACTTCCGTCTTCGCCACTTCCAGGCCGGCCGCGCAGGCCGTCTCGGGGGCCGCATAGCCGCCCAGGGTGCGGCTGCGCGTGATGGCCTGCGCCCCGGCTTCCCCGTCGCGCTGCAGGCGATAGCTAAAGTCCCATAAATCGTCGTTATCCTTTTGCGGGGTCACGGAAATCGTAAAACCACGGTACTGTTCGCTGCGTGCAGTGATATCGTTCATGAATTCCTCCTTGTCAGAATGAGGTTACCACGCTGCAAGGCCCAGGGTGCGCACGGCAGTCGCGTGCGCGGCACGGCCCCTTATCTGTTTTTCGCATGTTAAATGTGAATCTGCAGCATTTTTTTAGCGAACTCTGGCGATATAATGCCCTTCCCTGTCCGTCCCTTGCCGCCGTGATGACTCCACAAATCCAAGCTTTCTTCGACCCCGCCACCGCCACCGTCACCTATGTCGTCTACGAGGCTGACGGACGCGACTGCGCCATCATCGATTCCGTGCTCGACTACGACCCGAAGGCGGGCCGCACGTCCACCGCCTCGGCCGACAAGGTGATCGCCTTCGTGCGCGAGCATGGCTTGCAGTGCCGCTGGCTGCTGGAAACCCACGCGCACGCCGATCATCTTTCCGCCGCGCCCTACCTGCAGCAGCAGCTGGGCGGCGACGTGGCCATCGGCGCAGCCATCCAGACGGTGCAGCAGGCGTTCGCCGCCGTCTACCACCAGGATGCGGCCCCGGCCGACGGCTCGCAGTTCGACCAGTTGTTCGCGCCCGACCAGGTGTTTCATATCGGCAAGCTGGAAGCGCGCGCGCTGCATGTGCCCGGCCACACGCCGGCCGACCTGGCGTACCAGATCGGCGACGCCGTGTTTGTCGGCGACACCCTGTTCATGCCGGACGTGGGCTCGGCCCGCTGCGATTTCCCCGGCGGTTCCGCTACCCTGCTGTACCGCTCCGTGCAGCGTTTGCTGGCGCTGCCGCCGCAGACGCGGCTGTTCATGTGCCACGACTACCCTCCCAACGGCCGCGCGCCGCGCTGGGAAGTGACGGTGGCCGAACAGCGCGCCGGCAACATCCACTTGCACGACGGCATCACGGAAGACCAGTTCGTGGCGATGCGCACCCGCCGCGACGCCACCCTGGACATGCCGACCCTGATCCTGCCCGCCATCCAGGTCAACATCAACGCGGGCAAGCTGCCCGAGCCGGAAGACAACGGCGTGCGCTACCTCAAGATACCGCTGAACGCCATCTGATTTTCCCGCACTCCCCGCCTGCCGCACGTCCTTTCTTGACACCACGCAAGTTCCACCCCGGGCAATCCGCATACAGTGCAGATTGCCCGGGCTCGCCTGGGCGCCGCTTTTTCCTGTTGAACCTTGACGGAGCGCCCGTATGCTTCCCGACTACACGCCAGGCACCGACTGCCTGCTGCTGGCCGAGGCCGAAGGCACGACCTTGTTCAGCCATGCCTTGCTCAAGGCCGTCACGCGCTTGCCGCGCCCCGGCATCGTCATCTTCGTGCACGGCGTCAATTCCGACGGCGAATGGTATGAGCAGGCCGAGCAAGGCCTGTGCGCCGGCCTGAATGCCCGCCTGAAGCGCCGCGACGAGGACCTGGCACTCCCCGGCCCGGCCGCCGGACAGATGCAGGCTGCCACTTACGCGCGCGAACTGACGGACGACGGCTTCCTCAACCCCAAGCGCAATGCCACCACCTTCCTGCAGGCGGACGATGCCAATTCACCCGTGATCCGCTTTCGCTGGGGCTACAAGGCCAACGGCGAGCAATTGCAGGCATTCGGCGACGGTATCTATCTGAACGAAAAGAATTACTGGGGCGGCGGGCCGTTCGCCAACGGCTGCAGCGCCCTGCCTGACCTGTGGGGCCAGGGCTTGTCGGAGGAACTGTTCCTGTGGATGCATATCCAGCACATGAACCCGACGAATGACCGGCAAGTGTATGCCTGCCCGCCACGCCCGTACTTCGTGTTCGCCGCCTGGCGCCTGGCGCGTCTCGTACAATCGATCAGAGCGTGCCAGCACGACGCGCCCGTCACCATCGTCTGCCATAGCCAGGGCAATATGGTGGCCATGGCGGCCGCGTTTCTCGGCGAAACGCTGGGCGCTTCCGCCGTGGCAGACAGTTACGTTCTATGCAACCCGCCCTACAGCCTGCTCGACAGCAATTTTACGGAAAACTGGGTCAGCGGCCATCTGAAGGATGAGCACGGCAACACGGGCCGGCAAAAGTACGAAGCGCGCACGCAGACCTTGAAAGCGTTTTTCAACATCCTGCGCACCCGCCCGGCCATGCAGCAGGATGCCGCCTTTGTCGACGAATGCAGCGCCAATCGCAAGCCTGCACGCAAGGACAGCTATACGGCCGCGTTCGACCGCGCAGACTACGGCTTGCATGGTTCCACCTATGGCAGGGTCACCCTGTATTTCAACCCGCACGACCAGGTGATTTCGGCCACGCCCGTGCAAGGCATAGGCTGGCGCGGCATGTCGGCACAGGAAATTGCCGATGCGGGCGGTGAAGGCGTCTTCACGCAGCGCGTGTTTGCGCAAAATCACCTTGTCGGCCAGGAAAATGAAAAGGACTACGACATCTGGCAGCGCAATGGCCAGTCCTTGACGCCGGACAGCCTCGATTTCTGGCACCCGCGTTCACTGGTCGCCGAGTACTCGATCGAAAAGGGCATGCGGGCCAGCAAAGGCATCGGCCGCAAGATACTGACCTTCCTCTTCGCCCCCATCGTCATCGTGCTCGCCAAGACTGCCGGCACGCGCATCAACGCCCTGCCGCCCAAGTCCTGGCGGCTGCCGATGAAGGCGCCCAGGCTGCCCGAGCCCTTCCTGCCGCATTCGAAACGCTTTGCCGATACGAGCGAACAATTTGACGAAGGCTGCGATGCCCCTGCCGGCTCCCTGCACAAGGACCGCGCCGCCGAAACCGACGACGCGTATGCGCCTTACCGTTCCCAGGGCAAGGGCGATGCACAGACCGAGGCGGCACTGCGCTACGAACAGAATGGCATGCTGCGCATGCAGGCCAGGCGTGACGGCTGGGTCGAAAAAGGCAAGCCTGTGACGGCGGTGGACAAGCCGGAGGAGGCTTCCACGGAATTCAAGGCCTGGCGCAAGCAGGAAATCCAGAACTACCTGGCCGCCAATATCGACACCCACGCCACCGATCACTCGACCATCATGACCAATCCCGAGCATGCGCAGAAGGCGCTGGCCTATGACGTGGCGGTGGGCGTATGCACGATCAGGCAGGAGGCGTTGCGAGAATTAAGGGTTGCGGCGGATTGGAGCCTGTTGAAAGGCTCATCTTTCGAGTCTGGAGAGTTCTTTGAATACTACGACAATGGGACATTTAAAAATGTATCTTTATTTACATGGGCAAATGACAAAGACAGCCCTGCCAGAAAACCAAAAAGCATCGTTGACGAGCGCCAGAATGCCAGGCCTGCCGACCCTTCCACCAACTTTGCACTGAGGACTGACGGTGCGTAAGTTCATTGTCACGCCGCGCCAGCGACTGGCCTGGGCGCTCGCCACATCTTTCATTGTCATTTGCCTTGTGCTCTGGCTCAACTGGCCAAGCTATGCAGGTCACCAGACTATCCATTCACCTGGAGAACTCATGAAACAGTTCCTTGCGCTGCCCATGCTCGCTGCGTTCACCATGTTTGCGCTATTGACGGCCTGCGCCGTGCAACCTGTGCAGAAGGAAGACGATCTCCCAAAAAACACGACCCATGCTCCCTTCCGGGCACAAGTGGTGGGCCTGCAATGGCTCAATCCACTGCAACGGCTCGACTATCCGACCGAGTGGCAGCTGCTATGGACGTTGGGATTGGCCAAGCCCAACAAGAATGACGATATGGTCAGGACGGATCCCAGGGGCTTCAGCACCTTGCAGGCCGTCGCCCCCATTGCTCACGATATCAATGGCAGGGAAACGTTCAAGGGTTATCACCATAAGTATCTGCGCGAGCTGATGACCAATTTCCACGACATTTATTATTCCAGCCCCACCTACTTCTACCACGTCTACCCCAAGGATAAAAAACAGAACTGGCGTGAACTGGCAGGCATCCGCGTGGAATATGCCCTGCCTGAAGGAAAATTCGATTTGGCAGAAGTACATCAATTCACGCAGCAAACCATCACCGACACCTTCAGCATCGGCAACACTCACTTCCCCACCCTCTGGACCCGCGCCACGCCACCCGACGTGCGCATCACCCTGGGCGGCAACAATGCGGGCTTCGTCTCCCTGCAAGCCGCGCTGGCCTATCTGGAAGCGCATCCGAAGGAAACCGTATGGGTCATGAACTGGGATGCGCCGAGCCGGCCGAAAACCATGCAGATCAATGAAAACCTCGTGCTGCTGGTGCTGGCCGGCCCTGATTACAAAACGGAGCGGGCGGCGCTGGCGTGGATAGGCTATCCGGCCACGAAGAATGTCGCCGATTTTGCACTGGCCAAGGGCAAGCCGCCGCGCGCCGTGCAGGCCTGGCAGGCGCTATTTGCCGAAGTCGCGCGCCATGGCGGCAAGACGGAAGAAGACATCGGCTACGTCATCCACGATGCCAACAGGACCTTGCCCACGTCCCCCGACCGCCTGGGCCAGCTGGCGCATGCCTTGACCCTGGAAGTGCCGGGCTTCGACTTCCTGCCGCAGACCTTCAATACGCCTGCCCTGCTGGGCGAAATGGGCGCCGGCACGGCGCTGACCAATGTCGCCCTGGGCATCGCCCATGCCAACCACGTCGGCCAGCCCGTGCTGGTGGCGGGCACCAGCGATCCCGACAGCGTCACGGGCGTGCTGGTGTCGCCGCCGGCCATCGTGCGCCCCATCAATCACGACCAGCCGTGGTTCCGCGCGCGCGGCGAACACCATGCCTACCTGCCGTGGTGGGGCATCCGCCACGACGCGGCGGACGGTATGCAGGGTTACTCGGATTGAAATCCGAAGGCAACGCTTGTCACATGGCGTCAAACGCAATAACACAATGCAAATGATGCGTCTTCCGCCATGCCAGATCCCTCGCTACCATGTGGTGACCCTATTCGAGAATCAGCCACGCCATGCAACTACCGTCAAAATCCGCACCACCCGAGCAGCAGGCCATCACGCTACCCGTGCGCGGCGCGCTTGCCAGCCTGTCCCTGGCGATGCTGCTGCCCGCGCTGGGCACCAGCATCGCCAACGTGGGCTTGCCCGACATGGCCAGGGCCCTGCAGGCGTCGTTCCAGGATGTGCAATGGATCGTACTGGCCTACCTGCTGGCCATCACCGCCCTGATCGTCAGCGTGGGGCGCCTCGGCGACATGCTCGGCCGGCGCCGCCTGCTGCTGGCCGGCATCGCGCTGTTTGCCCTTGCCTCCATCCTGTGCGCCCTGGCGCCCACCTTGTGGCTGCTGGTTGCCGCGCGCGCCCTGCAGGGCCTGGGCGCTGCCGTCATGATGGCCCTGACCATGGCCTTTGTCGGCAGCACCGTGCCCAAGTCCCGGACGGGCAGCGCCATGGGCCTGCTCGGCACCATGTCCGCCGTCGGCACCACGCTGGGCCCCGCGCTGGGCGGCCTGCTGATCGCGCGCCTCGGCTGGCAAGCCATTTTCCTTGTCAACGTGCCGCTGGCCGGCGTGGCGCTGCTGCTGGCCTGGCGCTACCTGCCGGCGGACCTGCACGGCGCGCACGCCAAGCGCCCCGTGTTCGACCACCGCGGCACCGTGCTGCTGGCGCTGACCCTGGGCGCGTATGCGCTGGCCATGACCCTGGGCCGCGGCCATTTCGGCGTGCGCAACGCGGCGCTGCTGCTGACCGCCTGCATCGGCGCCATCCTGTTCGTCCGGGTCGAACTGAAGGCGCCGGCGCCGCTGATACGCCTGGCCATGCTGCGCGCGCCCGTGCTCAGCGCCGGCCTGGCGACCAGCATGCTGGTGTCGACGGTCATGATGTCCACCCTGGTGGTCGGTCCCTTCTACCTGGCGCGCGGCCTGGGCCTGGGCACGGCCGTCACCGGCATGGTGCTGGCGGCCGGGCCGCTGGTGGCGGCGTTCTGCGGCGTGCCGTCCGGCTGGCTGGTGGACCGCTACGGCGCGCAGCGCATGGGCGGCGCGGGCCTGTGCGGCGCGGCAGCGGCCTGCCTGGCGCTGGCCCTGCTACCCGCCAGCCTGGGCATCCCCGGCTACGTCGCGCCGATCATGCTGCTCACGGCCAGCTACGCGCTGTTCCAGGCGGCCAACAATACCGCCGTGATGGGCGACATCGCTGCCGACCAGCGCGGCGTCATCTCCGGCATGCTCAATCTGTCGCGCAATCTGGGCCTCGTCACGGGCGCCTCCGTGATGGGCGCCGTCTTCGCCGCCGGCGCTGGCGATATCGCCGGCGCCCGGCCAGCCGCCATGATCGGCGGCATGCACGCCACCTTTGCCGTCGCCAGCGCGCTGATACTCGCCGCGCTGGCCATTTTCGCGCTCGGCCGCGCCTTGCGCAGGGCTGGAGAGCCCGCATGATGCGCGCCCGTGCAACCGGATTCCTTCCTGTCCTGCGCTTACTGCTGCTGGCGTTGGCCTGCGGCGCCATCCTGTCCGGCTGCTGCTGGCCCTGACCTGCCGCACCGGGAGGCCCCGCCGGCGCCTTCAGCCGACGCTGATCCGTGCCGCGCAGGCGTCGACCACGCAGCCGCGCAGCCAGCGGTGGGCCGGGTCGGCATCCATGCGCGGATGCCACATCAGCGACACGGTCAGGTCCGGCATGCCTAGCGGCAGCGCAAAGCTGAACATGCCGGCGCGCAGATTGCCCGTATGCCGTTCCGGCACGGTGGCGATCAGGTCGGAGCCGGCGGCCAGCGCCAGCGCCGCCGTAAAGCCGCCGACGATGCTGGCGATCGTGCGCTGCAGTCCCAGCGCGGCCAGCGCATCGTCCATCGGCCCCGTATCCTGGTCGCGCCGCGCCACCAGCACATGCTGGCCGGCCGCATAGCGCTCGGCGCTGATCCCGCCTTGCGCCAGCGGATGGCCGCTGCGCACCACGCCGACAAAACGGTCGCCGAACAGCCTGCGCGTGCGCACTTCCGGGCTGGTGAAACTGCCGATCACGCCCGTCTCCAGGTCGATGCTGCCCTCGCGCAGCTGCACGCTTTCGCGGTCGGGCTTTTGCACGAAGCGCAGGCGCACGCCGGGCGCCTGCGCGCCGATGTGCGCGAGCAGCGCCGGGCCGAAATTTTCCACGAAGCCGTCGCTCGAACGCAGCGTGAACGTCTGTTCCAGCTGGCGCGGATCGAGCCGTTGCGCCGGCCCCAGCACGGCCAGCACCTCGCCCAGCAGGTGGCCCACCCGTTCGCGCAGCTCCAGCGCGCGCGGCGTGGGCACCAGTTCACGCCCGGCGCGCACCAGCAGCGGATCGCCCGTCGTTTCGCGCAGGCGCGCCAGCGCGCGGCTCATGGCCGATGGACTCAAACGCAGGCGCCGCGCCGCACGCGTGACGCTGCCTTCGGCCAGCAGGACATCGAGGGTAAGCAACAGGTTCAGGTCCGGTATCGACATGGTTTTACCGTGCCCCCTGTTGCCGGCGCCACAGCTGGCGCGTGCCGAAGGCTATGCGCTCCAGTTCGCCCATGGCGTGCAGCTGCTGCAGCGCCACGTCGACGACGCACGGCGGACACTCCCCGGCCACCCACCATTGCGCTATGCCTTCGCACGTGTCGGCAGCATGCGGATGCCGGCTCATATAAGTACGGATCTGCTGGATGACGCTGTCGATGAGGGCGGAATCTGGAGTCATGAAATACGCTCGATGGATGTTGTCAAAACGACGCTGGGAGCGCCGGCAAGGCAGCGGCCCGCGCTACGCAGATTATTCGCCCTGCTCCGGCGCGCGGCCGATTTCGCCGTCGAGATTGGCCAGGAACCAGGCCAGCGACGCCATCAGCGCCACGTTGCGCTTGAGGTTATCCGGATCGACCTTGTCCAGGGTGTCGGCCGGCGTATGGTGGTAGTGGAAGTAGCTGTGGCTGTCGACCAGCGGCTCGAAACTGGGCACGCCGCCCGTTTCCAGCCGGTGCAGGTCGCCCGTGCCCAGCGCGTCGCGGCGGGTAAACGCGTGCGCGCCCATGGGCTGCAAGGCGGCGCGCAGGGGGCCAAACAGTTTTTCCGACTTCGGCCCCACGCTGGCGAGGATGCCGAACGGGCGGCCGGCGCCGCTGTCCATCTCGATGGCCGCATATTGTTTACCGAGCGCCTGCTTGTGGGCCTCAAAATACGCCTGGCCGCCGCGGCCGCCGTTTTCCTCGTTCATCCAGGCGATCACGCGGATGGTGCGGCGCGGCCGGTAGTCGAGCTTATTCAGGGTTTCCAGCACGCCCATGGCCGCCACCACGCCGGCGCCGTCGTCGTGCGCGCCCGTCGCCAGGTCCCAGGAATCGAGGTGGCCAGAGACCACCACCACTTCGTCCGCCTTGTCCGTGCCCGGCCAGTCGGCGATCACGTTGTAGCTGTCCGCCTCGGGCATGTTTTGCGGCGTCAGGGTCAGGTGCATTGTCAAGGAGCCGCGCGCGGCCAGGCGGCCGATCAGCAAGGCGTCTTCCACGGTGACGGCGGCGGCCGGGATGCGCTTGCTGTCGTCCAGGCCCGTGGCGCCCGCGTGCGGGATGCGGAAGTTCGCGCCGCCCACCGAGCGCACCAGCGCGGCCGCCGCGCCCAGCTGCGCCGCCGCCTTCGGTCCGTTGAAGCGCAAGCGCGAGCCCTGGCCATACGTGACGCCGGCCAGGCCCCGCTCGGCCATCTCCTGGTCGAACGGCGTGTCGATCAGCACGATGGCGCCCTGCACTTGCGGCGCGCGCGCCTTGAGTTCTTCCAGGCTCTTGACGATGATCAAGGGTGCCGTCAGGCCGGCGGCCGGCGTGGCGCCGGAGCCGCCCAGGGCTGTGAGCACCACGCGCTGCGACACGCCCTGAGGACGGCCCGCGTAGTCGACGATTTCCGCCGTTTCCACGCCGCGCACCCAGTGCGGCACTTTCACGGGCTGCAGGGTGACGGTGGCGCCCAGCTGGCGCATGGCGTCGGCCACCTGCCGCACGGCGGCCGCCGCGCCGGCGGAGCCGGACAGGCGCGGGCCGATCAGATCCGTCATGTCGGCCAGGCGGGCGTAGGCCCAGTCGCTTTGCAGGGCCGTGTCGCGCACCTGCGCCAGCGCCTGCGGCGCATTGCCGGGGGCGGCGGCAAAGGCGTCCGTGCTGACAAGGCAGCCCAGGGCGATCGATAAAGCGCAACGGCGCCGCAAAGCGCCAGTCAGGATGGTCTGCATGTGATGTCGGTTCCAGTCTACAAGGTCGGAGCGGGTGCGCCATGGCCGGGGGCACGGCGCGGTTTTCTACGATAACGTATTTATTCTGTCATTGCAGCAACTTTTGCGCGACCGATTGCCTGTATCCGCCAGAGTCGATTACCATGCAGGTCGTGATCGCCACCGGATACCGCCATGCTCAAGGGAACTCTCTGTATCGTCCGGCATTTGACTGCCGCCGACCTGAACACCTATATCGCGCTGATCAACGACCTGCCCGCGCGCAGCGAATTCTTTTCGATGCAGTTCAAGTCGCCCGAGGTCATGCGGCGCGATTTCCTGCAAACAGGCTTTGTCACCGAGGACAGCGAATTGTTCCTCATCGAGGATCACGCCCAGCAGATCATCGGCACGATCACGCATTTCAAGAGCCGCACGCCAGCCTGCCGCGAAATCGGCTACCGCCTGTTCGACCCCAGGTGGGGCGGACGCGGCTATACCACTGAAGCGACGCGTCTGGTAATCGACTACCTGTTCAATGCCTATCCCTATCACCGCCTGGAATTGCTGATGGACCCGCAGAACACCGCCTCCGAGCGCATCGCGCAAAAGAACGGCTTTACCGAGGAAGGGGTGAAACGGCAAGCCTTTTTCATCAACGGCAGCATGCGCGATGTCAAAATGTACAGCCTGCTGCGGCCGGAATGGCAAGCCCGCTCCCGCTGACTTGTTACCGCCGGGGCGGGATTGTAATAAGTTGTATTAGACGTGGAACAAGCGGGGAACTGCGGATATAGTCCAGTTCATGCAGATCATTGTGATCTCGCCGGAATGGAAGGAAATGCCATGTTGAACAAGAAACTCCTGGGTGCGGTAATGGTAGCGGCAGTGGCTGTGTCTTCGGCCGCAGTCGCCGGTGACCGCGACTTCAATACCGTTGCAGGCGCCGTTGTCGGAGCGGCCATTGGCAACAGCACCGGCGGGCGCAATGGCGCGATCGTCGGTGGCGTGCTGGGCGCGGCCGTCGGCAACAGCATCAGCACGAATGACCGCTATTACGACCGTGGCGGCTATCGCGGCGGCTACCGCGAAACCTATTACGCCCCTGCGCCACAGCCCGTCTACTACGCGCCCGCGCCGCAGCCTGTGTACTACGCGCCGCCGCCACGCTACTACGGCCCGCCTGCCGTCGTCTACGTGCAACCGGGGCGCGGCTACTACCGCGACCATGGCCGCCGTGACTACTATGACCATGGCCACGGCCACGGCTGGGGCCATCGCCGCTAGGCACCGCCCCGCAGCTCCGTGACAACAACCTGCGCCAGCCTGCTGCCGCAGGTTTTTTTGCGAGAAAAGCAAGGTATCGCCCGTCCACAATATCGGCTAAGCTGTGTCCTATGATCAATATCGGGCCGCCTGGACCGCAGCAAACGATGCATTTAATCAAAGACGAGCTCGACTTTGGCCCCTGGCTTGACGCGGCGGCCGGCAGCAGCGTGGGCGCCGGCCCCATGCCGCGGCGCGAAAACCAGGACAATTTCCTGCTGATCGACGCCGGCGGCCACGCCGTCTGCCTGTCGCAGCAAGCGCCGTTCCACTGCCAGGTTCCCGGCTGGCCGGCCGGCCACGTGCGCGCCGCCGTGCTCGACGGCATGGGCGGCCACGGCCACGGGCGCGAAGCGGCGGAAGCGGCCGTGCAAGGCTTGCTGGCCATCCCCGCCTGCCGCGACACGGCCAGCCTGTCGGCCCAGCTCGATCATTTGCATGAGCGCTTGCAAGCCGCTTTCACGGCGGATATGCCGGCCCGTCCACCGGGCACCACCCTGACCTTGCTCGAAATACCGCCCGGCCAGGCGCCGCTGCTGTACCACGTGGGCGATTCGCGCCTGTACGAGATCAGCGATGGCGCGGCCGCGGTGCTCACCGTCGACCACGTGCCGGCCACCGCCTATGCGATGCGCGGCGCGCTGGACGAGGCGCAATGGCGCGCCCGCGTGCATGGCGAACACCATCCGCAAATCTCGCAGGCCTTCATTTTAGGCAACGCCTTCGGCGCGTCCCTGCATCTCGACAAACCCCTGCTCGCCCTCGATGCAGGCAATTTGCCGCCCTTCCTGGCCCGGCTGGGCGACCGCCGCGTGCTGCAGCTACGCCCCGGCGCCCACTATCTGCTGCTCAGCGACGGCTTCTGGGCCTGTGAAGACCCCTATGCCGCCACGGCGCGCTGGCCGGCCCTGTGCGCAGGCAGGACGGCGGCGCAAGCCGTCGCGGCCCTGCTGGGCGACTTCCTCGCCAGCCCGCCCAAGGGCTTGTCCAGCGACAACCTGACCGTGCTGGCGCTGCGCTTTCTTCCCCATCATTCGCGCCCAGCCGCGCCGCAGCGGCCCGCATAAAAATGAACCCGCGGCGCCCCGCGTGGTCTGATGGTAGACAGTTTGCAGCATTCCATCACCGCCACCAGGAGCTTGCCATGAGCGACGCCATTCCCGCCCCACCGCCTACACCCGGCGCCCCCGACTATGCCGCCATCAAGCAGCGCCAGCAGGCGGGCTGGGCCAGCGGCGACTTCGCCGTCATCGGCGTCACCCTGCAAATAGTGGGCGAGTCGCTGGCCGAGGCGGCCGACATCCGCGCCCACGAAGACGTCATCGACATCGCCGCCGGCAATGGCAACGCCACCCTGGCCGCGGCGCGCCGCTTTGCGCGCGTCGTCTCCACCGATTACGTGCCGGCCCTGCTGGAAAAAGGCCGCGCCCGCGCCGAGGCCGAAGGGCTGGCCGTGACCTTCCGCGTGGCCGACGCCGAAAACCTGCCGTTCGACGGCGCCAGTTTCGACGCCGCGCTGTCGACCTTCGGCGTGATGTTTGCCCCCGACCACCGGCGCGCGGCCAGCGAAATGCTGCGCATGCTGCGTCCCGGCGGACGCATCGGCATGGCCAACTGGACGCCGGACGGCTTTATCGGGCAGCTCTTCAGGATCATCGGCAAATACGTGCCGCCGCCGGCGGGCGTGACGTCGCCGGCCCGCTGGGGCGAGGAAGCCTATTTGCGCGACCTGTTTGGCCGGGGGGCGGAACAGGTGCATGCGCAGCGCAAGTTCTTCAACTTCCGCTACGCCTCGGCCGCCCACTGGCTGCAGGTGTTCCGCGACTACTACGGTCCCGTGCACAAGGCCTACGCGGCGCTGGACCAGGCCGGCGCCCGGGCCCTGGAGCAAGACCTCACGACCCTGCTCGAGCGTTCGAACACGGCCGGCGCCCAGTCGCTGGTCGTGCCGGCCGAATACCTGGAGGTGATCATCAACAAACGCCGCAGCTGATTGACAAATAAACATGCCTTAAAAGATATAAAATATGATTTTAAGCAATTGTTTCCATGGCAATTATAGCAGGATGTGATCAGGGACATCAATTCAGGAAAAAAGAGTGCGCACGCACGCCGCGAAGGTTGCCAAGCGGGCGCAAATGCGCGTAAGCTCTCAGGTATAACAGAGGGCAAAATGTCCCCGCTCGATTCGAGTCAGAATGTCATGAAAAAATGCAGCAACCCGGAGCACCCGCACTGTACGTTCTGGGTCTTGCCTGGGGAAAACGTCTGCGCGGCCAACCATCCGCAAGCGACGATTGCTCCCAGCAGCTACGACCTGTTGACCGCACTGCGCAGCGCCCGTTCCGAGCCATCGGCAACGGCGCTTCCGCACGCCCCTGCCCATGACGCTGTCATTCAGGTGGCAAGCAGCCCCGCGCCGGCTGCCGCCGCGCCCCGCGTCCTCACGCCTGCGGCGCCCGCGGCTTACCAGCCCGTGCAGGCCCACCTGCACATCAGCGGCTTCGATCCCCGCGCGGCAGGCGGGCGCCAGACCCTGAAAATGGAATTGCGCGGCATGAGCGCCAGCTGCGCGCCGCAACTGACCCTGCGCCTGCGCTCGGACCTGATCCCGCGCGGGCACGTGCAGCATGATTTCGTGCGCACCACGCGCGGCGACTGGCGGCCCGTGTTTGTCGAGTTCTCCTCGCGCAACAAGGAACACGGGCAATACCAGATCGACGTGGAAGTCCACAGCCACGTCGATGGCGCCGTGGCGCAGAAATGGGTGTGCACGTTTGTCATCCTCGTGCCGCGCCGCGACGCCACCCTGACGGAAATCCACCAGATCTTCCTCAGCACGCACAAGAACGTGCGCGTGATGGCCGACGACGCCTCGATCGCCAGAGTCACGGGCGGCGACGGCTGCAACCTCGACGTCACGGCGCGCAACGCCGGCATCGCCCATGTGGATTTATCGGCGCCGCAAGGCAAGATCGACATGGGCTTTACCACCATCGCCTGGGACGAGGAACTGATCGAAGTCGACCTTCCCGCCGCCAGCCACTGCCATCCGCACCCGAGCCAGGCCGCCTGCCTCGTCAATGCGGCGCCGGAAGCGGGCGAACAGCGCCAGATCCGCCTGTTCGCGCTGGAAGAATGCATGCTGGGCCGCTTCGAGCTGGTGGACCCGGAAGCCGACGTACTGCTCAGCCATTTCAGCCCCGACGGCCAGGACAACAACGGTTTGACGCGCCGCCTGTCGGGCCGCCACGCCATCATCCGGCGCAGCCAGCAAGGCTTTGAAATCGAAGACGTGTCGCGCTACGGCGTGCTGCTCGACGGCGTGTGGCCCGGCAAGCACAAGCCCGTCGCCCTGCGCCTGGGCATGCGCATCGAATTGTCCGCCAGCATCAAGGGCATCGTCGTGCTCAGCGTCACGGCCCTGCTCGCGCACGGCGTGATCCTGCACCGCATCGACCACGGCGCCCGCGCCGAGTGTTTTTACCTGCTGCTGCCCGACACCCAGCCCGCGCCGGCAAGTCACCTTGCCACGCCGCAGGCAAGCTGCCTTCCCGTGCTGTTCCACCGCAACGGCGGTTTCTGGCACCTGGACAAGGCCAGCGGCAAGGAAACCGCGCTGGCCCCCGCCACCGCCCTTGACAAGCTCAGCGGTTTTGCCCGGCATAACCGCTTTGCCAGCGAACCGTATCCGGAATGCTGGATCATCCGCACCGAAGGCGCTGCCCTGTGCGATAGCACCATGCAAACTGCATAGGAACACTGAACCAAACCTACTGCGCGTCCGTATAGGCGGCCTGCGATGCTCACCGTACTTCTAGTATGGTTGCGCTTCTCGACCACCTCTCCCTTCCGCTCGCTACGGTTTTGTTCAGCGTTATAAGTCCGCTGTTATCCACAATGCACTAGCGTGGTATCAGTACGAGAAAAATCATCGACAGGCCCAGAATGAACACCGCTTCCAGCGTAAACACGATGGCGGGAATCTGCAATTCGCGCGGGATTTTCATGGCGACACCCCTTAAAACGTAAGACTGCTTTCAGCATAGCGCGCCGCGCGCCAAATACATTATCAGCCGCACAACATACTTAACCGGCCGGCATCAGGCGCCGAGTCCGCCATCACGTCCATTCCGACACACAATTTAACACTTTAATAGCAGATATTGCGCAAATAGCCCCCATTGGCGCCCCTGCGTACTGTATATTCATCCAGTTAATATTTCCCGTACTTCACAAAGCGCCCGCGCGGCGTTTTACATTTCCTATGGCTTCCAACAAAGCGCATCATGCGACTGGCTGGGCCGCCGGCGTGATCGCCGCGGCCCTCGTCGCGCACGCCGGCGCCGGCGGCCCTTACCAAGTGCTGAGCATGCTCGCCTTTGTCATGGGCGCGCTGGGCGGCACGGCGCCGGACTGGCTGGAAGTGGCCTGGTGGGCGCGCACGCACCGGCTGTGGATCACGCACCGCACATGGACCCACTGGGGCCTGGCCTGGATCGCCCTGCTCGTCTACACGTATCTGCAATTGCCGCATCACTTCTGGGCGCCGCCTTTGTTCGGCTTTGCCGCCGGCGGCATCATGCATCTGCTGGCCGACTGGCCCAATCCGCTGGGCGTGCCGTGGATCTTCCGCCGCCACTCGCTGCGCTGGTGGAAAAGCGGCCGCCACGACATCATCGTCATCATCGCCGCCTGGCTGGCCGCCACCGTCGTGGCCGACCACGTGTTTTTCGACGGCATCCACCTGCGGCGCACCGTGCTGGCGCTGGACAGCCTGCTGCACTGGTGCGCCGCCGCCCTGGGCCAAGCCTGGGCGGATCTGCAACAGTGGCAGGAGCGCTGGCGCCTGGGAGACGGACAGTAATTGACGCCGCCCGCACGGCAATGTGATAATGAGTATCATTCTCAAACAGCCCAGCCAGCCGGCGCCCCGCGTTCCGTCAGCCCAGCTCTTCCCTTGCCTGGAGAACGCAGTGAGTACCGTCAGTCCCGTCCATGCCATCCACCTGAAGACCCTGTACAGCGAGCACCACGGCTGGCTGTATGGCTGGCTGCGCGGCAAGCTGGGCAACCGCGCCGAGGCGGCCGACCTGGCGCACGATACGTTCTTGCGCCTGCTGGGCAAGCGCGAGGTGACACCGCTGGCGTCCCTGCGCGAGCCGCGCGGCTACCTGGCCACCATCGCGCGTGGCTTGCTGATCGACCGCTACCGGCGCCAGGCGCTGGAGCACGCCTACCTGGAGGCGCTGGCCCAGCAAGCCGAGCCGACAGCGGCCTGCGCCGAAACGCACGCCATCATCATCGAAACCCTGCTGGCCGTCGACCGCCTGCTCGACAGCCTGGGTGCGCGTACGCGGACCATCTTCCTGCTGGCGCAGATCGAAGAACTGAGCTATGCGGACATCAGCCGGCGCCTGGGCGTCTCCCTGCCCACCGTCAAGAAGCACCTGGTGCGCGCCTACACGGAATGCCTGATGCTGGCGGCCGCCTGATGTTTTCCCCTTCCGCCCCGCAGCCAGCCCCGCCGCCAGCCCCAATCCCCCGCAAGGTCCTGGCCGCCGCCGCCCACTGGCACGTGGAAATCAAGAGCGGCAGCGCCGATGCCGCCGCCGTGCAGGCCTGGCGCGAGGCCAGCGCCGAGCATGAACGGGCCTGGGACCTGCTGCAGCGCATGGACGGCCAGTTGGGCGCGATACCGCCGGCGCTGGCGCTTCCCGCCCTGCAGGCGGCGCAGCAGCGCCGCCGCGCGACAGCGAGGATACTGGCCGTGCTGGTGGCGGCCGGCGGCGGCATCGCACTGGGCCAGGCGGGCATGCAATCGGGCCCATGGCAAGCGTTGACGGCGTCCTTGCGCACGGCGCCGGGCCAGCGCCGCCATGTGGCGCTGGCCGATGGCGGGGGCCTGGAAGTCAATACGGATAGCGCCCTGGATGTCGCTTACAGCGCCACGCAGCGCCGCATCCGCCTGCACCATGGCGAAATCATGATCACGACGGCGCCCGATCCGCGCCCCTTCCTCGTCGACACGCCGCACGGCGTGATTCGCGCGCTGGGCACGCGTTTCGGCGTGCGCTGCGATGACAGCGGCAGCGTCGCCAGCGTCTTCGAGCACGCGGTGGAAGTGCGCTGCACTGCGCGCCCGGACGCCGTGCGCCGCCTGGAAGCGGGCCGCCAGCTGCGCTTCACGGAGGCCGGATTTGAAGCCGTCCTGGCCATGCCGGCCCACCAGGACAGCTGGCTGCGCGGCATGCTGGTGGCCGCCGACTGGCCCCTGCAACAACTGGTACGGGAGCTGGCGCGCTACCGGCGCGGACGGCTCGCCTGCGACGCCAGGGTGGCGCAACGCCCCGTCACGGGCACCTACCGCCTGGACGATATCGACGCCGTGCTGGAAAGCCTGTGCGCCTCGCACGGGCTGCAAGTGACCTACTTCACGCGCTACTGGGCCACGGTGTCGGCCCGGCCAACATAATTATCTTCAGTTTTTTTGCCTCAGGGGTTGGTGTTTCGGCGCGCTGCTTCGGCTAGACAGGTAAGTAGCCGATTCATACGCCATTTTCCTATCCCTTTTAGCAGAAAGACCGAGCATGCAGCTGACCACCCCCGTCCTCCATCCCGCCGCGCGCGCCATCCGCCTGGCCGTCGTCGCCATGGCGTGCGCCGCGCCCGCCGCCTTTGTCGCCGCGCCCGCGCTGGCGCAAGGCCAGGCCGCCGCCGCGCCACAAAGCTACGCCATCGTGGCCGGCCCGCTGGCCACCGCCCTGAACGACTTCGCCGTGGCCGCCGGCGTCAGCCTGTCGACCGACCCCGCGCAGACGCGCGGCCAGCGCTCGCCCGGCGTGCGCGGCAGCTTCAACGTAAGCCAGGGCTTTGCCCAGGTGCTGGCCGGCAGCGGCCTGGAAGCGGTGCAGCTGCCGAACGGCGCCTACGTGCTGCGCCAGGCGGCCGCCCCCTCGGCAACGGCGGCCGGCGTGGAAAAGACCATGGCCCCCGTGGTCGTGAACGCCAGCATGCAGCGCGACCCCGTCAGTGAACACAGCAACTCGTATGCGGCGCGCGCCGTCACGGTCGGCAAGGGCGTGCAGACCCTGCGCGAAATTCCGCAATCGGTCAGCGTCGTCACGCGGCAGAAGATGGATGACCAGAACCTCAACACCATCGATGCCGTCCTCGCCAACACCACCGGCATCACCATGTACGACAGTCCCATGGGCGGGCGCTATGTGTATTCGCGCGGCTTCATGGTCGACACCTACCAGTTCGATGGCGTCAACCGCGCCATGTACTATCCGCAGGCGAACAGCTTCACCAGCAACACGGCCGTGCTGGACCGCGTGGAGATCGTGCGCGGCGCCACGGGTCTGCTGCAGGGCACGGGCTCGCCGGGCGCCGCCATCAACATGGTGCGCAAGCGTCCGCTGGCGGAAAAGCAGGTGCAGCTGGCGCTCGGCGCGGGCCGCTGGAACGACGTGCGCGGCGAAGTCGATGTCACCGGCCCCTTGAGCGAATCGGGCAGCATCCGCGGCCGCGCCGTGGCCGCGATTGAGCAGCGCGATTATTTCTATGACGTGGCCGACAGCCGCACCGACGTGCTGTACGGCGTGCTGGAATTCGACCTGGCGCCGGGCAGCAGGCTGACGACGGGCGCCAGCCATGAAAAACTGAAATCGACGCCGTTTTTCTCCGGCATGCCGCGCTACCTCGATGGCAGCGACCCGAAACTGCCCCGCGAGACCTTCCTGGGCGCCGACTGGAACCGCTGGAACAGCCGCCAGACGGCCGTCTTCGCCGAATTCGAGCACCGCTTCGACGCCGACTGGTCGCTGAAAGCCAGCGCCAACTACACGCGCGAGCGGCATGACGTGAAATACATGTTCAGCCAGGGCGCGATCAATCCCGCCACCATGGCCGGCATGATGATGTACGGCGGCGTATTTGACTACGGCAGCACCAACAAGGGCATCGACCTGTCGCTCGACGGCAAATTCAACGCCATCGGCCGCCGCCACGGCTTCAGCGCCGGCATCAGCACGAACCGGCTGGAAAGCGACAGCGATTTCAATCTGGCGCTGCTGCAGCAAGCAAACAATCCGCTGCAGCCGAATCACGGCGTGGCCGAACCGAGCGACGCCTGGTTCCGCGAACACAGCTACCGGGGCGACCCCAGCGTCACAAAAATGACGCAGACAGGCGCCTACGGCGTGGCCCGTTTCAGCGTCAGCGATCCGCTCACCGTGGTGGCGGGCGCGCGCGTGTCGAACTACAAATGGAGCAGCGTGTACCGCGACACGGGCGAGGTGTATATCGACCCGTACCGCGAAACCGGCGTCGTCACGCCGTATGGCGGCATCATTTACGCATTCGACAGGCGCTGGTCCGGCTACGCCAGCGTCTCCGACATCTTCCAGCCGCAGAACCAGCGCACGGCCGATGGCGCCCTGCTCGATCCGCTCAAGGGGCGCAACCTGGAAGCGGGAGTGAAAGGTGAACTGTTCGACGGCAAAGTGAACACCTCGCTGGCGCTGTTCCGCATCGAGCAGCGCAACCGCGCGGAACTCGACCTGGCCAATGCCTGCTCCAGCGGCACGGAGTGCTATTTCTCGACGGGCAAGGTGCGCAGTGTAGGCCTCGATGCGGAAATCAGCGGCGAAGTGGCGCCGGGCTGGCAGCTGTTCGCCGGCTACACGCTGAACAATTTCAAATACCTGGAGCAGACGTCGAACGCGGGCGTGATGTTCGCCAGCACCTACTCGCCGCGCCACATGCTGCGCGCGTGGAGCGACTACCGCCTGCCCGGCGCCTTGCAGAAGTGGAGCGTGGGCGGCGGCGTGAACTTCCAGACGGAGAGCTCGCGCATCACGCGCGACGTGACCGTGGCGCAGGGCGCGTATGCCTTGTGGAGCGCGCGCGCCGCCTGGCAGATCGACCGCAACTGGACGGCCTCACTGTCCGTGACGAATTTGCTCGACAAGCGCTATTACCAGACCGTGGGTGCGCCCGCATGGGGCAATTTCTACGGCGAGCCGCGCAAGGCGCA
Source organism: Janthinobacterium sp. GW821-FHT03A03 (assembly GCF_059421435.1). Classification (NCBI taxonomy): domain Bacteria; kingdom Pseudomonadati; phylum Pseudomonadota; class Betaproteobacteria; order Burkholderiales; family Oxalobacteraceae; genus Janthinobacterium; species Janthinobacterium sp. GW821-FHT03A03. Next base: position 225,398 of record NZ_JBWKUZ010000005.1, on the reverse strand, counting down.
ACTGACCTTGCGCGCGCGCTTCTAAGCGGGACTCAGGTCGCCGGGCGCAGGGGCGCCTTCGGCAGCGGGATGAATTCCGTCTCGCCCGGCACCTGCCCCATGCGCTGGGCGCTCCAGTCGTCGGCCGCCTGCGCCAGGCGCTCCTTGCTCGACGAGACGAAGTTCCAGAACAGGTAGCGGTGGCCGTCCAGCGGCTCGCCGCCGATGACGACGAACTGCGCCGGGCCGCCGCCTGCCGTCACCACGGGCACCGTCCCCTCCTCCAGCAAGGCCATGGTGTGCGGCGCGAGCAGCACGCCATCGACCGATACCTCTCCGCTGACCGGATAGATGGCCGCTTCCGGCGGCAAGCCCTCCAGCCGCAACTCGCGCCCCGCCTGCAGCGCCACGTCCAGGTACACCGTCTGCATGTAGCTGCGCACGGGCGAGGTCTGGCCGAACGCCGTGCCAATCAGGACTTTCACGACGGCGCCGTCGAGCGTCACGACGGGAATGTCGGCCTGCGGCGTGTGCGTGAAACTCGGCGCGTCCTCTTCGTGCGCCTTTGGCAGCGCGGCCCACAGCTGCAAGCCGTGCGTGCGGTGCGGCTGGCCGGCCAGGTCGTGCGGCGTGCGCTCGGAATGCACGATGCCGCGCCCGGCCGTCATCCAGTTGATGGCGCCCGGCTCGATGCGCTGGCAGGAACCGATGCTGTCGCGGTGGTCGATCGCGCCCTCGAACAGATAGGTGACGGTGGCCAGGCCGATATGCGGATGGGGACGCACGTCATGGTTGGCGTCGGGCGCCACGTCGATGGGGCCGAAATGGTCGAAAAAGATGAAGGGGCCGACGGCCTGCTTGGCCGCGGAAGGCAGCAGGCGCCGCACGACAAAGCCGCCGCCGAGGTCCTTTTCGTGGCTTTTCAGGATGGCCGCGCTCATGCCAGCACCGTCGTCACTTCGGTGGTCACCGCCGTCATCAGCTTGTGCAGCGGGCATTTGCCGGCCGCAGCCAGCAATTCCTGGCGCTGCGCATCCGTCAGCTCGCCCGACAGGTGCAGGGTGGCGGCCAGGCGGTACACGCCCTTGCGCTCTTCGCTGGCATCGCGCTCGGTCGATACTTCCACGTGTTCCAGCGGGATGCCCTTGTGTCTGGCGTACCAGACGACGGTGAGCGCCTTGCAGGCCGACAGGGCCGCGTCATACAGGTCGTGCGGCGACGGGCCGGAATCGCCGCCTCCTTCGTCCACCGAGGCATCGGCGGAAATGATGTGATCGCGCACGTGCACGATGTGGCGCATGGGTTGCGACTGGTCGCGGATGGCTTTGATGGGCATGGCGTTCCTTGGTGCGTTTGGAAAGCCACAATTTACACCGTTTGCCCGCTTTGCGCAGCCCGTCCCCCGGCACCTGGCTACTTGATGCGGAACACGGCGTCGACCGTCTGTCCCATCTTGAGGCTGGTCACTGTCAGCATGTCGTCGGGATTTTGCCGCTGGCGGCTGTTGGCGCGCTGGTAGCGGTCGGACGGCACCAGGCCCACCGCATTGCCCAGGTTTTTCAGCTGGTCCGAGGAAATGCCGGCCACGGCGCCCGCGCGCTTGCCGAAGCCGCGCGCCATGGCGTCGGCCTTGCGCTGCGCATCCTTGACGGCCTCGCCCATCAGTTCTTCTTCCAGGCGGATGCGCTGCGTGGCGCCGAAGGTAACGGCAAACGCGTCGATATTCGGCATGGCCAGCAGCGGACGCATGACGGCCGGCCACTTCGACAGGTCAGCCACGTTGATATGCACGCTGGCCTTGAGCGTGTACTGCGGGTTGGCCGGATCCTGTTCTGCGCCCTTGCGGATTTCCTTGCGCACGTCGCGTACCTCGATGCCGGCCGCCGCCTCGGGCAAGCCCTGCTCCACCAGCAGCGCCTTGATTTCCGTGATGCGCGCCTGCACCAGCGCCGTGGCCACGTCCGGCGCGGGATCGAAGGCGCTGACGTCGAAATCGATCTCGCCCAGGTCCGGCATGACAAAGCTGAACGCTGTCCCCGTCGCGTGGATGAAGGGATAGGAGGGCAAATCGCCGGCCAGGGCGGAGACGGGCAGGCAGACGAACACGATGGACAGCAGGCGGCGTTTGAACACGGAGACTCCAGCACGGTTGGGGTGCATGAAGTATCCGCCAATATGATACATTTAACAACAAATTAATCGAGCGTGCGCGCTACCCGGAATCCTACGATGTCGTTCGACAGCACGGTGGAAAAACCGTTGCGCAAGGCCGAGCGCAAGTAGCGCGGGTGGTACAGCCAGGAGCCGCCGCGCAGGATGCGCCGGCTGCTGTCGCTGCCCTCTTCCCACGCGCTGCCGTCGACAGGGGCGCCTTCGTAGTTGTCATGCACGACGTCCTGCACCCATTCCCACACATTGCCATGCATGTCGAACAGGCCCCAGGAATTCGGCGCGAAGGTGCCCAGCGGCGTGGTGCCGCCCCGGTACACGCCGCGCGGGCCGCCGTTGTACACGTACAGGCCGTCGTAGTTGGCCTGCTCGGTGCTGATCGTGTCGCCCACGTTGAAGGCCGTGCGCGTGCCGGCGCGGCACGCGTATTCCCACTCCGCCTCACTGGGCAGGCGATATTGCCGGCCCGTGCGCTCGCTCATCCACGCCAGGTAAAGCTGCGCGTCATTCCAGCTCACGCCCACCACCGGGTGCAGGTCGGTTTGCACGAAACCGGGATTGTCCCAGTCCGTTTCCGAGCCGCCCGCCCATCCGGTCGCCTTGACGAAGGCGCGCCATTCGCCCACGCTGACGGGGTGGCGCGCCAGCGCGAACGGCCGCTCGATGCCCACCCAGTGCTGCGGCGTTTCGCGGTCGAGCCAGGTTTGCTGCGAACCGGCCTGGATGGCGGCCTTGTGCTCCGTCTCGTGCGCGCCCATCTGGAAACGGCCGCTGGGAATGAGCACCAGTTCCGGGCCCTGGCCCGAACCATCGAGAAAATCGTCGCGCAGCACGCCTTCGGCATTGGCCACCGGTTCCGCATGGCCGGGCGGCGGCGCCGTCTCGGCCGCTGCCACGGCGGCCGGCGCCTGCTGCTGCAACTGCTGCGCCGCGGCGCGGCTGGCCTCTTCGCGGCGCGCGCGCTCCTGCTCGGCGCGGTAGGCCGCCTCCGCCTTGGCGACGATGGCCTTGCGCTGCAGTTCCTGGTGCTCCTGCAGCGCCATCGCCGCATCGGCTTCGCGGCGCGCGCGCAGCTGGCCCCGCAGCGCTTCCTTGCGCAGCTTGCGCGCCTCTTCCGCTTCGAAATGGCGCTGTGCGTCCTGCTCGCGGCGCAGCTTGTCCTGGCGCTGTTTTTCCAATGCCGCCGCCTGGATTTCCGCCTTGCGGCGCTGGTCCAGTTCCTCCTGCCGTATGCGGGCCTGCCTGAGTTCTTCCTCGCGCGCCTGCCCGGCCGCCAGCGCCGCCTGCTTTTGCTGGTGCGCCAGACGCGATTGTTCCTGGCGCGCCAGTTCGGCCAGTTCTTCCGGCGATGGGCCGGCGGCGCGTTCCAGGCTTTCCAGCAAGGCTTGCACGGATTGCGGCCGCAGTTCCGCCGTCAGCGAAAAACCGTTCTGCAACACCTGCCACTGCGGCGCATTCAGCGCCTGCGGCTTCGAGGGCAGGTCGCTGGCGCTGCGCGCGTCGTCGAACGGCATGCGCCCTTCGAGCATCTGGTAAATCATCACCGCCACCGCGTACACGTCGAGGCGCGGGCTGGGCTGGCGCTGGTGCGTGCCCGCTTCGGGCGCCCGGTAGCCCTGCGTGCCCGCGTTCGGCGTTTCCAGTCCCAGGCTGCTGCCCGCATTGCGCACGCGCGTGGCGATGCCGTAATCGAGCAGCTTGATGTCGCCCTTCGCCGTCAGGAAGACATTGCCCGGCTTGAGGTCGCGGTGCACCAGCTTGTGCTTTTCCCACGCATACGACAGCGCGTCGGCGACCGGCTGCAGCAGTTCCTGCACGGTCGGCAGGGACAGCGCGCCCTGGCGCCCCAGGTAATGTTCGAGGTCTTCGCCGTCCAGGCATTCCATGATGATGAAATAACTGGCCGTGGCCGGGTCCTGCGCCCACTCATAGACGCGCACGATGTTTTCATGCGCCAGCTTGCGCGCCTGCGTCGCTTCCTCGATCAGCAGCTTGGCGTGCGTGGCGCTCTGCGTCAGCTGCGGCGGCAGGATCTTCAGCGCCACCATTTCGCTGCTGCCCAGCTCCGCGTGCGTGGCCAGGTCGGTGGCTTGCCACACCTGTCCCATGCCGCCCGTGCCGATCAGCCGTTCGAGCCGGTAGCGACGGTTTTGCGGGCCGATTTCCTGGCCCGTCATGAAGCCCAGCTCCGTGCCCTGGCGCACGGGCAGCGGCGCGGGCGTGGCGCCAGGCGGCGCGTATTCGGCGTCGAGGATGGCGTTCTTGCGGCTTTCAAATTCCTGCTCGCTGAGCAGCCCGTCGTCGTGGAGGGCGCGCAGTTCCCGCAGTTTTTCTCGTGCTTTTTGCATCATCTGGGGTGAAACGCTTCCGTCAAGGCTGCAAGGCGACGCCGCAGGCGGCGCAGAATTTATCTTCCGAATGGCCGGCGCGCTGCGCATGGCCGTTCTTGCAGCGCGCCGGAGCCGCAGCAGCGGCGCCTGGCTGCAGCGCCTGCGCCACGGCCGCGCCCAGCTGCGCCTGCGCCGACAGGCCGTGCGCATGCGCCGCATTTTGCAAGTTGATCAGGTCGAGCTGCTGGCGCCGTTCGCGCTCCGCCTGGCCTTCCAGGTAGCTGCGCTCCTGCGCCACGCTGTCCTGCGCCATGCGCAGCGCATCGGCGGGGGAAACGCTGTTCTCGGCCGCCGCCAGCGCCGCCAGCGCGTGGAGCTGTTCGGCGCTCATGCCCGCCTGCAGCTGCACCTTCAGCACTTGCGCCAGCGCGGCCGCATTCTGCCCGGCGGCCATGGCCAGCTTGCCCGTGTCGCTCAGGGTGCCGATTTTCTCGATGCGGTCGATGTCGATGCGCGCCAGTTCGGCCGCGTGCGCCTGCTGCGCCAGCAGGGCTTCGTATTCGCCCTTCCAGCGCGCGTAATCGGTGTCGCGCTGCTGTGCCATGGCCAGCAGGTCGCGCTGCCATTGCGCTTCCTGTTCCAGCTGGCGCAGCTGCTGGCGCTGTTCCTCGATGGCCAGCGCGTCGAGCTGCGCCAGCTGCGCTTGCTGCTGCAGCTGGCGCGCGTGCACGCCGTCCGCCTCGATGGTGCGCAGCAGCTTTTCCTGCTGCGCGACGGCCTCTTCGCGCGCGCCGCCGCGGCGCAGCGCCGCCACCTTTTCCGCGATTTCCGCCGCCTGCACCTGGGCCGCCTCGTCCTTGTGCGCCTCGGCGCGCAGCAGTTCGCGCTGGCGCGCCAGCTGCATCTGGTCTTCCCACTCCTGCACCCGCTCGGCCTCGCGCTTGCGCGCCGCGTTGGCCAGCATCAGGCCCTGCCAGGCGGCCTGGTGCTGCTCCGCCTCCAGCTGCGCCTCGCGCCGGGCGGCGTCCGCTTCCGCCTGGCGCAGGCGCGCCAGCTGGGCGCGGCGGCCCGCCTCGTCGTCGATCAGCAGCGCGCTCTCGACCTGCTGCGCGATCGACTGCAAATGCACCTGGTGCGTAAAGCGCTGCTGCGCCAGCTGGATCTGCTCGCGCCCGCTCAGCTGTGACAATTCCAGCTCGCTGCGCATCTTGATGGCGGCCAGCGCGCGCACGTGTTCCCAGTTGGCCGCTTCATCGGCGCGCTGCGCGCCCTTCTGCGCCAGCTCCTGTTCCAGTTCGCCCAGCGCCAGCGCGGCGCCGTGGTCGAGCGCCTGGCGCCGCGATTTCGCTTCCAGGATGCGGCCGTACAGGTCGATCTGGCGTCCGCGCAGCGCCTGCAGGCGTTCCGCCTCCTGGTGGCCCAGTTCGGCCTTTTCCACCGTCGCGTCCTGCTGCAGCTCGGCGCGCCGCTGCGCATGGCGCGCCGCCAGCTCTTCGCGGCGGATGCGCTGCCATTCTTCCTCGTCATACAGCTGGTCGAGCTGTTTCATGCGCTCCAGGCTGTGCTGCTCCAGTTCCTGCGCCGGCAAGCCGCCCAGCCACAGCGTGCCGATGCTGGCAGCGGCGGAACCGTCGCCGGCGCGCTTGTCGTGGCGCAAGCTGAGCGTTTCCACGCGCGCCACGGCCAGGCCGGACGGCGCCAGGCGCTGCGTCAGGGCCGATTGCAGGCGTTCGTTCAATTCGGGCCGCAGGTCGGCATTCGCGTCCATCTCGCGCAGCGCGCGGCTGCCGATGAATTCCAGCGCAATCTGGCGCACGGACGGCAGCAGCAAGGCGTGCAGGTGGGCGCGCGTGACGGCGCCCGGCGCGCGCATGAACTGGCGCGCGAACGCATCGGGCTGGCCCAGCGCGATGTCCACGCGCAGCGAGGCGGCGATGTTCAGCAGTTCCGTGCTGGCCAGGTCGGGCAGGTCGAAATCGAGGTTCACGGCGCCGGCGCGCGCGATCAGCACTTCGGCCGGGCGCGCCGGCAGCAGCGCCGGCAGGCGCGCAAAGAAGGCGGCGCTGTCGTAGTCGCCAGCCGGTATCAAGGTGAAAGCGTCCGTCTGCACGATCCAGGCGCGCGTTTCGGCGGGCACCTGCAGGCGGCGCGCGGCGGCGCCGAACAGGGACGACAGCTCGCGCACGCCAAAGAACAGGGCCAGCTGTTCGTCGGCCAGGCGCCACTGGTTGGCGTGCAGCACCGCATCGCTGTCGGGCGCGCCCAGCGACAGGCCGCACTGCGCGCAGTAACCGGCGGCGGCGCCGTTCCTGTGCTCGCAACGGGGACAGCGGGCGCCGCCAAAACCAAACAATTGGAACATGTGTGACTCCTGATGAGAATGATTGCGCGCGCGCTGGCTGCCGTAGCGATTCTAGCAGGAGCGCCGGCGGCGCACGCTACGCCGCGCAGTCTCAAATAATGCCATGTGGCAATTGCATTCATATGCCCGGATACAGGGCTATTTAGCCCTCAATTCCAGCCGTCGCACCACCAGCCGCCCCCGCCGGCGTTTCAGCGCCGTTTTTTTGCAGGCCATCCCGCCAAAACCACGGCTGGTCGCATGCGCATGGCGGCCCGGCGCGCCCTTGGCTACAGTGCATGCATACCCACCCGCCACCCGAAAGGAACGATCATGAAATCACTGAAAAGCACGCTGAACAACATGGAAGTCATCTTCACCGTCGCCGTCGCCATCGCTTGCGCCGCCAGCTATGTCAGCTTCATGCAGCCGCAGCCCGCCAAGGCTGGCGACGTGGCGCGGGCGCACGCCATTCCCGTGGTGGTCGTCAGCGCCAAACGCCTGACGGAACAGGAAAAGAAGACCTCGCTGATCGAGGAACGCCAGGCCATGCTGGCCAATGCCACCGCCAGCGCACTGTGAGCCGCGCATGACGCCCCCGCGCCGCCTGGCGCCGCAGCACCATTAATTCCACACAGCAAGTATCCGCGCCAGGCCGCCATTTGTATCCGCCACGGATACACGGACACCCAGCATTGTGTCAATTGTAATAAGTTGAATCAAAGGCGATCACCGCGCCGGCAAGTGTCTATAGTCCATTTCATGCACTCACCGAAATGGAGACGGAAATGAAACCCATCACACTCTACGCAGCAGCCATGCTCGCCATCAGCACCGCAGCCTTCTTGCCAGTCCAGGCGATGGCGCAAAGCCAGGTCGGCGTCAGCATTGTCATCGGCAACGCCCCGCCTCCACCACGGTTTGAAAGCGTGCCGCCAGCGCGCGCCGGCTATGTCTGGGCGCCCGGCTACTGGAACTGGGACGGCCACCGCCACGTCTGGAACAGCGGCGAATGGCTGCGTGAACGGGGCGGCAACCAGTACCGCCGCGCCGCCTGGGTACAGGAAAACAATCAATGGCGCCTGGACCGGGGTGGCTGGGTCGCGGCGCAGGTGCAGCCCGTGCGCTATGACGAGATCCGCATCGCCCCGCCGCCGCCGCGCCGCGAAGCCATCCCGCGCGCGCGCCACGGCTACGTCTGGGCGCCCGGCCACTGGGAATGGCGTGCCCAGCGCTATGCCTGGACGCCGGGCGTGTGGATCGCCGAACGCCCCGGCTACGTGTATGCGCCGCCCGCCTGGAACCAGCGCGACGGCCGCTGGCAGATGGAGCAAGGCCGCTGGTCGCCACGCGGCCCGAACGGCGACCGCGACCGGGACGGCATCCCCAACCGCTATGACCGCGACAATGGCAACCGCCACGACCGCGACGGCGACGGCATTCCGAACCGCGACGACCGTCGGCCCGACAATCCCCATCGCAACTAATCCGCGGCGGCAGTTCCCGTCCAGGCCACCCATCGCGGTGGCCTTGTCATTTTCCGGACATATCCGTGTATTAACATCGCGCGACGATCAATCACACTGCGCGAGAAAGATTCACGATGGCGATGGAAACTGCCGGCTTTACCTATGGCTCGGACACCTCGGGCCTCGTCTGGGGCTTCCTGTTTGGCCGCGACGGTCAGCCGCTGGCGCTCGACTCGACGGCCGCACTGGCCTGGCTCAATGCGGGCGCGGCACGGCCGGCGCAGGAATTCGTCTGGCTGCATTTTAATTTGTCGCATGCGGCCAGCGAAAAATGGCTGATGACGCATACGCAGCTGGCCGACGAATTCTATGAAACCCTGCACCAGGGCTCGCGCTCCACGCGCATCGAGCAGGCGGAAAACACCCTGATCGCCGTCGTCAACGACGTGGTGCACAATTTCTCGTTCGAGGCGTCCGACATTTCCACCATGTGGGCCAGCGTGGCGCAAGACCTCGTCATCACGGCGCGCCGCGCGCCGCTGCAGTCGATCGAACGCCTGCGCCAGGCCGTCATCAAGAACCACGAGCCGATCCGCTCGTCGGTGGAGCTGCTGGTCCATCTGCTGCGCGACCAGGCCGACGTACTGGTCAACATCGTGCGCGACGCCGTGACGCGGGTCGACGACATCGAAGACCACTTGCTGGCCGGGCGGCTGGTGCCGAAACGCGAAGACCTGGGCGCCATGCGGCGCGTGCTGGTACGGCTGCAGCGCCTGCTGGCGCCGGAACCGGCCGCCCTGTTCCGCCTGCTGCAGCGCCCGCCCGCATGGGTGTCGGAGCTGGACAGCCTGGAATTGCGCCAGTCGACGGAGGAGTTTTCCGTCGTGCTCAGCGATATGTCCTCGCTGCAGGAACGCATCAAATTGCTGCAGGAAGAGATTGCCGCCAGGGTCAACGAGGAAAACAGCCGCAGCCTGTTCGTGCTGACCATCGTCACCGTGCTGGCCTTGCCGATCAATATCATCGCCGGCATGCTGGGCATGAATGTGGGGGGAATTCCGCTGGCCCAGCACCCGCAGGGCTTCTGGATCATCGTTGCCATCATCGTCACGTTCACGGTCGTGGCGGGATGGCTGGTGGTGCGCGTGCAACGCAATAGTTGACTATTGGAAACACGGCCTGGCAGGCGAACGGCAGGCGCCGTCCGCCGTCACTGCTTGCCGCGCCTAGCGGTGGTATTCGCCGGCCCGTTCAGGCTGATAGACGATTTCCTCGATCTTCACCTTCACCACGCCGCCGGGCATAGGCCAGGCGATGCTGTCGCCGACAGACAGGCCCAGCAGCGCACTGCCGACGGGCGCCAGCACGGAAATGCGGTCGGCCTGGCCTTCCACGTCCTTCGGATAGACGAGCGTCAGGCAAAACTCTTCCTTGTTCTCCACCGTGAAGCGCACGGTGGAATTCATCGTCACGACGGTCGGCGGTATCTCCTGCGGCTCGAGCACCTCGGCGCGGCCCAGCTCATCGAGCAAGGCGGCTTTGTCCGGCGACAAGTTATTTCCCAAGGCATACAACAACGCTTCCAGTCGTTCCAGGTCTTGTGACGACAAAATAATTTTTGGTTTTTTTTCCAAGATATCCTCACTGATTATCATTAGGGCGGCGTCCGGTTTCGCTGGCGGCAAGTTACTTGGCCGCGGCAGACAAAACAAACAGCATCAGAACGTCCATCATCAGCGGATTATGGACGAACTCGCGTGGCAAGGCCATAGCGTTTGCACATTCCCCCGTAAAATTTATTAAAATCAACGACTTGCAATGCAATATTTACACCAGCAATAAACTCGGCAGCCGCCGCAAAGTTATTCACCACGGCATTTTGTTTACGGCCAGCATCTCTTTTTTGAAAAAAAACCGGCCGGCAAAAAAAGGATTAAAATAAAACACAAAAATTATTAGAAAGACATGCCTCGTTTTTTAGCCTGTGCCGGCCTGCTTCTCCCTGGTCGCCATGCATGCTGCCGCCGGACTGCGGCTGGCCCACTAAATTGCCGCACAGCCTGTACTTTCACGCTGCAAAATGACAATATGTCGGCCTTAACAACACGTTGAGAGTTCCGGCTCACATCGGTTTTCATCAGACTGGAACGCAAAGTATGGCAGGGCGAGGCGGGATCACACGGGGCGGCGGCAAGCCGGGCCGGCAAGGAAAGGCGGCATGATGACGCCATTGATGCTGCCGTCGGCGCAATTGCGCGGCGACCGGATAGCCAGGCTGAACCTGCTGGCCGCGGCAGCCATGCTGACGGCCGCCAGCCTGCTGCTGGTGCTGTTCCAGTGGTTTTCCTTGCAAGCATCATTGCAGCGCAACCTGCAGATACAGGCCGGCATGCTGGCTCCCGCCGCCAGCGCGGCCTTGCGCCAGAACAATCTCCTTGCCGCAGAGCAAACGCTTGCCACCCTGTCCGCCGCTCCCCAACTCCAGCAGGCGCTGCTGTACAAACCCGAGGGCACGCCGTTTGCCCGCTATGCGCGCCACGGCGCCGATGCCGCGCCGGCCGCGCCGCGCCCGGGCCTGCACGTTGACTTTCTGGCTGGCAACGCCACCTTCACTGCCTCCCTGCCTGGCGGCGGCGCCCTGTTCCTGCGCGCCAGCCTGGCGCAGCAATACCGCAGCCTCGCGCATTTTGCCGCCTTTACCCTGCTCGTCAGCCTGTGCGCGTTCGGCTTGACGACCCTGATGGTGCGCCGCACGCGCATCGCCGCCCAACATGCGGAAAACCATCTGCATTACCTGGCCCACGTCGACCCCGTCACGCAGCTGCCGAACCGGCATGAATTCAATGACGCCCTGGCCTACGCGCTGGCGCGCGCCGACCGCCAGGACAGCAGCGTGGGCCTGCTGCTGCTGGACCTGGACAACTTCAAGGTGGTCAACGACACCCTGGGCCACCACTGCGGCGACCAGCTGCTCAAGCTCGTCGCCGAACGCCTGATGGCCATCCTGCGCACCACCGACATCATCTGCCGCATCGGCGGCGACGAATTCGTCGTCATCGTCGAACCGGCCGACGACGCCTCGGAAATGGCCAGCGTGTCGCGCAAGATCCTCGCCGTGCTGGCCGAACCGTTCGCCCTCGAAGGCCACCAGCTGTACGTCAGCGCCAGCATCGGCATGAGCCTGTACCCGTTCGACGCGCGCGACGTGGCGACCCTGACGCGCAATGCCGACACGGCCATGTACCACGCCAAGCACCAGGGCAAGAACCGCTACGCCGTCTTCCAGCCGGAAATGGAGCTGCGCGCCCAGCGCCGCCTGCGCATGGAAGCGAACCTGCGCCGCGCCCTGCAGAACGAGGAACTGTATCTGCATTACCAGCCGCAGATCGACCTGCGCAGCGGGCGCATCGTCGGCGTGGAAGCGCTGATACGCTGGAACTGCCGCGACATGGGCCAGCTCAGCCCCAGCGAATTCATTCCCGTGGCCGAGGAAAGCGGCATCATCGTCGACCTGGGGCGCTGGGTGCTGCAAAGCGCCTGCCGCCAGGCGGCCGCCTGGTGCAAGGCGGGCCTGCTCGATTCGCTGGAACACGTGGCCGTCAACCTGTCGGCCTGCCAGGCGAGCGATCCTGGCCTGATGGACGACATCCGCGCCATCCTGCAGGAGACGCAGCTGCCGCACGGCTTGCTGGAGCTGGAAATCACGGAAGGGGTATTGATGGACAATATCCACGCCAACGTGGAACTGATGCGGCGCCTGCAGGAAACGGGCATCCATTTGTCGGTCGACGACTTCGGCACCGGCTATTCCTCGATGTCCTACCTGAAGCGCCTGCCCATCGACCAGCTGAAGATCGACCGCAGCTTCGTGCACGACCTGCCCGGCGAGGGCGAAGCCATCGTCACGGCCATCATCGCCATGGCGCACAGCCTGCACCTGAAAGTGGTGGCCGAAGGCGTGGAAACACTGCAGCAGGTGGAGTTTTTAAGGAAAGCGGGCTGCGACAACGTGCAGGGCTTCTTCTTCGCGCGCCCGATGACGGCGGCGCAGCTGACGGCATTGCTGCTGGAACGGCGCGACTGGAGCACGCGCACGATCCTGCCGGCGTAAAAAAAGGGCAGAACCGCTGGTTCTGCCCCCCTGGCACCTACTTGATATTCATCAAGCCAATTTCGCGGAATGCTCGCGCGTCGCGTGGAACGTCAGCTTCGGCCAGCGCTCTTCCGTCAGGCGCAGGTTGACGCCCGACGTGGCCAGATAGGCCATGTTGCCGGCCGCATCGTAGGCCACGTTGTGGCCCAGCGCGTTCTCGAAATCCTGCAGGACGCGCTTGTCGTCGCAGCTGACCCAGCGCGCGCTGCTGATGCTGGTGCCCTCGAACACGGCGTCGACGCCATATTCGTTGAGCAAACGGCTGGCCACCACTTCGAACTGCAGCACGCCGACAGCGCCCAGTACCAGTTCGCCGCCCTGCACGGGCTTGAAGACCTGCACCGCGCCCTCTTCGCCCAGCTGCTGCAAACCCTTGTGCAACTGCTTGATTTTCAAGGGATTACGGATGCGCACGGAGCGGAAGAAGTCGGGCGCGAAGTATGGGATGCCGGTAAAGGTCAGCATCTCGCCTTCGGAAAAACTGTCGCCGATCTGCATGTTGCCGTGGTTCGGCAAGCCGATGATGTCGCCCGCGTACGCTTCTTCCACCTGTTCGCGCGACGATGCCATGAAGGTCACCACGTTCGACACCTTGATCTCGCGCCCCAGGCGCAAGTGCTTGACCTTCATGCCGCGCTCGAAACGCCCCGAGCACACGCGCAAAAAGGCGATGCGGTCGCGGTGCGCCGGGTCCATGTTCGCCTGGATCTTGAAGACGAAGCCCGTGAACGGCTGCTCGGTCGGATCGACGGAGCGCACGGTGGCGTCGCGCTCGCGCGGCGCCGGCGCCCAGTCGACCAGCGCGGACAGGATCTCGCGCACGCCGAAGTTGTTGATGGCCGAACCGAAGAACACGGGCGTCTGCACGCCGGAGAGGAATTCCTCCAGGTTGAACGGATGCGAGGCGCCGTGCACCAGCTCGACTTCCATGCGCAATTGATCCATCTCAAGCGGGAACATCTCCTGCAGGCGCGGATTGTCGATGCCCTTGATGATTTCGAAGGCGCCGTCGGCCTTTTCCTCGCCGGCCTTGAACAGCATGATCTCGTCGTTCAGCAGGTGGTACACGCCGCGGAAGTTCTTGCCCATGCCGATAGGCCAGGTGACGGGCGCGCACTGGATCTTCAGCACCGATTCGAGTTCGTCGAGCAGTTCCAGCGGATCGCGCGTCTCGCGGTCCATCTTGTTCATGAAGGTGACGATGGGCGTATTGCGCATGCGGCAGACGGCCAGCAGCTTGATCGTCTGCGCTTCCACGCCCTTGGCCGCATCGATCACCATCAGGGCCGAGTCGACGGCCGTCAGCACGCGGTAGGTATCTTCCGAGAAGTCCTGGTGGCCCGGGGTGTCGAGCAGGTTGACGACGTGGTCGCGGAATTCGAACTGCATCACCGAGGAAGCGACGGAAATGCCGCGCTGCTTCTCGATCTCCATCCAGTCCGACGTCGCGTGGCGGCCCGATTTGCGGGCCTTGACGGTGCCGGCCATCTGGATCGCGCCCGAGAACAGTAGCAGTTTTTCCGTCAGCGTGGTCTTGCCCGCATCCGGGTGGGAAATGATGCCGAAAGTGCGGCGGCGCTTGACTTCGCGCGCGATCACGGCCGGCGCCTTGCTGCTCGCCGGCGCCGCGGCGCTGTCCGCGCTGTCGCTGGAATCGGGGGTATTGATGTCGTTCTCGTTGGCCATATTGGTGACCATAATATGGCCCTCGCAAAAAACCCTCGATTTTACAGAAGGATCGGCCTTCCGTGTGAACTGCTTCACTCTGGCGAACGGCAAAATCGGCTGACCGGGGCGCAGTTCATCAAGGGGTCACAATCCGCAGGCAACATTGCACTGCAGAAATGTTGTCACCCTACCCTGGAAACCCGATGAAAATGCTCCTCACCCCCGCCATCCGACTCATGCAGCGCTTGCGACTGCTGCCCAGATTCATGCTCGTCTGCCTCGTCTTCCTGCTGCCGCTGGCGCTGGCGACGACCCTGCTGATCTCGGAACTGGGCAAGTCGCTGGCCCAGGCGCAGGACGCGCAGCTGGGCGTGGCCTATGTGCGCCAGCTGCAGGAAGGGACGCGGCTGCTGCAGCAGCGGCGCGGCCTCGAACACTTGCGCCTGAGCGGCAAGGCGGGCATGGACAACACGGCCCTGAACGCGCGCATCACGGCTTCTCTGGCGGCCCTGGCGCGCCTGCCGGCGGGCGCCGGCCTGCCCCAGGCGGCCGAGCTGACGAAGCAGTGGCAAGCGCTGCTGGGCCGCCAGGCGGGCCTCGCGGCGCGCGACAGCTACGCGGCGCACACGGCGCTGCTGCGCCAGGCAGGCAAGCTGGGCCAGCTGGTGGCCGACCGCTCGCACCTGAGCCTGGACCCGGACGCGGGCGCCAACCACCTGAGCGCCGTCTTCACGGCCACCCTGCCCGACCTGGCCGAGAGCCTGTCGGACATCGCCGGGCGCGGCGCCGCCTACATCGACACGGGCCTGTTCGAAGCCAACGAAGACCAGCTCGTCAACGCCAATGCCCTGATCGCGCGCCACGAGCTGGAACGCCTGCCGGCCCGCTTCGACGAAATCCTCGGCACCCGGCCGGAACTTCGCGCCAGCCTGCAGCCGGCCCTGAAAGCCGTGCCGGCCGCGCTGGCCTTCCTCGAACGCACGAAAAACGAAGTGACGAATTCCTACGATCAGACCTCGGGCGCGCAATTCCACGCGGCCGGCATGCAGGCCATCGACGCCCTGCACGCGTTGTCCGGCGCCTCGGCCACGGCGCTGGACGGCTTGCTGCTGGACCGCATCGCCCGCGACCAGGCGCGCCGCGCCCTGGTCCTGGGCGCCATGCTGCTGGTGCTGCTGGCCGCCGCCTACCTGTGCGCCGGCTTCTACGCCGCGTTCGCGCGCGACGTCACGCAGCTGCGCGTGGCCGTGAAAGCGGCGGCGGCGGGCGACCTGTCGCAGCGCATCACCTCGCAGGCGCATGACGAAATCGGCGACCTGGTGCGCGACTTCGGCGCCATGACGCACGGCCTGGCCACCCTGGTGCAGGAAATCCGCGGCGGCGCGGCCGTCATCGCGGCGGCCGGCGCCGATATCGCCCAGGGCAACGCCGCCCTGTCCGGCCACACGGCCACGCAGTCGCAGGCGCTGGGCGCCACCGTGGACTCGATGCGCGAGCTGACGGCCACCGTGGGCCGCAACGAAGCCCACGTAGGACAGGGGCGCACCCTGGTGGCGTCGGCCGCCGAAGTGGCCCTGCGCGGCGGCGAGACCGTCAGCGCCGTGGTCGAGACCATGGCCTCGATCAAGGCCAGCTCGCACAAGATCGTCGACATCATCGGCGTCATCAACGGCATCGCCTTCCAGACCAACATCCTGGCCCTGAACGCGGCCGTGGAAGCGGCGCGCGCGGGCGAACAGGGGCGCGGCTTTGCCGTCGTGGCGGCCGAGGTGCGCAGCCTGGCGCAGCGCTCCAGCGAGGCGGCGCAGCAGATCAAGCGCCTGATCGGCGATTCCGTGGCCACCGTGGACGCCGGTGGCGACCTGGTCAACGCGGCCGGCAGCACCATGCGGCAGGTGGTCGACGCCGTGCAGCAGGTGGCCGTCGTCA
The DNA here is from genome assembly GCF_059421435.1 of Janthinobacterium sp. GW821-FHT03A03. Lineage (NCBI taxonomy): Bacteria > Pseudomonadati > Pseudomonadota > Betaproteobacteria > Burkholderiales > Oxalobacteraceae > Janthinobacterium > Janthinobacterium sp. GW821-FHT03A03. The sequence continues at coordinate 209,360 of NZ_JBWKUZ010000005.1, read as the reverse complement.
TCGGTCGCATCAGCAGCGCCGGCGCCGAGCAGAATGGCGAGATTGCCCAGATCAACGCGGCGCTGGCGCAGATCGATGACATGACGCGCCAGAACGCGGGCCTGGTCGAGGAGGCGCGCGCCGGCTCGCAGCGCCTGCACCAGGAAGGCGGGGCGCTGACGCAGGCCGTCAGCCGCTTCCGCCTGGGAGAAAAGGACGTACCTGCCGAGCGTCCGGCACCGGCCGCCGGCATGCGCGACGGCCTGCCCAGCGTGCGTCCGGCCGGCCTGTGGAGCGCCAACAAGCCGCGCGTCATATCACAAAATCGCGCAGAACGGCGCAAGGCTAGCTAGGCTAAAGTGCGCATGTAGGACAAGGACTACAATTTCGCCTCAGTAGAGACTACAAAGTGGCGACTGCTAATCTTATGTTCGCCACTTACATAAGCTTTTAAAGTAGCTACATCGCGATCTGCACCGCGCGGTTGAAAAAAAACGCCGTTTCCAGATGGAACCGGCCGATTTTTTGACCAGCAACGCGGCAATCGCACTCCGATGTAAAAAGCCTGTGAGGACATACCATGAACCATACTCAACTTAGCACCCCGGTCCAGAAGAACCAGTTGCTGCCGCGCGCCATGCCGGCGGCCGGCCGGGAAATCAAGCTTGCGTCGCGGGTCAGCCTCAGTAGCGCACAACAGAATGAATTGCTGGCCGCCCTGCCGCGCGCCGCGCTCGAATCGCTGTTCCAGGACCTGGAACTGGTGGAACTGCCTTTCGGCAAGGAACTGTATGCCTACGGCAATAACCTGGAATACAGCTATTTCCCCACCACCGCCATCATTTCCCTGCTGTATGTGATGGAAGACGGCGCCACGACGGAAATCGCCGTCGTCGGCCATGAAGGCGTGGCCGGCGCCTCGCTGCTGGCGGGCGAACGCGCCATGTGCACGGCTGTCGTGCAGAGCGCCGGCTACGGTTACCGCCTCAAAACGCAAAGCCTGCGCGACGCCTTCAACCAGGGCGGCGCCCTGCCCCAGCTGCTGATGCGCTACACCAACGCCCTGTTTGCGCAAATGGCGCAGAACGCCGTCGGCGGCCGCCACAGTTCGATCGAGCAAAAACTGTGCCGCTGGCTGCTGGACCGCCTGGACCGTTCGCCATCGAATGAATTGAAAGTGACACAGGAACTCATTTCCATCATGCTGGGCGTGCGCCGCGAAAGCATCACGGCCGCCGCCGGCAAATTGCAGGAAGAAGGCTTGATCCACTATCGCCGCGGCAACATCACGGTGCTGGACCGCGCCGGCCTCGAATGCTATGCGGGCGAGTGCTACAAGGTGGCCAAGACGGAATACGACCGTTTGCTGCGCGACGTTTCCCGTTGCTGATGCGCTGCTGACCTGGATCAGCAGGATGGATAAAAAAATGGCCGGGCTGCATGCCTGGCCATTTTTTCGCCCGTCAGCACTTAAACGCTGGCGTCTTCGTCGATCTCTTCCGGTTCCGGCGTCAGCGGCAAGGGAATCACCGCTTCCACGCACGTGCCCTTGCCTTCCGGGCCCTGGCGCACGGTCAGTGTGCCGCCCAGCAACAGAGCCCGCTCGCGCATGCCCAGCAAGCCGTGCGACATGGGCTTTTGCAGGGCCTCGTCCGTGATGCCGATGCCGTCGTCGATGACGCGCAGCACCAGGCCGTGCTCATTGCGTTTCAGGGTGACGCTGACCATGCCGGCGCGCGCATATTTCAGGATGTTCGTCAGCGACTCCTGCACGATGCGGAACAGGGCGATCGTCAGGGTCGCTTCGCGATTGTCGATATTGATGGCCACGTCCGTTTCGCAGCGCACCGAACTCATGCGGGCGAAATCCTCGCAATAGCTTTCGATGGCGGCGCACAGGCCCAGGTTGTCCAGCAGGCTGGGGCGCAGGTCTTCGACGATGCGGCGCTTCAGTTCCACCGTCTCCAGCAAGGTTGCCTTGGCACGGCGCAATTGCGCGGCCAGTTCCGGCTGCGTGTGCGCCAGTTGCTGCGTGACGGCGCCCAGGTCCATGCTGATCGAGGTCAAATTGGCGCCCAGTTCGTCGTGCAGCTCGCGCGCCAGGCGCGCCTTCTCCACTTCATTGACGCTGATCAAATGCCGCGACAGCACGGATAATTGTTCGGTTCGCCTGGTGACCGTCGATTCCAGCGTGTCATTGGCATTTTGCAACGCGTACTCGACGGCCGCGCGGTTCTGGAAGCTGCGCCGCACCAGCTGGTAAAACATGACCAGCACGAGGATGGCCAGCGCATTGATGCCGATGCCGAGTATCACGGCTTTCTGGTACTCATGGTAAAAGGCGGCGCTGCCGGACGTCAGCGCTTCATTCTGCTCGCGCGTCATGATCACCACCTGCAGGCGGATTTCATCCATGGTGGCGCGGTCATCGGTGACGCGCGAGATATTGACGATTTCGGCCAACCCGCCCTGCTTGTAGACCTCGATTGCCTGTTGCAACATCGACATCTTGCGACGAATCAAGCTTTTCAGTTGCGCCAGGTTCTTCAGCTGGGTCGGACTGCCCGCCAGCAAGGTCTGCAACTCATTGAATTCGTTGTCGATTTCCATGGAAGCCGTCTTCGACGGCCCCAAATAGGTTTCCGAGCCGGAAATGAAATAGCCGCGCAAGCTGCTCTCCGCATCGAGCACGAGCACGTTCAGGTACTGCAGGCGGTCGGCCACGCGGGCGCTCTGGCTGAGCAAGGCATTCGTGCCCTTCAGCGATTGCAGGTTATGGAAGAGACTGAAACCATTGAGTACAAGCAGCAAGGCGCAAGTCACGCACAGGATCGTCTTGTAGAGGGGCAGGCGGTGATTCGGGGCCGGTTCAGCGGTGAAATACATCCTGATGTGCATCCTTAGCAAGGTTCGGCGCGGGAAAGAACACCGGCGCCGGCCAATTATAATCCTCGCCACAGACTGCTGCACTGCACAACATCAAGTCGTGCCAGGCTGGCATGCCGGGCGATCATGAGACCATGATCGCACCGCCGCGCTAGTCAAGCAAATTGTTTTTCATTGCGTAATAGGTCAAGTCGCTGTTGGATTGCAAGCCCATTTTTTCCATGATGCGCGTACGGTAAGTACTCACCGTCTTGATGCTCAGCGACAAGGCCACGCCGATATCGGACACGGTAGCGCCGCGCGCCAGGCGCAAAAAGACCTGGAACTCGCGGTCCGACAATTCCGTGTGCAGCGCGGCATTCGTATCGCGGTCGAACGACTGGGCCAGCAATTCGCCCACGGTGGAGCTGACGTAGCGGCGCCCCTGGTACACGGTGCGCACGGCCGTCATCAGCTCGTCGGCCTCGCATTCCTTGTTCAGATAGCCGTTTGCCCCCATCTTGAACAGGTTCAGCGCATATTGCTGCGCAGGATAGCCGCTCAGTATCAGCACGGGCAATTCCGGCTGGCCCTGGCGGATCGTGCGCAAGGTATCGATGCCGCTCTGGTCGGGCATGGCAATATCGAGCAACAACACATCGCAAATCTCGCGGCGGGCGATATCGAGCGCTTCGCGCCCCGTACCGGCTTCCGCCACGACACTGAAGTCGCTTGACGACGAAAAAATCTGTTTGAATCCAGCTCGTACTATTTGGTGATCATCACAAATGGCAACGCGTATCATTGTTTCCCCTTAAATTTTCCTGGCCTGGGAAAGACTACCGGAACCTGAACGCTGCTCCGGTTCAGCGTTACTAACAAAAACGCAACATTAACATTATATTCAAAATATGGCGCGCCGTCCGCTACGGCCACCGCACCAAGGCGGTGCGCCAGCTCAGTATTGGCAGCTGGCACCGGACAACCCGACCTATATTGGTACAAATCTTATTTTAGCAAGTTTAAAATCGCAATTAATTCATTGCGTATCCATACGCGGTCCAGCGGCGCTTCCTGCGGCGGCAAGGGCTCGGCCGGCAGGACGGGAACATCGTCGATGACGGCATGCGCCGCGCCACGACTGTCGAGCTTGTTGCGCGCGCCGCTGATGGTAAAACCTTGTTCGTACAGCAATTCACGGATCCGCCGTATCAGCAGCACTTCATGGTGCTGGTAATAACGGCGGTTGCCACGTCGTTTGACCGGCTTAAGCTGGGAAAACTCCTGCTCCCAGTAGCGCAGTACATGCGGTTTGACGCCGCACAACTCGCTGACCTCGCCGATCGTGAAATAGCGCTTGGCCGGGATGGGCGGCAAGGCGATCAACTCGGTTTTACTGATGCGCTCGTTCATCGCCACTCACTCAGGCTGCACGGGCCAGCGGACTGGTCTCTTCGACCATGCTTTTCAGCTTCTGGCTCGCATGAAAAGTCACGACACGGCGCGCCGTGATGGGAATCTCTTCGCCCGTCTTCGGATTGCGGCCCGGCCGTTGCGGTTTGTCGCGCAACTGGAAATTGCCGAAACCGGACAGCTTGACGGCTTCGCCGCGCTCGAGCGCATTGCGGATCTCGTCGAAAAAGGTCTCGACCATATCCTTCGCTTCGCGCTTGTTCAGGCCCACCTGCTCGAACAACAGTTCGGCCAGTTCCGCCTTGGTCAAGGTGGGCAAATCTTTTTCCGCTTCCTGGCGCACTTTGGCAACCAGCATGGCCCGATGCAGATCGGCGGCCAATGCGGACTGCAGTACGGCGGAATCAACGTCGCTATTATTAATTTTCCTGCCCTGCCTTTTCTGTGCGCCCGAACCGGCCACATGGCCGGTTCGTCTACGGTTGACGACGGAAAGGCCGTCACGCAAAAAGCGACGGCCGGTCCGGTAATTACGAACGCAGTTTCGCGTCGTGGCCCTGCTTGGCGGCATCGATCAACACAGCCATCAGGCCATCGACGACATCGTCTTGCAGGGTGTTTTGAGTATCTTGCAAGCTAATCCGGAAAGCAAGGCTTTTTTCATCCGTTTCCAGCCCTTTTCCACGATATTCATCAAATAAAACAATGGCTTGCACGATACGTGCTGCCGGGCTGGCCTTGGCGGCAGCCTGGAACGTATCGAGCAGATCCTGCACTGCCACCGATTGCTTGACCACCACGGCGAGGTCGCGGCTGGCGCCAGGAAATTTCGAGATTTCCTGGTACACGGGAACTTCGCGCTGCGTCAAGGCCGCGGCATCGACTTCGAACAGCACGGGCGCCAGCGGCAAGTCATATTTTTGCATCCAGCGCGGGTGCAGTTCGCCGATGAAACCAATGACTTTACCGTCGAGTTCCACGTTGGCCGAACGGCCCGGATGCAGGGCTGGATGTTCTGCCTTGCTGAAACGCAAGACCAGCGGTGCGAACAGCGCTTCCAGGTCCGCCTTCACGTCGAAGAAATCGACCGTGCGCGCAGCCTGGCCCCATTGCTCGTCAGCCACGGCGCCGTATGCCATGGCGGCCACGCGCTTCGGCTGGGCGTAGCCGGCTACCGACAGGGGGCCGTTTTGCACGCTGTCGTCGCGCTGGTAGATGGCGCCCACTTCAAAGATGCGCACGCGGTTGGTCTTGCGGTTCAGGTTATAGCGCACATTGGCGATCAGGCTGCCAATCAGCGAGGAGCGCATCACGCTCATCTGGCTGGCGATCGGGTTCTGCAATTTGATCGGCTGCGTGTTACCCGAGAAATCGCGTTCCCATGCCGTATCGACAAAGCTCATGTTAACCACTTCCTGGAATCCCAGGTCAGCCAGCACATGACGTACCGCAAACAAGGAGCGGGTATTTTCCGGTGCAATCTGCATCACGTTCGCCGCCACGGGCGGCCGGGTCGGGATGTTTTCAAAACCATACACGCGCGCCACTTCCTCGATCAGGTCTTCCTCGATCTCGATGTCGAAACGGTAGCTGGGCGAGGTCACGGAAAACACGCCGTCGGCCAGGGTGAACGGCAGGGCCAGGCGCGTGAAGATATCGGCGATCAGCGCATCCGTCAGCGGCACGCCGATGACTTTTTGCGCGCGCGCCGTGCGCATGGTGACGGGCTGGCGTTGCGGCAAGTTCACCACGTGGTCGTCGACGGGGCCGACGGTGGTGGCCGGCGTGCCGCAGATTTCCACGATCAGGGCCGTGATGCGCTCGATGTGCTCGACGGTGGTGGCGAAATCGACGCCGCGCTCGAAGCGGTGCGCCGCATCGGTCGAGAAATTCAAACGGCGGGCGCGGCCCTGAATGGCGTTCGGCCACCAGAATGCCGCTTCCAGGTAGATGCTGTCCGTATCGTCGGATACCGAGCTGGCGTCGCCGCCCATGATGCCGGCCAGCGATTCGATTTCCTGCTCATCGGCAATGACGCCGAGCCATTCGTCGACGGCGATGGTGTTGCCATTCAACAGCTTGACGGATTCGCCCGCCTTGCCCCAACGCACGTCGAGGCTGCCGTGGATCTTTGCCAGGTCGAAAACGTGGCTGGGACGGCCCAGTTCCAGCATGACATAATTGGAAATATCGACCAGGGCCGACAGCGGACGCTGGCCGCTGCGCTCGAGCCGCTGCTTCATCCAGTCCGGCGTGGCGGCGCGGGCGTTCAAGCCGCGGATGACGCGGCCCGTGAAACGGCCGCACAGATCCGGCGCGCTCACCTTCACGGGCAGGATTTCGTCGCTGGTGACGGGCACGGTGCGGAACTGCGGCGCATTCAGCGGCACGCCCGTGAGGGCCGACACTTCGCGCGCCACGCCCAGCACGGACAGGCAATCCGCCTTGTTCGGCGTCAACTTGATGGTGAATTTCAGGTCGTTGAGCGCAAAGTAATCGCGGAAATTCTGGCCGATCGGCGCGTCGTCCGGCAATTCCATCAGGCCGGCGTTTTCTTCCGACAATTTCAATTCGCGCGCGGAGCACAGCATGCCTTGCGACTCGACGCCGCGCAGCTGGCCCACCTTGATTTCAAACGGCTTGCCGTCGGCGCCAGGAGGCAGCACGGCGCCTGCCATCGCGCAGACGACTTTCAAGCCCGGGCGCACGTTGGGCGCGCCGCAGACGATGTTGAGCATGGTGCCCGTGCCGACGTCAACCTGGCACACATTCAGGCGGTCCGCGTTCGGATGTTTTTCCATCTCCAGGACCAGGCCCACGACCACGTTCGAGAATGGCGGGGCGACGGGATCGACGTCCTCGACTTCGAGACCGGACATAGTCAGCAGATGGGCCAGTTCGTCCGAAGTCATCTTCGGATCGACCATGGTACGGAGCCAGTTTTCGGAAAATTGCATAATCAAGCCTTCAAATGGTCAAAGCTCACAGCGCGAGCGCACAGGCGCTCAAGCGCCATGAATCAAACGGAACAACGCTTAGTTGAATTGCTTCAGGAACCTTAAATCGCCTTCATAAAACAGACGCAGATCGTTGATGCCATAGCGCAGCATCGTCAAGCGTTCCAGGCCGGAGCCGAAAGCAAAACCGATGAATTTCTCGGGATCGAGGCCGAAGTTCTTCACCACGGTCGGATGCACCTGGCCGGCGCCCGACACTTCCAGCCAGCGGCCCTTCAAAGGACCGGAGCCGAAGGCGATGTCGATCTCGGCCGACGGTTCCGTGAACGGGAAGTACGACGGGCGGAAGCGCACCTGCAGGTCATCCGTTTCAAAGAAGGCCTTGACGAAGTTCAGGTAGATACCCTTCAGGTCGGCAAAGCTGATGTCTTCGGCGATCCACAGGCCTTCGACCTGATGGAACATGGGCGAATGGGTGGCGTCGCTGTCGACGCGGTAGGTGCGGCCCGGCGCGATGACCTTGATCGGCGGCGTATGCGTGCGCGCATAGCGCACCTGCATCGGGCTCGTGTGCGTGCGCAGCAGCAAGGGATTGCCATCGGTATCGTTGCCGTCGATGTAGAACGTGTCATGCATGGAACGGGCTGGGTGGTTTTCCGGGCTGTTGAGCGCCGTGAAGTTGGTCCAGTCGTTCTCGATTTCAGGGCCATCGGCCACGTCGAAGCCGATCGAGCGGAAGATTTCCTCGACCCGCTCCCACGTGCGCATGACGGGATGGATGCCGCCAGGCATGCGGCCACGGCCTGGCAGGGTCACGTCGATCGCTTCGGCATTCAGGCGACCTTGCATTTGGGCATCGGCCAGCGCATCACGGCGCGCCGTCAGCGCGTCTTCGATCTGTACTTTGACGGCGTTGATCAGGGCGCCCTGCGCCTTGCGCGCGTCCGGGTCCAGCTTGCCCAGGCCCTTCATCATTTCGGTAATCTGGCCAGTCTTGCCCAGGTAGCGGGCTTTGGCGTTTTCAAGTGCGGCAGCGTCTGCGGCGGCGATAAAGTCAGCCTGGGCCGAGACGACGAGTTCTTCTAGGGAGTTCATGCGGCATTTCCTGTTTTGGACATCAATTCTGGACTCGGTTAGCTAAAATCCAACAATCAAAAACGGAAACGGGGCATAAGGTGTTAAAACCCCTGCCCCGCTCTTTATAACGTCACCCTGCGGATGACGTTGTGCAATAACCGTGCTTACGCAGCGATTTTTGCTTTCACTGCGTTGACAATCGCAGCGAATGCTGGCTTGTCCATCACAGCCATATCGGCCAGGACTTTACGGTCCAGTTCGATATTTGCTTTTTTCAAGCCGTTCATGAATACGCTGTACGTCACGCCATGCTCACGGGAAGCGGCGTTGATACGGGCGATCCACAGGCGGCGGAAAACGCGCTTCTTGTTGCGGCGATCGCGGTAAGCGTATTGGCCAGCGCGCATAACTGCTTGCTTGGCAACACGGTATACGCGGCTGCGGCGACCACGGTAGCCTTTAGCTTGAACAAGAATCTTTTTATGACGGGCACGAGCTGTAACCCCACGTTTTACTCTAGGCATAGTAACTCCTTAAATTGAGTGTGAGATTAAGCAGTCGGCATCATGCGCATGACGGATGTAACATCCGATGCGTTGATGTTACGGGTACCGCGCAACTGACGTTTGTTCTTGGTGGTCTTCTTGGTCAGGATGTGGCGTTTGAACGCGTGACCCGACTTGACAGTTCCACCTGGACGCACGCGAAAACGTTTTTTCGCGGAGCTTTTGGTCTTCATTTTAGGCATAGCAATCTGTCCTCTTACGGACAGCTCCATTTATAACAGGATTGCAGGTGGCAACACGACGTTGCGCTTAGATGCCTGCTTTCACATGTTGTGCAGCGGATGCGAGTCCGCTACAGTTCACGCGGCCCGCACATTGCTGAGCGGGCCGCGCAAATTCTGCCTGGGGTTTGACGCCGCGCCAATGCTGGCACGCGCTGTATTCACCCACAGTAAAACGCTATTGTAGCTTACTTCTTCTTCTTAGGCGAAAGAACCATGATCATTTGGCGGCCTTCCATCTTCGGGAACTGCTCGACCTGGCCATATGGCTCCAGATCGGCCTTCAGACGTTCCAGCATGCGGAAGCCAATATCCTGATGCGCCATCTCACGACCGCGGAAACGCAAGGTAATCTTGGTTTTATCGCCATCTTCGAGGAATTTGATGAGATTACGCAACTTGATATTGTAGTCACCATCATCAGTCCCCGGACGGAATTTGACTTCCTTCACGAGGATGATCTTTTGCTTCAATTTGGCTTCGTGAGCTTTCTTCTGCTCCGAATACTTAAATTTGCCGTAGTCCATCAAACGGCACACCGGTGGCTGCGCGGTAGGCGCAATTTCCACCAGGTCGACGTTTGCCTCTTCCGCCAGGCGGAAGGCTTCAGCCAAACTTACGATACCGAGTGGCTCGTTATCGACCCCGCTTAAACGCATTTCAGGGGCAGTGATTTCGCCATTGATGCGATGTGACTTGTCAGTAGCTATTGTAATTTCCTTTAAAAATCTTGTAAGACGGTCGTGCAGCGAGTTTCCTCGTCAGGCCTTGGTGTCGACTTCAAGTTTGAGTCGCTCTATCAGGGCATCGACGGACATGACGCCCAGATCGACATTGCCCCGCGCCCGCACGGCCACTGTATTCGCATCCCGCTCTTTGTCGCCAATTACTAAGATGTAAGGCAATTTTTGTACGGAATGTTCACGTATTTTATAGGTAATCTTCTCGTTACGCAAATCAGCCTGTACGCGCAGCCCCGCTTTGCGCAGTTTTGTTGTAACTTCCTGTACATAATCGGCTTGAGCGTCGGAAATATTCAACACCGACACCTGTACCGGCGACAACCACAACGGCATCGCGCCCGCATAGTGTTCGATCAGGATGCCGATGAAACGTTCCAGCGAACCGACGATCGCGCGGTGCAGCATGATGGGCACCTGGCGCGTGTTGTCCACGGCCACGTATTCGGCGCCCAGACGGCCCGGCATCGACGGATCGATCTGCACGGTGCCCACCTGCCACGCGCGGCCCAGGCTGTCCTTCAGGTGGTATTCGATCTTCGGACCATAGAAGGCGCCCTCGCCCGGCAACTCGGTCCATTCCACGCCGCAGGCGCGCAGGGCCGAACGCAGAGATTCCTCGGCGAAATCCCACGACTCTTCCGTGCCGATGCGGTTATCGGGACGCAAGGCCAGTTTCACGTCGATATTCGTGAAGCCGAACGCCGTATACACATCCATGGCCTGCTGGTGGAAAGCCGTCACTTCGCCGGCGATCTGCTCTTCCAGGCAGAAAATATGGCCGTCATCCTGCGTAAAGCCGCGCACGCGCATCATGCCGTGCAAGGCGCCCGACGGCTCGTTGCGGTGGCATTGGCCGAATTCGCCGTAGCGCAATGGCAAGTCGCGGTAGCTGCGCATGCCATTGTTGAAAATCTGGATATGGCCTGGGCAATTCATCGGCTTCAGCGCATAGGCGCGGTTTTCCGATTCCGTGATGAACATGTTTTCACGGTAATTATCCCAGTGGCCGGTTTTTTCCCACAGGCCACGGTCAAGGATTTGCGGCGCCTTGACTTCCTGGTAGCCGTTGACCTGGTACACATTGCGCATGTATTGCTCGACTTGCTGCCAGATCGACCAGCCTTTCGGGTGCCAGAAGATCAGGCCCGGCGCTTCTTCCTGGAAATGGAAGAAATCAAGCTGCTTGCCCAGCTTGCGGTGATCGCGCTTTTCCGCCTCTTCCAGGTTGTGCAGATACAACTCCTGATCTTCCTTCTTGGCCCAGGCCGTGCCATAGATACGCTGCAGCATCTCGTTTTTCGAGTCGCCGCGCCAGTAGGCGCCGGCCAGCTTCATCAGCTTGAATACTTTCAGCTTGCCCGTCGATGGCACGTGGGGGCCGCGGCACAAGTCCGTGAACTTGCCTTCGGAATACAGCGACACTTCCTGGTCGGCAGGAATCGAGCCGATCAGTTCAGCCTTGTAGGCTTCGCCGATGCCCTTGAAGTAATCGATCGCTTCGTCGCGGGCGACGACCTTGCGCGTGACTTGCTCATCCTTCTTGGCCAGTTCCGCCATTTTCTTTTCGATCGCGACCAGGTCTTCCGGCGTGAACGGACGCTTGTAGGCGAAGTCATAATAAAAGCCGTTGTCGATCACGGGACCGATGGTCACTTGCGCGTCCGGGAACAATTCCTTGACGGCATACGCCAGCAAATGGGCCGTCGAGTGGCGGATCACTTCCAGGCCGTCGGCGTCCTTGTCCGTGACGATCGCCAGTTCCGCGTCCCGCTCGATCAAATAGGAAGTATCGACCAGCTTGCCGTCGACCTTGCCCGCCAGGGCAGCCTTGGCCAGGCCGGTACCAATATTGGCCGCAACCTGGGCCACGGTGACCGGGCCGTCAAATTGACGGGCGGAACCATCGGGAAGTCGGATTGTAAGCATATTGATCTCCATATCGGCGCTGGCGCCAGGTAAAACTGCAATGAATGGTGTGGACAGAAAAACTGAAAGGAAAACGCAGACGCAAAAAAACGCGGACTAGCCGCGTTTTTCACTTTTTTGAGACAAAGGAAACCCGTTCGACTAGCGTCACTCCCAAAGCTTGGTAGTAGTTCGCGGTGTCATAACCGGTTTACCCTTTCTCTCTAACTGCATTCTGGTGGGCGGTGAGGAATTCGAATCCCCGACCCCTTGGATGTCGACCAAGTATTCTAACCAGCTGAACTAACCGCCCGTAAAACTTTTGTTGATCATTGTATTTCAAATGACCGCTTGCGGCTTGCGCCAGCTTAAAACTCTTAAAAACTGCCTACTGCTAAATTCTGGTGGGCGGTGAGGAATTCGAATCCCCGACCCCTTGGATGTCGACCAAGTATTCTAACCAGCTGAACTAACCCGCCCCGAAGACCAGCATTATAGAGAGGCTTTCCCAGAATGACAAGGGCTGTTTTACAGGAAACTTTAATCTGTTTTTCATCCGCTTCCCGGGCGTCAGCCTCCTTGATATACAGTCGGCCCGGCATGCGCGGAATGCCGCTAGAATCGCGGCATGAACTCCACCCTATTCGCCTGGCTGAAAACCCTGAGCCGCATCTGCGGTTTTGAAACGGCCGACTCCTTCCCGCCCGGCCACCCGTATGCGCGCACGCGCTGGGAAGCCGCGTATTTCGATATCGCTTCCGACGTGAAGCCCGACGAGATGGAGCGGCGTCTGTGCGCGGCCGTCGCCAACACGCCGAGCGTCTTCGCCTACATCACCAATCCCACGCCGCGCATGCAGCGCGCGCTGTTGAACGTGATCCACGACCGGCTGCGGCGCCAGCCCGGCGCGGGTGCCACGGACCTGGTCTTGTTATTGATCAATGCCTACGCCAGTCCCCACATCGCGGAAGCCGTGCCCGGCCTGCGCGCCCTGATCGTCAACACGGAACACGAAGACACGAATCTGCGCGTGCATGCCATCCTGGAATTACTGGTGGGCACGCCGCGAGGACTCGATGTGATCGATATGTAATTTACTCCTGCGAACTTGCCTGTCAAATGCGCCACGTCAATTTCGTCGTAGCAGGTTCCTGTACATTCCAAGAACAATGATGCCTGCCGACAACACCGGCAGCACGCCATTTGAAATGACCATCAGGCCAGGAGAGACAATGAAAAAACGTTCAACCAAGATCGCCATGTGGCTGCAATCTACTCTCTTGATTGCCGCCATGGCTGGTCCAGGCGTAGCCGGCGCAGAAGATGTGCAGGCACCTGCGAGCCAGCGTATCGTAGAGGCATTGCCGCAAGATTGCAGCACTGAATCACACACACTCGTCAAGACGCGCGCCGACAGCGGCGATACGCAGGCTCAGCACTTGATGGGTATCAAGGCCTACCTCGGCGCTTGCGAGGACCGTGACCTCGACACTGCGGTGTTCTACCTATCAAAATCCGCCGCGAAATTTTTCCCGCCATCCATGTTCCACCTTGCCAGCGTCTTGCAGCTCCGCGGAGGCGCGCGCGATGCGGACTTGCTGCAATTATTTCGCGGCGCTGCGGAACGGGGATTTGCCAAGGCAGAGATGAACGTCCTCCTGTACTACGTAGACAAAAAGTCCAAGGTCTACGATATTGCCGAGGCCTATGCATGGCACTCCTTTTGCGCGCCACATGACACCTTTTGCGATTGGCCACAAATCAACGAGGCACTATCTCACATGAGCAAAAGAGAGAGGGAAAGGGGAGAAATACTCAAGGCCAGCTTGTTTGAAAAAATGAAATCCGTTGAAAGATTCGACGATATATTTTGCTGCGCTGGCACGAGGGTTGGCTCCGGCTCGGGCTTTGGCCGGCGTTAAACATGCATGATGCAGCCTTGGCAAAGCCCACTGCGGGAAATGCCGTACCTCAGCGGTGATTAGCCGGCACATAACGCGCCCGCAATCGCATGAACGGCGTTTCCACCACTCTATACAAGAGCCAGCCCGTAAAGATACTGACGGCAACACTGATCAGTATCGCCGGCGCGCCGTCCGGGCCATACCCCATATCCTGCAAGAGTGGCCGCAGCAAGATGCACAGTTGTTTGTGCAACAGATAAATCGCATACGACCACAACGCCAGGCTGGCCGCGCCCGGCACGCGCAGTTGATACAAAGCACTGGCAGGACTCAGCGCGGCGATCAGCAATAAGGTAAAACTGGCGGCCAGGGCCGGATAGCCGAACACGGTCACCGCATGACCATAGTGATCGTTGAGGAAGACATAAAACATCAGCGCCGTGCCAAAGATTCCCGCCAGCAAAGTGCGATTACCATGGGATGTCAGGCGCAGCCAGGCGCCAGGGTGGTAATTTTTCAGCAGCGCCAGCGCCACGCCCGCCACCAGCTCGTCGAAACGGCACCACGACGCGTAATAAATGTACTTGTAATAGCCGAGGCCGCCACGCGGCACTTGTACGTACTCATCCCACAGATAGGCGCGCACCAGCATGCCGACGATCAAGCTGGCGGCCACGGCCAGCCAGGCCCACAGCAAGGACTTGCGGCAGGCGGCAATCACCAGCGCCACGGCCGGCAACAGCACATAGAATTGCTCTTCCACGCACAGCGACCAGGCATGGGAAAACGCCGTGCCCGGCGTCAGGTTGATGTTTTGCGTAAACGTCAGGAATTTCCACAGGGGCAGCAGCGCACTGTCGCCACGGAACGCGGGCCACACATAATACAAAGCCAGCACGACATAGAAATTGGGCAAGGTGCGCAAAAATCTCCGCGCATAGAAGCGCGGCAAGGAAAAGCCGTGCTCGCTGCGCAAGGCGGCAAAGATCTGGTTGCCGATCAGATAGCCGCTGAGGGCAAAGAACAGGTCCACGCCCGTCCAGCCGATTTCTCCCCAGAAACCAAACGCCCCGCCCTCGCTGACGAACAGCAAATAATGGTTCATGAAGACCAGCACGATTGCCAGCGCCCGCAAGGTGTCGAGGCCGTACAGGCGGGAAGGATGGGACGTACTGGTCATGGAAATCGGCAAGGGAAAACAACGGTGGCGCCGATCATGCCACGCCAGAGTGCGCCATGGCCACATTTTTGCAGGCGTGCACGGCGAATCCCGCTAAAATATGCCGACCCCGCTTTCCCTTCCCGCAACAGCATAGGATATGTCCAGCATGAGCAGCGCACTCCACTTCAAGTCCATCAACTACACGGGCCAGGGCAGCGGCCCGCGCCTGATCATCACGGGCGCCGTGCACGGCAATGAAACCTGCGGCACCAAGGGCATCCACCGCGTGATGGCTGAACTCGACAGCGGCGCCCTCTCCATCGTGGCCGGCAGCGTCACCTTCGTGCCCATCACCAACCCGCTGGCCTACGCCAAGGGCGTGCGCAGCGGCGACCGCAACCTGAACCGCAATTTGTTTCCAAACGATAATCCGCAGGATTTCGAAGACCGCATCGCCAACTGGCTGTGCCCGCTGTTGGGCCAGCACGACGTGCTGCTCGATTTGCACTCGTTCAATGCCGACAGCCAGCCTTTCGTCATGGTGGGGCCGCGCAACAACGACGGCCCGCTGCAACCTTTTAAACATGAAGAACAGGAACGCGCACTGGCGCGCCGCCTGGGCGTGCGCCGCTTCGTCGATGGCTGGCTGCATGCGTATGGCCAGGGCGTGCAGCGCCGCCTGGGCAATAGCGACCAGGTAGGCCTGGTCTTGCGCTATGGCGTGGGCACGACGGAATACATGCGCTCGACGGGCGGTTACGCGCTGACCCTGGAATGCGGCCAGCACGCGGACCCGGCCGCGCCGGACGTGGCCTACCGCGCCATCATGAACACCCTGGCTTTCCTCGGTTTCATTGATGCGCCGCAACCGGAAGCCATCGCCGACGCGGACATGGAAGCGCTGAACATGGTCGTCGTGCACGACAAGCTGCACGCGGATGACCGCTTCATCAAGACCTGGTCCAGCTTTGACAAGGTCAAACAGGGCGAGCAGATCGGCGTGCGCGCGGACGGCACGCCCGTGACGGCCGAATTCGACGCCTACATCCTCTTCCCGGACGTCAGTGCGGCAGCCAACGCCGAGTGGTATTACCTGGCGCGGGTGGCTGCCAGCTTTTGATTAGTGGCCGACCGACTTGGAAAACAAGTTAATGACGAGCACGCCGGCAATGATCAGCCCCAGGCCGATCAAGGCCGGCGTGTCGAGGCTTTGCTTGAACCAGAACCAGCCGACGGCGGAAATGAGCACGATGCCCACGCCCGACCAGATCGCGTACACGATGCCGGTAGGAATAACCTTCAAGGTCAGCGACAAACACCAGAACGCGATGCTGTAGCCAATCACGGTGATGATGCTGGGCCACAGGCGGCTGAAACCATCGGACGCCTTCAAGGCGCTGGTGGCGATGACTTCCGCGATGATGGCGATGGCCAGGTAGAAATACGTCATGGCAAGGCTCATGCTTGCATCCTTTCAAAGAGGGCGGAAACAACAACGCCCCGCCCGTCACCCGCTCAGGCAGGCAACGCGACGCCGCGGGGCGCGTCAGGAAAACCTTATTGCGGGCTGAGCAGCTTCAAGCCCAGGATGCCCGAGACGATCAGGGCAATGCAGGCGATGCGCGCGGCGCTGGCCGGTTCGCCCAGCACCATGATGCCGAAGATGGCCGTGCCCACGGTGCCGATGCCTGTCCAGATGGCGTAGGCCGTGCCCAGCGGCAAGGTGCGCAGGGCCAGGCCCAGCATCACCACGCTGCCCAGCATGGACACCGCCGTGAGGACGGATGGCACGAGGCGGGTAAAGCCGGCGCTGTATTTGAGGCCGATGGCCCAGCCGATTTCCAGCAAGCCAGCCAAGACCAGGATGATCCACGCCATGATTATTCTCCCGAGGCGGCAGGGTCGTCCCCGCCATGCAGCCCCACATCGAGCGGGGTCGTCCCCACAGGAGCAAAGGGAAAAGTATACCATTCGGTGAAAGGTCTTGCCGCCAGTACATTTTTTCCAGTGCGGCCGCTCCAATCAAATATTGCCAAAAAACATGCTTGTGGCAGCATAATTGCTGAATCCAAAACTTTCAGGAGCGACGATGCACGTTCTGGCCCAGATTCTGACGGCGATCATTATGCTGTTGCACATCTACATCGTGCTGCTGGAAACCCTCCTTTTCGATACGCGCGGACGCAAGGTCTTTGGCCTGAGCAAGGAAAAAGCGGAAATCGTCCGCCCTGCCATGTCCAACCAGGGCTGCTACAACGGCTTTCTCGTCGCGGCCCTGGCGCTGGGCTTTTTCTACCCGGACGCGGCCATCGCCCATGCGTTCACCGTGTTCGGCCTGGCCTGCATCGCCGTCGCCGGCCTGTGGGGCGCGATGACCGTCATGACGCGCATCCTCTACCTGCAAACGGTGCCCGCCATCCTCGCCCTGCTGCTGTTTCACTTCGCCTGATTCCCGCCGGGCGGCCAGCGGGCCGCCCCGCCTGAAAAATCCCCCGGCCAGCACGTTTTTCATTTATATCGTAATATGACGATATTGAAATTCACAAAAGACGATACATATATCGTTTGAAGACGAACATCGACCAGGAGAAACAGCATGGACATCGACGCCATCCACAAGGCGCTGGCCAATCCCGTACGGCGGCAGATCCTGCAATGGCTGAGGGAGCCGGAGCAGTATTTTTGCGAACAAGACCATCCGCTCGACTTCGGCGTCTGCGCCGGCCTGATCGACCGCCGGCTGGGGCTGTCGCAGTCGACGGTCTCGGCCCACCTGGCCACCTTGCAAAAGGCCGGCTTGATTTCCGCCAGGAAAGTTGGCCAATGGAGCTTTTTCAAGCGCAATGAAGCCACCATCGAGGCCTTTCTGGAGCACATGCAGCAAGGTCTGTAACAGCAACCCCATCCATATCGCCGTCCGCGGCACTCTCGACAGGAAAAATAGCAATCATGACAACCTTATTCGACCCCATCACCATCGGCAGCCTGCAACTGAAAAACCGCATCATCATGGCGCCGCTGACGCGTTCGCGCGCCGGCAATCCGGGGCGCGTGCCCAACGCCCTGATGGCCGAGTACTACGCGCAGCGCGCCTCGGCCGGCATGATCATCTCGGAAGCGACGGCCGTCACGCCGCAGGGCGTGGGCTATGCGGACACGCCGGGCATCTGGTCCGAGGAACAGGTGGAAGGCTGGAAACACATCACCCGCGCCGTGCATGAGGCGGGCGGCCTGATCGTGCTGCAACTGTGGCATGTGGGCCGCATTTCCGCGCCCCTGTTCCTGAATGGCGACTTGCCCGTGGCGCCCAGCGCCGTCAAGCCGGCCGGCCATGTGAGCCTGGTGCGCCCGCAACAGGAATTCGTCACGCCGCGCGCGCTGGACGCGGAAGAAATCCCCGGCATCGTGGCCGCCTACCGCCTGGGCGCCGAAAATGCAAAGAAAGCGGGCTTCGACGGCGTGGAAATCCACGGCGCCAATGGTTACTTGCTCGACCAGTTCCTGCAAGACAGCACCAACTTGCGCACGGACAACTACGGCGGCGCGATCGAAAACCGCGCCCGCCTGATGCTGGAAGTGACGGATGCGTGCATAGAAGTATGGGGCGCCGACAAGGTGGGCATGCACCTGGCGCCGCGCCGCGACGCGCACGACATGGGCGATTCCGACCCGCGCGCCACCTTTGGCTACGTGGCACGCGAACTGGGCAAGCGCGGCATCGCCTTCATCTGCGCGCGCGAAGCGCTCGGTGACGACCGCCTGGGCCCCTACCTGAAGCAGGAGTTCGGCGGCGTGTACATTGCCAACGAAAAAATGGACAAGGCGGCGGCCGAAGCCTTGCTGGCCAAGGGCGAAGCCGATGCCGTGGCCTTCGGCCTGTGGTTCATCGCCAACCCGGACCTGCCCATCCGCCTGCACAGCGATGCGCCGCTCAACCCGCTGAACCCGGCCACCCTGTACGCCCCGGACGCGGCCGGCTACACGGACTATCCGGCGCTGGCCTGAGCAGCCAGCGGATAGACAACTGGCAAATAGATAGCTAACAGCCAGCGAATCGCCGACAAACCAGCGTGCAGCGGTCCACCCGCGGCGCGCCCCGCCCTTTGCGGTGGGCGCAACGATACAAGCGCAGAAAAAGCGCGGCTATCGAAACGCCCGCCGTTTGTTTTATCTCAACACCAAATGCGCAACACCCGGGCCGCTCAACGCCATCGGCGCCGCGCCGGACGCGCGGGCCGGCGCGCCTGGGCGCTGCTGAAGACGCGGTAAATGACCTCGGCCGGCACGGCATGCTCGCGCAGATAAGCCGTCGCCACCGTCCTGCCCAGGGCGTGGTGGAAAGCGACGCCCCGTTCGACCAGCTCGGCCATCGCCTTGTCCGTTCTGACATTCTCCCCGTCATTGCTGCTATTGAATGCATCGATACTGTTCTTCATGCCATGGCTCCATGTCTGGTGGATCTACACTGCATCAAGTTTTGACCACATGGCAGGCATTTAGTGCCCGGCGCAGAGCCCGGGCATGGTTAAAATGGCAGTACGAAGAGCCCCGATACCGCATGGATAGCGGGCCCGGCTGCTTGTCGCCACCGCCAGCCCCGTATAGAATGCCTGCGCAGAATTTTGCTTCAAGGAAAATGGCCATCAGCGCCATCCCATTAAAACAGTGTCACTGAAGGGTATCAATGGACGATTTATTCATACAGCCGGGCGCGCTGCCCACCTGGCACCAGCGCTGCGCGCTGCGGGTGCTGCACCTGTTCGGCTGGCGCATGCGCTTTCGTCCCCTGCCGGGACCGCGCGGCATCGCCGTCGTCTACCCGCACACGTCGAACTGGGATTTCATGGTGGGCCTGTTCGGCAAATGGGCGCTGTCGCTGCCGTTCCGCTGGCTGGCCAAGGACTCCCTGTTCCGCGGCCCCATGGGCAAGGTGCTGCGCTACCTGGGCGGCGAACCGGTCGACCGCAGCACCACCAGCGGCACCATCGGCCGCCAGGCCGAACGCATGCTGGCCGCCGACTGGTACTGGCTGGCCATCACGCCGGAAGCGACGCGCAGCTACCGCCCGAACTGGAAAAGCGGCTTTTATCACCTGGCGCTGGCCGCCAAGGTACCCTTGCTGCTCGTCTACATCGACTATCCGAACAAGGTGCTGGGCGTCGTCGACCATTTGTACTTGACGGGCGACAAGGAGGCCGACATGGCGGCCATCGCCGCCGTATATGCGGGCCATCAGGGCTTGCATCCGGAAAAGGCGGCGCCCATCGTGCTGTCCGAGAAGCGCCCCGGCGCTTAAACGCGCTTAAACGATTAAGCAAGCCCCATCAGCACCACGCCGGCGGCCGTGATGGCCACGCCGGCCAGGCGCAGCACGCGCCCGGCCAGCACCTGGCCGGTGAAACATCCAGCGCACAGCAGCATGGCCGAGGCCAGCAGGAAGCCGCAGGCGGCCGAGGCGACCGGCAATTCCTGGCCATGCGCATTGCCATGCGCCAGCGCAAACATCCCCACCAATCCCAAGCTTAGCCAGTTCGGCAAGGCCAGCGCCAGCGCGATGGCCAGTCCCGCCAGCGCCACCGTGGCGGCGATGCCCGTTTCCAGTCCTGGCACCGTCAAGCCCGCCATGCCGGCCAGCGCGCCAAGCAGCATCATGCCGAGGAAAGTGGCGGGCTGCCTCCAGCCGCGGCGCTGCTGGCCGCCCCAGAGCCCCACGCCCAGCATGGCCAGCAAATGGTCGATGCCCGTGAACGGATGGGCAAAACCGGCCAGCAGGCCCGCGCTCTCGCCATGACCGGGATGGGCCATGGCAGGCAAGGCCAGCAGGCACAGCACGGCCGCGGCGGCCGTTTTCCTCATCAGTGTTGCGCTCATTGCAGCTCCTTGCCGGGTTGATCGAGCAAACCTTGCTCGCGGATAAAATCAATGACGACCTGCACGCCGTCGCCGCTGCGCAGGTTGGTAAACACGAAGGGGCGCTCGCCGCGCATGCGCCTGGCGTCCTGCGCCATCACGTCGAGGTTGGCGCCCACGTAGGGCGCCAGGTCCGTCTTGTTGATAATGAGCAAATCGGAGCGCGTGATGCCGGGCCCGCCCTTGCGCGGGATCTTTTCGCCGCCGGCCACGTCGATCACGTAAATGGTCAGGTCCGACAGTTCCGGGCTGAAGGTGGCGGCCAGGTTGTCGCCGCCCGATTCGACCAGGATCAGGTCGAGATTGGGAAAATCGGCCTGCATGCGCGCGATCGCTTCCAGATTGATGGACGCATCCTCGCGGATGGCCGTGTGCGGGCAGCCGCCCGTCTCCACGCCCATCAGGCGCTCGGCCGGCAAGGCATCGGCGCGCAGCAGGATTTCCATGTCTTCCTTGGTATAGATGTCGTTCGTGATGACGGCCATGTCGTAGCGCTCGCGCATGCCCTTGCACAGCATTTCGCACAGGGCCGTCTTGCCCGAGCCGACGGGGCCGCCGATGCCCACGCGCAGGGGGTTTGAGGTAATCGATGTCATGTTGTGGTCTCTCGGTGTAGTGTTCAGGAACGGTACAGGCGGCTGTACTGCACTTCATGGCGCATCGACAGCAGCGACAGGCCCGGCGCCCAGTTGCCCATCTCGTCGTCTGCCAAGGTTTGCGCCGTCAGCGCGGCCGCTTCCAGGTCGGGCCGCAGCGACAGCAGCAGGCGCTGGCCCGCCACCTGCCCCAGCGGCACGGATTTGACGCAGACGAGCACCTGGTTTTCCGCCCAGGCGAACAGCATGGCCAGCAGCGCCTCCTCGCGCGGAATGGCCAGCGCCGCCACGGCGCAGGCATAGGCGGTGGGCAGCGCCACCTCCGGCCGGCCCTGCAGCATGTCGATCAAGACGCCGTCGGCCACGCCCAGTTCGGCCAGCAATTTGCTCAATGAGTATCCCATCTGGATGGTCTCGGCGCGAAATTCCGCCGTGTCGCGCGAAGCGATGAAACGCTCGCTCCAGCGCTGCACGGCGCCCAGGTCCTGCGCTGCAAACGCCTGCATCAAGCGCCAGCACAGGGGCGCTTCCCAGCGCGCCACCACCAAGGTCAGATGCTCGGCGATCCACGCGCGCGCCGTGGCCGCGTCGCTCACCAGGCCTGATTCGAGCGCCGCTTCCAGCCCCTGCGAATAGCTGTAGGCGCCGATGGGCAGGGCCGGGCTGGCGAACTGCAACAGATGCAGCAGGGCCGAGGCCTGCATCATGCGGCGCCCGGTGCATCGCCGGGACGGTGGATCTTCTGCCGCAGCGGCACGGGCGCCAGCAAATGCTGGCCGTGGCCGTCGTGGTGGCCATGGCCGCCGCCGTAGGCGCCCGCTTCCGGCTCGAACGGCGCGCTTTCTTCCGTCACGGTCGCCTGCAAGCGTTCGAGCATCTCCTTGAGCACCACGTCCTTGCGGATGCGCAAAAAACCGTCGCCCACCTGCGCCTGCGTGTGGCGGTTGCCCAGGTGAAAGGCGCAGCGCAGCAGGGTGTGGGCATCCGCGCAGCGCACCAGGTAAGTCGCTTCGCGCGCGGCGACGATCCGCACCACCTGCCCGCCCGGTCCCGTCATGCGCTCGCCGTCGCGCAGCACCGTGCCGCGCACGGTGAACACGGCCACCTCTTCGCCATTCGACAGCACGGCACGCAGCCGGCATTTTTCGCGCTGGTCGTAGGGCAGCACGAGTTGGACAACGGCGGCGCGAGTGTCGTCAGGCGCCAGTCTGGTATGCAATGTGAGCATGGTGTCCCTCGCTAAAATAGAAAATAACGCTGCGCCATCGGCAGCACGGCCGCCGCCTCGCACACGAGCAGCTGGCCGTCGGCGCGCACGGCATAGGTTTCCGGGTCCACTTCCATGTGCGGCGTGGCGCCGTTGTGGATCATGTCCTGCTTGCGCAGGCCGCGCATGTTCTTCACGGCGATGACGGATTTGTTCAGTTTCAACTGGTGGCCGATATCGAGCTCGCATGCCGCCTGCGAGACAAAGGTGAACGATTTTTTCAGGCCGCCGCCGAAGGCGCCGAACATCATGCGGTAATGCACGGGCTGCGGCGTGGGAATCGAGGCGTTCGGGTCGCCCATCTGCGCGGCGGCGATCATGCCGCCCTTTAAGATCATCGACGGCTTGACGCCGAAGAAAGCCGGCTTCCACAGCACGATATCGGCGATCTTGCCCGCCTCGATGGAGCCGGCCACGTGCGATATCCCGTGCGTGATGGCCGGGTTGATCGTGTACTTGGCAATGTAGCGTTTGGCGCGAAAATTGTCGCTGCGCGCCGTGTCGGGCGCCAGGGCGCCGCGCTGCACCTTCATCTTGTGCGCCGTCTGCCAGGTGCGCATGATCACTTCGCCGACTCTCCCCATGGCTTGCGAATCGGACGACATCATGGAAATGGCGCCGATATCGTGCAGGATGTCTTCGGCGGCGATGGTTTCGCGGCGGATGCGCGACTCGGCAAAGGCCACGTCTTCGGCAATGGCCGGGTCCAGGTGGTGGCACACCATCAGCATGTCCAGGTGCTCGTCGAGCGTGTTGACGGTAAACGGGCGCGTGGGGTTGGTCGACGAGGGCAGCACGTTGGCTTGCCCCACGGCGGCGATGATGTCGGGCGCATGGCCGCCGCCCGCCCCTTCCGTGTGAAACGTGTGGATGGTGCGGTCCTTGAAGGCGGCCAGCGTATGTTCGAGGAAGCCGCCCTCGTTGAGGGTGTCGCTGTGCAGCGCCACCTGGATATCCATGCGGTCGGCGACGGACAGGCAATTGTCGATGGCGGCCGGCGTGCTGCCCCAGTCTTCATGCAGTTTCAGGCCGATGGCGCCCGCGCGCACCTGCTCTTCCAGCGGCAGCGGCAGGCTGACGTTACCTTTGCCCATGAAGCCCAGGTTCATCGGGAAGGCGTCGGCGGCCGCCAGCATGGCGTGCAAGTGCCACGGTCCCGGCGTGCAGGTGGTGGCAGCCGTGCCCACGGCCGGCCCCGTGCCGCCGCCCAGCATGGTGGTCACGCCGCTCATCAGGGCTTCCTCGATCTGCTGCGGGCAGATGAAGTGGATGTGCGTGTCGACGCCGCCGGCCGTGACGATCATGCCCTCGCCGGCGATGATCTCGGTGGCGCCGCCGATGGCCAGGGTCACGCCCGGCTGGATGTCCGGGTTGCCCGCCTTGCCGATGCCGGAGATCAGCCCGTTTTTCAGGCCGATATCGGCCTTCACGATGCCCCAGTGGTCGAGGATGACGGCATTCGTGATGACGGTGTCCATCACTTCGGCCGCGCAGCGCTGCGACTGGCCCATGCCGTCGCGGATCACCTTGCCGCCGCCGAATTTCACCTCTTCGCCGTAGATCGCGTAGTCATGCTCGATCTCGATGAACAGTGCCGTGTCGGCCAGGCGGATGCGGTCGCCCTTGGTGGGGCCGAACATCTCGGCATACGCGCTGCGGGGAATGCTGGCCATCTCAATCCTTTCCTGGTGGAGTGTCCTGCAGTTCGCCCATCACTGCGCCGTTGAAGCCGTAGACCTTGCGCTCGCCCGCCAGCGCCACCAGTTCCACGGTGCGCTGCTGGCCCGGCTCGAAGCGCACGGCCGTGCCGGCCGTGATATTGAGGCGCATGCCGTAGGCGCGCCAGCGCTCGAAGACCAGCGCGGGGTTGACCTCGAAAAAGTGAAAGTGCGAGCCCACCTGGATGGGCCGGTCGCCCCGGTTGGCCACCACCACGGTGGCCGTGGCGCGGCCCGCATTGAGGCTGATTTCGCCTTCTTCCAGTTTGTATTCGCCTGGGGTCATGTGAGACTCCTTCAAAGATCGCAACGCTTGCCGGCGGGTGGCCGGCGCAAGAACAGCCCTGGCGCGGGTGACGCCCTGGCTGGCCGGAAAACTACGGTATCGGGTGGTGCACGGTCACCAGCTTGCTGCCGTCGGGGAAAGTCGCTTCCACCTGGATATCGGGGATCATCTCGGCGATGCCGTCCATGACGTCGGCGCGCGAGAGTATCTTCGTGCCGTCCGCCATGAGCTGCGCCACCGATTTGCCATCGCGCGCGCCCTCCATGATGGCGGCGCTGATCAGGGCCACCGCTTCCGGGTAATTGAGCTTCAAGCCGCGCGCCAGGCGCCGTTCGGCCAGCAGCGCGGCCGTAAAAATGAGCAGCTTGTCTTTTTCGCGGGGTGTCAGGTCCATGGTTTTCCTTGTGCTTCTTTCCTGTTCAAGTGTTCCAGATGCGGGGCACGACGGCGGCGCGTCCCAGCATGGCGGGGCGCAGCAGCTGCCAGGCGGCCAGCATGACGCGGCGCGCCGCCTCGCTGTCGCCGCACAGCAGGCGCACCACCACCAGCGATTTCATGTGCGTGGCGCCAAACGCGGCGCCGGCAGGCACCTTGATCTCGCGCAAGGCGGCCAGCACGGCGGGGGAAACGGACGCACCGACGCCGATCAGGGTGGCGCACACCGTGTGGCCGGCAAGGCCCAGGGGGCTGGCCATCAGGGCGCCGCCGGCGGCCAGCACGCCCTGCTCCCACCACAGCAGCCTGCCGCCGCGGCGGATCCGCACCTGCTGGCTGATGCTGCCGGTACTGAAAATTTCGCCCGCGGCGCTGCGGCCCAGGCAAACGATGTCGCAGCCGATGTAGCCGGCGTCTTGCGCCAGTTCCACCTCGAGGCGCAGGCGCACGCAGGCCTGGTCGAAGAAGATGCTTTCCTGCGGCAGCCACTCGATGGCGGCGCCGCTGCCGGCGCGCAGCACGACGTGCTGGCCCGAGACATGGCCGTTCGCGCGGTACCACTTGGCGGCGCCCGGCGACGTGAGCAAGGCGTGCGCGCCCTCGCCCGCCGTGGCGTCGACGGCCAGCTGGTCGCCGCCCACCACGCCGCCTGGCGGGTGGATGATGATGGCGTGGCAGACGGCGCCGCCTTCCGGATACAGGGGCTTTTGCACGCGCAGGGGGCCGCTGTGCGCGCGTTCGACGAGGCGGCTGACGCCATCGTGCAGCGCGAAGCCCAGGCGCAGCCGCGCCTGCCAGGCGCCGTGCGCGCTGGCCTGTGAGGGCGTGGCTGGGTGGGTACTGTCTGGCATGCGGGGCAATCGCGTAAATAAGCGATTACCTAAGCAGGATATGTGCCAGCATCAGGGGAAGGAAAAGTGAGAATCCTGCACCGCGCTGCGGCGCACGCACCGCCATGGTGCATCGGCCGCACCGCGGCGCTTAGGCCTGGGCCACGGCCAGCGTGCGCCGCTCGCGCAGCAAGTCCGTGAATGGGGCGGCCGCGAGGGGGCGGCTGAAATAATAGCCCTGCATTTCATCGCAGCCGTGTTCCGTCAGGAAATCGACCTGCTCGCGCGTTTCCACGCCTTCGGCGATGACGCGCATGTCGAGATTGTGCGCCAGCGAGATGACGGAGCGGGCGATGACCGCGTCGCTGCTGCTGGTGGTGACGTCGTCGACGAAGGATTTGTCGATCTTCAGCACGTCGATGGGGAAGCGCTTCAGGTAACCGAGGCTGGAATAGCCGGTGCCGAAGTCGTCGAGCGAAATGCCCACGCCGATATCCTTCAGGCGCGTCAGGGCCGCCACGGCCTTGTCCGGGTCGCCCATCACCGTGCTTTCCGTAATTTCGATGCCCAGGCAGGCCGGCGCGATGCCGTACTTGCGCAGCGCCGCCTCGACGAAAGGCACCGTGCGGTCCTGCGCAAACTGTTTGCCCGACAGGTTGACGGCCACCTTGATGCTGCCCAGGCCCGCGTCGTGCCACACGCGGATCTGCGCGCAGACGCTTTCCAGCACCCACTCGCCGATGGCCGTGATGGAACCGTATTCCTCGGCCAGCGCGATGAACAGGCCGGGCGGCACCTTGCCCAGCACAGGGTTGTTCCAGCGCAATAACGCTTCCGCGCCCAGCATGGCGCCCGTGCGCAAGCACATCTGCGGCTGGTAATGCACTTCGAATTCGTCGCGGCCGATGGCGCCGCGCAGCTGCTGCTGCATGGCCAGGCGGGCGCGGATATCGCTGCCCATGCGCTCCGTGAAAAACGCATAGTGGTCGCGCCCCATTTCCTTGGCGCGCACCAGGGCCGTGTCGGCATGGCGCAGCACGTCGTCGAGGCTGTTGCCGTCGGCCGGGCACAGGGCGATGCCGATGCTGGTGGTCAGCGCCAGGCGCTCGCCGTCGACGCTGAGCTCTTCGCGCAGGCCGGCCAGGATGGTTTGCGCCAGCGCCAAGGTGCGCCCCAGCAGGGGATCGTCGAGCAGCAGGATCTGGAATTCGTCGCCGCCCTGGCGCGCCACCGTGTCGCCTTCGCGCACGCAGCCCGTCAGGAAGCGCGCCACCACCTGCAGCGCCTTGTCGCCCACGGCCTGGCCGTGCGAGTCATTGATGTTCTTGAAGCGGTCCAGGTCCAGGCACATCAGCACCACCTGCTGGCGGTCGCGCACGGCGCTCACGCGCGCCTGCTCGAAGCGCTCGCGCATCAGCACGCGGTTGGGCAAGCCTGTCAGCGCGTCGTGGTAGGAGAGGAAATCGATCAGGTGCTGCTCGGCCTTGCGCTCGCTGATGTCGAGGAAAACGCCCACGTAGTTGATGACGGCGCCGTCCGGGCCATGCACGGTGGAGACGCTGAGCAGGCAGGGATAGGTGTCGCCGCTCTTGCGCCGGGTCTGCACCTCGCCCGACCAGCAGCCGCTGCTGTGCAGGCCCTGGCGCATGGCCTGCAGCACCGCTTCGCCCGTGTATTCGGCATGCAGGCGCATGATGTCGGTGCCCAGCACCTCGCGCGCGGCGTAGCCGGTGATGCGGGTAAACGCAGGATTCGAGGTGACGATGATGCCGGCCGGGTCGGTGATCAGGATGGCGTCCTGCGTGGCTTCGAAGACCTGGCCCGACAGGCGCAGCAATTCCTCGTTGGCGCGGCGGATCTGCACTTCGCGCGCCAGCGTGCTGGCCACTTGTTCCAGTTCGGCCGTGCGCTCGGCCACGCGGCGCTCCAGGTTGGCGCGCTCCTGCGCCAGCTGCAGCTGCGCCCGCGCCAGGCGCACATGCGCATCGGTGCGGGCGAGGATTTCCTCGGCCTGGAAGGGCTTGGCGATGAAATCGACGGCGCCCAGCGCAAAGCCGCGCACCTTGTCGTCCGTGTCGTACTGCGCCGACAGGAAGATCACGGGCACCTGGCGCAGGGCCGGCATTTCCTTCAGGCGCCGGCACACTTCAAAGCCGTCGAGGCCGGGCATGCGCACGTCGAGCAGGATCAGCTCCGGCGGGCGCGCCTGGGCCGTCCACAGGGCCAGTTCGCCGTTCGGCGCCTGGCGCACCGCGTAGCCGGCGCCGCCCAGCAAATCGCTCAACAGCTTCAGCGACGCCGGCGTATCTTCAACGATCAGTACTTCGCCCTTCGAATTCACTTCCGAAAAATCGCGGTGCATGTAGCAGTTCTCTCAGCTTTGGATGAGGCGCGGCGCTCTGGCGCCACGCTGGACAAGACATTTTTTTGCGGTGAACTACGTACTATCATCATAATCTTTATTGCAATTTAGCACCATCCATCGGCGCCACTTAGTCCGTCTTTTCAGCGAAACCGATGTTGTCAGCCCACACTTTTACGCGAGCGCCAGCGCGCCCTCATTCGCCAGCAAGTCGCACAGCTGGCGGTACTGATGCTGGTCCAGCATGGCTTGCAGCGGCGCCAGCAACGGTGCCGCCGCCGCCGGCAGGGCCGCCAGCAGCGATGCCACCCTGGCCAGGTTCAATTCGCGCAGCGCCACCAGTAAGGCGGCGCGCTCTTCCCCGGCCAGCAGCAGCAAGTCCTGCGCCCGCAGTGCCGGCGGGGCCTCGTGCGCAGGCGCCGCCGGCGGCGGCACGGACGCCTGCACGGGCGCCTCGGCCGCCTGCGCGGGGATGCTGAAACTGAACGTGGCGCCCCGCCCCGGCTTGGACTCCAGCGTCAGCTCGCCTTTCATCAGCTGCACGAATTCGCGCGAGATGGCCAGGCCCAGGCCCGTGCCGTCCTTCGGTCCCGCGCTGTCGGCCTGCACGAAGGGCTCGAAGATGCGCTGCTGGTCCGCCGCGGCGATGCCGATGCCCGTGTCGCTGACGGCGAACGACAACATCCATTGCTCGCCCTCGCGCCGCTCGCCGCGCACGCGCAAGACGACCTCGCCGCCGCCGGCGAACTTGACGGCGTTCGACATCAGGTTGAGCAGCACCTGGCGCAGCCGCGTGGCGTCGAGCAGCACGGCCGGCGGCACGGCGACGCAATCGAGGCGCAGCGCCATGCCCTGCTGCTCGGCGCGCATGCCCAGCATGTCCATCACTTCCTGCAGCAGCGGCGCCAGCGCCACCACCTCCGCCTGCGCCTGCAGGCGTCCCGCCTCGCCCTTGGACAGCTCGAGGATTTCGTTGATCAATCTCAATAAATGATTGCCGGAGCGGTGGATGATGTCGAGATTGCGCTTTTCATCGGCCTGCATGTTGGGCGAGGCGGCCATCAGGCGCGAAAAGCCGATCACGGAATTCAAGGGCGTGCGCAGTTCATGGCTCATGTTCGCCAGGAAGGTGCTCTTGGCGCGGTTCGCCGCCTGCGCCTGGCTGACGGCCACCGACAGCGCGCCCGTGCGTTCGGCCACCAGCTCTTCCAGGTGGTGGCGGTGGCGCAGCAGCTCCAGTTCCGCCTCGCGGTGCGCCGTGATGTCGTAGTTCGAGCCCACCAGGCGCATGGGCATGCCCTGGCCGTCGCGGAAGATCACGGCGTCGGCCTTGATGTAGCGGATGGCGCCATCGGGCCACAGGATGCGGTACTCGTGCGTGAACGCATGGCCTGCGTGCAGCGCCGCGCGCAGGGCCAGCTTTGCCGCCGGCACGTCGTGCGGCACCAGCGCCGCGCGCCAGATCGCTGCCGGCGCCGTGGCGCCGCCCGCATCGGCCTTGAACTGCGTATACATCTGCTCATCCCACTGCAAGTCATCGCTGACGACGTTCCAGTCCCAGATGCCGATGCTGGCCGCGCCCGTGGCCATCTGCACGCGCTCCTCGCTGCGCTGCAGGGCGCGGTAGCGGCTGTCGAGCAGCGCCACCATGTCGCGGATGCTGCGGTACAGGGTCCGCAGCTCGCCCAGGAACCAGGCTTTCGGCGGGGTGCCGAACGCTTCGCTCTGCCCCGCCCTGACGCCGGCCGCATACTGGCCGATGGCGCGCAGGGGCTTGATCATCAGGCACCACATCAGCAGCCAGATGCTGGCCACCAGGATCACGTCGAGCGCCACGATCATGGCGCCGATGGCCAGCGCGCGCTGGCGCAGCTGCGCATGCAGCAGGGCCGGCGTGGCATACACGGTGACGGCGCCGATGACTTGCCCGCCCATCGTCACCGAGCGCCGCGCCACCAGCAGGCCGGGATCGTCGGGCAGCGCGGAGACGCTCTCGAACGCGCCGTCGCCGTTGCGGCGCAGGGCCAGCGTCTCCTTGCCGATGCCGGGCGTGAGCGCGCTGGCCACCAGGTCGCGCTTGCCCAGGGTGCTGCGCATGATGGCCAGCATCTGCTTTTCATCGAGGTTCCACAGCGGCAGTTCGATGGCCACGGCCAGCTGGTCGGCGCTGACCGACAGGCTGCTGTGCAGCTGCTGCCAGCGCTGTTCGCGTTCGGACTCGTAAAACAGCACGGCGAACACCAGCAGCAGCGCGGTGACGACAAAGGTCAGCGCCACGCTGACGGCCAGCACGATGGACACGCCGCCCAGGCGCGCATGCTTGAACGACGGCTGCATCATGCGTCGGCGCCTTGCGCGAACGTCG
Organism: Janthinobacterium sp. GW821-FHT03A03; assembly: GCF_059421435.1. Lineage (NCBI taxonomy): Bacteria > Pseudomonadati > Pseudomonadota > Betaproteobacteria > Burkholderiales > Oxalobacteraceae > Janthinobacterium > Janthinobacterium sp. GW821-FHT03A03. Next base: position 178,799 of record NZ_JBWKUZ010000005.1, on the reverse strand, counting down.
ACGCCACGGGCCGCGCCAGCGCCGCGCACAGCTGCTGGTACTGGTGCTGCTCCAGCATGGCGCACAGATGCGCGGCCAGCTGCGGCCAGCGGGTGGCCACGCCGGCCAGCACGATGGCGCTGCGCCGCAGGTCCAGCGCGCGCACCGATTCGAGCAGCGCCTGCCGTTCGGCCGCATCAAGATGGTCCAGCGCCTGATCCAGATCAAAGGCGTCGGGCGGCGCGCCGTCCGGCGCCTGTTCGCTGGCGGCGGCGCGCTGGAAGCGCAAGCCCAGCTGCTGCTCCAGCATGGCGAACAGGTGTTCCTGCTCGATCGGCTTGCGCAGGAAGCCGTCGGCGCCGGCCGCCAGCGCCTCCTGCTTTTCTTCCTCGAAGGCGGAAGCGGTCATGATCACCAGGCGCGGCTGCGCCAGGCCATCCTGCGCGCGCAGCCAGCGCGTCAGCGCCAGGCCGTCCATGTCCGGCATGCGCCAGTCGCTGAGCACCATGTCGTAGCGCTGCGCCGCCAGCATGGCTTGCGCCTGTGCGCCGCCCGCCGCCTCCTGCAGCAGGAAACCCAGCGGCGCCAGCAGGCCGGAGAGCAGCTTGCGGCAATTCTCGTCATCGTCGACCAGCAGCACCGCGCGGCCGCGCTGGCCGGGCGGCAGGCGCGCCACCCGGCCCGGCGCCTGCGGCGCGGCGGCGGGGCGCAGCACGCACGGCGCGCGCAGGTCGAAGCGGAACACGGAGCCGGCGCCCAGCGCCGATTCGACGCGCAGTTCGCCGTCCATCAGGCGCACGAACTCGCGCGAAATGGTCAGGCCCAGTCCCGTGCCGGCCTGCGCCACGGCGCTGTCGGCCTGCACGAAAGGCTCGAAAATGCGCTCCAGGTCCTCTTCCGCGATGCCGCTGCCCGTGTCGCGCACGGCGAACGCCAGCGCCACCTGCCCATCGTCTTGCGCCTGGCACGCCAGCGACAGGGTCACGCTGCCCTGCTCGATGAACTTGAGCGCGTTCGACAGCAAATTGAGCAGCACCTGGCGCAGCTTGGCGCCGTCGAGGCGCACCAGCGGCGGCACGCCCGAGCACTCGAGCCGCAAGGCGATGCCCCTGTCGCCCGAGCGCATGCGCACCATCTCGACCACCTCGTCGAGCAGGCCGCGCAAATCCACGGGCCCCGTCTGCAGCTGCATGCGGCCCGCCTCGATCTTCGACAGTTCCAGGATGTCGTTGATCAAGGTCAGCAGATGGTGGCCGGCGCGGTTGATGATGGCCAGGTTATGCTTTTCTTCCTCGAACATGCTGCTCGAATCGGCCATCATCTGCGAAAAGCCGATCACGGAATTCAAGGGCGTGCGCAATTCATGGCTCATGTTGGCCAGGAACACGCTTTTCGCCCGGTTCGCCGATTCCGCCTCGGTGACGGCGACGGACAGGGCCGCCGTGCGCTGCTGCACCAGTTCTTCCAGGTGGTCGCGGTAGCCGAGCAGCTCCTGTTCGCTGTGCTTGCGCTCGGAAATGTCGACGATGCCGCTGCGCACCAGGCGCCGCCCTTCCATGGGCAGCCTGACCAGCCGTACTTCGCAGGGAAAGGTGCTGCCGTCGGCGCGCCGCACATTGCGCTCGACGAGGATGGGTTCGCCCAGCATGGCGCGGCGCAAATGCTCTTCCATCATCAGTCCCAGCGGCAGGCCGTCGGGCTGCTCGCCGCTGTACAGGTCGAACGGCCCGCGCGCCAGCAGCGCTTCGCGCGACAGGCCCAGCATGCTCTGCGCACTGCTGTTGGCGTCGACAAAGCGGTCCAGGTCCAGGTCATACACGACGATGGCTTCGGGCGCATGCTCGACGAGGATGCGGAAGCGCTGCTCGCTTTCGCGCGCCTCGCTCTCGGCGCGGCGCAGGCGGCGGCGTTGCAGCAGCAAGGCGCTGAGCAAGCCCGCCATGGCGAGAAACACGGCGCCCGCCGACAGCACGGCCACGCGGTGCTCATGCCACAATTCGGGCGGACGGTTGACGAACAGGGTGTGCGGCGGCAGCCGGCCGATGTCGGCATCCCAGCGCCGCACCTGCTGCCAGTCATACATGGGCACGGGACGCGCGGGCGGCAGCAAGGCCCCGGGCGCGGCGGGCGCCTTGCCAGCCAGCAACTCCAGCGACATCTGCGCCACCTGCTGCGCAGCCCGCTCGATGTGCAGGAGGGAGCCGCCCAGGATGCCCTTGCCCACGTTCGTGTTGTACATGCCGAAGGCGGGCACGTTCGCCAGCCGCGCCAGTTCCCCGGCAAACTGCACGGGCGTGGCGATGGCGCCGGCCGCGTCGCGGTTGACATTGCCCGCCACCAGCACGCTGTCGGCCGGCAGGTGCGCGACGGCCGCGCGCATCTGCGCCAGCGTCAGGCCGTCAAGATACTCCATGGTAACTTTACCCTGCCACGCCTGGGCCGCCTGCTGCATGCTGCGCTTGAGGGCCTGGTCGGCCTCGCTTGCCCCCACGGCCATGACGATGGTCTTAGTATCGGGAAACAGCGCCATCGCCTGCGCCAGGGTGCCGGGAAAATCGACATTCGCCTTTTGCTGCCAGATGGCGGGCGGACTGCCGGGCGGCAAGGCCTGGCCCGAGGTATTGATCGCCAGCACGGGCACGCCGCGCGCCAGCGGCGCCAGGTCCGACAGCAGATAATCGAGCGCCGGCTGCTGCATGGCGACGATCAGGTCGGCCTTGCGGCCCATTATCTTGGTGTATCTTAAAAGCAACAAATCACGCATCTCGCCCCGCTGCGCGGGGTCGCCCTGGGTGTTCAGGTTCAGGTGCTCGACCATGACATCCTCGCTGGCCAGGCCGGCGGCTGTCATGGCGGCCACGTAGGTGCGCGTGTACGATTCCACGCCGGCGCGGCCGTAATCGTAGGCGTTGAGAAACAGCACGCGCTGGCCGTGCAGCGGCGCGGCAGCCGGCACGGCGGCAGGAGCGGCGGCAACGCCGAACGCCAGCAGCAATGCGCAGCAGCAGCGCACCGCTGCCCTGCCCTGCCAGCCGCCCGGCACCTCACGCATCACTCGCCATGCCCATGCTCGTCCTCGCCTGTCACCATGTTTTACCCATGGACTGAATACTCAGCCACCGACATTTACAAAAACATGATAACGTCAACAGGAGGGACAAGTCCATGCTTTGGAGCAATCATTTTCCAATGCAGCACGGCTTGACTGCCCGTGGCCAGCCATGCCGGTGCCATGTGCGCGTTCAGGTGTCCACGGAGCCACTGATGCCGAATAGCTCCAGTTTCAAACCCTTAATGCCGGAAGGCACGTAAATCGCAATCGCTTGCGCCTTGATCATGGTGTCGTACATGCTTCCCCGGTTATCGATAGAAAAATAATAAGTATTGGGCCGCACCGGTACTTCAGCAGGAACCTGCGCCATGTGACGCAGTTCGGCACCGGGCAATGCCCGGGCCAGCAGCAGTTCTATATTATCGGGTGATGAAATCTTGAATTGCAACGGTACCGTGGCGACCAGTTCCAGCGCTGGCATGTCCGCATTCACCGCGAGGCAGAGTTCGGTTTGGCGGTCGATACGCGTTGCCTCAAGCAAACCATAATAGTGGGTATTTTTTTGTTCATCATTGGACAAGCCTATCTGGAAGTAGCGTGACAGCAGCACCGTATCGATCAAATCACGGATGATGCCCTCAAGCTTGCCGAAACCAGGAGCGGGGTCTTCGTGGCGATATGCGGGCAGATCGCTCAAGGTGTATTTTTTAGAAAAGGTCATCAAGCCGCCAGCCAGCGCCATCAACTTTTCAAACAAATACACGGGATGGTGGCGCCGGTAACTGGCGCAATGACTGAGCGTCGCGCCGGCCGTGCTCAACGTATGGAGCATCCAGAAAGACGCAATATCCCCGCCATGAAATTCAACCGTGTTTTTACCGGGCTGACGGTGGCGGCCGTACAGCGCCTCAATTTTCGCGCCCATGCGGTCGATCAGCGAATCGAGCCTTTGCTGCAGCGAGGAATCGGCACTGACGGTCAGGCCAGGCGGCATGAAGGAGGCATCGATTTCAAAACCGCCGTTGCCAGCGCGGTACAAACGGATCACCGGGATGGCAAGGTAATCATTCAGAGGGTCCAGCTGGGACAGCAGATACACGCGTTTTTTCAGGTAAGCCACGTCTATGCTGACTGCCTCGCTGTACAGATCCGGCGTTTCGATATCCGCCTGGACATAGCGCGCCCCTGCCGCGCTCACATTGCCGCCATGGACCTGCAGCGCGGGCAGCGCGGCATAGAAGGTGAAACTGTGTTCGCTGGACGGCAGCTTGGACAAGTCCACTGCGCTGGGCAATATATCGCCAAGCGGAGCGTCAAATATTTCCCCATCCTGAAAAACGAGCGACATGGCGTCCGCCCGCAGGCTATTGTGGGCCAGTGCATCGGCATTCCAGCTGACGCCATGCACGCCCCATAGATGGGGATTCATCAATGAGGCCAGACGTTGCAGGCGGGCTTCATGATAGCGGTCCAGTTGCTGAAATTGCTGGGGGCCGATGGCCAGACCTTCGGACCAAAGTAACTTGGATGGCAAAGTCATAGCGTTCTCCATATTGAGCGTTGGAATCTTGCTGCCTTGCCAGTCTGATGTTGTCAGTTTGAACGTTCTTGATGTTGCGCAGCAACCCTGTTCAATTATTTGCGCAAACGCAATTTACCTTGGAGCAAACGCTCGGATACTGGCCATTCCGCTGCAAAGACACAGGGAAAGAGAGATGGAGGACTTGCTGCCATATTTCGAACGCGAGCTGGTGATGCTGCGGCGACATTGCCGTGAATTCTCCGAGCGCTATCCGAGAATCGCCGGCAAATTGCACATGTCCGGCGAGTCTTGCGAAGATCCGCACGTGGAACATTTGATCGAATCGGTGGCCATGCTGGCGGCACGCATCTCGAAACGGCTCGATGATGACTATCCGCAATTTACCGAAGCCCTGTTCGAAGCCCTGTTTCCGCATTATCTGCGTCCCTTTCCATCGTGCGCCATCGTCCGTCAGTGCGCACCGGCGGCGCAAGCTGGCGTATCGCACCTGCCGGCCGGCAGTGAAATGGATACAGCGCCCGTGCGCGGCGTGCGCTGCCGCTTCAAGACGGTCTACGACATAACGACCGGAGCATCGGTACTGGACAGCGCCGTTTTCGATGCGATGGTCAAGCCGCCGCCGGGCGTGCGCCTGCCGGCATCGGCCAGCTCCTCGCTGAACATCGGCATTCGGCATCTCGATGCGGCGCCCGCGTCCCTGCGCGTTTTCATCGATGGCGAAGCTTCTTTTTCCGCCGCATTGCGCGATGCCTTGTTCATGCATGCCATCTGCGCTTTTGTGTCCATCGACACGACGCAGTGGATGGCCTTGCCCGCCGTGCCCTTGACGCCAGTCGGCTTCGCCGACACGGATGCCTTGATACCTTTTGCAGCCCGTTCGCAGCCGGCCTACCGCATCCTGAGCGAGTATTTTGCCTATCCGGAAAAATTCAATTTCTTTGACATCGATATCGCGGCACTGGGTGCCGCCTTGCCGCCTGGCTGCCAGCGCTTTACCCTGCATCTGTGCATGGCCGGCTTGCGCCCCGATTCCGCTGCGGCGCGCATGTTGTCCAGCATATCCAGCGACAACTTGAGGCTGGGCTGCAGTCCGGCGGTCAATCTCTTCCGCCAGGAAGGCGTGCCGATCGCCGTCACCCGGCAGAAAACCGATTACTCCGTGCTGGCCCATGCTACCCATGCGTATGGGTACGAAGTCGTCTCCGTCGATGCGGTGCGTTTGCTGCGTCAACGCGGCGGCGAGAGCACGCTGACCGAATTTCGCCCCCTGTACAGCCTGCGCCATGGCGAGGGTGCGGCGCAACAAGGCCATTACTGGGTCATGCGCCACGATACGGCTTTGGCCATCAGCAGTCCTGGTCACGAAAAGAAAATCACGCTGATCGACGGCGACTTCCACCCCCTGATCCATGAAAAGGCCAGCTTGTCGCTGTCGCTGACATGCAGTAACCGCGATCTCCCGCTGTCACTCAGATACGGCCAGCCGCAGGGAGACCTGCAGCCATGCGCAGGCGGACCCGCACTACTCATGCTGCGCCGCCCCAGCCAGCCGCGACGTTTTTCCCCAGGCGCGGGCCTGCACTGGCGCCTGATTTCACACCTGGCGCTGAATCATCATGCGCTGGTCCAGGAAGGCCTGCCGGCGCTGCGCGAAATGCTGACGCTCTACGACTTGTCCCAATCGGCCACCTCGCAGCGCCAGATCAACGGCATCGTCGCGCTGGCGCACTCGCCCACCACGACATGGCTGCGGCACAAGCGCGGCACCTCGCTGGCGCATGGCGTGGAAGTGCGCATCACGCTGGACGAAGAAGCCTTTATCGGCAGCGGCATGCATCTGTTTGTGCAGGTGATCGACCACTTCCTTGGCCTGTATGTGCAAATCAACAGCTTCATCGAACTGGTGGTGCTGTCACTGCAAAGCGGAGAGGAGCTGATCCGATGCAAACCAAGAAGCGGACTGCAGAATCTGGTGTAATGCTGCACTTGCTCGCCGAGCCATACCGCTATCAGTTCGTGCAGGCGGTGCGTATTCTGCTGTGCTGGCTACGCAGCCAGAACGTGAACCATACACAAGCGTTCAGCCAGGTGTTGCGCTTCAAGAACAGCCTGTCCTTGACTTTTCCAGCCAGCGAAATCGAACGGCTTGCGCTTGATGAAAGCGAACAGGTGAGCCTGGTACCGGCGTTCATGCGTTTTCTGGGCGCTGGCGGCACCTTGCCCTTGCACCACTCGGAGCGCATCGCCGCCTACCTTTTGTCGAGCAAGGACGCCGGCGTCTCGGCCTTCCTCGACATCTTTTCACACCGCATGGTCTCGCTGTATTGCCAGGCATGGGAAAAATATCGCCTCGAGTCGGCACGCGAGACCCATGCAAAAGATGTGCAACTACCGTTGCTGACAGCACTGGCTGGCGTACGGTCCGATGCGCTGCCATCGAACGGCGAAGCTGGCGCCGTGACGCAGGACGTCGCGGCCTGGTACGCGGGCCTGCTGCGCTGCCGCCCCGTTTCGGCTCAGGCGATTGCCCCCGTGCTGGCCGAGTACTGCGGCGTACCAGTCTCCCTGCAACAATTTGTCGGTGGCTGGGACTATCTGGAAAAAAACCGGCGCAGCCTGCTGGGCAGTGCCAACTTCACCCTGGCGCGCGGCGCAACCCTGGGCTTGCGGCTTTGGCGCCACGACATGCGCGTCTGCCTGCATATCGGCCCGCTGGATCCCGCCGGTCTGCAACGCTTCCTGCCGCGCAGCGCGGGCGCGGCGGCACTGGCAAAGATGCTGGTGCTGTTTGGCGTACCAGACTTGCAATATGAAGTGCGGCTGATACTGAGCCCGCCATGCATCCGCCCCCTGCTCCTGAGCGCCAGCCCTTCAGACAGGCGGCGCCTGGGCTGGACGACCTTCCTGACTACGCCACAAGGCAAGGTACGCGGCGCGCAGGTCCGTTATTTGCTGCAACCGGCTTGAGCAGTTTATCCCTGGAAAGTGAGGCAAGCATGAAACATGCGGGACGCGGCGTCATCCGGCTCGGAGACGCAACCGATCACGGCGGCAAGGTCACCAGCGCATCGTCGGGCAGCACCGTGATGGGGAAGCCGGCGGCGCTGGCCGACGACATGACTTTCTGCCCCAAATGCAAGGGCAGCTTTCCCATCACGCCGGACGGCGCCGGCGCAAAGCACATGGGCAAGCCGTACGCCTATGACGGCGACTCCACCGCCTGCGGCGCCCACCTGATCACATCGTTATAACGGAGGCAGGCCATGCATGCAAGCATACCGGCGGCGCTATCGGTCTTCGACCTCGCCGCGCAAGAGCGGCGCCTGCTGCAAATCGACTTCCCCCATGACGATGGACCGGATGGCGCCATCCTGCTGGTCAATTCGCTGTCCGCCAGGGAAGAGGTGTCGCGCGATTTCCGTTTCGAAGCCGAACTGCTGTCGGACGACGCGCACATCGCGCTCAAGGCCATGATGGGCCGCATGGTGACCGTCTCGATGGTGCGCGGCGACGGCACGCTGCGCCATTTTAATGGCTATGTGGGCGAATTTTGCCTGCTGCGCGCCGACGGCGGCTTCGCCTGGTACCGGATGGTGCTGCAACCGTGGCTGGCCTTTGCCCGGCTGCGCCAGGACAACGTGTCCTTTCATGGCCAAAGCGTCATGCAGCTGACCGAAACCACGTTTGCGCACTACGGGCAGCGCGACTGGAAAACCAGCATCCATGGCGACGATCCGCAGATCACCTGCGCCAACCAGCACAATGAAACCGACTACAACCACCTGCACCGGCGCTGGGAAGCCCTCGGCTGGCATTACTGGTACGAACACCGTGCCGATGGCCACACCTTATGGCTCGCAGACAACAGCATCCTGGCCGACACGCTCGCCACGGCATCCGGCGACGGCGCCATGCGTTTCCACTCCGAGTCGGGTTCCCTGGAAGACGACGGCCTGCAACAATGGCAAGCCGTGCGCCGGCTCGGCTCCGGGCAGCTGACCTTGGCCAGTTTCGACTATAAGAATCCGCAGCCACGCCTTGCCAGCGGCTACTCGCTGAATCGCCAGGGCGACGTCTTTGCCCACGAGCTGTACGAAAACACGGGCGCCTACGGCTACAAGAATGTCGACGATGGGGAATCGCTGGCACAACGCCGCATGGAAGAAAGCGACCATCTGCGCCAGTATTTCGAGGCGGCAGGCAATCACCGTGGCGCGCAGCCCGGCCTTTGTTTCCGTCTCGACGGCCATTTCAGCGCCGAGGAAAAGCGCTGTCAGCCTGGCCAGGAGCGCCCGGACAATATTGCCGAACGCGAATACCTGATCCTGTCGGTCGAGCATAGCGCCAGCAATAACTATCAGGCAGGCCCCAGCGCGCCTTCGCACTACGTCAACACCATGACCTGCGTGCGGCGGGACATCCGCTGGCGCCCCGGGCGCGGCTACAACAGCACGCCCTGCATCGTTGCCGGCGTGCAGACGGCACTGGTGGTCGGACCGGCCGGGGAAGAGATTCATACCGACGCCCTGGGACGCATCCGCCTGCAATTTCACTGGGACCGCCTGGGCACATTCGATGAACGCAGCTCGCCATGGATAAGGGTCATGATGCCCATGGCGGGAGCGCAAATGGGACAGATCGCCTTGCCGCGCGTGGGCCAGGAAGTGGTCGTGCAATTTCAGGACGGCAATATCGACCACCCCATCGTCATCGGCGTGGTCTACAACAGCGCCAATCCGCCGCCGTGGCAATTGCCGCAGCAGCGCGCGCTGTCCGGCGTGCGCAGCCGCGAACTGGGCACCCGCAGCGCCAATCATCTCGTGCTTGACGACACCAAGGGCGCGATCCAGGCACAGCTGCGCAGCGAGCACCAGGACAGCCGGCTTTCATTGGGCAACATCACGCGCATCGACGACAACGCCGGCCGCAAGGAAGCGCGCGGCGCGGGTTTTGAATTGGCCAGCAACGCCTGGGGCGCCCTGCGCGCCGCCAAAGGCATGCTGATCACCACAGAAACACCGGCAGGCGCCGCTCCGATCAAGCAGCTCGACGAAACGCAGTCCCGCCTGGCGCAGGCACGCCAACTGCACGAGGGACTGGCCGGCATGGCCGTCGACGCAGGCGCGCAGGACAGTACCGCACAGCAAGGCGCCGTGGCCGACGCCATCCAGCGGCAAAACGCCGCCATCAAGGGCAGCGGCGGCGATTTCCCGGAACTGTCCGAACCGCATCTGGTGCTGGCCAGCCCGGCCGGCATCGAGCTGAGCACGGCCCAGTCCATCCACCTGGCCGCCAGCGAGCATGTGGCGCTCACCGGCAGCAAGCATATTGCACTCGCCAGCGGCGACAGCATGTTTGCCAGCATCGCCAAAACCTTCAGCCTGTTCGTGCACAAGGCCGGCATGAAACTGATCGCGGCCAGCGGCAAGGTAGCCATCGAGGCCCAGAACGACGAGGTGGAAATCCTCGCCCGGAAAGTGCTGTCGCTGATCAGCGAAGCGGACTGGGTCAACATCAAGGGCAAGAAAGGCGTACGCCTGCACGGCGCCAACCACATGCTGGAAATCAGCGACAAGGTGCAGTTCTTCACCTCCTCCCCCGTGCTCTTCAACGGCAACCTGGAAACCCTGGCGCCGAAGAGCGTGTCGCAGGAATTCAATGAACGGCCAGTAGCTCGTTTTGACCAGGCCGTCCGCTTATTGCACGTCGATGGTACACCCGCCCCGGATATAGCTTTTGAGTTAATACGCGAAGATGGCCACAGAATCAGTGAAAAGAGTAGCGGTGACGGATGCACCCCAGTACAAAAAGGTGACGGCATGGATAGCTACACAATACGCTACAAGGGAGAACTTTCATGAGTGACGAGACGGATCTGAATGAACACGGCAATCACCAAGGCGAATTTCGACAGAGTGTTGGCGGATGGGCTGAGTACACAGTCAATATGACAGAAATAAACGATACCATCCGACATGACGTAACCATTCCACCCAAGAAAATAATTCCTATCATATTTCTACCTGGAGTTATGGGTAGCAACTTAAGAATGACAAAAAAACGTCAAGATTACCTGAAACGACCGGATAACAGATCGTGGAGGCCTGATGATATGGTCGACAAATCAGGAAATTTGGCAGTTGCAACCGGTAGCGGTTTGGGTGGTTGGTTCAGGAGTGCATCGCCCAGAGATCGACAATTAGCTTTTGATCCGAACGAAACTGAAGTTGAGTACTATCAATACTCAATTGAAAATGAACGTTTCTTTCCGGGTGGAGACGTCACCAAAGGATCCGATGTACGTCACAACAACGTTCCCGATGATTTTCTTGGAGTTCCCCCACTGATTTCTGTTAGTCCCAAAAAAAATGCACAGATAGATGCGATTCAAAGACCTGGAGTGTCGGGAAGATTCATCCCTCGTGAGATGCGTGAAACTCCGGCACATATTGCACGGTGGCGTGGATGGAGCGAAGTTCTATTCGCCGGCGCCTATGGCGAAATGCTTCAAAAAACAGAATTCTTCATGAATAACATAACAAAAAAAGGACAAATTTTGCCTCATTGGAAAATTGACCCGTCCGATCAATCCACCGGCAGATACTCATATGGTCAACAAGCCTATCCGTCTGTTGCCAAGCTTTTGATAAAAAATCCAAAAGAATTTGGCGGCCCTTCCGGAACAGCAATTGAAAATTCCGACATGCTAAAAATTGCTCCATGTTGGTATCCGGTTCATGCGCTGGGATATAACTTCCTACAGAGCAATGGCATTTCTGCCGCTGTTATTGCCGAACGAATACGCGGCATAGTAATAGGCTATCAGGGGTGCGGCTTCAAATGCAACGAGGTAATTCTCGTCACGCACAGCATGGGAGGATTACTCGCCAGAGCCTTAATACATCCTAGATATGGAAATATGCTTAATGATAAGGCTGTAAAAATACTTGGAATATACCATAACGTGATGCCTGCCCTGGGGGCCGCCAGTGCATACAAACGCATGCGTTTCGGTTTTCAGGAAAAAAGTGGTCCATTAAATACTCTCGCAGCCCAAGTTATTGGCGTTGACGGCGAACACGCGACGGCGATTCTCGCAAACACGCCAGCACCTCTAGAGATGTTGCCTGGTATGGCATATGGTCAAGAGTGGCTCAAGGTTGTTGACGCAAGTGATAGATTACTCTGGAGTTGGCCACGAGGTAAGGACAGTGCGCTGGAAAGTATTTACCTGCAACCTGCGAATGCTTGGTGGAGGCTAATCAATCCCTCGTGGGTGAATCCTGCAAATATTCCGCTCAACAAAGGAGGAGGTATCGACAATGTCATGCAACGATTGAAAGATGCTTCCATTCTGTTGAAGGAAATAGATAAAATTTTTCATCCAAATACATACGCAAGCTATTGTGCATCAAAGGAGTTCCTAAGCTATGGTGAAATTACTTTCAAAGTTATTGAAGGCTTAGAAATTAGAAACTCATCTAACCCGGAAAATATTACTCCTCCACCCAACAAGTGGAGGCTACTGACTGACGACGCAAAAGGCAACCTCACTGTGCAAGCAGGAACACGTATTTTGAAGCTGAAATTACAACACGCAAATTCTGCTGGCGATGAAACCGTTCCGTCGGATCGTTCAGCAAGACATATACCTGGAAATAAATTTATCCACGGAGAGAAATCTGGAACCGGGTACGAACATCAAAATAGCTATACTCATCCACATGTCCTGGCATCTATGCTTTATTCAATTGTGCAAATTGCAAAAACAGCAAAATGGGAATGAACATGCCTAATCATAAAAAATTCTTCATGCTCCTAATTTCATTTTTTTTAATACAAGCAAAGGCAAATGAAATTGAACCACACAAAATACATGAGGCAAGAAAAATGAGCAAAAATAGAATCCAAGGAAGAAAAATAGATGCCCTATTCCAAAACACAAAAAAAATATGCTTTGGAAGATACCTGATAATCCTACCAAGCGAAGCAGAATTAATAATCGGCAATTCAGCAGTAGATCTATTTAAAGGCGGCCCGGAAAATTTAAAACACCAGGCAGAAATTGATCTAAAAAGAATAAAATCCCTTAACTTATCCCCTGAAATTATTTACAATGGCAATGGCCCAATAGAAAACAGCTGGCAAATTCGATACTACAATAGCAGCTCAGCCAAAGAAGCTAATTTTACAATTTACCGAACTTTAATAAATAAAGGGGATTTTATATTTGCCATAGGCGATGCAATAGGTGATGGCGACACCGAAATGGCAACTACGGAAAGACAATTCCTTCAAGCAAAGAGTCTGCGCTTGCGTGCTACGGAAGAAATTCCGGTCGAGCCAGGCCTTTGCGTAGAACATGGATTCATGATTGAAAATCAATATAAATATCAAGAAATAGACGACGTAGGTATTTATTTACCCAGCTTGCCAGATGTAACTTTCTCCATCAGTTCAAATAAGGACGCATACGGCGACTACCCGCCGAAAGAATTTGAATCAAGGTTGCGTGGAGAACTATCACTACTCAGTCGCATACAAGACGCAAAGAAGATTCAAGGCAAGAACTATCCCAGTCGTACCTTGCTGCGTGAAGGCAAACGACAAGTGCAACATTGGCAGGGAGAGGAATCGCTGATACGACGAACAGATGGCGTGCACGATTTTGAATGGGCCCTGGTCGGCAAACCACGCGATGTCGCGTATCCATCTGTGCTGGAGGCGCATATGTACACCAAAGTCGCCCACAACATGGTCGGCGCCGCCGAAGCCGCGTCGCTGACCGACGAAGAGGCCATCGCCTTGTGGGACAAGCTGCTGTCCGGCCTGAAGTTCCGGGTGAAGGTGCCGGGCGCGCCGCCGGGCTCGTACTACATCGATCCGGACAAGCCGGCGCAGTGACGGCCAGGTAAGCGTGGCATCAGCATAACTAGCCGAATGCAGTCATCGTACTTTTGTCCGGGAAGCCTTCATGCTCACCTTGTGTACCACCCGACCTTCCGACTTTGCCGCACAAGAGCCGCATCTGCTGAAACCAGTTTTCCTTCAGAGGCCAAATTTCTTTCCGACGACGCATATATCACTCTCGAGGCCAAGTGATGCTGGCGCTCAGGATAGCACCGGACAACAAGGCTCCGCCGCAGGCGATTTCCCGGAGCTGTCCGAACCACATTTGCTGCTGGCCAGCCCGGCAAGCATCGAACTGAGCACGGCCCAGTCCATCCACCTGGCCGCCAGCGAGCATGTGGCGCTCAGCACCGGCAAGCATATTTCACTCGCCAGCGGCGACAGCATGTTTGCCAGCATCGCCAGCTACATCATTCGCTATAAGGGAGAACTGCCATGAGCAAATGTGATGACTTGAATAAGCGCGGCAATCATCCTGCAAAATTTAGTCAGGGCGTGGGAGGATGGGCGGAACTCGCCGTTTCGATGACGGAAACGAAAGATACCGCGCGACACGATGTCACCGTGCCGCCAGGCAAAGTCATTCCTGTCATTTTCCTGCCAGGCGTGATGGGTAGCAATCTAAGGATGAGCAGGGTTCGCCAAGAAGAATTGCGCCGTCCGGACAATCGGGCTTGGCGGCCAGACGATATGATGGGTGCGGGAGGCAAGGCCGCTGTCCTCACAAGCAATGGCCTGGGGGGCTGGTTCAAAGATGCGTCGCCACGGCAGCGTCAATTGGTGTTCGATCCCACAGAAACCGAAGTCGAGTATTACCACTATACCGAGAGCAATAGCCGCTTCGATCCAGATGGTGCGGAAACCAAAGCCGCGGATGCGCGGCATCAAAATGTGCCCGATAGTCTTTTCCCCATCCCACCCTTGATTGGATCCTATGGAGTATCTCCAGGAACGGGACCATTGCAAGCTCAAGCACGCGCCCGTCAAAGTCCCGCTCAAATAGCACGCTGGCGCGGGTGGAGTGAGGTGCTTTTCGACGGCGCATACGGAACCATGTTGCGCACCACAGAACAGCATCTAAACAATATGATTTCCAACGGAGAAGTACATCCGTTCTGGCGCAGGACAAGTGGCCTTGGTGCCATGCTAATGCAAGACCCAACAACTTTCGGTGCGTCATCTGGCAAGGCCATTAATGTCAACGACTTGAAGAAAATTTCGCCCTGTTGGTATCCAGTGCACGCGATGGGCTACAACTTTATAAAGAGCAATGGTGAATCTGCTATCACCATTGCAGAGAGGATACGCGGCCTGGTCAAAGGCTACCAGCAACGCGGATTCAAATGTAACGAAGTCATTCTCGTCACGCACAGCATGGGTGGTTTGCTGGCCAGGGCGTTGATACACCCCTGCTATGGAAACATGCTTGGCGATAAGGATGTAAAAATCCTCGGTATTTATCACAACGTGATGCCGACCATTGGCGCCGCAGGAGCGTATAAACGCATGCGTTTTGGCTTTCAGGAAAGAGAAGGTTCCATTGCCGAAATAGAGGCCAAAATTCTGGGAATCAATGGTGTACATGCTACCGCCATTCTGGCCAATGCACCGGCGCCACTGGAAATGTTGCCAGGTGCGGCATATGGCCAGAATTGGCTGAAAATTGTAGATGCACAGGATAAAGTTTTATGGAGCTGGCCACGCGATAAGGCCACTGCACTGGAAAGCATTTACCTTCAACCCGCCAATGCGTGGTGGAGGCTAATCAATCCAAAATGGGTAAACCCCGCAGACCTTCCTTATGAAAAAGGTGGGGGTATAGAAAGAACAATGGAGAGAATAACATCCGCCTCAAAATTTCTATCGTCCATAGAAAAAAATTCCACCCAAAGACTTATGCAAGCTATTGCGCTTCCCGAAATTTTTTAAGTTACGGCGATGTCGTATTTAAATTAATTGAAGGTCTTCATAGTGGCTCAAATGATCCGTGGAATAAATTCGAGCCGTTACCTGAAAAATGGAAGTTACTTGAAGATGATGCAAAGGGACAACTCCTCGTCCAGGCCGGAGATAAATTCTTAAAGTTAAGGCTACAAGCAGCTAATGCACGCGGTGATGGAACGGTGCCGTCAGACCGTTCTGCCCAGCATATCACAGGCACACTTTTCGTACATGGCACGGCGGAAGCGAACGGTTATGAACACCAGAACAGCTACGCAGATACAAATGTAATGGCATCCATGCTGTATTCCATCGTACAAATTGCCAAGACGGCAAAATGGGAGTAAGCCATGAACAATAAGATAGAGAAAACAATTTTCCTCACGATTACGGTTATTGCGATGGTATTCCTATCCGCCTACGCGAAAAAAAATTTAGCCAAGGAGATCATAATGCCTGAAAATTTCAAAATCAGCAAACGCCTGGAGACACTATTTTTAAAAACAAAAATAGTATGCTTCGGGCGCTATGCCCTAGAGGTTCCGCAAGAAGCACAACTCATATCAGGAGGGACAACAATTCTTTCGGAAATCAAGACCATACCAGGCGGAATAACAGAAAAAAACGAACGCATAGCAGAAGAAATTGAAAAAATAAAAAAAGATGACCCAACCTCTGAAATTACCTACAATGGAAAAGGTCCAATAGAAAATAGCTGGCAACTTCAATACTATGATGGAGAATTCTCCAAAGAAGGTGGGCGTTTAATCTTCAAAACCTACATCACAAAAGGAAACCATATATTCATTCTTGACGGATCAACACGAAAAGGTGAAACAATAGCAGATTCCATAGAAAATCAAATGGTTCGCGCTAATAACTTACGTCTGCGCGATGAAAATGAAGTTCCCAAGGAACCTGGCTATTGCGTCAAAAATGGTTTCATGACCGACAACAAATATGATAGTCAGGAAATGGCAGATGCAGGCCTGTATTTCCCCAGCTTTCCAGACGTGACTTTTTCCATCACATCAAATAAAAATGCCTACGGTGACTATCCTCCTGCCGAATATGATGCAAAAGTACGCGGGAAATTATCATTACTTGCTCGTATTCAGGAAGCAAAAGACCAGCAAGGCAAGAACTACCCTCCTCGTACTCTGCTACGCGAAGGCAAGCGTGACGTGCAGCATTGGCATGGCGAGGAATCGTTGATACGGCGTACCGATGGCGTGCATGATTTTGAATGGACGCTGGTCGGTACGCCGCGCGATATCGCCTATCCAGCGGTATTGGAAGCATCCATGTACACCAAAGTCGCCCACAACATGGTCGGCGCCGCCGAAGCCGCGTCGCTGACCGACGAAGAGGCCATCGCCTTGTGGGACAAGCTGCTGTCCGGCCTGAAGTTCCGGGTGAAGGTGCCGGGTGCGCCGCCGGGCTCGTATTACATCGATCCGGACAAGCCGGCGCAGTGACAATTGACAAGCTCATGCTGGCGCCGTGCCAGCCGTTGCGCTAGCATGCTCCTTTTGCCCGGAAAGCCGCCATGCCCATCACCCTGCGCCCCGCCCTGCCCGACGATATCGATGCCCTGTGGGCCCTGCGCACGGTGGCCGTGCGCGTCAGCTGCGCCACGCATTATGCGCCGGAGCAAATTGCTGTCTGGACGGCTACGCCCGTGCCGGCATCGTATGCGGCCATGCTGGCTGCCGGTGGCGGCATCGTCGCCATGCAGGACGGGGCCATTGCCGGCTATGCCATGCTCGATGCGGACAAGCAGGAAGTCGATGCCGTGTTCGTCGATCCCGCCCACGCGGGACTCGGTATCGGCAAGCGCCTGCTGGCGGCGCTGGAGCAGCTGGCGCGCGGGCGCGGCATAGTGCGCCTGCACCTGTCCGCGTCGCTCAATGCGGAGCCGTTTTACCGGGCCGCCGGTTTTGTTGCCTTGCGCGCGGAAGCGTATGCGCACCCGAGCGGCATCAGCCTGGCCAGCGTGGCGATGGAAAAGGAGTTGACGCCCGCCTGAACCTTCAGTCAGGCACCGCGCCTGCCTCCGACTCTGCCAGGCATTGCTGCAGTTTCGCGATCAGGGCGCGCACTTCGTCGTCGCCCAGGTCCAGCGGATCGCCGTGGGCGCCCACGGCGATCAGGCAGATGGCCGAGCCGTCGTACCAGGCGTCCAGGCGTTCCTCGCGTTCAGCGTTGCGCTCACTCATATTGTTCCGCCTCACGTTGCAAATCCCTCAGTAAATCGGCCGGCGCCGCGATGGCGCCCGCTCCTTGCGGCGCGGGAAACACGGACGCCAGCTGGCCGTTGATCGCCATGCCGGGCAGCCACCGGGTCAACAATTCGCCGAGCGCGATGGCGCGCGGCTGGAAAAGTTCCCACCCGCCGCTGGCGCAGGCCTGCGCAAACGCCGCCTCCGGCCAGAACGGTATCGCCACCTTGCCATGGGCGTGCGCCGTGGCCCAGCCGTCGTGGTACAAGCCCCACACTTCTTGCGTGTCGGCCACCTTGCGCACAAGGTAGGCATGGCGCTCGGCGGACGGCAGGCCCAGCACCTGCTTGAACTTTTCAGGATGCACGGTTTCCCCCTGCCTCGTCCCATACCCGCAGCTGCGGCGCGCACCAGCCCGTCACCATGTCGAGGGCGTCCAGTATCGCGTCTTCCCGCGCCTCCTCCTGCGCGCCGTCCCGCACGGACGCGCGCAGTTCCTGCAGCAAGGCGGTCACTTGCGCGGCCGTCACGCCGCTGGCGTGGTAGCGCAGCAGGATGGCGCGCAGAGCATGCAAACCTGCCCTGGCATCGAGCGCGGCGAGCAAGTCCCGGTCGATGTCGGCGATGATGGTTTGCGCCATGTCAATCCGCCTCCCAGGCGATGGCGGGCGGCCGCGCGCCGCCCGTCCTGAAAAAGTCGGCAAAGGCATGCTGGCAGTGTTCCACGTCCACGCACCAGCTTTCCGGATATTCATCCACCTGGCCGTTCGCCAGCAGGTAGCTGCAAACGCCCTCGGCCTCGTCGTCGCCCAGCGAATGAAAACTCAGGTCATCCTGCCCCGACAGATACATCAGCCAGGCGTTGCCGCCATTGCGCAGCATGCACAGGGCCGGGCCCTGCTCCGCATCGGCCGCCAGGGTCAGCCACAGCTCGCACTGGGCCAGGGCGCGCGCTTCCTGCAGCATTTGTTCCAGCGCAAGGATACTGTCAACGGCACGCGCCTCGCCATGCAGGTTCAATGCCATCGTCATGTTGTGCTCCCGCTCAAATCGTTCATCGCCAGCGCCGTGCTCAGGTAAAGCTTGCCGCTCAGGTCCTTCAATAAACTGCTCTGGCGCAGGCGGTCCATCACGGGCCCCTTCACTTCAGCCAGGTTCAGGCTGATGCCGCGCTTGGCCAGTGTGCTGTTGAGCTCGATCAAGCCCAGCAAGGCCGTACTGTCGATCTGATTGACTGCCGACAAGACCAGCACCAGGTGGCGCGCCGTCGGGTGCCCCCGCAGCTCGTCTTCCACGCGCTCCGTGACGGCTTCGACGTTGCCGAAGAACAGGCCCGCATCGATGCGCAGCAGCAGGACGTCGGGCAAGGTTTGCGCTTCATAGCGCTCCACGTTGCGGAAGTGCTCGCTGTTCGGAATGCGGCCCAGCACGGCGATATGCGGGCGGCTGGCGCGCCAGATCAGCGTCCCCATCGACAGCAGCACGCCGATCACCACGCCCGCTTCCACGCCCAGCACCAGCACGCCGGCCGTCGTCGCCAGCAGGGCCAGCGCATCGCTGCGGTCATAGCGCCACGACAGTTTCAAGGTATCCCAATCCAGCAGGCTGGACACGGCAAAGATGATGGTGGCCGCCAGCACGGGCAGCGGCAGCAGTGCCAGCCAGCCCGTGGGCGCCACCAGCGCCAGCGCCAGCAGTCCCGCCGTGATGATGCTGGCCAGCGGCGTGTGCGCGCCGGCCTGGAAATTGACGGCCGAGCGCGAAATCGACCCCGTGACGGGAAAGCCGCCCGACAACGCGCTGGCCACGTTGGCCGCGCCCAGTCCCAGCAGTTCGCGGTTCGTATGCAGTTTTTCGCCGCGTTTTTGCGCCAGGGTCTGGGCGGCGGACATGCTCATCAAAAAGATGATGAAGGCGATGAGGAGCGCCGGCGACAGCAAGGTGCGCCAATGGGCGCTGGAGGTGGCCAGGTTCAGCCCGGGCAAGCCGCTGGGCACATGGCCCGTCGTCTGCACGCCCATCGCTTCCAGGCCGCAATAAGAGACCAGTGCGATGCCGGCCAGCACCAGCGCCATCGGCGCCAGGCGCGCGCCCACGTCGGCCGCCACCTTGTTCAGGCCGCAGCGCTGCAGCAGGCGCGACGCGTAGCGCCTGGCCAGCCACAGGAACAGCAGGCCAGACAGCCCCAGCACGAGGCTGGGCGTGTGCCAGTGGGGTAGCGTTGCGCCCAGCAGGGGCGTGATCTGGCCCCAGATGATCAATATCGCGGCGCCGTTGCTGAAGCCGCTGATCACGGGACGCGACAAAAAGCTGGCCATGAAGCCCAGCCGCAGCACGCCGCACAGCAGCAAAACGAGGCCGCTGATGAAGGCCAGCTGGGCTGCCAGCACGATGTACAGCGAGGAGCCGGCGTCGGCCAGCGGCGCCAGGGCCGCGGCCGTCATCAGGGAAACGATGGCCATGGGGCCTACCGACTGCGTCATGCTGCTGCCGAATAAGGCGTACAGCACGGGCGGCAAGATGCTGGCGTAGATGCCCACCACGGGCGGCAAGCCGGCCACCAGCGCGTAGGCCATGCCTTGCGGCACCATCATCATGGCGACAACGATACCGGCGGTGATATCCCCGGCCAGCAGAGGACGCCGGTATTGCCTGAGCCAAAGCAGCATGAGTGATCCTGAAATCTGAAAACCGAAGCCTATCATGCGACGGGGCCGGCTGACAGGGGGGCGCGACAGGCATTGCCTCAATGACAATGCCAGCCCGCCACGCTCGGTACATCTTTCCTGTAGGAAAAATTACCGCCGCCATGTTTGCGGCACTCTGTTAGCGAGCGCACCGTAAGGCGCGCGTGCGCCGCCGATACTGGAGGCCAGCATCAGGGAGGCCAGCATGAGCAACGAGAACAAGGATCAAACCGCCGGTAACTTGCAGCGCACCGTCCAGCAGGAGCAGGATGGCCGCGACGCGGCCGGCGCCGCCAGGCGGGAGAGCAAACAGCCCGTGCAGACGGGTAGCCGCAGCCAGCCCGGCACACCCCTGCCCGCCCAGCACCTGGACAAGCCCGGCGTCGAGGGGCAGATGCAGCTGAAACCGCGCTTCCTGGCGCCCGACTATTGCGGCAGCGGCAAGCTGGCCGGCATGGTGGCCGTCATCACGGGCGGCGATTCGGGCATCGGCCGCGCCGTGGCCGTGCTGTACGCGCGCGAAGGGGCCGACGTCGCCATCATTTACCTGAACGAACACGCGGACGCCAACGAAACCAGGCGCTACGTGGAGGCGGAAGGCCAGAGCTGCCTGTTGATTGCCGGCGACGTGCGCGAACCGGGCTTTTGCCAGCAGGCCGTCAGCCAGGTGATGGACAGGTTCAGCCATATCGACGTGCTGGTCAACAACGCCGCCTTCCAGGAACACGCCGCATCGCTGCTCGACCTGAGCGAGGAACGCTTCGACCTCACCATGAAAACCAATGTCTACGGCTATTTCCACATGGCCAAGGCCGTGCTGCCCCACTTGCAGCGGGGCGCGGCCATCATCAACACGGGTTCGGTGACGGGTTTGCAGGGGTCGAAGCACTTGCTCGACTATTCCACCACCAAGGGCGCCATCCACGCGTTTACCATGGCGCTGGCCGGCAACCTGCTCGACAAGGGCATCCGCGTGAACGCCATCGCGCCCGGGCCCGTCTGGACGCCGCTCAATCCGGCCGACAAAACGCCCGAGGAAATCGCGCAGTTCGGCGCCGACACGGACATGCGCCGTCCGGCCCAGCCCGAGGAACTGTCGCCCGCCTACGTCTTTTTAGCCGCGCCCGCCTGTTCCAGCTACATCACGGGCATCGTCCTGCCCGTCACCGGCAGCGTGGGAGCGTAAGCGATGGCGCGCGCACTGTGGAAAGGCGCCATCAGCTTCGGCCTCGTGCACATCCCCGTCGAGCTGATTTCGGCCAGCCTCGACCATGAGCTGGATTTGTCCATGCTGGACCGGCGCGACTTCGCGCCCATCGGCTACAAGCGCTACAACAAGCAGACGGGCAAGGAAGTCGGGTGGGACGACATCATCAAGGGCTATGAATACAAGACGGATGAATACGTGGTGCTGTCCGATGAAGACTTGCGCCAGGCGAACGTGAAGGCCACGCAAACCATAGCCATATTGACCTTTGTCGATGCGGCGGAGGTGCCGCTGACCTTTTATGAACACCCGTATTATGTGCTGCCCGCCAAGGGCGGCGAGAAAGTCTATGCGCTGCTGCGCGAAACCCTGCGCCGGGCGGACAAGGTGGGTATCGCCACCGTAGTCATGCGCACCAAGCAGCATTTGTGCGCGCTCGTCTGCGTCGGCGACGCCATCGTGCTCAACACCCTGCGCTATGCCGATGAAATCCGCACCACGGATGACCTGGACTTGCCCGCAAGCACCATGAAGGGGGCCGGTATTTCCGACAAGGAACTCAAGATGGCCCTGTCCCTCGTCGAAGGCATGAGCGAAGCGTGGGAACCGGAGCAATACCACGACAGCTACCGCGAAGACGTACTGGCGCTGGTCAAGAAGAAGATCAAGGCGAGGCAGACCAAGACCATCACTGCTGCCGCGCCCGCGCCGGAAGAAGAACGCGGCAGCAATGTGATCGACCTCGTCGCCCTGCTGCAGCAAAGCCTGGGCAAGGCCGGCAAAGGCGGCGCCAGGGCCGCGCCGCGCAAGGCCGGCACGGGCAGGCGCAAGCTCGCCTGAGACACCCCTGCTGCATGCACAACGCTTTCATAAATGCATTGACTTTAGTCAAGCTTCTCGCTACGTTATGCACACGGCCTGCCACCCGGCAAGCACTGTCTGGCATGCGGGAAAAATGGATATTGAGTTAGATCAGCTTATCCTCAGCGAAGCCCCCGGCGGCGTCGTCGTCACGACTGCGGACCATGCCGTCGTGCGCTGGACCATGGGCGCGCAGCGCATCTTCGGCTATACGGACGACGAAGCCATCGGCCGCAACCTGTGGGAACTGATTTCACTGCCGGGACAGGCCGAGGCGGACCAGGCCATTGAAAACCGGCTGGCCCTGCAAGGCAGTTGCGACCACGAATCGCTGCGTCGGCGCAAGGATGGCGAGTTCATCTATGTCGACGTCACGTGCAAGCGCGTGAGCATGGGCCAGGATGGCCCCGGTTACCTGATTTCCACCATGAAGGACACGACCTTGCTCAAGGCCCTGCGCGACGCCCAGTTCGTCGATGCGCGCTACCGCGTGCTGTTCGAATCGACGCCCGACAGCGTCATCATGGTCAACGCCACGGGCGCCATCGTGCTGGCCAACCTGCAGGCGGAGCGCCTGTTCGGCTACGCGGAAGGCGAATTGAGCGGCAAGCAGATCGACGCCCTGCTGCCGCAGCGCTTCCGCCATGCGCATGTGGGCCACCGCTCGCGCTATTTCGACCAGCCGCGCACGCGCACCATGGGGGCGGACCTGGAACTGCTGGGCTTGCGCAAGGATGACGTCGAATTCCCCGTGGAAATCAGCCTGTCGCCCATCCAAACGGAAATCGGCTCCTTTGTCATCAGCGCCATCCGCGACGTCAGCGACCGCCGCCGCGCCGAACAGAAGTTTCGCGGCCTGCTCGAATCGGCGCCGGACGCCATCGTCATCGTCAACGGCGATGGCGAGATCGTGCTGATCAACTCGCAGACGGAGCGCCTGTTCGGCTATACGCGCGCCGAACTGCTGGGCAAAAACGTCGAAGTGCTGATCCCCGCGCGCTACGCGGCCGACCACCCGCATCACCGCCAGAGCTTTTCGGCCGCCCCGCGCGCCCGCTCCATGGGCGCCGGCCTGGAACTGTACGGCTTGCGCCGCGACGGTACCGAGTTTCCCGTCGAAATCAGCCTGTCGCCGCTGGAAACGGAGGAAGGCGTGCTGGTGTCGTCGGCCATCCGCGACATCACGGAGCGCAAGCGCATCGAACGCACGCTCAACGAACAGAAAATCGAACTGGAGCGGGCCAGCCAGGCCAAGGACCGTTTTCTCACCAGCATGTCGCACGAATTGCGCACGCCGCTCAACGCCATCCTCGGCTTTGCCCAGCTGCTGGCCAACGAATCGCTGCCCGCGACTGTCGTGCAAAAGCGCGCCTTCGTGCAAAACATCGTTACTTCGGGCCGCCACCTGTTGACGCTGATCAATGAAATCCTCGACCTGGCGAAGATCGAATCGGGCAGCCTGAGCCTGTCGATCGAGCCGGTGGCGCTGCCCGCGCTGGTCGAGGAAGTGCGCGTGATGGTGGAGGAGCAGGCGCAGCAGCGCAAGATCGACATGGTCTTTTCGACGTGCGAGCAGCTGACGGTGCGGGCCGACCATACGCGCCTCAAGCAAGTACTGCTGAACCTGCTGTCGAACGCCATCAAGTACAACCGCCCGGCCGGCAAGGTGGAGCTGGAAATCTCGCAGCCGGACCCGCAGCGCGTGCGCATCGCCATCCGCGACACGGGCAAGGGCCTGGATGACGCGCAGATGGCCGAACTGTTCCAGCCGTTTAACCGCCTGGGACAGGAAGCGGGCAGCGAGGAAGGCACGGGCATCGGCCTGGTCGTCACCAAGCGCCTCGTCGAGCTGATGGGCGGCGGCATGGGCGTGCACAGCTGCGTCGGCGTGGGCAGCGTGTTCTGGATCGAACTCGACACCATGGCCCCGCTGCCGCCCAGCCTGCTGGCGGAAACGGAAGACCTGGCCGAGTCCGGCGACGACGCCGGCGACGATGCGGGCGGCCAGGCCCTGCTGCTGTACGTGGAAGACAATCCGGCCAGCCTGCGGCTGGTGGAAGACATCGTCAGCTTCCTGCCCCACCTGCGCATGATCTCGGCCACCGATGCGCGCCACGGCATCGCACTGGCGCTGGAACGCCGGCCCGACGTCATCTTGATGGATATCAATCTGCCCGGCATGAACGGCAACCAGGCGCAGCGCATCCTGCGCAACGATCCCCGCACGGCGCACATTCCCGTCATCGCGCTGACGGCCAACGCCATGAAGGGCGACATCCGCCACGGCCTGGCCGCGGGCTTTTTCCGCTATCTGACCAAGCCCGTCGAGATTTCCCTGCTCAACGCGGCCATCGACGAGGCGCTGCAGATGGCGCGCACGGTGCTGCCGTTCAAGCCGGCGGACTGAAGCCGAGCTTTTTCATGGCCCCGTCCAAGCCCCTGGCGCTGCGCGCATAGCCGTCCCACGGCGCATTTCCCACGTCGAGGCGGCTATGGACGTTGCTCACGGTCCAGTGGTCGCCCGCCTTCAGCTTGTCGAGCTCCTCCCAGGCCAGCGGCACGGAAATGCCCAGCCCCGAGCGCGTGCGGGCCGACCATGCGCACACGGTGGTGGCGCCCCGTCCGTTGCGCAGGTAATCGATGAAAATCTTGCCGACCCGGTTGGCCGGTCCGCTTTTCAGCACGAAACGCTGGGGAATGAGCTGCGCCATGTGCGCCACGATGGCTTGCGCAAACGCCTTGACCGTATCCCAGCCGTATTGCGGACGTATCGGCACGACCACGTGCAAGCCCTTGCCGCCGCTCGTTTTCAGCCAGGCGGGCAAGCCCAGCTCCGTCAGGAAGGCGCGCAGCAGCACGGCCGCCTCGCGGATGGCGGGCCAGGCCACGCCCTTGCCCGGATCCAGGTCGAACACCAGGCGGTTCGGCGTGTCATAGGCGCGGGCCAGCGCATTCTGCGTGTGGAATTCCACCACGTTCCACTGCGCCGCCGACAACAAGCCTTGCATGGTGGCAACTTCCAGCATGGGTGCATGGTCCGGGTCGAGGCGGGGATCGAGCTGTCGCACGCCTGGCATGGCCGAGGTATCCGCATGCTTCTGGAAAAACAATTCTCCGCCCACGCCGGCCGGCGCGCGCACCAGCGACACGGGCCGGCCGCGCAGATGCACGAGCATCAGCTTGCCCACCAGCGCGTAGTAGCGCACCAGGTCGATCTTCGTCGCGCCGCTGTCCTGGTCGATCACGCGGTCCGCATGGCTGACCTTGAAACGGGACGGCAGGACGCTGTCCCGCGTGGCATTGCTGTGCATGTTCTTCTCCCTGTCGATGCGCTGCGCCCGCTCGCGCACGATGGCGGCCGGCTGTTTGTCCTGGCGCAAGCCGTGAAACACGGCATGGCGCACGGCGCCGCCGCTGGTCCATTGCGCAAAGCTCACTTCGGCCACCAGCTGCGGCCGGACCCAGATAGGCTGGCGCACGCCGCCCGCCTTGCCCGCGAACGGGCTCGCCGCGACGGCCAGCGCATCGAGGCGGCGGCGCAAGTCGCGCAGGACCGCGTCGTCAAAGCCGCTGCCCACGTTGCCCGCGTAGCGCAGCCGCCCCTCATCATCGTACACGCCCAGCAGCAGCGAGCCTATGCCGACGCGCGCGCCCTGCGGCGCCGTGTAGCCGCCGATGACGAATTCCTGGCGCAGCCCGCATTTGAGCTTGATCCAGTCGCCGGATCGCCGCGTGACGTAGGGTGAACCGCGGCGCTTGCCGATCACGCCTTCGAACCCCAGCCGGCAAGCGTGGGCCAGCAGTTGCTGCGGCGCAGCATCGAGCGCCGCGCTGAAGCGCACCAGCGGCGAGGCCGGCAAGCGCTGCAGCAGCTGCTCCAGCAGCGCCCGGCGCGCCTCGACGGGCTGGCCCCGCAGATCATGGCCGTCGAAATACGCCACGTCGAACAGGTAATACACGATCTCGCTGGTCGTTTCCGCATCGAAGGCGCGCTGCAGGGCGCCGAAGTCGGACTGGCCGGCGGCGCCCTGGACGACGATTTCGCCGTCATACCAGCCCGGCGGCAGTCCCAGCTCGTCCAGCGCCTGCCGCAGCTTCGGCAGTTTATGCGTCCAGTCATTGCCATTGCGCGTGATCAAGGCCACGCCATGACCGTCGCAGCGGGCCAGGATGCGGTAGCCGTCGAATTTCAGTTCGAAGATCCAGTCCTGCGCATCGGGCGGCGGAGTGTCAGCCAGGGTGGCCAGCTGGGGCGACAGGGTGGCCGGCAGCCTGGCGGCCGGCGCCGCCGCCGGCTCCACGGCCCTGCGGCGCCTGGGCATGGGCTTGTTCGCGACGCTGTCGGGGAATTCGTCGACGACGGAAAATTCGACGGCCGGCCGGGCAAACGCGTCCTTTTCCTTGATCAGCAGCCAGGCCGGCTGTTTTTCTCCCCTGCCCTTCATGCGCACCAGCACCCAGTTGCCGTGCATCTTGTGGCCGTGCACAGTGAATTTCAAGTTGCCAGCCGCCAGCGCCTTGCGCGCGTCCGGCGTGGCCGGCTGCGGCTGCCACGTGCCCTTGTCCCAGATGATGACCTTGCCCGCGCCATACTGTTTTTCGGGGATCGTGCCCTCAAAGCTGGCGTAGGCAATCGGATGGTCTTCCACCTGCACCGCCATGCGCCTGTCGCGCGGGTCGTAGCTGGGGCCTTTCGGCACGGCCCAGCTTTTCATGGTGCCGTCCAGCTCCAGGCGAACATCGTAGTGCAGGCGGCTGGCCCAGTGCTTCTGGATGACGAAGGCGAGCCCGTCGCCCGCCGCCTCGCCGCCCTCCGCAGGCTCGGGCGTGACGGCGAAATTGCGCTTGGCCTGGTAGGTCTTCAAGGCGGCTTTCATGGCGAACCCATGCAGTGAGAATGGTTTGAGTCTAGGCCGGCGGCGCGCGGCGCGCGGTACGCCAGCTAACAGAGCGCCCATGGCGCCCACGGTACGCACGGTGTGGACACACCAAGTGTAAGTATTTGTAATTGGCTGTCAACGCAATTGCCGCGCGGCGCGTTTTTGCCTCAGTGACAGGGGAAATGCATCTCCTGAACTACAACCCACTTCTTGAGGAACTGCACCATGAAAAAAGTAATCGCTACTCTGATCGCCGGCTTGTTCGCTACCGCAGCCTTTGCTCAAACCCCAGCGCCAGCAGTGCCGGCCAAGGCCGAAGCCAAGCACACCAAGGAAGTGGCTAAAGCAGAAGCAAAAGAAACCAAGGCCGTCGTGAAAGCCGATGCGAAAGAAGCGGCCGTCGCCGCCGACGCGAAAGCCGATGTCGCCAGCGCCAAGGCCGATGCGAAAGCCACCAAGGCCAAGGCCCATCACAAAGCGAAAAAAGCCAAGGCCAAGGCTGACGAAGCGAAGACTGAAGCGGCCGCAGCAGCAGCCAAATAATCCCCTCAGCGCGTTTTTTGCGCCACACAAAAAGACAGCTTCGGCTGTCTTTTTGCATTTTCATGCCCGCATCATGCGGCAACGGCAGATAAAAAGCTTGATTGTAAGAAAGTGTAAACGAGGTCAACGGCACGCTTGCGGGGCGCGTTTTCTGCTCAGTGATACGGGAATCATCCCGGCACCGACAGAGACACCAGACAAACCACCACCGAGGACTGCACCATGAAAAAAGCAATTGTTACCCTGATCGCCGGCCTGTTCGCCACCGCAGCCTTCGCCCAGACGCCCGCCACACCCGCCGCCTCCGTTCCGGCGAAAGTGGAAGCGGCCCACGCCAAGGCCGCCGTGAAAGCGGACGCCAAGGAAGCGCAAGCCGTCGTCAAGGCCGATGCAAAAGAAGCGAAAGCCGTCGTCGCCGCGAAAACGGACGTCGCCAGCGCCAAGACGGAAGCGGCCGCCACCAAGGCCAAGGCGCACCATAAAGCCAAGCAGACCAAGGCCAAGGCTGACGCAAAACTGGCATCGGCCACCGCCGCCGCACCAGTTTCGGCCTCGGCTCCGGCTCCAGCCAAGTAATCCAGTACCCGAATTCATTCGTCACTCCACCTGATAGGATTTCATCATGAAAAAAGTTATCGCCGCCCTGTTCGCCACCCTGTTCGCCACCGCCGCTTTTGCGCAAACCCCGGCCGCTCCGGCAGCCTCCGTTCCCGCCAAGGCGGAAGCGGCCCACACCAAAGCCGTGGCCAAGGCTGACGCCAAGGAAACCAAGGCCGTCGTGAAAGCCGATGCGAAAGAAGCGGCCGTCGCCGCCGACGCGAAAGCCGATGTCGCCAGCGCCAAGGCCGACGCGAAAGCCACCAAGGCCAAGGCCCATCACAAAGCGAAAAAAGCCAAGGCCAAGGCTGACGAAGCGAAGACTGAAGCGGCCGCAGCAGCAGCCAAGTAATCCCCTCAGCGCGTTTTTTGCGCCACACAAAAAGACAGCTTCGGCTGTCTTTTTGCATTTTCATGCCCGCATCATGCGTCAACGGCAGATAAAAAGCTTGATTGTAAGAAAGTGTAAACGAGGTCAACGGCACGCTTGCGGGGCGCGTTTTCTGCTCAGTGATACGGGAATCATCCCGGCACCGACAGACACACCAGACAAACCACCACCGAGGACTGCACCATGAAAAAAGCAATTGTTACCCTGATCGCCGGCCTGTTCGCCACCGCAGCCTTCGCCCAGACGCCCGCCACACCCGCCGCCTCCGTTCCGGCGAAAGTGGAAGCGGCCCACGCCAAGGCCGCCGTGAAAGCGGATGCCAAGGAAGCGCAAGCCGTCGTCAAGGCCGATGCAAAAGAAGCGAAAGCCGTCGTCGCCGCGAAAACGGACGTCGCCAGCGCCAAGACCGAAGCGGCCGCCACCAAGTCCAAGGCGCACCATAAAGCCAAGCAGACCAAGGCCAAGGCTGACGCAAAACTGGCATCGGCCACCGCCGCCGCACCAGTTTCGGCCTCGGCTCCGGCTCCAGCCAAGTAATCCAGTACCCGAATTCATTCGTCACTCCACCTGATAGGATTTCATCATGAAAAAAGTTATCGCCGCCCTGATCGCCACCCTGTTCGCCACCGCCGCTTTTGCGCAACCCCCGGCCGCTCCGGCAGCCTCCGTTCCCGCCAAGGCGGAAGCGGCCCACACGAAAGCCGTGGCCAAGGCTGACGCCAAGGAAACCAAGGCCGCCGTGAAAGCCGATGCGAAAGAAGCGGCCGTCGCCGCCGACGCGAAAGCCGATGTCGCCAGCGCCAAGGCCGATGCGAAAGCCACCAAGGCCAAGGCCCATCACAAGGCAGCCAAGGCCAAGGTCAAAGCGGATGAAGCGAAAGCGGCAGCAGCGGTACCCGCGGCACCAGCACCAGCGAAGTAAGCGCGGCAGCGGCCACGCGAGCGCATCCGCCGGGTCTGCGCTCCCGCGGCCACTTCGCCCGCAAGATCAAGGACAGCTTCGGCTGTCCTTTTGCATGGCGCAGCGCCACCTGGCGCATTCTGCGCCGCCGCTTCATGGAAACGCGATAAAACGGCGCGCACGCGAGACACCGGCAATCCGCCCCTCGCCACGAAAGCTACGTGCAGCGCCATTCGAAAGACATCCTGCAGGCGGATACGCGGTAGTTGTAAGCGTTTGTAATGACCGTCAACGCAAGCGTCCGGGGGCGCGTTTTATGCTCAGTGACACGGGAATCATCCCGGCACCAACAGACACACCAGACAAACCACCACTGAGGACTGCACCATGAAAAACGTAATTGCTACCCTGATCGCCGGCCTGTTCGCTACCGCTGCCTTTGCCCAGACGCCAGCAGCGCCAGCAGCCTCGGTCCCCGCCAAAGTGGAAGCGGCCCACACCAAGGCCGTCGTGAAAGCGGACGCCAAGGAAGCGCAAGCCGTCGTCAAGGCCGATGCTAAAGAAGCGAAAGCAGTCGTCGCCGCGAAAACGGACGTCGCCAGCGCCAAGACCGAAGCGGCCGCCACCAAGTCCAAGGCGCACCATAAAGCCAAGCAGACCAAGGCCAAGGCTGACGCAAAACTGGCATCGGCCACCGCCGCCGCACCAGTTTCGGCCTCGGCCCCGGCCAAGTAATCCAGTACCCCAGCACCCGGTTTCATTCGCCACATTACCTGATAGGATTTCATCATGAAAAAAGTCATCGCCACCCTGATCGCCACCCTGTTCGCCACCGCCGCTTTCGCCCAGACGCCAGCCGCACCAGCAGCACCGGCCGCTCCAGCAGCTTCCGCCGCAGCCGTTGCGCCGGCAGCCAAGGCTGAAGCACCGGCCGCGCCGGCCGCCGTCAAGCCAGCGACGCACAAGAAAGCCAAGCATCACAAGGCGAAGAAGGCGGCCACTGGAGAGAAGGCAGTTCCAGCCACGCCGGCAGCCTCCGCAGCGGCAGCCGCGCCAGCCAAGTAATCAAGGTCGCGCAAGCCAAAAAGACAGGGTTTCCCCTGTCTTTTTTTTCGCCCGCTTTTTCGTGTATTTGTTTCGGCATCAGCACCGTGTCCATGACATTGATCACGCCATTCGATTGATACACATCATAGGTACGGATGTTGGCGCTACATGCTCCAGGCCCCCGCCATGGGGCCATGGCGGCAAAGGGGGCGCCGGCGGCCAGCATGGAAACGATGAACAGTGCTGCGGGAACGAAGGTGCGCATGATGATCTGCTGATCGCTTATGACCTGCGGCGCATGTTTGCACAGTCATTTACGCGACCTGTCCGCAAACGGATTCGACTGACTGAAAACAAAAAAACGGCGCCGTGCCGTGCACGACGCCGTTTTCACGATGTTTTCCTCGCCGCGGGCCGGGAATGCCGGCCCGCGGTGCCGGAAACTAGTTGGCCGCGACCTGCGGCTCCGTCTCGCCCCAGCCGCCGCCCAGGGCGCGGATCAGCGCCACCGTGGTGACGGCGCGGTTGCCGCGCAGTTGCACGGCGTTGCGCTCGATGGCCGCCAGGTTGCGCTGCGCGTCGAGCAGGTCCAGGTAGCTGGAACGGCCCGCGTCGTACAGCTTTTGCGCCAGGTCGGCCGAACGGCGCGCCGAGACGACGGCTTCGTCGATCTGCTGCGTCTGGCCCGACAGGATGCGCAGGCCGGCTAGGTTGTCTTCCACCTCGGCGAAGGCCACCAGCACGCTCTGGCGATACGTGGCCACCGACTCTTCCAGCTGCGCTTCGCTGCGCGTCACGGCAGCCTTGTTGCGGCCGCCGTCGATGATGGGCATCGACATCAGGGCGCCCAGCAGCCAGGAGCGGCTGCTCCACTTGAAGATGTCCGAGAAGGTATCGGACGCGCCGCCGCCGGAAGCGTTCAGGGTCAAGGCCGGGAACATGGCCGATTTGGCCACGCCGATGCGCGCATTCGACGCTTCCATGGTGCGCTGCGCCGACGCGATGTCGGGACGGCGCTCCAGCAGCGAGGACGGCATGCCGGCCGGGATCACGGGCAGGAAGCCGCTGTCCTGCAGCGGGTTGACGCCCGCCGTGAAGCTGGCGGCCGGTTTGCCCAGCAGGACGGCCAGCGCATGCTCGCTGGTGGCGCGCTGGCGCTGCAGGCCGATGGCTTCGGCGCGCACGGTCGACAGCTCCGTGCGGGCACGGGACAGGTCGAATTCGCCGATGTCGCCCAGGTCATAGCGGCGCTGGTTCACATGCACGCTTTCCTCGCGCAGGCGCACCGTCTGCTCCAGAGTCGCCAGTTCGGCGTCCGTGGCGCGCAGCTGGAAGTAGGTCTGCGCCACGTCGGCCTGCAAGGACAGCAGCACCGAGCGGTAAGTCGCTTCCACGGCCAGCGCATCGCTGCGCGAGGCGCTGACGTTGGCCGCCACCCGGCCGAACAGATCGACTTCGTAGCTGGCCGTCAGGCTGGCCTGGTAGACGTTGGTCGCCGCCACCGGCGCGCCGTTCGGCAAGCCGAGCGACACGGCGGAAGCGCGGTTGCGCTGGCCGCCCACATTGACGCCCACTTGCGGGATGCGGTCCGCTTCGGCGATGCCGGCAATGGCCCTCGCCTGCTTGACGCGGGCGGCGGCGACGGCCAGGTTGGCGTTCGCCTGCGTGGCCTCATTAATCAGGCCAGTCAAGGCCGGATCATTGAAGGCCAGCCACCACTCGCCGCGCGCCTGGCGCTCCGCCGGCACGCCCTGCTTCCAGCGCGTGCCGTCGGCCGCCGTCTGCACGGCGGGCGCTGGCGCTTCCTTGAACGCCGCCGGCGTGTCGATCTGCGGCTGCTTGAACTCGGGCGCCGCGCACGCCGCCAGCAGCACGGCAGCGGCCATGGCGCTCAAGACGGGCGCCGCGCGCCGGATGATTGCATTGGTTTTCAATATATATCTCCTTCCAGGTTCAATGCTGGCGCAGCAGTTGGCTTGGCGGCAGCATCGGCTGGTTTTTTCTCAAAACGCTGCGCCAGGGTGCGCAGCAGAACATAGAACACGGGCGTCAGGAACAGGCCGAAGAAGGTCACGCCCAGCATGCCGGCGAAGACCGCCACGCCCATCGCATGGCGCATTTCGGAGCCGGCGCCGTGCGAGAACACCAGGGGCACCACGCCCATGATGAAGGCGATCGACGTCATCAGGATCGGACGCAAACGCAGACGGCACGCTTCCAGCGCCGCTTGCACGACGGTGCGGCCATGCTCTTCCAGTTCGCGGGCGAATTCCACGATCAGGATGGCATTTTTTGACGCCAGCCCCACCAGCACGAACAGGGCGATCTGGGTAAACACGTTGTTGTCGCCGCCGGTCAGTTTGACGCCCAACAAGGCGCACAGGATCGACATCGGCACGATCAGGATCACGGCCAGCGGCAGGGTCCAGCTTTCATACTGGGCGGCCAGCACCAGGAACACCAGCAGCACGCACAGCGGGAACACATAGATCATCGTATTGCCGGACAAGATGTCCTGGTAGGTCAGCTCCGTCCATTCATACGAAATCCCCTGCGGCAGCACTTCCTTGGCGATGCGTTCCAGCGCCGCTTGCGCCTGGCCGCTCGACACGCCAGGGGCGGCGCCGCCGTTGAAATCGGCTGCGGCGTAGGCGTTGTAGCGCTGCACGCGGTCAGGACCATAACTATCCTTGACGCGCATCAACGACGACAGCGGGATCATTTCGCCTTTGTCATTACGGACTTTGAGCTGCGCGATATCCTGGGCATGTGAACGGAAGGCCGCATCGGCCTGCACGCGCACCTGGTAGGTGCGGCCAAACTGGTTGAAGTCATTCACGTACAGCGAACCGAGGTTGATCTGCAAGGTCTGGTAGATCGTTTGCAGCTGCACGCCCATCTGCTTGGCCTTCACGCGGTCGACGTCGGCGAACAGCTGCGGCACGTTGATCTGGTAGCCCGAGAACACGCCCGCCAGTTCCGGCGTCTGGTAGGCCTTGGCGGCCAGCGCCTGGGTGGCGTTGTACAGCGCGTCGTAACCGAGATTGCCGCGGTCTTCGATCATCATCTTGAAGCCGCCGATGGTGCCGAGGCCGTTGACGGGCGGCGGCGGGAAGACCATGATGAAGGCGTCCTGGATGCCGCCCAGGCGCTTGTTGATCTCGGCCGCGATGGCGCCGCCCGACAACTCCTTGGTCGAGCGCTCGTCGAACGGCTTCAGGGTGGCGAAGACGATGCCGGCGTTCGGCGCATTGGTGAAGTCGTTGATCGACAGGCCGGGGAAGGCGATGGTCGATTCGACGCCGGGCACCGACTTGATGACGTCGGACATGCGGCGCACGACATCTTCCGTGCGGTCCAGCGAGGCGGCGTCGGGCAATTGCGCAAAGCCCACCAGGTATTGCTTGTCCTGCGCCGGCACGAAGCCGGCCGGCACGGACTTGAAGGTGAAGATGGCGGCAACGACGAGCAGCGCATACACGCCCAGCGAGGCGCTCTTGCGGCCCAGCACGCCCTTCACGCCCGCTTCATAGCGGTGCGAGGCGCGGCCGAAGAAGCGGTTGAACCAGGTGAAGAAACGGCCGAAGACCTTGTCCATGCCGCGCGTCAGCGCGTCCTTCGGCGCATCGTGCGGCTTGAGCAGTGCGGCCGACAGGGCCGGCGCCAGGGTCAGCGAGCTGAAAGCGGAGATCACGGTCGAAATGGCGATGGTCAGCGCGAACTGGCGGTAGAACTCGCCCGACAGGCCGGGCACGAAGGCGATCGGCACGAACACGGCGCACAGCACCAGGGCGATGGCGACGATGGGACCGCTGACCTCTTTCATGGCCTGGATGGTGGCGTCGCGCGGCGACAAGCCATCCTCGATGTTGCGCTCGACGTTTTCCACCACCACGATGGCGTCATCGACGACGATACCGATGGCCAGCACGAGGCCGAACAGCGACAGGGTGTTGATCGAGAAGCCGAAGCCCAGCATCACGGCAAAGGTGCCGACAATCGACACGGGAACGGCCAGCAGCGGAATGATCGATGCGCGCCAGGTTTGCAGGAAGATGATCACCACCAGCACCACCAGGGCAATCGCCTCCAGCAGGGTATGGATCACGGCTTCGATGGACGAACGCACGAATTGCGTGGGGTCGTACTCGATCCGGTATTCCACGCCTTGCGGGAATTCTTTTTTCAGCTCGTCCATCTTGGCGCGCACGTCGGAAGACAATTGCAGCGCGTTGGCGTTCGGCGCTTCAAAAATACCCATGCCGACGGCAGGATTATTGTTCAGCAGCGAACGCAGCGAGTAGCTGTTGGCGCCCATTTCCACGCGCGCCACATCCTTGAGGTGCGTCACGGCGCCGTCGGCATTGGTGCGCACGATGATGGCGCCGAATTCCTCGGGCGTCTGCAGGCGGCCCTGGGTGTTGACGGTCAGCTGGAAGTCCGAGTTCTTCGCTGGCGAGGCGCCGATCACGCCAGCGGCCACCTGCACGTTCTGCTCGCGGATGGCGTCGACGACGTCGTTGGCCGTCATGCCGCGCGCCGCCACCTTTTGCGGATCGAGCCAGATGCGCATGGCGTAGTCGCCGGCGCCGAAGATCTGGATGTCGCCCATGCCGGGCAGGCGGGCCAGCTGGTCCTTGACGTTCAGCACCGCGTAGTTACGCAGGTACATGTCGTCATAGCGCTTGTTCGGCGAGACCAGGTGCACCACCATGGTCAGGTTGGGCGAGGACTTGACGGTCGTCACGCCGATCTGGCGCACTTCCTCGGGCAGGCGCGGCAAGGCGCGCTGCACGCGGTTCTGCACCTGCGTCTCGGCCTGCTCGACGTTGGTGCCGATCTTGAAGGTCACGGTCAGCATCATCGCGCCGTCGGACGTGTTTTGCGAGGACATGTAGAGCATGTTCTCGACGCCGTTGATCTGCTCTTCGAGCGGCGCGGCCACGGTTTCGGCGATCACTTTCGGGTTGGCGCCCGGGTATTGCGCGCGCACCACCACCGATGGCGGCACGACGTCGGGATATTCGGAGATGGGCAGGCCGAATATCGACAGCAGCCCGGCCACGAATATGACGATCGACAGCACCGCCGCGAAGATCGGTTTGTCGATGAAAAAGCGGGAAAAATTCATGTTTATTCCTTGGAAGTCGATGCTGCCTTGGCGGCGATCTTGGCGTCTTTTGCTTCAGGTTTTGCAGGGGCGACGGGCGCGGTCGGGTCGAAATCCATCGCCACCATCTGCGGCGTCACCGGCGCGCCGGGGCGCACGCGCTGCAAGCCGTTGACGACGATTTTTTCGCCCGCCTTCAAGCCTTCGCGCACCACGCGCAAGCCGTCCGAGGTCGGGCCCAGCTTGACGGCACGGTATTCGGCCTTGTTGTCGGCACCCACCACGTAGACGTATTTGCGGCTCTGGTCCGTGCCGACGGCGCGGTCGGAGATCAGCAGCGCCGTGCTTTGTGCGTGCGGGCCGTTGCCGCCATCGAGCTGAATGCGCGCGAACAGGCCCGGCACCAGCTGGCGCTCGGCGTTGGCGAAGGTGGCGCGCATGCGCACGCTGCCCGTGGCCGGGTCGAGCTGGTTGTCGACGAATTCCAGCTTGCCCTCGTGCGGGAAGCCCGTTTCGTTGGCCAGGCCTACCTTGACGGTGACGGGCGTGCCCTTTTGCGCCGTGCCGGCCACGCGCAGATAGGTATCCTCATCGCCGTCGAAGCTGGCGTAGATGCGGTCCGTCGACACCACCGACGTCAAAATGGCGGAGGCGTCGATCAGGTTGCCGACGGTGATTTCCGCCTTGCTGACGCGGCCGCTGATCGGCGCCTGCACCTGCGTGTACGACAGGTTCAGCCTGGCCGCTTCATACGCGGCTTGCGCCGAGCGGACATTCGCGTCCAGCTCTTTCAGGCCCGAGGCCTTTTCATCGAATTCGCGCTGGGCGATGGCTTTTTCGGCCAGCAGCTTTTCAGCGCGCGACAGTTCCAGCTTGGCCAGTTCCGCCCTGGCGCGGGCGGAAGCGGCCGTGCCTTCGGCGCGCGACACTTCAGCCTGGAAGGGGCGCGGATCGATGACGAACAGCACATCGCCCTTTTTGACTTCGCTGCCCGGCTTGAAGTTGACGGCCGTGATGAAGCCGCCGACCCGCGAGCGGATTTCCACGCGCTCGATCGCTTCCAGGCGGCCCGAGAATTCCTGCGTTTCCGTGATCTGTTTTTCAACGACGGCGGCGGCCGAGATGGGCGGGCCGCCGGCCGCTGGCGCGTCGGGCACCTTGCTGTTGGCCGTATCGCAGCCGGCCAGGCTCACGGCCACGAGGCCTGCCAGCGCAAGCGAGGCAGCCAGGGGCTTCAGCAGAGTGGAAAATTGTTGAACGTTTTTCATTTTATTTCCCTGTTTTATGAAAATTTCTAATGGTATGGGCGGCAGGAAGCAACCCAGCTAAAAGTGGAAACTGCAGCGTATGGTGGTGCCATGGCGCCCGACGGCGCTCGATCAAAGGTAAACAGGCCGCCCGCTGTTTAAAAGCGGACGGGGACGACGAAGCTGGCTGTGCGAGCGCACAACGCAGACAGGATGGGAACTACACTGCGTAGTGTAGCAACCGAAACTCAAAAAGTAAACTGATTAGTGTAAGTTTTTTTGCGGTGCCGCAGATGGCGGCCTCATGACTCGGGTTCCTGCCCGAGTCCGGCGACGAAACTGCTAATTTCGCTCAATACCTGCACCTTGCAGGCGCATTCATTACGGGCGCTGGCGTCCTGCAGCGGCGCGGCAGCCATGCGCCGCACGGTGGTCTTGATGCCGCAGGCAATCAATTTGCTGCCGTATTGTTCAGCCTCGTCGCGCAATGGGTCGTCTTCGCTGGACAATATCAAGGCCGGCGGCAGGTTCTTCAGGCGGCTCGACTGCAATGGCGACGCGTACGGATGGGTACGGTCAGCGGCATTCGGCAGGTAGCCGCGGTAGGCGGCGGCGCACTGGTCGGCCACTTCGGCCTGGTCGGGGCAGGTCGGCAAGGAGCGCATCGAACAGGTCGACAGGCCGGGATCGAGCATGGGCATGATCAGCACCTGGCCCGCGAGGGGCGGTCCGCCCCGGTCGCGCGACATCATGGCGCACACGGCTGCCAGGTTGGCGCCCGCTTCGATGCCCGACACCACCATCTGCTTGCCCGTCCAGCCCAGCTTGGACTTGTTCTTTTTTGCCCACAGCAGCACGGCATGCGCGTCTTCCACGGCGGCGGGGAATGGCCGTACCTTCGCCAAAGTATAGTTCGCTGCCAGCACCACGTGGTCGGGGTTGCTCAGCACGAGGCAGCGCAGGAAGTCGTCCGCATCGTCCAGGTCGCCGGCCACAAAACCGCCGCCATGGAAGAAGACCATCAGGTTCGGCTGCTTGGCGCCCGGCACGCCGGCCGTGTAGACGCGCGCGCCGAGCGCATCCTGCGCGCCCTGCACCTCGATGTCGCGTATCTTCAGCGCCTGGCCAGGTGCCAGTTCGGCCGCGTAGTCGGCAAACGTCATTGCGCCACCACCGGCTGCACCGCAGCATCGCGCACCGCGTCGTTCAGGCACAACAGGGCGACGCCGCCCACTTCATGGGTCAGGGCGCTATAGGCACTGGCTTCGCTTTGCGCCGCCAGCGAGTAAGCATCCGTCGATACCATCGCGGCCAGAGCGAGCGAGCTCATAGCGAGAGCAAGCACTGCAAAGATTCCATTCCGGTGACCCATGATATTTCTCCTGTGAACTTCCTGCGGCAATCACATTTATGCTGCAGTACAACAACTATAGACTTGATCTACAATCTGATAAAGAGTGCAATGCCGAATTGATTGTTCAGAATTCTGAATAATCGCGCAGAAAGTGATAGGAAATCAAGTGAACAAGCTGCAAGCCATGGAAGTCTTCATTCAAGTCGTCGATGCGGGCGGCTTCACGCGCGCGGCGGAAAACATGCAGCTGCCGAAAGCCAC
Organism: Janthinobacterium sp. GW821-FHT03A03; assembly: GCF_059421435.1. Lineage (NCBI taxonomy): Bacteria > Pseudomonadati > Pseudomonadota > Betaproteobacteria > Burkholderiales > Oxalobacteraceae > Janthinobacterium > Janthinobacterium sp. GW821-FHT03A03. The sequence continues at coordinate 140,066 of NZ_JBWKUZ010000005.1, read as the reverse complement.
CGTGTCGACCCTGATCCAGTCGCTGGAAAGCAGCCTGTCGGTCAAGTTGCTCAACCGCACCACGCGCCACGTCAGCATCACTTCCGACGGCGCCGCCTACTACGAACGCTGCGTGCGCATCCTGTCGGACGTGCGCGAGGCCGAGGAATCGCTGTCGCGCACGCGCTTGAGCCCCAGCGGACGGCTGCGCGTGGACGCGCCCACGGCCCTGGCCAGCGAACTGATCATCCCCGCCCTGCCCGACTTCTTCGCCCGCTACCCCGATATCTCGCTGGAACTCGGCTGCAGCGACCGGCCCGTCGACCTGATCGAGGAAGGCGTCGACTGCGCCGTGCGCGGCGGCGAACTGGGCGATTTGAACCTGATCGCGCGCCGCGTCGGCGTGCTGCATTTCATTACCTGCGCCGCGCCCGGCTACCTGGCGCGCCACGGCACGCCGCAGCACCCGAACGACCTGGCGCAGCACCGGGGCGTGAATTTTTTCTCCGCCAAGACGGGCAAGACCTTTGAATGGGATTTCACGCGCGCCGGCGAACGCATCCAGATGTCCATGCCCAGTCATATCGCCCTGAACGACTCGAACGCCTACGCGGCGGCCGGCCTGGCCGGCCTGGGCATCGTGCAAATGACGCATTTCATGCTTGCGCCGCTGCTGGAACAGGGCAAAATGGTGGAATTGCTGGGCGATTGGGAATCCGACCCGCTGCCCATCCACGTGATCTATCCGCCCAACCGCCACCTGTCCGCCAAGGTGCGCGTGTTTGTCGAATGGGTCGCCGACATGTTTACCAACCACCCGGCCACGCAGCTGAAGGGCAAGAGCGCCCTGCCCGCGCGCGCCGCCCTGACCGAGGCCCAGCCATGACCGCAGCAAGCACACCGCCGCACCCGCACCGCATCGTCTTTCTCGACCGCGACAGCCTGATCGCCACCGTGCGCCCGCCCGGCTTCGCCCACAGCTGGGAAGAATATCCACATACCAAGGGCAGCGGGCAGACGGTATCCCGCCTGCAAGGCGCCACCATTGCCATCACGAACAAGGTGCCGCTGCGCGCGGCCGAGCTGGCGCAACTGCCCGACCTGAAGATGATCGCCGTGGCCGCCACGGGCACGGACATCCTCGACCTGGCCGCCTGCCGCGAGCGGGGCATCGTCGTGGCGAATATCCGCGACTACGCGCGCGCCACCGTGCCCGAACACACCCTGGCCCTGATGCTGGCCCTGCGCCGCCAGCTCATCGCCTACCGCTTTGATGTGGAAGCGGGCCTGTGGCAGGCGTCGGACCGCTTCTGCCTGTTCGGCCACCCGATCCGCGACCTGGCCGGCAGCCGCCTGGGCCTGCTCGGCTACGGCGCGCTGGGCAAGTCCGTGGCCCAGCTGGGACGCGCCTTCGGCATGCAGGTGATCGTCCACAACCGCTCCCCGATCCAGGAGGACGGCGTCAAGGAGGTGAGTTTTGACGAACTGCTGGCCACCTCCGACGTCCTGAGCCTGCACCTGCCCCTGACGGACAAGACGCGCAACATCATCGGAGAGCAAGAGCTGGCGCGCATGCAGCCCACGTCCCTGCTGATCAACACGGCGCGGGGCGGCCTCGTCGATGAAGCGGCGCTGGCCCAGGCATTGACGCAGGGCGTGATCGCCGGCGCCGGCTTCGACGTGCTGTCGAAGGAACCGCCGCCGCCCGACAATCCGCTGTTGAATTTGCGCCTGCCCAACTTCATCCTCACCCCGCACACGGCCTGGGCCAGCGGTGAAGCCATGCAGAAACTGGCCGACATCCTGATAGGCAATATCGAAGCGTTCGAACGCGGCGCTCCAGTGAACGTGATGGCATGAGCATACTGACCGAACTCGATGAACTGCTGCGCGGCGACGACGAGGAATACGACCGCCTCGACCTGTTTCTCGAAGCGGACGAGCTGGTCGGACAGCTGCGGACGGCCGACGCGCCCGCGCTGCTGGCCCTGTGGCCGCAACGCAGCCTGTGCTGGCAGCGGCGTTTCACGCAAGCGAGCACCAACATCGACGGCGCCGCGCTGCGCGCGCTGCTGGCCGGTTTGCTGCAGATCAAGGAGACGCCTCACGGCGTGTTCGAACTGATGTCGCGCTTGCCTGCGACAGCCGACGCCTCCCCGCTCAGCGACGCGCTGCTCGATTATGCCGAGCAAGCCTGGCATGCGGACCAGGGGCGGCACCGGCAAATCCAGATCAGCTGCTGGAGCTGCGGGCTGTCGGGACGGCTGTTGAAGCGGCTGGGGTTGGCGTCGTGGCAGGAAGCGGGCTTGTAGGCGCTACGGCGCGGCGGGATGCTCGAAGCTGAAACCCGGCGCGTAAGCATGATAGCCGTCGAAATCGCCCTTGCCGATGGCCGCGCCGGCGCTGCGCGCAATCGCATACGCCATGCTGAAGTGAAAGTAAAAATTCGGCAAGATGTACAAATTCAAATATTCATTGGCTGGCAGCGCGATGTCGGCAAAGCCGGCGCGGTCGCGGCAGATGCGGTCTGGCGGCCCGTCGAAGCGCTCTGCGGGAATGTCCTTGAGGTAGCGCATGGTCTGCGCGATCTGCTCCTGCAGGCTGGCGGCGCCGCTGAAATCGGCCACCTCCAGCCCCGCCAGCGGGCAGCAGCCGCGCAGCGAAAAACTCACGGCCGCGCGCACCTGCTGGGCGAACGGCAGCATGTCCGGGTGCAGCCGCGCCGCCAGCAGCTGCGGTTGCGCGTCGAGCTTGTCCAGCATGGCCGACAACTGGCCCAGCGAACGGCAAAAGATGGCGACGGGGTGGCTGTTCATCATTTCCTCATGCAAGATTCAAGATGACAAGAGTGTGCCACAGGCACCCGCGTCCCCGCAGCGTTATCGCCGGTGCTTGCTGAAAAATTCCCACATCACCTCATTCGCATCGATGGCGCGCGTGGTCTTGCCGATGGGCAGGCCAATATTAAAAGCGTCGGCGCCCGGCCAGGTGTGGCCGCCCTCCTTGACGGTGAGCAAGGCCACGCCGGCGCCGCCCGCACCCTGCTCCAGCCAAGTCACTTGCGTGGCGTCGCCGGCAGGACCTGGCATCAGGCGCGGCTGCGGCGCGGCGCCGTCGATGCCGTTGTGCCTGCGCCAGTAGGCAAACGTGTCTTCGGCCGACAGGTAGCTGGCGGCCTTGCCCTCGAACAGCACGACCTTGTCGGCCGTACCCTGTATCAGCAGCATGCCGACCTTGTCCTTCTGAATGTGATGCTGCCGCACCGGTTCCGGCATGGGCGCCCCCACCGAGGCGACGGCGGCGAACTGCTGCGGCAGCTCGGCCGCCAGGCGCAGGGCAAAGAAGCCGCCGCGCGACAGGCCCGTCGCATACACGCGTTTCTCGTCGACGCGGTAATCCTGCTTGAGCTTGCTCAACATCGCCTGCGTAAAACCGACGTCATCGGTGCCCGCCAGGTAATCCATGCCGAAGCCCACGTTCCAGTCCTGCCTGATGCCTTGCGGGTAGACGACGATGAACCGGTGCCGCTCGGCCGTCTTGTTCATCTGCGTGTACAGCATCTGTTCCGCCATGCTCATGCCGCCGCCATGGAAATTGAAGACGACGGGAAACGCCTGCCGCGGCGCCTGGTCGTAGGCGGCGGGCGTGTAGACGATGTAGCGGCGTTTTTCGTCTTTGTGGACGAGACTGCTAACTTGCGCCAGCGCGGGGAAGCTGGCGCACGCCAGCACCAGCAGACTGATAAGACATTTCATGCGGTTTTCTCCGTTGATCAAGAGCTTGCAGCTTACGCATGCGCCGGTGAAATCGCGGTGAAATCTCCGTGCTTTTTACTGTTTCTGGAGGGGAAGGATGTCGACGCGGTACTGCGCTTCGCCGGGATGGAAAACAATGTCCCAGCGCATGGCTTTTGCCAGGCGCAGCAGCAGGTTCTGGCCGTGCGCGAAACCGTGGATGCGCCGCGGCTGTCCCGCCGTCACCGTATTGACGATGCTCAGGCGGCCTTGCGCAAACGCAATGCTGATGCGGCAAGCGGGGCCGCCATGGAACAGGGCATTCGCCAGACAGTTATTGATAAGCAACATCGTCAGCTGCGGGTTGCCGATCACCGCCAGCCGCTCGGGCAAGTCCAGCGCCAGCAGGCTGGCATCCCAACGATGTTCGTCGAGCAGGCGCAGCAGGCATTGCTCCAGGCAGCCGCGCAACTCGACCACCTCGCCTGGCAGTTGCTCGGCCCGTGCCAGCGCGAACAGCACGTCGATGGTGGCGCGCATGTCGTCGACGCCCTGGCGCAGCTGCGCCTGCCCGTCTGCCGCCAGGGGCAGCGCGCCGGCCAGCGCCAGGCTGTTGTGCATCAAGGTCAGCGGCGTGCGCAGTTCGTGGCTGACGTCGCGCGCGAATGCCTGTTCCCGCCGCAACACTGCCTGCAGTTCGGCAAACGTGCTTTCCAGGCGGCGCGCCAGGAAACCGATCTCGTCGGGACGGTCGCGCCCGCTGAAGTGCACGGCGCCGCCGGGCGCCAGCTGGCGGGCTTCCCGCGCCAATCGCTGCAAGGGCCGCACGAGGCGGCGCGCCAGCCAGTACGCCAGCAGCAGGGCCAGGGCGACCAGCGCCAGCGCCACGCCCAGCACGACACCGCCCACTTCCCGCACCAGGCGCTGCACCACCAGCACGGGCGCCACGTCGGCCAGCAGATAGGCGCGCCGCGGCTGGCCGGCAGCAGCGAGGTCCAGCGCCAGCACGTGATAATGCTGGCCCGTATCGGTAAATATTTCCGCGCGCGGGGCCGATGCTGGCATTTGTCTGCGCACCGCTTGCGGCAAGTCAAGGTAGCGGCCATAAACCGTGATGAGGTCGCTGCCAGACGGCGTCAGCTGACCGTGCTGGCGCAAGCGCTGGCTGACGGCCACCGCCTCGCGTTCGAGCAGGCGCTGCACCAGCATGTCTTCCGTCACGTAGGCGATCACCAGCGCCAGGCCCGTGTAGCACAGGCACAGCACGACGGTGAAGCCGGCCAGGGCGGCGAACAGGCGCTGCCGGATCGACTTAGCCATCGCTGGCCGCCCCGTCGAAGGCCAGGCGGTAGCCCAGCTGCGGTATGGTCACCAGCACGCCCGCCGCGCCAAGCTGTTCCAGCTGCTTGCGCAGCGCGTAGATATGCGATTTGAGGGCGTCGCTGTCGGGCGGCTGGCTGCCCCACAGGGCTTGCAGCAGGGCCGAGCGCGATACGGCGTGCGGATGCTCACGGCATAGCAGCAGCAGGATTTTAAAGCCCGTCTGTGTCAGCGGCAGCGGTGCGTCACGGTACATGGCGCGTCCTGCGCGCGTCTGCAAGGTGAATGGCCCCACGCGCATTTCCTGGCGCACGTGCAGCTGCCGCCGGCGCGCCAGCGCTTCGCAGCGCAAGGCCACCTCGCGCAAGTCGAAGGGCTTGGTCAAATAATCGTCGGCGCCGTCGCGAAAGCCGCGCGCCTTGTCTTCGTAAGAGTCGCGCGCCGTCAGCATCAGAACCGGCACATTGCTGGGCGCGGCCGCCTTGATGGCGCGGCACACTTGCAAGCCATCGATGTCGGGCAGGTTCAGGTCCAGCAACACCACGTCATAGGCGTTGCGCGTGGCCAATTGCACGGCCAGCGCGCCCGTGCCCGCATGGTCCGTCTGCCAGCGCAAGCCGTCGAGGAAATCGAGCACCTGGCGCGCGATGGCCAGGTGGTCTTCCACCAGCAGGATACTCAGGGACGCTTTGCTCATGGCACGCCGGCAAGGCGCGCATACAGCCAGAAGTTGCCCGATTTTCCGCGAATTTGCCGGTAGCAACGCAGATAGCCTTCCCGCTCGAAAGCGCAGCGTTCGAGCACGCGCAGCGAACGCTCATTGCTTTCCAGCACGGTCGCCTGGATGCGCAGCAAGTCCAGGCGCCGGAAGCCCCAGTCCACGACGGCGTCCACGATGGTCGTGGCCACGCCCTGCCCCCACACGGCGGGCGACAGCTCGTAGGCGATCTCCGCCGTGCGGTGCTGCGGGGAAATCGCATTCAAGCCGATGGTGCCCACCAGCTGGCCGCCCTCGCGCAGCACCACGGCCAGGCGCATGGGCGAAGACGCGTCTGCCGATGCGTAGTCATCGAAATTGGCTTGCAGGTCGTCGATGCTGCGCAAGTCCCAGCTCGTGTGTTTGATGACGACAGGGTCGGCCAGGCAGGCATACCAGGCGGGCGCATCGCTGCGTTCCAGGGGGCGCAAGGTCACCAGGGGGTGAGTGGAACAGGGCAAGTCAGCCGGTTTCATCGTTTGCTCCTGGAATAGTCAATCGACGGGGCAATCGGCGGCCAGCCAGGCATGGAAATCATCGGCGGCCCGCTCAAAATCGTCGCGCCGCATCGAGCCGTGGCCCGCCAGGTACACGGCGCGGTCGCCGCCATCGAGGGCCAGCATGACGGCGCGTGCGCCGCTGTCGTCGCCGATGGTCATGTAGCCAGGGCAACATTGCTGCACATCATAGGTTTCGTTGCGCTCCCGCAAGCTTTCCAGGCCATACAGCAGCACCTGTTCGCCGCGCAGGCCTTCCTGCCAGTCCTTGATAAAGCTCAGGTAATGCGCCGGCAAGGCATGGCCCAGCCAGCGCTGGACGGCGTCGATGTCTTGCCCGCTCACGCACCGCCCTTGCGCCGCGCTTCCCACTCGCGCCGCAGCAAGCCGTACAGTGCCGAATCGCTGACCTGGCCGCCGACGATCCAGCGCTCCGGCAAAAAGCCTTCCTTATTAAAACCCTGGCGCTCGAGGGCGCTGGCCGAGCCGGCGTTGAGCGGGTCGATATCGGCTTCCAGGCGGTTCAGGTCGCGCTCGACGAAGGCGAATTCGATCAGCGCGGACAGCGCTTCGTGCATATAACCGTTGCCCCAGTACGGGCGGCCCAGTGCGTAGCCGATCTCGGCGCGGCGGTTCTGGCGGTGCTCGGAAAACAGGCTGCAGCTGCCCAGGTATTCGCCCGTCGCCTTCAGCTCGACGGCAAAGCGGAAGAATTCCTCTTTCTCGAAAGCGGCGCTGTCCTCGGCGATCTGGCGCGTGGCGCGGCTGATATCTTCCCACGGCGGTTCGCTGAAATAGCGCATCACTTCGGGGTCGGCATGCATGGCGAACTGGGCCGACTCATCCGAGGGTTGCGGCTTGCGCAGGATCAGGCGTTCAGTGGTGATGGTCTTGCTGTAAGTCATGGCGCTCCAGTCTGGCGGCAGTGAACGAATGCTTATTATTTCATGCAACTATAACGATGTGGCAATTTTGTGACGCAGATTTTCATGTAGTATGGCAATGTTTCCACCATATCATTGATGCAACTTCGCGATTCGTCCAAGCACGCAGTAGCAGCAAACACCGATGCCGACCTTATCCCTCCCCAGAATCCGCCTCACCATGCCGCTTGCCCTCGGCGCACTGGCCGTCTGGCTGGCCCTGAGCCTGGGCGGCCGCTGGCTGGAATCGTCCGGCTACGCATTGCCGGGCGCAGCCGTCACCGGCCGTATCGGCCTGTCGTGGGCGCTGGCCGCCCTGTTCGCGCTGGCGCTGCTGCTGGCATCCAGCCAGCGCCGCGAAGCGGGCCTGTGCGCACCGCAACCGTGGAAAAGCACGTGGCTGGTCTGGCCGCCCCTGCTGTATGCGCTGCTGATGCTGTTGCTGGCCTGGGCCGGCGGCTGGCCGCAGCCGCGCGTGCTGCTGATCGTCGCGTGCAACGCTGCGCTGGTGGCCGTCTCGGAAGAGCTGATGTTCCGCGCCATCTTGCTGCAGGGAATGCTGGACCGCTACGCCGTCTGGCCCGCCGTGCTGATGTCCTCGGCGCTGTTCGGCCTGGCCCATACGGCCAACGGCCTGGCCACGGGCGACGTCAGCGGCGCCCTGTGGCAAGCCGTGGCCGCCACCCTGCAGGGCGTCGGCTATGCGGCCATCCGCCTGCGCACCCGCTCCATCTGGCCCATGGTCCTCGTGCATGGACTGTGGGATTACGCGCTGGTGACGGCCACCTTGCCGCACCCGGCCGAAGACGGCGCATCGATCCTGCCGTACGTCGCGCTGCTGGCCGTGCTGCCCCTGTGCCTGTACGGCGTCTACCTGCTGCGCCCCAGCCAGCGGCCGGTCATCTCTCAACTGCAACTATAAGGACTGCGCATGGCGTTTTTTTTCCGTGATTACGAGGTATTCCTGCTGCTGGCCGCGCCCGATGCCATACCGCTATGGGATGCGGCGCAATGGACGCCGTTTGCCGCCAGCCTCGACGGCCTCGTGGCGCAGGCGAGCGCGAGGGGCAAGGCCGGCGTGCGCAGCCATCAATACAATCCCAAGGGCAAGTCGATTCCCTTTGGCCGCCTGGGCTGGGACGCCAAATCGCACGCCAAGTGGACGCACACGCCGGCCACGACGCAAGCGCGCTTCATGAGCCTGGAAGCGTGGGCGCCCACCTGGACCGTCTGCGAAAAGGACGACCAGGCGCCCGACCTGTTCCTCGCCCTGGCCAACGAATCGCTGCTGGGACTGGCAGGCAAGCCCTTGCAGTTCAGCCAGCGCCTGGTGTGCGCCATCGCCACGGACATGGGCCCGGAAGCGGCCGCCACCTTGCGGCAAGCGCTGGCGCAACTGGCCGCGCAGCAAGACGCCGTCGTCTTCGCCCACACGCGGCGCCAGTGGGGCCGCGCCTCGTCGTATGGCGGTTTCACGGGCGCCATCCAGGACATGCTGATCGGCGGCCTGTTCCGGCAGGACGACCCGCATGCACGGCCGCTCGATGACGCCGCGTTCCAAGATGCGTGGAGCAAACTCGACATCCACCATGCATGAACGGATGCCCATGCCACGCCTGATCTGCGCCATCGTGCTGTGCTGGAGCGTCCATGCGGGCGCCTTTGAGCTGAGCGGCATTATCCGCAGCAATGGAACGCCGCTGCCGCAAGCCATCAGCATCGTTGCCGAGCGCATGCACGGCGAGCCGCAGATACATGGCACGGTCGAAAATGGCCGCTACCGCATTGATGTACCGGAAGGCGCCACCCTGGCGCTGCTGCTGCAATCGCCCGGCTGGGAAGCGGAACCCAAGCTCATCTTCAACGCGGCCACGGCGGGCGCGCTGGACTTCCTGCTGTATCCGGCGGCAGTGCCCGAAGCGGCGCTGGCAGCCGAATTGCGGACCATGGAACAGGAAGACCAGGCCCTGCGCGCGGGATTCCCGCCTACGGGGCCGGACCTGGCCACGCGCCAGCGCATGCTGGCCACGGATAAGGCGCGCGAGCAACGCTTGCGGCAAATCATCGCCAGCAAGGGCTGGCCCACGCAAACGATGGTCGGCTACAAGGCGGCGGGCAGCGCCTGGCTGATCGCCCAGCATGGTTCCAGTGCCTTCCTCAAGACCAGCCTGCCGCTGATGCGCGCGGCAGCGGCAAGGGGGGAAATCACGCCCTCGAAGCTGGCCCTGGCGATCGACCGCGACTTGAGCAATGACAAGCTGCCGCAGCTGTACGGCAGCCAGTTCCGCACGGATAGCACCGGCAAGACGGTCCCCGTCCCCATCGACGATCCGCAGCGGCTGGAGCAGCGCCGCGCCAGCATGGGCATGGAACCGTATGCGCAGTACCGGCAATTGTTCGAGTAAAGACCAAGTATTGACAGTGCCATCCATCGCATGGCATCGTTAGCCCATGCCATCGCCATTCCCGCCCCTGCCATCGATTATTGCCGCCATTTCACACATGGTGGCTGGACAGGAATGACATTGACCAAGCCGCCTGCAAGGCGGCTTTGATCTGCAGCAAACAATCAAGACGTCTCGCAGGTTTTATTTTTCACTTCAGCGAGCGACCATGCACACCACTTCCAGCACCCCGGTTACCCCCACCCTGCACCTCGTGTGCGGCAAGATTGCCTCGGGCAAATCCACCTTGACCAGCCAGCTTGCGCAAGCGCCACATACCGTGCGCATCAGCGAAGACAGCCTGCTGGCGCAGCTGTATCCGGGCCAGATCGCCAGCCTGGCCGACTATGTCGCCTGCGCGGCGCGGCTGCGCGCGGCCGTCGCGCCTCTGGCCCTGCAGATGCTGCGGGCGGGCGTGTCCGTCGTGCTCGATTTCCCTGCAAATACACCCGCCAGCCGCGCCTGGATGCGCGAACTGTTCCGGCAGGCAGGCGTGCCGCACATGCTGCACTACCTGGACGTGCCGGATGAGGAATGCAAGGCGCGCTTGCGCCAGCGCAATGCCAGCGGCTTGCACCCGTTTTCCACCAGCGACGCCGATTTTGACGCCATCACGCGCCACTTCGTGCCGCCCGCCACAGCGGAAGGTTTTCACATCGTGCGCGTGACGGCTTAGAACGTGCCCGGCAGCAGGATTTTCTTGTCCACCTGCTGCAGGTCGCGCAAGCCGCAAAACGCCATCGTCAAATCGAGTTCGTTGCGGATGATGTCCAGGCATTTGGTGACGCCCGGCCCGCCCATGGCGCCCAGGCCATACAGGAACGGGCGGCCGATGTAGACGCCCCTTGCTCCAAGCGCCACGGCCTTGATTACGTCCTGGCCCGAGCGGATGCCGCCGTCCATGTGCACCTCGATCTGGCTGCCGACGGCGTCGACGATGGCGGGCAAGGCTTCGATCGACGATTGCGCGCCGTCGAGCTGGCGCCCGCCGTGGTTCGAGACGATCAGCGCGTCGGCGCCGCTTTCCACGGCCAGGCGCGCGTCTTCCGGGTCCATGATGCCCTTGATGATCAGTTTGCCGCCCCAGCGCTGCTTGATCCATTCCACGTCCGCCCACGACAGGCTCAGGTCGAACTGCTGCTGCGTCCAGGCCGACAGCGACGACATGTCGGACACGGACGTGGCGTGGCCGACGATGTTGCCGAAACCGCGGCGTTGCGTGCCCAGCATGCCCGCCACCCAGCGCGGCTTGGTGGCCATGTTGAGGATGTTCGGGATGGTGAGCTTGGGCGGCGCGGACAGGCCGTTGCGCAAGTCCTTGTGGCGCTGGCCCAGCACCTGCAAGTCCAGGGTCAGCACGAGCGCGCCGCATTTTGCCGCCTTGGCGCGGTCGATCAGGCGGTTGATGAATTCGCGGTCTTTCATCACGTACAGCTGGAACCAGAACGGTTTTGTCGTGTTCGCCGCCACGTCCTCGATCGAGCAGATGCTCATGGTCGACAGCGTGAACGGCACGCCGAAGCGCTCGGCCGCCTGGGCCGCGAGGATTTCGCCATCCGCATGCTGCATGCCCGTCAAGCCCGTGGGCGACAGGGCCACCGGCATCGAGACGTGCTGTCCCACCATGGTCGAGGCCAGGCTGCGGTTTTCCAGGTTGACGGCCACGCGTTGGCGGAACTTGATCTTGGCGAAATCGCTGTTGTTGGCTCGGTACGTCGATTCCGTCCAGGAGCCGGAATCGGCGTAGTCGTAAAACATGCGCGGCACCCGTTTCTGGGCCAGCACGCGCAAGTCTTCGATGCAGGTGATGATACTCATGCGTTTCCTCGGTCGATGGCAAGTCAGGCCATGATCGTGCATTTGCCGGCAATTGTCTATCCGGCAGGCAAGCCTGACGGACAGAGCGTGGCTTACCGCGTGGCTTACCAGTCGCGCGCGCCGAGGATCCGCTCGCCCAGCGTGCTCAAGCGCGCCTGCGGGTAGCGCAGCTTTTCCTTTTCCTCGGGGTCGCCGGGAAAGGCGTAGCCCTGCGGCGCGCTGCGCTCGCGCCAGCTTTGCACCCTCCAGTCGCGCAGACTTTGATTGTCTTCCTGCGCTGGCGTAAAGGAAATATATTGCGCCAGGCGCACCTGGTCCGTGGACGTGTTCGGGCGGATGCCGTGCGCCAGCAGGCTGTTGAAGATCAACAGTTCTCCCGTCTTCATGGCGATGAATTCCATCGGGTAGGGCACCGTCGCCAGGTCCGGCTGCCAGGGATTGCGGTCTTGCGGCACCGTCTTGCGCCAGCTCAATAAATTATTGAACAGCTCCGGATAGCACTGGAAACCGCCGCTCTCGGGCGAGGTGTCGGACAGGGCCAGCACGCCCTGCACGTTGACGGGCAGCGGGTCGAGCGTGGTATCGGCATCCCAGTGGATGAAGCCGCCAAACTTGCGCTTGCCATGGTTCGGCGTGTTCAGGTTGGCGCGGTCGATCGTTACCCACAGATCCTGGCGGTCCCAGATGTCGACGAAGGCGTCGACCACGCGCGGGGTCTGGCGGTTATCCCACAGGGTCTGGTGGTGATAAGCCTCGACCATGCCGGAGCCGTTGAGTTCCTTCATCGCGTGGTCGCGCAACTGCTCCCGGTTCCAGGTGGAGGGATCGTGCTGGTCGAGTCCCTGGAATTCCCACAGGAAATCTGTTGTGCGCCGCACCTGGTCGGGCGACACGGCATCCTTGACGATGACGTAGCCGTAGGTTTGCCAGTGCAAAAAGTCGCTGTCGGACAGCACGCGCAGGGGCAGCTGCTTTTGGATGTCGCGCAACTGCGTCTGTTCCGTGTACGCCACGGACGGGTTGCCGGGACGGTCTTCGCCGTATTGATATGGGTTCTGCATCGCTGTCTCCTGGGTTGGTGTGAGACAGATTGTGCGCTGGCGCGGCACCGTAAAATGCGCGCCGGGCGGCCGATACTGATACTATCCTGACTATTCATACGCTTCAAACGTCACAATGACGCCTTTATTCGAACAAGTCACGATACCGGCAGGCCACTCCTGGGGCTTGCTGTGGCGCGAACTCGACGCCATTCCCTTCCTCTGGCATTACCACCCGCAGTTCGAGCTGACCCTGACGGTCAATGCGCGGGGGCAGCGCTACATCGGCGACCACCTGGGCGACTTCGAACCGGGCGACCTGGTGCTGCTGGGGCCGAATTTGCCGCACACCTGGTCGGCCAGCGAGCGCATCGACGGCGCGCAACCGATGCTGGCCGTCGTCGTGTGGTTTTCATTGGAGTGGCTGGAGCGGCTGGCGGCCTGCTTTCCCGAATTGCACGGTCTGCGGCAACTGGCGGCCCGCGCCGGCCCTGCCCTGCATTTTTCAACGGACACGAGCGCGCGCAGCGCAGCCAGACTGCTGCAATTGAACGCCCTGCCCGTGCCGCAGCGCTTGCCGCTGCTGCTCGACGTGCTGCTGGACCTGGCGGGCGATGCGGGCGCGCGGCCGCTGGCCTCGACGGCGCAGGCGCCGCTGCCCGATGGGCAGCACCAGCGCATGGCCGGCGTGCTGGACTTCATGCACGCGCATTTCCGCGAAGAAATCGCACTGGACACCCTGGCACAGAAGGCGGCCCTGTCGCTGGGCGCGTTTCACCGCCGTTTCAAGCGCCACGCGCATTGCACGCCGGGCGAGTACCTGGCGCGGCTGCGCATCGGCCGCGCCTGCCAACAGCTGATCGAGAGCAATCACGCCATCGCCGTCATCGCGCAGGAGGCGGGCTACCGCAACCTCGCGCATTTCAACCGCCAGTTCCGCGCCGCCAGGCAGATGACGCCGCGCGCGTTTCGCCAGCAGTACCGGCGTGCCGCCAACGGCGCGGCGTAAAGCCGCGCCAGAAACGAAAAAGGGGACCAGATTTTACAATCTGATCCCCGATATTCTGGTGCGGCTGGCAGGAATTGAACCCACGACCCCTTGGTTCGTAGCCAAGTACTCTATCCAGCTGAGCTACAG